>NZ_JBSWXV010000010.1:0-167704 GCF_056160765.1 Microbulbifer sp. ABE4_465
GATCCTGGGTAGGTGGCGGTCCTGCTACCGGCAACGGTTCGCAGGACACGCCGTGAACCCATCCCTGGGGGCTCTTCTGCGAGGTCCCTCTCGCAGAAGGTCCTGCGAACCGTTGCCGGTATCAGGACCTTCGCCCGAAGTTTGGGGTGTCGAATAAGTCCTGATTATTTTTTATTCAGGATGTATTGCAGCAGCAGAGGTACCGGGCGTCCGGTCGCGCCTTTGGCGGCACCGGATTTCCAAGCGCTGCCGGCGATATCCAGGTGGGCCCAGTTGTAGTCTTCGGCGAAGCGGGCGAGGAAGCAGGCGGCGGTCACGGAGCCGGCTTCGCGGCCGCCAATGTTCTGCATGTCGGCAAAGTTGGAGTTCAGCATGGGCTGGTACTCGTCCCACAGCGGCATGCGCCAGGCGCGGTCACCGGTGGTTTCGCCGGCGGCGATCAGCTCTTCAGCAAGCTTGTCCTGGTTGGCGTAAAGGCCTGTGGCGTGGTGACCGAGGGCGATTACACAGGCGCCGGTGAGGGTGGCCACGTCGATCACTACGCTGGGCTTGAATTTGCCAGCCCAGGTCAGGGCGTCACACAGTACCAGACGGCCTTCCGCATCGGTGTTGAGAATCTCGATGGTCTTGCCGCTCATGGAGGTGACGACATCCCCCGGCTTGCTGGCGCGGCCGCTGGGCATGTTTTCTGCCGCAGCGACTACGCCCACCACATTGACCGGAGCATTCATTTCCACCAGGGCGTTCATCACGCCGAACACGCTGGCCGCGCCGCACATGTCGAACTTCATTTCGTCCATCATGGCGCCGGGCTTCAGGCTGATGCCGCCAGTATCAAAGGTAATGCCTTTACCGACGAGCACAATCGGCTTCTGGCCGGCTTTACCGCCCTTGTAGTTCATGGCGATCATCGCCGCCGGCTCGTCGCTGCCCTTGGCCACGCTCATAAATGCGCCCATGCCGAGGGATTCCATCTTCTTGTTGTCCATCACCGTGGTGGAGAGCTTTGCGTGTTTTTTCGCCAGTGCTTTGGCTTCACTTGCCAGGTAGCTGGGGGTGCAGATGTTGCCTGGCAGGTTGCCCAGTTCGCGGGCGACGTTGCTGCCGAGCGCCTGGCCACCGCCGAACTCCACACCTTTCTGCAGGGCTTTCAGCTGCTTTTTGTCCGGGGCGTGGGCGGTGAATTTGGCAAGCGGGTTGGGCTTGGCGTCGCTGTGGCAGCGCGTGAATTTGTAGGTGGCGAGACCGGCGGCGAGGGCGAGTTGCGCACCCTGCCAGGTGGCGTCGGCGTCTTTTACGGTGACTTCGGCCAGGAAAGAGGTGGCGTCTTTCAGGTTTTTGACAGCGCGGGCGCTGTTGTTGGCCAGTTTGCGGAACTCGACCTGGGAGACTGGAGCTTTACTGCTGCGCACCAGTAGTACACGCTCGGCGCCGCCCTCCAGGTTCGGCACTATCAGGGTGCTGCCGGTGGCGCTGCCCAGGTCGCCGCGCTTCAGAAGTTTGGCCAGGTTGCCACCGGCTGCCTTGTCCAGTGCGCTGCCGCTGTCGGTGAAGCGGTTCTTGTTGTCAACGGCGATGATCGCACACGCGGTACGCTGTTTCAGTATGTCGGTGACCTTGGCGGTAAACTGCATGTAATAGGTTCCTTGATGGTTTTGTCGCTTGCCGCGGCGTGGATGCAGACGAGCGCCTGGAGCCGGATGATGCGGGCTCGGGGGTGTCTTGCTGTCGGTAATCCAGAGAAACGATGGCGGACCGAGACATTGCCGGGCTTTTTGGTGATAATGCGCCGCACAAGTTTAACCCGAGAAGGATTAGTTTGCTCGGGAACCTCTGAAGGGATGTTCTACTCTGACATCCACCAAGACCGATAAGCTGGAATCGCATTTCCAATCGCTTCAATTCTTACAGTGCAATCAGGGAAGCTGGTCGTTCAGTGATTATTTTCCGCTACCTCTGCCGTGAGTTGCTCGGTGCAACTTTAGCTGTCAGCGCCGTGTTGCTGCTGATGGTCATGAGTGGCCGTTTTGTGAAGTATCTGGCGGAAGCTGCGGCGGGCGATCTTTCCGCCGGAATCCTGTTCTCTCTGATGGGCTTCCGCCTGCCGGGCTTCCTCGAGCTCGTCATTCCTCTGGGCTTTTTCGTCGGCATTCTGCTGGCGTACGGCCGTCTGTATATCGAAAGCGAAATGACAGTGCTGCACGCCTGCGGATTCAGCGAGCGCCAGCTGTTGCGGTATACGCTGGTACCGGCGCTGATGGTGGCGGCGTTTGTGGCGGCCATGAGCCTGTATCTCACGCCCACCGGGATCGAGCGGACCTCCCACCTGCTTACTGCCGACAAGACACGCAATGAATTCGATCACCTGGTGCCGAAGAAATTTGTCGCCACCGGCGGCGGTCGCGCGGTGTACTACGCCGAGGGGCTGAGCGACGACCGTTCCACCATGCACAACGTGTTTCTGGCAGAGCTGGGCAATTCCCGCGGTGACACTGAGACCGATCACCAGATCGTTACCGTGGCCCGCGAAGGGGTGCAGCAGATAGACCCGGAAACCGGCCTGCGCTACCTGGTACTGCGTGACGGCTACCGCTACGAAGGCGTGCCGGGGCAAAGCGATTATCGCCAGATGGCCTTTTCCAGTTACGAGGTTTTACTGGAGGTGCCGAGGTTGCGCTCCAAGGCCAGCGAAAAACTGCAATCCATGTCTACCGCCGCGCTGTGGAAAAGTAAAGACCCTCGTGAGCGCGTGAATCTGCACTGGCGTTTGAGCTTGCCAGTACTGGTGCTGGTGGTGGCGATTCTCGCGGTTCCCCTGAGCCGTACCAATCCGCGTCAGGGCCGTTACGCCAAGATGATCCCGGCGGTGCTGCTGTACATTATTTATCTCGTTGCGCTGCAGGGGGTTCGCGGTGCTATTGAAGACGGCAAGATTGAGCAGGCCTGGGCGATCTGGTTGGTACACCCACCGTTCCTGATCCTCGGCTTATTCCTGTTGGGCGGTCGCAAACTCAAGAAACCGCGCAAGCGCGGAGGTGGTGGCGCGAATAAAGGAGGTGAGCATGTCCCTGCTTGATCGTTACATCGCCCGTACAGTTACTCTGGCGATCCTTGCGGTGCTCATGGTGATCCTTGGGCTGGATGTGATCTCGGCCATTGTTGACGGCCTCGGAGATCTCGGCGGTAACTACCAGTTCACCGATATGATCGAATATGTGGTGTGGACGCTGCCAGAGCGTATATACAGCCAGCTCGGTTTTTCGGCTCTCGTGGGCTGCATGGTGGGGCTCGGCACGCTCGCCGGAACCAGCGAGCTGACGGTCATGCGTGCAGCGGGAATATCCATAGGCCGTATCGCCTGGGCGGTAATGAAGCCTGTTCTGGTAGTAATAGTGCTCGGGCTCGCTCTTGCTGAGCTGGTGATTCCTTATACTAACCAAACGGCGGAGAGCGAACGCGCGATTGCATTAGGGGAGTTTGAGAATTCTGGCCTGGAGCAGGGGCTGTGGTTGTTCGAGGGAGGCGAGTTTGTGCATTTCAATGCCGCACTGCCCGGCGGCACCTTGTTCGGAGTTACTCGCTACAAATTCGATCAGGATTACCAGCTGGAGCAGGTGGTTTTTTCCGAGCGCGGTTATTACGTTCGAGGCCGCTGGGAATTGCAGAACAGCCGCCAGACAAGCCTGACCCCGGAGCGCGCAAGCAGCACCACCCAGGTCGAGTCAACCTGGGATTCGGACATGTCTCCGAATCTGTTTTCCCTGGTAGTGCCACTGCCGTCGGATCTGTCACCGCGCAACCTCTGGTCCTATGGTCGATTCCTCGACCGAAAGGGAGAGGAGTCAGCGCGCTACTGGCTGGCGTTCTGGAAAAAGATATTGCAGCCGCTCACGATCGCCGGCCTGGTGATGATGGCCATCTCGTTTATTTTCGGTCCGTTGCGGGAAGTGACCACTGGCCTGCGGGTGTTTACCGGGGTGATCGTGGGCATCGTGTTTCAAACGGTGCAGGATATGCTGGGCCCGTCTTCGGTGGTATTCGGTTTCCCACCATTTGTGGCGGTGATCGTGCCGATTCTGGCCAGTTTTCTGCTGGGATGGGCGCTATTGAAGCGAGCGAGGTAAGCCTCGCTGGTGTAACAATTTCCAGCCTGGTGGCGGTGCCGCTGCCGGGTGCGTCCCCGAGAGGCACGCCGTGAACCCATCCCTGGGGGCTCTGCAAAAACATCCTGTTTTTGAAGGCCTCTCGGAGACGCACCCGGCTTTGGCACCTTCGCAATTCGCTACCGTCCGGGTCTCGTGTCTTACTTCTTTTTCTTTTTCGGCAGCTGGCGCACTTCGGCGTCGGATGCCAGGTCGTGCCAGCTGGCGTGGTCTGCGCGGAAATATCCCCAAAAGTAACCCAGGCCAAAACACGCTAACGAGATCGGGCCCACTATTGCGCGAATACAGCACTGGTACCAGCTCAACTGCATACCGTTATTGTTGGCCACCATCAGGCGCCAGGCGCGCATACCGATGGTCTGCCCCGCCGCACGCCACGACCAGAAAAAATAGCCCGCTGTGACAAGTGCCAGGCCGAGCTGATACACGGGGCCGCCCACGCAAGGGGTGTAATCCACGTGTTCCGGCTGGCAGTGCAGGCCGCCAAATGTCGATGCCACCAGCATGGCGAAGAACCCGTAAACCATCCACAGGCCTGCCACGATCAGGGCATCGTAGAGCAGCGCCATTAGCTTCGACAGCACGCCGGCGTGGGGGAGTTGATTGAATTGGGTTGGTGTATTGACGGTGTCGGACACGGGATTCTCCGCCTGTGGAATAAGTGGCGGAGATTTTAGCAGGTTAGCAGTGCGAAGAAGCCCGGACTTCAGAACTCGTATTCAACCGAGATCTTGAATTTGTCGTCTGACAGGCGGAAGTCGTAGTCCAGAGCATTGTTGAAGTTGAATTTGCCTTCGCCCTGGGTGTAGCGCAGGAGCGGGTGCTGCTTGCTGCGCTTGTGCTGTTCCATGTAGGTTTTAAAGCCCATTTTCAGGATTTCATTTACCGCGCGGCCGCCGGTCTTGTCCGCGTACTCACTGGGGCGGGTGTGCTGCTCCAGCCACTGGTGATTTAGGCGGCGGTGGATCATGCCCATGGAATTGTTGCGGAGGTTTTCTGCGGATTCGTATAGAGCGTTGTTGTCCATGCCAAAGGCACTGTCGATGAAGAAGGCGTTGTCGGCCTGGAGATTCAGTGCACCATTGGAATCGGGGATGAAAATTTCGTCAGCCAGGAGAGTGGAGGAAATGGGGAGCAGAATGAGACCAAGCGCTGCCGGCACGGCTCTGGCCAGGCGCTTAGTGGGAAGATACCGAGTGCTGCGAGAATCCATTTTTCCACCCCGGGGAGTATTTACTTGGCTCAGTTGGCTACTGAACAACCACTGAATTTATTATGGCTCACCCTGAACATGACGTTGTATCTCACAAAAAACGGAAAAGTGCCAATGCTGGTTGTGAAAATTGTGCCAGATTCAGTCATTACGCTGCGAGCCCCGTCAGTGCTGAATGTATTGAGTTTTGCCCAGTTTGCGAGGCCTGCGGGGATGTTTCTGCCAATGTTTTTTAATATAAAAACTGTATGGTCACCGTGCTGGTTATAAAAACATTGTCTAGTGACCGCTGCGCTGATTCATTATTGAGAGGGGGCAAAAGTGATCGTGGTTTCCTGGTCGCAGACTTTTGGCACAGGTTTGGTCATGTTTGTGAAGGTCGTTCAGTGTCGAGTTCCGGGCGCTCGCTGGGTAATCGGATCTGCAATTGTGTAGCTGACCTTTACGGTTACCCGTTCGCTGAGTACCCGCGGTTGACAGCGCTGTCTTTTCCGCTATTGTGTTGCGCTGGCCGGATTCTGAAATCCGCGCATACAACATAAGAATCCACGAGTGCGCTGTCTGATTATGTTGGACGCAGGGCACCCACCAAAAACAGAGATCATCCATGAGACGGATCCCACTCTTTGCCAGCCTGGCCCTGTCAGCTTTTATTGCCTCCTGTGCGGACCCGGAGTCCTCCCGAGCCCCGGCCGCCGAGACTCTGGCGGGCGCTGATGTACCTGCGCCCGAACGTATCGCCGCGAATTTCGATGTCACTCAGGAAGTACTGCTCAATTTCCAGGGGGTGGATGACGCCCTGCGAGCCCAGTGCAAACAGGCCGGTGGCAGTGGCGCGACTTGCTCCACTTATCGCATCAGCCTGATCAATAACGGTCCGGCCGTGGCTGCCGACGAGCGTGACTGGACTCTCTATTTCCACAGTGTGCGCCGCTCTCTGGCGCTGCTGAATACCGATGCGTTTACCCTGGAAAGAGTGAATGGCGATCTGCATCGCCTGATTCCCAACGAACAGTTTGCCGGTATCGGCAGTGGGGAAACCGTCGAACTCGACCTGCTGGCGGAAAGCTGGATGCAATTCGAGTCGGATTTCCAGCCGCGCCTGTTCGTGGTGGATGCCGCTGGCGAACCTCATGTGATTCGCTCCACGGATACCGATGACCTGTCAGACATTGTTCTTCCCATTAACAAGAATGACGCAGACAACTGGAAGCGGGCCGCAGACGACGCCAATACCCTGGCCACTGCAGGCAGTCGCTTCCAGCAGTTCACCGCCGATGTACAGCCTGTCGATGAGCAGGACTGGCGCGGTCGCATTATCCCCCAGCCTGCCTCGGTCGAGCTGTCGGAAGCGCCGGCTATCCAGCTGAACGCGGGTATCGAACTGCGGGCAGAAGGCCTGGATGCGGGCAGTGTGAATGCGCTGGAACAGCGCCTCGCAACCTTGCAGTTGTCCGCCAATGGCGACGCTGCCTATCCGGTATCCATAAAGGTGGATGCGACGGCGTTTAATGACCGTCCCGCCGGAGCCTCTTTACCTCCCGCCGGGACCTATCGCCTGAACGTAGGCGAGCAGGGTGCCGAGGTTGTGGGTGCCGATGCCAGCGGTGCTTTTTACGGTGTGCAATCCCTGCTTGCCCTGGTGGACCTGAACAGTGCCAGCCTGCCTCAGGCAATTGTGGAAGATGCACCGCGCTTCCCGCACCGGGGCATGTTTGTGGACGTGGGTCGTAACTTCCACAGTAAGGAAGTGATCATCAAGCTGCTGGACCAGATGGCGGCCTACAAACTCAACCGATTCCACTTCCACCTGTCTGATGACGAGGGCTGGCGCCTGGAAATTCCGGGCCTGCCGGAACTGACTGAGATTGGCAGTCAGCGCTGCTTCGATCTGGAAGAGAATCGCTGTCTGCTGCCACAGTTGGGGTCCGGTCCTTTTGCGGACAACTTCGGCAGTGGTTTCTACAGCGTTGCAGACTACGAAGAAATCCTGCGCTACGCGGCAGATCGCCATATCGAAGTGATCCCTGAGTTTGATATGCCGGCCCACGCGCGCTCTGCGGTCGTGGCGATGGAGGCGCGGTATCGCAAGCTGAAAGATTCCGATGCGGAAGCAGCAAACGCCTATCGCCTGATCGATCCACAGGACGACACTCAATATCTCTCCGTTCAGTTTTACGACGACAGCTACATCAACCCCTGCGTGGACTCAACCTATAACTTCGTCGGCAAGCTGATCGGTGAAGTGAAGGCCATGCACGATCGCGCCGGCCACCCGCTGAAAACCTGGCACTTTGGTGGAGATGAAGCGGTGAATATTCTCGCGGCCGACGCCTTTGAGGTAGGTCCCGGCGAGAACCCCGATAAGGGCGATGTCGGTGCAGAGCAGCGCAGTAAGCCGTGGACCAATTCCCCCCAGTGCCAGAAACTGGTCGCCAGTGGTGAAGTAAAGGCCATTGATGAGCTGGGTGAACTCTACGCCAAACGTGTCAGCAAGCTGGTGGCGGATGCGGGTATCCCGACCATGGCAGCCTGGAACGACGGCGTGAAAAAAATCAGTGACGCGGGCGAAGAGCTGGCGACACCGAACAACTATGTGAATTCCTGGGCGCCCCTGTTCTGGGGTGGTGGTGACGAGAGTGTGCACTTTGCGGAAACCGGCTTCGACCTGGTTCAGTCACACTCGGACTACCTGTACTTTGATATGCCTCAGGAAGTGGACCCGAAAGAGCGCGGTTACTACTGGGCCTCTCGCTATACCGATACGCGCAAGACGTTTAGCTATGCGCCTGTAAATACTGCCCAGCTGGCGGAGCTCTACCCCAATCGCGATGGCCAAAGCTGGGAAGCTACCTCGCCGGGAATGGAATTTGCCAGTCAGGTGCGCGGCATACAGGGCCAGCTGTGGAGTGAGGTGGTGCGGACCGATGAAGCGGTCGAGTATCAGGTCTTCCCGCGCTTGCTGGCCTTGGCGGAGCGCGCCTGGCATCAGGCCGAGTGGGAACTGCCGCTGCAGAAAGGTCAGAGCTTTAACGGTGAAACCACTTTTGTGGACAAGTCGGCCGTTGCCGCAGACTGGTCAGGCTTTTCCGCCGCTCTGGGCAACAAGGAGCTGCTCAAGCTGGATCGTGCGGGGATCGGCTATCGGGTGCCGGTGCCCGGAGCCGTAGTGGATGGTGAGAGTGTGAAGACCGCTCTGCCGTACCCGGGTCTGGCACTGGAGTACTTTGACGGCGAGCAGTGGCTGCCGCTGTCTGCGGATGTGGCGCCTCAGTCCGTACAGTCCGTTCGCGCGCGCAGTGCCGATGGGCAGCGCGCTGGCCGCGCGGTGGCGCTGTAAGCTTCCCGGAGACATGACCGGGTAAAGTCGGGTGCTCGAAGTTCGGGCGCCCGATTTACCTCTCCGCTGACATCTCGTTTCTCTGCTATTTGTTCTTTCTTCCTTCTTTTTGATCCTCCTTCCCGACCGCCTTTTCCTGCTGATTTGACTGGCGCTTACGTTGCCATCGTCTGTCTCGGGCAATCATCGGACTTGCACGGCTCAGGTCTACAATTGCTGGGGCGACGGCCGCGAATAGCGGCTTATCTCTAACGGATTTCGAAATCGCGCGTTTAATGGGCGGAAAGGCGCGGGGTTTGCCACGTTTTGACAAGAGTTCAGTGAAAGTTCAGTGCTAGATTGGGCGCCGCAGGCCACAAGTTCGTCCTGCCGCTCACGATAACAAGCATAAATTTCAGCGAGAGAAGATCATGGCGAGAAGCAAAGTGTACGACTACGTGATTGTCGGAGGAGGATCGGCGGGCTGTGTGCTGGCTAACCGACTTAGCGAAGACGAGCAAAACAGGGTTTGCTTGCTGGAATCCGGACCCTCAGATCACAACCTGTTGATTCAGATGCCAGTGGGGATCGGTTATCTGGTGCCGGGCAAGCGGTTCAATCTCCACCACTACACCGAGCCGCAGGCTAACCTCGATAACCGCCGCCTGTTCTGGCCCCGCGGCCGAGTCCTCGGGGGCAGTAGCGCCATCAACGCCATGCTGTATATCCGCGGTAACGCCGGTGACTACAACGCCTGGGAGCACGCGGGTAACCCCGGGTGGGGGTGGGATGCGATGTTGCCGTATTTTTTGCTGGCGGAAGGGAATCAGAGAGGGAGTGATGCCTGGCACAGTGGCTTTGGACCGCTGTCTGTTTCTGACTTGAAATGGAAATCGCCGGCGGGGCGCGCCTTTGTAAGTGCCGCGCAGGAGGCCGGGCACCGCCACAATCACGATTTCAACGGCTACCAGCAAAACGGTGTTGGTTTTTACCAGGTAACGCAAAAGGCCGGACGCCGCTGCTCGTCGGCCACGGCCTATCTGTATCCGGCTAAAGCGCGCCCCAATTTAAGCATTTACACCAGCTCTCCGGTGGCAGGACTGGAATTCAAGGGCGATCGGGTGAGTGCCGTCACGCTGGTCAATGGTCAGCGCGTGGTGGCGAATAAGGAAGTCATTCTCTGTGCAGGTGCTATTCAGTCGCCTCAACTACTGATGCTCTCAGGTATTGGCCCCGAGGATGAACTAAAAAAATTGGGGATTGTTCCCCAGTGCCACCTCCCCGGTGTGGGACGCAATCTCCAGGATCACCTCGATATTACCCAGGTGGTGGAAACTAATCGCCCTGTTGGCTTTAACGATGCGTTTCTGTCCAAGCTGGGCGCGGCAATGCATTTTCCCGAGTACCTTTTGCTCAACCGAGGAAAGCTGACCAACAATGTGGCGGAAGCGGGAGGCTTTGCCAGTTCTGGTCTTGCTGGAGAGCATCCGGATATCCAGTTCCACTTGAGCGCGGCGCCACTATTTAATCACGGCCTCGACAAGCGTCCCGGTAACGGTTATTCACTGCACGCTTGCGCCCTGCGCCCCAAGAGCCGAGGCCAGATCAGTCTGGTATCCCGTGACCCGCGCGCGCTACCCGCGATTCAACCCAACTATCTGGCAGAGCCGGAAGATCTGCAGGTACTGATAGAGGGCTTTGAAATGGCGCGGGACATCATCGAGCAACCCGCACTGAATAAGTTGCAAAAGCGCCGGTGGCTGCCAGAAAAGTCGCTCACCAGTAAAGACGCCATCGCCAATTTTATTCGCCAGAAAGCGGAGTCCATCTATCACCCGGTGGGGACATGCAAGATGGGCCAGGACGAGCTCGCTGTAGTGGATAGTGAATTGCGCGTGCGTGGTGTGGATGGACTGCGTGTGGTGGATGCCTCCATAATGCCCACCCTCATCAGCGGCAACACCAACGCACCGGTGATTGCCATCGCTGAAAAAGCGGCAGATCTGATTCTGAACAAATCCGCAGTACAGCAATTACAGGAAATCAGCGAAAACGCATGATCTGGCAGTGCCCCCATTGCAGTGAATCCCTTCAATTGGAAAGCCGAAGCTGGCGTTGTGCCAACGGCCACAGTTTTGACCGGGCGAAGGAGGGCTACGTGAATTTGCTGCCGGTGCAGCAAAAACGCAGCCGTGAACCGGGGGATTCCGCGGAAATGTTGAGCGCGCGCCGCCGGTTTCTCGAGGCCGGCCACTATCGGCCGCTGGTGGAAGCGATCTGCGCCCAATTGCGGCCCGTTACCGCGGGCGTGCAAGCCCCCGTATTGCTGGACATCGGTTGCGGCGAGGGCTATTACGCGCGACAACTGGGGAGCGGCGGCTGGCCCGAAAACTTGATTTACGGTATTGATATCGCGAAAGCGGGTGTGCGGCTCGCGGCAAAAAAACAGCCGCACGCTCAGTTTGCGGTTGCCAGCAGTTTTCATCTGCCGGTGGCCGATGCCAGTGTGGACGCGGTATTACGCGTATTTGCGCCCGGTCCTGCGGAAGAGCTGGTACGTGTTTTGAAACCGGGTGGCGTGTTGCTCGATGTATCTCCCGGCCCTGATCACCTGTGGAGCCTTAAATCCCGGCTCTACGCGCATCCGCAACAACACAGCGCTCCGGCGACTATTTCCGGGCTGGTCCCCGAAAGCGAAATGCGTTGTGAATTTCCGCTACACATGAACGACAACGAAGCGGTCAAAGATTTTCTTACCATGACGCCGTTTGCGTGGAAGGGTAAGCGCGAGGCCCGCCAGCAACTGGAGTCACAAAGCGAGCTGCATCTGGAGGCGGACTTTCTTTTGCGCCGCCTGATCATGGATCCGGGCGATGTTCGGGAGCGGGGTCAGTAATACAATTATGCATACCACCAGAACAGAGTAACTATCAGGACAGTGAACCGTGGCGACACCGCGCGATTTTATATTTATGCAGCAAGCCCTTGCCCTGGCCGAGCAGGCTGCTCAATTGGGCGAAGTACCTGTTGGCGCAGTAGTGGTGCTGGAGGGTGAGGTTATCGGTGAGGGCTTTAATCAGCCGATTTCTGCTTACGACCCCAGCGCCCATGCAGAAGTCATGGCTATACGCGCCGCTGCGCAACATCAGCAGAATTATCGCCTGCCCGGGGCCACGCTGTACGTAACCATCGAGCCCTGCACCATGTGCTTTGGCACCCTGGTGCACGCGCGAATCGCCCGGCTGGTATACGGCGCCACCGAGCCCCGTGCCGGCGTGGTTGCCAGCCAGTTACAGTTACCCGAGCAGACATTTTTTAACCACAAGGTACAGGTGGAAGGTGGTGTGATGCAGGACCAGGCGGCTTCTCTGGTGCGAGATTTTTTTCAGAAGCGGCGCTGAGATGCTGGTAGCAATCCTGATCAATATGTTCCTGGTGGCATTCGCGGTGGTGATTCACCACGAGGCGCTCAATGCGCTGTTCTGGGTATCACATCGATGGAAGTTTCGCCGTAACGTGGCAGTACTGATCGGGGTGTTCGGTGCGCTGATTGCCCATATTCTCGAGATCTGGATGTTTGCAGTGGGTTACTACTTTATGTATCACTCACCGCTGTTTGGCACCCTAACCGGGAATTTCGACGGCGCCATGCTGGATTGCGTCTATTTCTCCTTTACTAATTATACGTCGCTCGGGTTCGGTGATATCGAGCCTCACGGCGCCCTGCGTTTTACCGCAGGACTGGAGGCTTTGACCGGGTTGGTCATGATTACCTGGACCGCTTCTTTCCTGTTCCTGAAAATGCAGCGCTTTTGGACGAGGCAATTAGACGAGTAATCGAATGCCGCAAGGGTGCGGCATATCCTGCGATCAGGCGGCGCTGGTTGCGCCCAGGCGGGTAACCTCGATCGCGTGCAACGTGTCGTGTACCAGTGCGCGTAATTGCGCTATTGCGGTCTCGTCCACCAGTTTGCCGTCGACAAATGCAGTCATCGATGAAGGTACCGCCAGCATGGTCGGGGCAATCCAGGTACCCAGTGGCTGCAGAATGTCGCGCAGGTGATTCAGTCCGCGCATGCCGCCGAGCCCGCCTGGCGAGGTGGCGAAGAGTGCCGCGCGGCGGCCCTGAAATACCTCGGCTCGCCCAAACTGTCCGTCCGGGCGGGAGACCCAGTCAATCAGGTTTTTCAATGCCGCGCTTACCGAACCGTTGTACTCCGGGCTTGCGATCAGCAAACCGTCCGCAGAAGCGAACAGGGCTTTCAAGCGGCTCGCCGCCTCGGGTATGGCCGCTGCCTCGATGTCTTCATCGAACAGCGGCAGCGGGAACTCGCGCAAGTCAACTTCGGTGACTTCGGCGCCGGCCTCGCGAGCCAGCCTGGCTGCAGCGCTAGCCAGCTGGCGGTTCCAGGAATCCTTGCGCAGACTGCCGGCCAGGGCCAGCAGGTGGGGTTTACGTGGGGTGCTCATATTCGTTCCTCCGAAAGGTGATCCCGCTTGGGTGCTGGGGTATGGGGCTATTCTGGGGAAGCCACAAAGGAACAGAAATGCCGTGAGCGCAATGTTTCTGTGCAAATTTGCACAGAAGTCCTGGTCGGGCTAGAGTCTGCCGTGAATGGGCGTTGGGCTGGATAACCTAGGGGGGCCGCTTGTGGCGGGGAACTCGGTCAAGGACTGGAACAATCTGCATTACGCTCTGGCCGTCGCCAAAGCGGGCACCCTGTCCGGTGCCGCGCTTGAGCTGGAAGTGTCCCACTCCACGGTGTTGCGACGTATCGATGCGCTCGAAAAGGCGTTGAAAACCCGCCTGTTTATCCGCCACCCGCGGGGCTATGTACCCACCGAGGCGGGGCAGATGCTAATGGGGGCTGCGGAGAACATGCAGGACCAGCTGGATCTGCTGGTGGGTAAAATGCAGGGCGCCGAGGAAACACTGCAGGGGTCTCTGGTAATTACCACGGTGAATACCCTGATTCCGCTGTTGATGCCGGTGATCCGCGGTTTTCAGCGGGAAAACCCGTACCTGCGCCTGGAGCTGGTGGCAGACCGGCGGCACCTGCGGCTGGATCATGGCGAGGCGCATATCGGAATCCGTCCAGGCGCCAGGCCCACCGAGCCCGACTATGTGGTGCAACCGGCCACTTCCCTGAACAGCGCACTATACGCCTCGGCCGAGTACCTGCAGGAGTGTGGGCCGTTCAATGGGTTGGACGACCTGGCCGGGCACCGGTTTATCGGGCCCACCGAAGCCTACGACTTTATCCCGAGCCTCCACTGGATTACCCGACAGGTTCCGGACGAGCAGATCGTATTTCGTTGCAATGAGTTCTCCGGTTTTGAAGATGCGGCTCGCTGTGGTGTGGGTATCGCTGCCCTGAACCACTGGTGTGCGGAAGCGCGCCCAGGACTGCAGCGGTTAATTGAACCGCCGCCGGAGTGGTGCACTAACCTGTGGTTGGTTACCCACCGGGATATGCACCGCACGCGCAAGGTGCAACTGTTTCTCGACTGGATCAAACAGTCACTCGCCGGGCTTTCGCCGGAAATCGGGCGGGTGGAATTGCAAAGATAAATCACCATGGGAAAGACTATTGTGGATAGACGAATCGGTGCCGCGGTTGTATTCCTGCTGGCCATTTTTCAGTTCGCCTGTGACGGCGGCACGGAAAAAAAGACATCGGAGCAGCATCCGGTGGAGGCTTCCGGAGCTGAAAAGTCAGAATTGCAACCGGAGTCGCACAGCGATGCCGCGCTGGACGCACTGGCGGAGCAGTATGTGCGCCTGGTCCTAGCGCTCGGGAATCACGATAAAAGCTACGTGGATGCCTACTACGGCCCGGCCCCCTGGAAGGCCGAAGCGGCAGAGGATAGTGCCTCGCCGGCAGAACTGGCCAACCGTGCGGAGCGCCTGCTCGCCCAATTACCGGACAGCGTTGAGCCCGCGGGAGACCTGAACACCCTGCGCCAGCACTACCTGAAAACCCAGCTGAAGGCCGTCGTTGCCCATGCGCACCATATCGCCGACGCGGGTTTTCGGAATTTCCAGAAAGAAGCTCGCGCACTCTACGACACCGAGCCACCGGTGCAGCAATATGCAGACTTTGACCCGGTACTGGCAGCGCTGAATCAGGCGCTCCCCGGTGATGAGCCGCTCCATCTTCGTGTGCAGGCATTCCGTGAGCAGTACCGGATTCCCGAAGACAAACTGGACAGCGTGTTCAAAGCTGCGATTGACGAATGTAAAAAACGCACTCAGGCCCAAATCCAGTTGCCGAAGAATGAAAGTTTTCGGCTGGAATATGTTCAGGGCAAACCCTGGAGCGGCTACAACTGGTATCAGGGTAAGGCCCACAGTCTGATTCAGATCAACAGCGGCCTCCCCATTCATATCGATCGCGCCGTGGACCTCGGTTGCCATGAAGGCTATCCCGGTCACCATACCTACAATGCGCTTCTGGAAGAGAAACTGGTCAATGATCAGGGCTGGGTCGAATACAGTGTCTATCCACTATTCAGCCCCCAGTCGCTGATTGCCGAAGGCAGTGCCAATTACGGTATTGAACTGGCCTTTCCCGGGGATGAGAAAACCCGCTTTGAAAAAGAAACCCTCTATCCGCTGGCAGGGCTGGATCCCGCCGGTGCAGAAAAGTATCAACAGGTTCTGGATTTACTGGCGCAGCTGAAGTTTGCAGAGAACATTGTCGCCCGGGAATATATTGATGGTGACATCGACCGCGACGAAGCCATCGAACGTTTTCAGAAATACACCGCTATGAGCCCGGAAAAAGCGGCCCAGCGTGTGCAGTTTGTGGATACCTACGGTGCCTACGTTATCAACTACAACTGGGGCAAACAGCTGGTCAAAGACTACGTGGAAAAAGATGCGGGCTCGCAGGAACAGCGCTGGCAAAAATTCTCCCAGCTGTTGTCCTCGCCCCGCCTGCCTTCCTCACTGAACTGGTAACAGGACGCAACAACCCATGTGCAGCGTATTCGATGTCGACGACGATGCGGGTATCGAGCGCTTTCTCGATGAGTACGGTGTACATCACCCGCAGAATATGATCTTCGGGCGCCGTCGGCGCCCCACCAGCAAGGTCAGTATCGTCACCGGGCGCCACGGTGAGCCGGAGGTGGAAAATGCCATCTGGCACCTGTATCTGGAAAAGTCCGGTGACGGCTGGAAGCCACACAAAAAATACTGGTCCATCAACAGCAACTGGAAAAAGCTTGGCCAGCGCCCGGAGTATCGCAAGTCCCGCTGCCTGATACCCGCGACCGCCTGGGTGGAAAGCCAGCGCGGCAGGAACCCGGTAGAGTTTCGTTTCGACCGCCCGTTCTTTTTTTGTGGCCTGTACAAAACTTGGGGAGATTTACTGAGCTGCTCGATCATTACTCTGGCTTCACATCCGGAGACCGAGCGCTTCCATGAAAAGAGCTTCCCAATGATCGCGCCACTGGACTCCGGGTTTGTTAAGCAGTGGCTATTCGGCGGAGAAGAGACCGAACCATTCGAGCCATATCTGCACCCGGATATTTGCCTTGGTCAATCGGAATTGTTGGTGCAACCACTTAAAAAAGCCATGCAGATGGAGTACACGGGCGACGCGCAGCGAGTGGATCAGTATGTTCCTCCCAAGGGGGCGCAGGGTGATTGAGCGAAAAGTGATCGGGAAGTGTCGGGCGGGAAGCGCAAACTTCCCGGAATCGGGTATCATGCGCCCATTTATGGTCGCCCCGGCTTTCGACTGAACCCTGCGACCCGACAGCAGAATACGAGGAGTAGACGTGGAAGAGTTTATCGTCGATGTGACGGCACAGAATGCGCAGCAGGTACTGATTGAAGAGTCCATGAAGCGCCCGGTGGTGGTAGACGTGTGGGCCGAGTGGTGTGAGCCCTGCAAACAGCTGATGCCGGTACTGGAAAAACTGGCCAACGAGTACGCCGGCCAATTCCTGCTGGCGAAGCTCAATGCGGATACCGAACAGGCGCTTGCAGGCCAATTGGGTGTGCGCAGCCTGCCCACGGTCATGGTGCTCAAAGACGGCCAACCGGTGGACGGCTTCGCAGGCGCCCAGCCGGAAAAAGAAATCCGCGAGATGCTGGACAAGTACCTGCCCAAGGCCTGGGAGCTGCAGTTCCAGCAGGCGCAGAAACTGGTGGGTGAGGGCGAGCTGGACGAAGCGCTGCCGTTACTGCGCCAGGCTTACGGGGATTCCGGTGAGCGCGCGGATATTGCCAAGCAATACGCCGCCGTTCTGTTGGAGAAAAACCGCACCAATGATGCAGAAGAGATACTCGGCAAGATCCTGATGGCCGATCAGGATTCGGATTATCAGCAACTGATGGCACAGCTCGAGCTGAAGCAGGCCGCGGCTGACTCTCCCGAAATCAAGGCCCTGCAACAGGCACTGGCGGCAAACCCCGAAGACAGTGAGTCCGCTTACAAGCTGGCGGTGCAACTCAGCCAGGCGGATCGCCACGAAGAGGCGCTGGAGATTTTGCTGAACCTGCTGCGCAAGGACCTGGGTTTTGCCGACGGCGCAGCCAAACAGGCCTACCTGGATATCGTCAAGGCGCTGGGTGCCGGCGACCCGGTGGCGACCACTTACCAGCGCAAGCTGATGACCCTGATGTTCTGATCGTCAACGCAGGCGCCATGTACAAACTCTGTATCTACATCCCCGAAACCCATCTGGAGCCGGTCAAACAGGCGATCTTCGCTGCCGGCGCCGGGCGTATCGGTGACTACGACAGCTGCTGTTGGCAGGTCCTCGGCACCGGCCAGTTCCGCCCGCTGGACGGCAGTCAGCCCTTTATCGGGCAGCAGGGTGAAGTGGAAAACGTGCCCGAGTTCCGGGTGGAAACCGTGTGTGCGGATGAGGTGGTGGATGGAGTGCTCGCGGCGATGCGCGGCGCCCATCCCTACGAGGAACCGGCGTTTGATCTGTGGAAGCTGGACGACCGCTGTAACTAGCTTTCTGTCATCCCGTCATCCCGTCATCCCGTCATCCCGTCATCCCGTCATCCCGTCATCCCGGCGAAGGCCGGGATCCAGTTCCAGGGCGCAAGCTCACAGCTTGCGCTCAATCACCCCCCGGTGCAGCCCAAAGGCCCCTTTTTCCCGGTCGCTGAAATAGTGTTTCAGCGTCTGCGTCATCACCGGAAATGCCATCTCGTCCCAGGGGATATCCCCCTCGTCAAACAGTGCCACCTCCAGTGATTCCGGCCCGGCACCGAAGTTGGTGTCGGTGAGTTCGCCACGGTAAATCAGGTACACCTGGTTGATATGGGGAATGTCGTAAACGGAAAACAGCTCGTCCACACGCAGGTTGGCGCGGGCCTCTTCCCAAGACTCCCTGAGCGCCCCCTGCTCGCTGCTTTCACCATTTTCCATAAACCCCGCAGGCAGGGTCCAAAGTCCGTGGCGGGGCTCAATGGCACGTTTGCACAGTAAAACCTGATCGCCCAGGTACGGCAGAGTACCGACAATGACACGGGGATTCACATAGTGAATGGCACCGCAATCGTGGCACAGGTGGCGGGGGCGGTCGTCCCCGGCGGGGATCTCGAAAACAACGGTGTGGCCGCAATGGCTGCAAAATTTCATGGCGCAAGTATACCCGCGGTCGCAGTGAGCGCCAGTCTGCCAGCCATCTTCCTTCTATAGTGGTAAGTAGGATTTTTGTGCAGTAGCGATGGCTGGTTTTCCATGGCGCGTATTCTCGTTTTAGTAATTGCCATTTTGGCGATGGCCTGCAGTAAGCAAGAAGAGCAGGCCAAGCCCAAACCGCCGCCGGTTGAGGTTCTGGCGGTGCGCGCGCACCAGGTGGTACCGCGCTACGAATATGTGGGGCGGGTAGAAGCTACGGATGAATACAAGGTGCGCCCACGGGTGGAGGGGTATATCGAGACGCGCAATTTCGTCGAGGGGCAGCTGGTTCAGAAGGGCGAGCTGCTGTATCAGATCGACCCGAAACCGTTTATTGCCGCACTGGATAACCAGCGCGCCAATCTGGCGCAGGCACGCTCCGCGCTGCAGGTCGCACAGCGCAACTACCGGCGCGGTAGCGAACTGATTAAAACCGGTGCCATCAGCAAAATGCAGATGGACGAGCTGACCGGCAATTTCGAAGAGGCGGAATCCAAAGTTGCCGCCATGCAGGCAGATGTGGAAACCGCCCAGCTCAATCTTTCCTATACCGAAATCCGCGCGCCGCTCACCGGCCTGATCGGCCGCTCGGAATATACCGAGGGCTCACTGGTCGGCCCGGGAACCGACCCGCTGACTTCCATCGTGCGCATGGACCCGATCTACGTCACTTTCGAGGTGCCGGAAAATCGCCTGTTTGCGGTACAGGAGGAGACGGAGCGGCGTCGTCAGCAGGGCATGGCGCCGGTAAAGAGGGAAGTGCGCATCAAGCAGCCGGATGGAAAACTCTATCCGTATCCTGGCATCGTGGTATTTGTGGACAACCAGATCGACCAGGCGACCGGGTCTGCGCTGGTGCGTGCCCGCTTCCCAAACCCGGAGCGCCTGCTGGTACAGGGGCAGTTTGCCCGCGTTGTCATCAGTGTGTTTGCCGGTGCTGAAGCGATAAAGCCGCTGGTTCCGCAAGCGGCGGTACTCGAGGATATGCAGGGGCATTTCGTGTATGTCGTCGACGACAAGAATATTGCCGAGAAGCGCTTCCTCAAGCTCGGGCAGCGGGAAAACGCCTTGTGGGCGGTGGAAGATGGACTCAAGCCCGGTGAAAGAATTGCCGTTAACGGCTTGCAACGGGTGACCAATGGGCAGCCAGTCGCACCGCAGAATGTCGCTTTGGATCCCTATAAAGGTATCAAGACCGAGCGCCCTCCCGCGCAGACCAGCCCCGTCACAGAGTTCCGCGAAGGCGATGTCTCGCCCGAGGAGCGCCGTCAGTCCGGGGCCTCTGGTACCGGTTCCGATCTGGAGCAGATTGAGGCGGAAATGCACGATGGCAGCGGACAAAAACTGCCCGATCCCAATAGTGAGCGCGGCGAGCCCCTGGGCCAGGAAAAGGAACCGGATGCCTATTTTGATGGCAAATGATATCCGCGGTCCCTGGGTGCAGGGCGTGATGCGATGATCAGCGCGACGTTTATCCGACGGCCGCGTTTTGCTCTGGTGATCTCTATTCTGATCACCCTTGCGGGCGTGCTGTCCCTGCCGCTATTACCCATTGCCCAGTTTCCCGACATTACCCCACCGACGGTAGTGGTTACGGCTTCCTACCCCGGTGCCAGTGCGGAAGTCATGCGCGACAGTGTGGCGGAACCTATTGAGTCTCAGGTCAACGGGGTGGAGGGCATGAAATATATGTCTTCCACCAGCAGTAACGACGGCACCTATACCCTGACGGTGACTTTTGAAAGTGGCTATGACGGGGATATCGCTCAGGTGAATGTGCAGAACCGGGTGCAGCAGGCCACCCCGAGTCTGCCGGATGAGGTGACCCGCAGCGGGGTCACCGTAGAGAAGAAATCCAACACCATTTTGCTGGTGGTCAATCTGCTGTCGAAGGACGATAAATTCGACACTCTTTTTCTAGCCAACTACGGAGATATTTTTCTCAAAGACGAGCTGTCGCGCATCGACGGCGTCAGCGATGTGCAGATCCTCGGCGCCCAGGACTACGCCATGCGCCTGTGGCTGAATCCGGACAAGATGGCCGCGCTGGATGTCACCGCCAATGATGTGATCGCCGCGATTCGCGCGCAGAACCTGCAGGTGGCCGCGGGAAAAATCGGTGCGCCGCCAATCAAGCAGGAACAACAGTTTCAATACAGTATTCTCGCCCAGGGGCGCCTGGAGAGCGTGGAAGAGTTCGAAAACATCAGCATCCGCTCCCGGCCGGATGGTGGCATCGTACGCATGCGGGATATTTCGCGGGTCGAGTTGGGTAGCCAGAGTTACAGTGCCTACGGGGAACTGGATGGCCAGCCGTCTGCGGTGATGGCGATCTACCAGCTACCGGATGCTAACGCACTGGACGTGGCAAACAATATTCGCGAAAAGGTTGATCAGTTGGGACGTCATTTTCCAGAAGGGCTGGAGTCGGAAATTATTTACGACACCACTGGTTTTGTAAAAGCCTCCATCGCAGAAGTCGTAGAAACACTGATCATCGCCTTGCTACTGGTGATTCTGGTGGTGTTCGTATTCCTGCAGGACTGGCGTGCAACTCTGATTCCGGCCATTGCCATTCCCGTGTCGCTGATCGGTACTTTTGCGGTAATGCTGGCACTGGGGATGACCATCAATACGGTCACCTTGTTTGCCCTGATTCTCGCCATTGGCATCGTGGTGGACGATGCGATCATCGTGGTGGAAAACACCCAACGGCTGTTGGGCGAGGGGCTGGAGCCCAAAGAGGCGGCGATGGAGTCTATGCGCGAGGTCACCGGCCCGGTAATCGCCACCACCGCCGTGCTGTTCTCGGTCTTTGTGCCGGTAATGCTGATGCCGGGGCTGACCGGAAAAATGTACCAACAGTTCGCCCTGACCATTTCCATCGCGGTTCTTATTTCATCGGTGAATGCGCTTACCCTGAGCCCCTCTCTCAGTGCAGTTCTGTTACGGCCACCTCAGGGAGAGGGAGAACACGGTGAAAAGCTGACCGGGGTATTTGGCTTTTTCAATCGCTTTTTGCAGCGTGCTACCGGTTTGTATATGAGCGTGGTGTGCTTTTTTGTACGTATTCCACTGCTCGGCCTGGCCACCATTATCGGCGTCGGCGCACTTTGTTTTGTTTTGTTCAAAGTGGTGCCCACGGGATTTATCCCCGATGAAGATCAGGGATATTTCATGATGAATGTTCAGCTGCCTGATGGCGCCTCGTTGAAACGCACTGCGCCGGTGGTGGAAAAACTGAGCAGTGACATCAAAAAACTGGAAGGTGTTGCCCATGTGATGGCGGTACCGGGATTCAGTCTGCTGTCCAACAGTCTCGCATCCAACACCGCGTTTATGATCGTGATACTGCATCCCTGGGAGGAACGGCTGACTCCGGAACTCGATCAGTTTGCCATTTTGAATAAGGTACAGAAACTTGGGGCTGCGGTCCCGGAAGCGCAGGTGCGGGCCTTCCCGGTGCCCGCGTTGCCCGGGCTGGGAACCATTGGCGGTTTTGAGTTTGTGCTGGAAGATCTGCAGGGGCGGGAAATTCAGGAACTCGCTGGAGTGCTGTATGCACTGCTTGGCGCGGCCAATCAGCGCCCGGAAATTGCCCAGGCATTTACCACTTATCAGGCGGCCTCGCCGCAATTGGAGCTGGAGCTGGATAAAGACAAGGCACATATCCTCGGCCTGCAGCTTTCCGATGTCTATCTCACTCTGCAGACGTATCTGGGCAGTTATTACGTCAACGACTTCAATCGTTTTGGCAAGGTATTCCAGGTGCTTGCCCAGGCGGATGCAGAGTACCGGGACAGTGAAGAAGACCTCAGCGGCTTTTTTGTACGCGCCAACAGCGGCGGGCTGGTACCGGTCAGCTCAGTTGCCGAGGTGAAGCCTATTGTGGCCCCGCAAACGGTGCAGCGCTACAACCTGTACAACAGCGTCACCATTAATGGGGCCGCGGCGCCGGGCTACTCCAGTGGTGAGGCCATGCAGGCGATGGAGCTGTTGGGAAACCATTTGCCGGAAGGATATGGTTATGAGTGGACCGGCGCCAGCCTGGAAGAAATCAGTGCAGGGAACCTGGCACCGATTTTGTTCGCGCTGGCCATTTTATTTGCGTACCTGTTTCTGGTAGCGCAATACGAGAGCTGGAGTATTCCCATCGCGGTGTTGCTGGCAATTCCGATTGCCATCGGCGGTGGCTTACTGGCCTGTTTTGTTATGGGGCGCGACAGTGACCTGTACACTCAGATTGGCCTGGTATTGCTGATCGCGATGTCTGCGAAAACGGCCATTCTAATGGTGGAGTTTGCGGTACTGCAGCGGGACAGTGGACTGTCCATCGAGGAATCTGCACTACAGGCCACGCGCTTGCGGTTTCGTGCGGTGTTGATGACCGCGCTGGCATTCGTGTTGGGTATTTTCCCGCTGGTAATTGCCTCCGGTGCCGGTGCCGCCAGCCGTATCTCCCTCGGCTTGGCAGTCTTTGGTGGCATGCTTGCTGCAAGTATTTTTTCCACCTTTCTGGTGCCCATCTATTACGCGCTGGTGCAATCCCTGCGGGAAAGAGTGAAAGGTGGCCATCAACCGATGGACAAGGGGGAAGCAGCAAGCAAACCGGAGCTGAAGCCGGATGCGACCTGATCCCCTGAACCGTTTTTGGAGAAGGTGTATAGTGAAACAGGTACCGTGAGCTGGAGGCAGCAATCAAACAGCCATGTTGGAAACCATAGAAAAGAAGTTCTCTGCAGTCAGAGATGAATTGCAGGCGCAGGTGCCGCAGGGCCCGGATTTACACGGCCACGCGGCGGTGCTGCTGGCGTTGACGGACGAGCCAGACCCTCAGGTCATTTTGACGCTGCGCTCGCAGCAACTGTCCAGTCACTCTGGGGAAGTTTCCCTTCCCGGTGGCCGTTGGGACGATACCGATCCCTCCCTCGAATACACCGCTTTGCGCGAGACCCACGAAGAAATCGGCCTGCCCGCGGACCAGGTACGCGTGCTCGGCCCCCTGTGGACTCGCACTACACGCTGGCAGGTGGAAGTGACTCCATGGCTGGGGATTGTGCCCGCCGATGCGCCGCTGACGCCCAACCCCGGCGAGCTGGACGCCATCTTCCGGGTGCCGCTGGCCTGGTTTTTCGATGATCCGCGCGTCCGCACAGACCGTATCACCATCGACCAGCGCCGTATCTATCTGCCCGCCTATGAGTACGAAGGTTACGAGATCTGGGGATTCACCGCCGGGGTGCTGACGGAATTCCTGGTCCGTGTTCTGGACGCACCGATCGGGCGCAGGGATGACGTTCCAGTCAGGGCGCTGTCCTGATCCGAACGGTCGGGTCTGCGATTTCCCGCGCAGGTAACTCGGTCTGGTCAGGTATACTGCGCACCTGATTCACCGAGATTGACCATGCCCAGACCCAAATCCGCCGTCGCTCTGGAAGATGTCCACTGGAGCGCCCTCAAAACCCTGTTTCCCTATCTGCTCGAATTCAAGCGCCCGGTAATTCTGGCTCTGCTGTGTCTTATCGGCGCCAAGGCCGCCAGTGTTGGCTTGCCGTTCCTGCTTAAACACATTGTCGATGATCTGGATCAGGCCGGTGGTGCCGCGGCGGCCATCGCCCTGCCACTGGGCCTGTTGTTGGCCTACGGATTTGTGCGTTTTTCCTCGGTGCTGTTTGGCGAACTGCGGGACACGATTTTCGGCCGGGTCACTGAACGCGCCCAGCGCAGAGTCGGGCTCGCGGTTTTCCAGCACCTGCACAAGCTCGATCTGGATTATCACCTCAATCGGCGCACCGGTGGCCTGTCCCGGGATATCGAGCGCGGCAACGCTGGCATCGGATTTCTGATGCGCTTTATGGTGTTTAACATCGTCCCCACCCTGGTGGAAATCCTGATGGTGGTCGGGTTGCTGTGGTGGAATTACAGCGTCAGTTTCGCACTGCTGGTGCTCGGCGCCGTGGCCGCCTATATCGGCTTCTCCGTGGTGGCCACCGAATGGCGCACCCGCTACGTTCGGGAGCTGAATCAGGCGGAATCCCAGAGCAGCAGCCGCGCGGTCGACAGTCTGCTGAATTACGAAACCGTCAAATACTTCGGCAACGAGCAGCACGAGGCGCAGCACTACGACCGCGAACTGGCCACCTGGGAACAGGCGCGGCGCAAAAACCGCCTGTCGCTGTTCGGGTTAAACGCGGGGCAGGCGGTGATCATCGCCACCGCCATGTGCGGCGCCATGGTGATGGCTGCGGTCAATGTGACCAGGGGCAGCATGACCATCGGCGACTTTGTGCTGATCAATGCCGTGATGATGCAGATTTTTATCCCGCTCAATTTCCTCGGTTTCGTATACCGGGAGATGAAAGGCTCCCTCGCCAATATCGAAAAAATGTTCTCGATTCTCGATGTGAAGCCGGCCATTGAAGATGCGGAGGCCGCGGGCACCCTGGGTATCAAGCGGGGCGCCATCGAGTTTCGCGATGTGCAGTTTGGTTACAGCAGCGAGCGGGAAATCCTCAAGGGCGTCAGTTTTTCTGTCGCCCCGAAGCAAAAGGTCGCCATTGTCGGCGCCAGCGGCGCCGGCAAATCCACCCTGTTCAAGTTGCTGTTCCGTTTTTACGACGTGAACGGCGGCAGTATCCGGGTGGACGGGCAGGATGTACGCGAGGTGAGCCAGGACTCGTTACGTGCGGCCATTGGTGTGGTGCCCCAGGACACAGTTCTGTTCAATCAATCCATTCTGGAAAACGTGCGTTACGGGCGCGTGGATGCCACCGACGCAGAGGTGATGGCGGCGATTCGCCACGCGCAACTGGACGGTTTTATCGCGCAGTTGCCCGAAGGTGTGCACACCACCGTTGGCGAGCGCGGCCTGAAATTATCCGGTGGCGAAAAGCAGCGCGTGGCCATCGCCCGTGCCATTCTCAAACACCCACCCATCATGGTGTTTGACGAGGCGACGTCCAGCCTGGACAGCCACTCGGAGCAGGGGATCCTGCGCGCCCTGCAGGAAATATCCCGGGAGCAGACCACTCTGGTGATTGCCCACCGTTTGTCCACTGTGGTGGATGCGGATCAGATTCTGGTGATGGATCAGGGGCGCGTGGTGGAGCAGGGCAGTCACCGGGAGCTGATTGCCGCGGATGGCCATTACGCCGGGCTGTGGCGGATGCAGCAGCAGGAGCGCGCGCGAGAAACTGGTACAGAAGATCCGCAGCTGCTGTCCTGATGCGTACTGCCGGCAGGTTTCTATACACTCTGGCGCGATTTGTTTTTTCTGGCCGGAATTGCACCGCGTATTTTTCTATCCTTGCCCATAATTGCAGTCAAATATCCGGCACGTCTTGCGCACTGCGGGGTATCTGGACATCTTTCGTGCCCGCAATTAATGTGGCTCGCGCTATTCAATAAAACAACAGGCAGGAACCTGAATGAAATCTGCACTCTTTGCCGTATCGGCTCTGGCACTTGCCATTGTTGCCGGCTGCTCTTCTGATGAAAAAACCACCATCAACTCAGAATCCGCGCCCGTCGAAAATACTGCGCAACCGGGCGCCGAGGCTGAGCAACAAACCGCCCAGCCGGCCACTGGCCCCCAGGCGGGTGGTATTGCAAAAGGTGTGGACCCATCCCGGTTCGATATCTATGCGCCGGTGGAGTTGAATGCAGACCTTTCCTCCCTGTCCGACAACCAGCGCCAGATGATCGGCAAGTTGATCGATGCCAGTAAAATTATGGATCAGTTGTTCTGGCTGCAATCCTACGGTCCCGCCCAGGAACTGTTGAGCGGAATCGATGACAGCGCCGCACGCAAGTTCGCCGATATCAACTACGGCCCCTGGGATCGCCTGAACGACAACAAGCCGTTTATCGAAGGGTACAGCGACAAGCCCCTGGGTGCCGAGTTCTACCCGGAAGACATGACCAAGCAGGAATTTGAAGCCTGGAAACAGCCGGGTAAAGAAGGTCTTTATTCCCTGGTGCGCCGCGACAGCGAAGGCAATCTTGAACTGGTGCCATACAGCGAGGCCTACAAAGCGCAGCTGGAAAAAGCCTCAGCACTGTTGCGCGAAGCGGCGGAGCTGGCAGAAGATCAGGATTTCGCCGGTTACCTGAAACTCCGTGCCGACGCCCTGCTTAACGATCAGTTCCGCGACAGCGATATGGCGTGGATGGATATGAAAGACAACCGCATCGACGTGGTGATCGGTCCTATCGAAAACTACGAAGACCAGCTGTTTGCCTACCGCACCGCCTACGAATCCTATGTGCTGCTGAAAGATATGGCGTGGAGCGAAAAGCTGTCCAAGTTCGCCGCCTTCCTGCCGGAACTGCAGCGCGGCCTGCCGGTGGGTGACAAGTACAAGGCGGAAACCCCGGGAACCGATTCCGATCTGAACGCTTACGATGTGCTCTACTACGCGGGCCACAGCAACGCCGGCTCCAAAACCATCGCCATCAACCTGCCGAACGACGAAGAAGTACAGCTGAAAAAGGGCACCCGTCGCCTGCAGCTGAAAAACGCCATGCGCGCGAAGTTCGACCAGATCCTGGTGCCCATCAGCGGCGTGCTGATCGCGGAAGACCAGCGCAAGCACATCACCTTCGATGCCTTCTTCGGCAACACCATGTTCCACGAAGTGGCCCACGGTCTCGGTATCAAGAAAACCGTTACCGACGGTGCCAATGTGCGTCAGGCACTGAAAGAGACTTCCTCCGCGCTGGAAGAGGGCAAGGCGGATATCCTCGGCCTGTACATGATCACCGAGCTGCACGGCAAGGGTGAGATTGAAGAGGGCGAGCTGATGGACAACTACGTCACCTTCCTCGCCGGTATTTTCCGCAGTGTCCGTTTCGGTGCCGCCAGTGCCCACGGTAAGGCGAACATGATGCGCTTCAACTTCTTCAAGCAGGAAGGCGCCTTCACCCGCGACGAAGCCACCGGCCAGTACAGTGTCGACTTCGACAAGATGCAGGCGGCGATGACCAAACTGTCGAACCTGATCCTGACCATCCAGGGCGACGGCGACTACAAAAAATCCAAAGACTTGCTCGACAATATGGGCGTGGTTGGCGCAGAGCTTCAGGCGGATCTTGATCGACTGAAAGATGCCAGTATTCCGGTGGATGTGACCTTTATCCAGGGTAAGGAAGTACTGGGTATTCAGTAATCGTACGATCCTAACTTTTCTAGAGCGGGCCCTCATGGCCCGCTTTTTCGTTCTCCGGGGGCGAATAGTCAGCCAGTTCCGAATATGACTAGTTTGGAGGATATCCGGTCCGTACACTGGAGGCAGTACAAGCCACAGATCACCTAAACGTGAAACCTGACCCCGATATCTGCCACTCCGCCCGTCTCGCCCGCGATAAGCGGTTTGATGGTCGTTTCTACACCGCGGTGAAAACCACCGGCATCTTCTGTCGACCGATTTGCCCGGCGCGTCCGCCGCTGGAGAAGAACGTCGAATACTTCGCCACCGCCGCAGAAGCCGCGGCCGCGGGTTACCGCCCGTGCCTGCGCTGCCGGCCGGACGCTGCTCCCGGAAGTCCGGCCTGGGGGCTGGTATCCACGACGGTTCAGCGCGCGGTGAACCTGATGCGCGCGGAGCGGGAAGCCCAATCCATTGAGCAGCTGGCAGACCGCCTGGGGATTACCAGCCGCTATCTGCGCAAGCTGTTTGCGGAGCATATTGGCTTGAGTCCGCTACAGGTCTGGCAGACCGAGCGGGCGCTGTTTGCGTTCAGCCTGCTGCGGGATACCAGCCTGCCGGTGGGGGAGATCGCATTCGCCGCGGGCTTTAATAGCCTGCGTCGATTCAATGGTGTTTTTAAAGAGATCTATCAGCGAACGCCTAGTGAAGTTCGCCGCGAGTCGGCGACAGCACAGCCCCATGATCGCGGTGTAAAACCCATTCAGATTTACCTGAGTTACCGGCCGCCGTTCGATTGGCCGGCGCTGCTCGCGTTTTTTGCTGTGCGCACCCTGCCGGGCGTGGAGCAGGTCATTGCCGGTGATGATCCAGAGCAGGGGGAATACCTGCGCAGTTTCGAGCTGCAGGGCCTGCGTGGCTTGTTGAGAGTTGCGCACGAGCCGGATAAGGGGCGCTTGCGTGTCAGCGTGTATGGAGACGGTTGTGGAGCGGTGCTCTACCCCCTGCGGGAGAAACTGCGCCGCCTGTTTGACCTGGATGCGGACAGTGATGAGATTCGCGGCCATTTGGAAGCCGATCCGCTGCTAAAAAAAGTATTGAAAGTAGCTCCCGGCGTGCGCCTACCCGGTGCCTGGGATCCGTTCGAGTACACGTTGCGTGCGATTCTCGGTCAGCAGATTTCGGTGGCCGCGGCCACCACCATTGCCGGGCGGGTCGCGAGCCGTTACGGCGAGACGTTTACCGGACCCGAAGGCGAGTCGCTGCTGTTGTTTCCGACCGCGGAGCAGCTGCGCGATGCGGACTTCTCCGATATCGGCGTTACCCGCACCCGCGCCAAGACGTTGCAAACGTTCGTTGCGGCCACGCTCAATGGCGATATCGACTTTGATGCAGCGGATCTCGAGAGCTTCTGTACCCAGATGACCGCTCTTCCCGGTATTGGCGATTGGACCGCTCACTACACCGCTATGCGCGGTCTTTCCATGCCGGATGCCTTCCCGGCGTCCGACCTTGGAATCCTGATCGCGCTTGGCAGGGAAGAGGGCGATGGCGAGCGCAAGGCAACCCCGAAACAGGCCCTGGCCCGCGCCGAATCCTGGCGCCCCTGGCGGGCTTACGCTGCGTTGTTGTTGTGGCAATCCCTGAAAACCAAATCTAAACCCAAGCCCAAACTCAAGAAGAGGTCGATCAAATGATCTGCTATGAAATTTACCCCAGTGCGTTTGGCGAACTCGGCATCGCTGCCAGTGAATCGGGGCTGGTGGGGATCGATCTGCAGGGGGGCAAACGGCCGCTGCCGGTGAAGGAAGATTGGGTGCGCGGCGCGACCGAACTGACGGACGCAGCGGCGGAGCAGCTCGCGGCGTACTTCGGTGGTGAGATACAGTCGTTTGATCTTTCTATGGATGCCGCCGGCACACCGTTTCAGCAATCGGTTTGGCGGGCGCTCTGCGCCATTCCGTTCGGGGAAACCCGCAGCTACCGGGAGCTGGCGGAGGCCATCGGTAATCCCAAAGCGGTGCGCGCGGTGGCCCGGGCCAACGGAGCCAATCCGCTGTCGATCGTGGTGCCCTGTCACCGGGTGATTGGCGCAGACGGTACGCTGACAGGCTATGCGGGCGGGCTGGAGATGAAGGCGCGCTTGCTGGCATTGGAGGGGGCGTTGATTGGCTGACCTGTCCGGCTGGTCAGGGTGGTTCTAGGGTGGCAATCGGGGGCCTTGGGCGGGATAATGCCGGGCTGAATTTCACCCTTTATCCGCTTTTACTCACACCATCCCTGGGAGGTCAAATGCTGTACAGGTTGGGCAATAAGCAGCCGACCCTTGAAGGCGAGGGCCATTATATTGCGCCCGGTGCCCGGGTGATCGGCGATGTGCGGATGCTGCCCCACAGCTCGGTATGGTTCAACGCGGTGATCCGCGGAGACAATGACCTCATCACCATAGGTGAGCGGGCGAATATCCAGGATGGTTCTGTGTTGCATACGGACCCGGGTGTGCCACTGACGGTGGGCACCGGGGTGACGGTGGGGCACAAGGTGACGTTGCACGGCTGCCAGATCGGTGAGTATTCGCTGGTGGGTATGAATGCGGTAGTTTTGAATGGGGCCAGGATTGGCCGCTGCTGCATTATCGGGGCGAATGCGCTGGTGACGGAGAATGCGGAGATTCCGGATTTTTCGCTGGTGCTGGGGAGTCCGGGTAAGGTGGTGAAGACGCTGGATGAGTCGACGTTTGAGTTGCTGAAGGCGAGCAGTGAGATTTATGTGGCCAACGGCAAGCGGTTTGCGGAAGAGTTGGTCGAGGTCTGATTGATGGCCGAGAGTGATTGGAGCAAGGTGAAGGACAAAGAGCCGGACGCTGCGTTTGAGTTTCCGGTGAAGTCGCCTTGTGTTTCCGTGTGTGCGCTGAATCGCGATGATATCTGTGAGGGGTGTTTTCGTTCCGGGGCTGAGATCAGTCAGTGGGGGCGGATGTCTAACGCTCAGAAAAAACAGGTGTTGAGTTTGTGCCATGAGCGAGCTGTTGCTCTGAAGAGGGTGTGGTGGACCGATTAGGTCTCGTTTTGTGGTGGTGGAGCACCGGGTGAAGGTTTTCAGGACCGCGCTAGGCGCCCCCCTGGGAACCCATCCCTGGGCGCTGCGGCGCAAACATCCTGTTTGCGACGCTCCTGAAAACCTTCACCCGGCACTCCACCTTCGCATTTGGCCGCACTACTTCGTCAGTAATAACGCGCATAAGATTTCTCGTGCTTACGAAGCAAAAAATTACCAGAATTGCACTAAGCACCGAGGGGCGGTAAGCCCTTCCGGGACCTTCACCGACAGGGATGTCGGTGCAGAGCTACATGGATGTACTTGCGGCGTGTCCCGGAAGGGCTTACCGCCCCTCGGTGCGTACCCGGAACAGAGCTCAAAGCAAAAGAGCCCCGGAATCAAATCAAATAGAAAAAATATGACCCAACCCTTCGTACATTTAAGAATCCACACCGAATATTCCCTGATCGACGGCCTGGTGCGTATCAAGCCGTTGGTGGGTCGTGTTGCCGAGCTGGAAATGCCGGCAGTGGCGATTACGGATCAGACGAATTTCTACGGCCAGGTGAAGTTTTATCGGGGCTGTATGGGCGCCGGGGTGAAGCCGATTACCGGGGCCGATTTCTGGTTGAAGGAGGGGGGGGAAGAGCAGCCTACGCTGCTGACGCTGTATGCCATGAACACCACGGGCTACCGCAATATTACCGAGCTGATTTCCCGCGCCTGGATGGAAGGGCAGTACCACGGGCACGGGTTTGTGGAGCGGGAGTGGATTGAGCAGGCTTCCGAAGGTGTGTTGATGCTTTCCGGGGCCAAGTATGGCGATGTTGGCCGTGCCCTGATTGCCGGGCGGAATTCGCAGGCGGAGTCGTTGGCGCAGGAGTGGGAGCGGATTTTTCCGGGGCGTTACTACCTTGAACTGCAGCGTACCGGTCGTCCGGGGGATGAGGAATATCTGCACGCGGCGGTTGGGCTTGCGGGGAAACTGAATCTGCCGGTGGTTGCGACCAACGATGTGCGCTTTATTGAAGATAGTGAGTTTGAAGCGCACGAGGTTCGGGTTTGTATCCGTGAAGGCCGTGCGCTGGATGATCCGCGCCGCGAGCGCCGCTATTCTTCCGAGCAGTATCTGCGTACGCCGGAAGAGATGCAGGCGCTGTTCAAGGATATTCCGGAAGCCCTGGAAAATACGGTGGAAATCGCGCGTCGTTGTTCTGCGCCGATCCAGTTGGGTAAGTACTTCCTGCCGCAGTTCCCGATTCCTGAGGGGATGACGGAGAACGAGTTCTTCGAAAAAATTTCTTTCGACGGCCTTTACGAGCGCCTCGAATTTATCCTCGACAAGAATGCGCCGGATTACGAAGCGCGTAAAAAAGTGTACGAAGACCGCCTGCGCTTCGAGCTGGATATCGTTATCCAGATGGGGTTCCCCGGTTACTTCCTGATCGTGATGGACTTTATCCAGTGGGCCAAGGATCACGATATTCCGGTGGGGCCGGGGCGGGGTTCCGGTGCGGGCTCGTTGATTGCTTATTCGCAGAAAATTACCGACCTGGATCCGCTGCAATACGATTTGCTGTTCGAGCGATTCCTGAACCCGGAACGGGTTTCCATGCCCGACTTCGACGTCGACTTCTGTATGGAGAAGCGCGATCAGGTGATCAGTTACGTGGCCGACAATTACGGCCGTAACGCGGTGAGCCAGATTATCACCTTCGGTACCATGGCCGCGAAGGCGGTGGTGAGGGATGTGGCGCGGGTGCAGGGCAAGTCTTACGGCCTTGCGGACAAGCTCTCGAAAATGATTCCGGCGGACCCGGGGATGACCCTGGCCAAGGCGTTTGAACAGGAAGAAGTGCTGCGGGAGTTCCTCGAGAACGACGAGGAAGGCCAGGAAATCTGGGAGATGGCGCTGCAGCTGGAAGGTGTAGCGCGGAACGTGGGTAAGCACGCCGGTGGTGTGGTTATCGCTCCGACAAAGCTCACCGACTTCGCCCCGCTCTATTGTGACGAAACCGGTGCGGGTCTGGTTACCCAGTTCGACAAGAACGACGTGGAAGACGCGGGCCTGGTGAAGTTCGACTTCCTGGGTCTGCGGACCCTGACCATCATCGACTGGGCCAAGGCGATGGTGGACGAGCAGCGCGCGATCGAGGGCAAAGAGCCGCTGGTGATTGAAGCGCTGCCGCTGGACGATCCCGAAACCTACAAGATGATCAAGCGCGCCGAGACCACCGCGGTATTCCAGCTGGAATCCCGCGGTATGAAGGACCTGATCAAGCGCCTGCAGCCGGATAACCTCGAGGACATGATCGCCCTGGTGGCCCTGTTCCGCCCGGGCCCGCTGCAGTCGGGCATGGTGGACGACTTTATCAACCGGAAGCACGGCCGCGCGCAGGTGGCTTACCCGGATGCCAAATACCAGCACGAAAAACTGAAACCCATCCTGGAGCCCACCTACGGGGTAATTGTTTACCAGGAACAGGTGATGCAGATTGCCCAGGAGCTCGCGGGCTATACCCTCGGCGGCGCGGATATGCTGCGCCGGGCCATGGGTAAGAAAAAGCCCGAGGAGATGGCCAAGCAGCGGGAAACCTTTGAGCAGGGCGCCAAGGAGCAGGGAGTAGACCCGGATCTGGCGATCAAGATTTTCGACCTTGTGGAAAAGTTCGCCGGTTACGGCTTCAATAAATCCCACTCCGCCGCCTACGCACTGGTGTCTTACCAGACCGCCTGGCTGAAGGCCCACTACCCGGCACAGTTTATGGCCGCCACCATGTCTTCGGACATGGACAAGACCGATAAGGTGGTGACCTTTATCGAAGAGTGCCGGGCCATGAAGCTGGACCTGGTGCCGCCGGATGTAAACCTGGGTACCTATCAATTCTCCGTGCCTGTCTCCGAGAGCGGGGATAACCGCATCATCTACGGTCTGGGTGCGATCAAGGGGCTGGGTGAAGGCCCCATCGACAACATCATTGCCGAGCGCGAACAGAATGGGCCCTTTACCGATCTGTTCGATTTCTGTTCCCGTATCGATCCGCGCAAGGTGAACAAGCGCGCGCTGGAGGCACTGGTGCGCTCCGGTGCCCTGGACAGCATTGGCCCGGATACCAACAGCGCCGACGGTCTGGATTATTCCCGCGCGGTGCTGTTTAACGCGCTGGATGAGGCGGTGAAGTCCGCCGAGCAGCAGAGCAAGAACGACAGCGCCGGTATGATGGACCTGTTTGGCGAGGTGGTGCGCTCGGCGTCCGATGGCGATGTGTACGAGGATTTTCGCAGCGCGCGCCCGTGGAGTATTCGCGAGCGTCTCGAGGGCGAGAAGAGCACCCTCGGTCTTTACCTCACCGGGCACCCCATCGATGAATACGAGGATGAACTCAAGCACCTGGTAAATGCGCGCATTGCCGATCTGAAACCGGGCCGGGAAAACCAGAAGGTGGCCGGCCTGTGTGTGGGTATGCGGGTGATGAAGACCAAGCGCGGCGATTCTATGGCGATTGTGACCCTGGATGACCGCAGTGCGCGGATCGAGGCGGCGGTGTTCAGCGAGGCATTTGGCGAGCACCGGGAAAAGCTGGTCAAGGACGCGCTGCTGGTGCTGGAGGGCTCTATCTCTCACGACGATTACAGTGGCGGTCTGAAGATGAGCGTGAACAGTGTGTCCACGCTGGATGACCTGCGCAGTGGCAGTGTGATCGGGGTGACCCTGAAGATCGACAGTGCCCAGGCGTTGCCGAAGATGGGGCAGCGTTTGAGCGCCTGCCTGCGTCCCTATGTGGGCGGCTCCTGCCCGGTGCTGGTGGAAGTGGAGCGTAGCGACGCGCGCGGCACGTTTCGCCTGGCGGATGAGTGGAAAGTGGAGCCAAATGACCAGCTGATCCAGTCCCTGCGGGAGGTGATCGGCCGGGACCGGGTGCAGCTCAACTACAATCAACGGCAGTAATTTTTCACTTGAGTCATTCGGTGGCGGTGGCGCTGCCGGGTGCGGTCTTGCGAGACACGCCGTGCACCCATCCCTGGGGGCTCTGCACCGCCATCCTTGGCGGTGAAGGTCTCGCAAGACCGCACCCGGCATCGCCACCTTCGCTCGAGGCTACGCCAAGCGATTTGTATTGCGCGACCAGCCTCCCGATTCAGGCTTTCTGTACTGTCGGAATCTAGTCAAGTGAACGCATGCACTCGACTGAGTGGTCCTATCCCGGTAAGCTAGCCGCCATTTTCAGTAGACGAGGCCTGTTTGCGACCGTTCGGGGTAGTTTGGTCGCATTTTCCAACATTTGGCAGGCCCACAGATTTATCAAGGCGCGAATTAAATGAACTTCAGTTTTCTCGAGTTTGAACAGCCGATTGCGGAACTGGAAAGCAAGATCAAGGAACTTCAGCACGTCGGGGATGACAACGACCTGAACATTGCGGAAGAGATCACCCGCCTGCGGGAAAAGAGCGAGAAGCTCACCGAGTCTCTGTATTCCGACCTCTCTCCCTGGCAGATCGTGCAGGTGGCCCGCCACCCGCAGCGTCCTTACGCCAAGGACTATATCGAGCGGATCTTCACCGACTGGGACGAGCTGCACGGCGACCGTCACTTCGGCGACGACAAGGCGATTATTGCCGGTATCGGCCGTCTGGAAGGCCGCCCGGTAGCGGTGATTGGTGAGGAGAAGGGGCGCTCCGTAAACGAAAAAGTGAAGCGCAACTTTGGTATGCCGAAGCCAGAAGGCTACCGCAAGGCCCAGCGCGTCATGGAGATGGCAGAGCGCTTCAAGATGCCGGTGCTGACCCTGATCGACACTCCCGGGGCCTACCCGGGGATCGACAGTGAGGAGCGCGGTATCTCCGAGGCGATTGCCAAGAACCTGGCGGTGATGTCCCGCCTGCGTACACCGATTATCTGTACGGTAATTGGTGAGGGTTCTTCCGGTGGTGCACTGGCGATCGGTGTGGGCGACCAGCTGAATATGTTGCAGTACTCCACCTACTTTGTGATTTCGCCGGAAGGCTGCGCGAATATCATCTGGAAAACCGTGGAAAAGGCGCCGCTGGCGGCCGAGGCCATGGGGGTGACTTCCAGTGTGTTGGAAGAACTGGGTATTGTGGATGAGACACTGCCGGAGCCCCTGGGCGGCGCGCACCGCGATCCGGATCTGATGGCGGGGCGCCTGCGCGATCGTCTGTCCGAACAGCTGGACAAACTGACCGCTGTTCCTCTGGATGAACTGCTGGAAAAACGCTACCAGCGCCTGATGAGCTACGGCAACGTGGTGAGCTGAACCCCGTCGCTGTTTGTGGATATAAAAAGACCGGCATTCACGCCGGTTTTTTTATGCTCGCATCCTTTTCCTGTCCTTAAATGACCAGCTTCGGGCCCGGGACTACTGGGTTTGAAGCTGTCCTTACGGCTAGACTGGCCATCGCTCAAAAACCGGTCGAATCACTGCTTGCATTACTCGCAGCGCTCGAGGTCGGCGCGATAATAATCACTGTTCAAAGCGTGGGGGTAGTCCTTGGCGGAGTTGGGTTCGCTGTTAAGCCTGATGCCAGACCAGAGCCCCGGCCTTGCCCTCGGGTTGCTGCTGCTAGTCTGCGTGGTCAGTGCGTTTATCTCCGCGGTGACTGGCGGCGCCGGCGGTATCCTTATGTTCGCCGCGCTCAATGTGGTGATCCCCCTGCGCGCCCTGGTGCCGATCCACGGAGCCGTACAGCTGATGAACAACCTCGCGCGCGTGGTCTATGTGCGCGAGCATATCCGCTGGGACCAGTGCATTCCGTTCTTTGTCGGTTGCACCCTGGGTTCCGCCGCCATGACCCTGGGACTGGCAAATCTCGATTGGCAACAACTGCCACTGGTGCTGCTGGCGGTTTTGATTTTTTACACCGTGTTCAAACCGAAAAAGCTCCCGGAAATCCGCCTCAATCCGCGCAATTTTTTCTGGGTAGGCCTTGCCACCGGCACCCTGGGTATTGTGGCCGGCGCCGTAGATCCGCTATTGGCCGCGTTCTTTGTGCGTAAGGATATGACGCCCAAAGAAATCGTGGCGAATAAATCCGTAATGCAGGCCTGGTGCCACGCGCTCAAGGTGCCTGCATTTATTTATCTTGGCTTCGCCTTTTCCGAACACCTGGGGCTGATTCTGCTGCTGACCGTTGCAGCGGTGATCGGCACCCGCATTGGTATCGCACTGTTGAACCGGATTAAAAGCGAAGTCTTTTTCAATCTTATGCGCGCGGCACTCTTGATCGCCGGGGCCCGCATTATCTATCAATTAATTGCCCCCACAGTTTAAGCAGAATAAAAAATAGGTACCCAACATGGCCGACTACCAGATTATCAACCCGTATAACGGCGAGCAGATCGAAGCCTACGATTTCCACAGTAAAGAACAGGTGGAGCAGGCCATCCAGACCCTCGTTGCCGGTCGTAAAATCCAGCAGGCCACGCCCGCGTTCGAGCGCTCCAATATCCTGATGAAACTTGCCCAGCTGATGCTGGAGCGCAAGGAAGACCTGGCTCGCCTGATTTGCGAAGAGACCGGCAAAACCATCAGCGACAGCCGCATCGAAATCGACCGTGCTTACAACACCGCGCTCGCCAGCGCCATGGAAGCCCGCAACATCAACGGCGAAGCCCTCGACTCCGACGCCTTCCCGCCCATGCGCGAGAAAATCGGCGTAGTCCTGTGGAAACCGCTCGGCACCGTCCTGTGTATCACCCCGTTCAATTTTCCGATCAACATCGCCGTACATAAAATTGGCCCGGCCTTCGCCGCCGGCAACACCATCCTGTTCAAGCCGGGCCCGCAAAACAAACGCTCTGCGGAACTTCTGGTAGAACTCTGCTACGCCGCCGGCATGGACAAATCCGTTTTGCAGATGCTGATCCCCGATATCGAAGCAACAAGCTACGCCGTCTCCCACCGCGAAATCCAGGCCATCAACTTCACCGGCGGCACCGCCGCCGCCAACGCCATCGCCAAGAATGCCGGCTACAAAAAAATGCTGTTCGAACTCGGCGGCAACGACCCATTGATCGTTATGCCCGACGCCGACCTCGACGCCGCCGTCAACGCCACCATCAACCAACGCTTCGCCACCGCCGGTCAGCGCTGCACCGCCGCCAAACGGTTGTTCGTGCACAGCGACGTGTTTGACTCCTTCAGCAACAAACTCATTATCGCCACCTCCAATCTCAACGTCGGCGATCCAATGCAGGACGACACATTTATTGGCCCACTGATTCACACCGCCGCTGCCGACGAAGTGGAAGCACGCATCGAATCCGCAGTGAAAGCAGGCGCACGGGTACTTTATGGCCACAAGCGCGAAGGCAATATCCTCTGGCCAACCATCCTCGACAACGTCGCCGACGACGCCGAACTGGTTGCGGAAGAAACCTTCGGCCCGGTAGTGCCGCTGCGGAAATTCGACGATGAAGCGGAGCTGATCTCGCTGATCAACAGCTCTCCATTTGGCCTGCAGGCCGGTGTGTTCACCCAAAACCTCGCCCTCGCCAAACGTCTCTACAACCAGCTGGACGTAGGCCTACTCGCCGTCAATGACGGCCCGGGTTTCCGCGCGGAGCACTTCCCCTTCGGCGGCGTAAAAGAAAGCGGTGTTGGCCGGGAAGGTGTGAGTTACGCCATCCGCGAAATGAGCTACCAGAAAACACTGGTGATCTAACCACTACGAAGCCAGATGGTGAAATCGAAGTCAGAAGTCTGAATCGAAGGTCGGGCGCTGGGTAGTAGCTTTCAGGAGCGTCGGCGACATGGACGTCGCCGACGCAGCGTACAGGGACGTATTTACACTGGTCCTGAAAGCTACTACCCAGTGGCCGGGCGCCACTAGAAGTGCTACGAAGTACAACGGACCTCCCTGCCGCGACAAACCTAATTCAGGGCGCAGAACCACACCTCAAATTCTCTAAGACTTGTTCTTCCGGTCAAATTACCACTATACTCGGCCCCAACTTGTCGGAGTGCCTTTGGGCTGAGATCGCTGTTGCGAGATCCGTTGAACCTGATCGGGGTAACCCCCGCGTAGGGAACAAGATCTGAATTCGCTACTTTTTCGCGCGCTTGTTAAATGTCTTTGCGCCCGAACGCCTCTCTCCTCACTGGTACCCCCGGCAATCCACTCATGGATTAGATCGTCAAGCAATGACGCAAGGGGTTAGCATGTCTCAAGTCGCCGAACCGCAAAATAAAAACAGCAAAGTCGATAAAAAAAGCCGCGCCGCCAGCCGCGACAGTGCAAAACAGTTTCTCGACAACCTCACTGCCCAACAATTTCCCAACTCCCGTAAGGTGTATCTGGAAGGCGAGCATGCAGGTGTAAAAGTCGGCGTACGCGAAATCTGCCTCGGCCAGAGCCTCGTCGGGGGCGACGAAGAAAACCCCGTGTTCGAGCCCAACGAACCCCTGCAAGTGTACGATACCGCCGGCCCATACTCCGACCCCGACTACACACCCAACGTCCGCGACGGCCTGCCCAAACTGCGCCAGCAATGGATCGAAGCCCGCGGCGACACCGAAATTCTCGACACCCGTCAGGCCGCCTACAGCCAGAAACGCATGGCCGACCAGGGACTCGACCATATCCGCTTCGACAACCTGCCCGCCCCGCGCAAAGCCAAGCCCGGTAAAAACGTCTCCCAGATGCACTACGCCCGCCAGGGCATCATCACCCCCGAGATGGAATTTATCGCCATTCGCGAGAATATGGGCCGCGCACAGCTGGTCGAACAGCTAACGGACAAGGACTACCAAAAAGCCCGCGAAGGTATCTACATCCCGCCGCAAATCACCCCGGAATTCGTCCGCCGCGAAGTCGCCGAAGGCCGCGCGATTATTCCCGCGAACATCAACCACACAGAACTGGAACCGATGATTATCGGTCGCAACTTCCTGTGTAAGGTGAACTCCAATATCGGCAACTCCGCGATCACTTCGTCTATCGAAGAAGAAGTGGAAAAACTCGTCTGGTCGATCAAATGGGGCGGCGACACTGTCATGGACCTGTCCACTGGCCAGAATATCCACGAAACCCGCGAATGGATCCTGCGCAACAGCCCGGTCCCCATCGGCACCGTACCGATCTACCAGGCCCTGGAAAAAGTCGACGGCATCGCCGAAGACCTCAACTGGGACGTATTCCGCGATACGTTGATCGAACAGGCCGAGCAGGGCGTTGACTACTTCACCATTCATGCAGGTGTACTGCTGCGCTACGTACCGCTGACCGCCAAACGCGTCACCGGCATCGTCTCCCGCGGCGGCTCCATCATGGCCAAATGGTGCCTCGCGCACCACAAAGAAAACTTCCTCTACACCCACTTCGAGGATATCTGTGAAATTCTAAAAGCCTACGATGTCAGCTTCTCACTGGGCGACGGCCTGCGCCCCGGCTGTATCGCCGACGCCAACGACGAAGCCCAGTTCGGCGAACTGCGCACCCTCGGCGAACTCACCGAAATCGCCTGGAAACACGACGTCCAGACCATGATCGAAGGCCCCGGCCACGTGCCCATGCACAAAATCAAGGAAAACATGGACGAGCAGCTCGAACACTGTCACGGCGCCCCCTTCTATACATTGGGCCCCTTGACCACCGACATCGCCCCCGGCTACGACCACATCACCTCCGGCATCGGCGCCGCCATGATCGGCAGCATGGGCTGCGCCATGCTCTGCTACGTAACCCCCAAAGAGCACCTCGGCCTGCCCAACAAAGAAGACGTAAAAGAAGGCCTCATGGCCTACAAAATCGCCGCCCACGCCGCCGACCTCGCCAAGGGCCACCCGCGCGCCTACAAACGCGACGACGCCCTCTCCAAGGCCCGCTTTGAATTCCGCTGGGAAGACCAGTTCAACCTCGGCCTAGACCCCGAACGCGCGCGCATGTACCACGACGAAACCTTGCCCAAAGAATCCGGCAAAGTCGCCCACTTCTGCTCCATGTGCGGCCCGAAATTCTGCTCAATGAAAATCACCCAAGACGTTCGCGACTACGCGGCAAAACAGGAAGCAGAAGCCAACAAAGGAATGGAAGAAATGTCGATCAAGTTCAAAGAGCTAGGCGCAGAGATTTACCACAAGGGATAAGGAATCACTGAAAAGCTACTGCGCGTGCGCCTGGCGGCGTCCGGCGGTGCTCGTAATCCTCACGTACTGCAAGTACGCTCCGGTTACTGCGCTCCGGCGGCCACCACCAGCCACCCGCTCGCTACGCTTTTCAGCGATTCCTTCCGAAATAGCAGAACTTGATGCGAAGGCAGTGATGCGGGTAAGCCTTTGCCAGACCTTCTGCGAGAGGGACCTCGCAGTAGAGCCCCCATGGATGGGTTCACGGCGTGTCTGGCAAAGGCTTACCCGTAGCGCTGCCGCCCCGAGTTGCCCGAGCACGAACCCCGGAATTAAAACGTGGCACAAGCCAAATTAAAGATTGGAATTGCAGGAGCCGGCCTGATGGGCCGCCTTCTAGCCTGGCGTTTGTCTGAAAAAAGCCACCAAGTAACCCTGTTCGAATCCGGTAGCCTGGAAAAACCTGCGGGCGCCTGCCACACCGCCGCCGGCATGATCTCGCCACTTTCCGAACTGTTCCACTGCCCACTCCCAATCTACCAATTGGGCATGCAAAGCCTGCAGCACTGGCCAAGCTGGGTAACGCAACTGGAACAAACCACCGGCACCAATGTCGATTACCGCGAGAAGGGCAGTATCCTCATTGCCCACCCACAAGACCGCAACGAACTCCTGCAATTCCAGCAGGAACTCAACGCAAAACTGGGCCCAGAAAACCGCGACCAACTGCAATGGCTAGACAATAACGCCCTGCGAAATCTCGAACCCGAACTAGACCGCTTCGACCAAGGCCTCTACCTTTCTTCTGAGGCCGACATCGACAACCGCAAACTACTGCCAGCGCTGCACAAAGCACTCCAGCAAAACAACATAGAAATCCGCGAAAACACCCCGGTAGACTGCACCCCCGAAACTATCCAAACCGAAACCGGCAGCGAACACTTCGACCTGGTCATCGATACCCGCGGCCTCGGTGCCAAAAAACAGATCAGCGACTTACGTGGCGTCCGCGGCGAAGTCATGGTTGTAGAAACCCCGGAAGTGCAACTAAACCGCCCCGTGCGCCTGCTGCACCCCAGATACCAACTCTACGCAGTACCCAGAGCCAACAACCAGACCGTCATCGGCGCCACCGAAATCGAAAGCGAAGATATGAGCCCCATATCCCTGCGCTCCACCATGGAACTCTCCAGCGCCCTCTACTCGATTCATCCCGCCTTCGCCGAAGCCCGCGTGATCGAAACCCGCGTCAACTGTCGTCCGGCAACCATGGACAATCTGCCGGTAGTCGAAAGCGAGCCGGGCCTGATTCGAATCAACGGACTCTTCCGCCACGGCTACCTGCTAGCTCCCGCACTGGTAACCCAGGCCGAAAACGAAATTTCCAAATTAACCCAAGCGACAGAACAGGTGATCTGATGCAATTACTGGTCAACGGCGAACCCATCACTTTTGAAAGTGATCAATCATTGTCAGATTTACTGCAACAACTGGGCTATAGCGGTGAGACCTTCGCCGTTGCTTTAAACGGCGACTTCGTCCCCCGCGCCACTTACGAGCAGACAGCGCTGAACGCCGGCGACAGCCTGGATATCGTTGCCCCGGTAGTCGGAGGCTGAAAGGAGAGAGCACATGGCCGATAAACTGAAACTCTACGGCAAAGAATTCCATAGCCGCTTGCTGGTAGGCACCGCACTCTATCCGTCTCCCGCGATCATGCGCGAATCCGTCGCCGCCTCCGGCTCGGAAATCATCACCCTGTCCCTGCGCCGCCAGAATCCGGCACAGCAGCAGGGCAAAATGATCTGGGATTATATCCAGGAGTCCGGCTGCCAGTTGCTGCCCAACACCGCCGGCTGTAAAACCCCGAAAGAAGTCATCGCACTGGCGGAAATGAGCCGGGAAATTTTCGGCACCGACTGGCTCAAGCTGGAAGTCATCGGCGACGACTACAACCTGCAACCGGATCCCTTCGGCCTGATCGAAGCCGCGCGGGAACTGGTCAAGCGGGGCTTCAAGGTTCTGCCTTACTGCACCGATGACCTGGTGGTGTGCCGCAAATTACTGGACGTGGGCTGCGAAGTACTGATGCCCTGGGGTTCACCCATCGGCACCGGTCGGGGACTGATGAACAAATACAATCTGCAGACCCTGCGCGAGCGCCTGCCGGATACCCCGCTGATTATCGACGCTGGTATCGGCGCACCGTCCCAGGCCTGCGAAGCCATGGAAATGGGATTCGATGCGGTACTGCTCAACACCGCCATCGCCAAGGCCCAGAACCCGGTACTGATGGCGCAGTCCTTCAAGCTCGCCGTAGAGTCCGGCCGCGCCGCCCGCAACGCGGGTCTGATGCTCCAGCGCCAGACCGCCAGCCCCAGCACACCGACGCTGGATATGCCGTTCTGGCAACAGACTGTCAGTGCCCAAAATGGTGAGAAAAAAGGCGAAGGGGAAAAGGCATGAGCGGTACGGAACAAAGTCGTCCGATTGTATGGACCATTGCCGGCAGTGATTCCGGCGGCGGCGCGGGCATTCAGGCCGACCTGCTCACCATGCACGACCTCGGTGTGCACGGTTGCAGCGCCATCACCGCCAATACCGCCCAGAACACCCTTGGGGTACCGGCGATCAATGCGGTACCCGACGAGGTGCTGCAATCGCAACTGGATGCGTTACTCGCCGATCTCAAACCCGCCGCCATCAAGGTTGGCCTGCTCGCAAACGCCGGGCAGGTTCGCCTGCTGGCGAAATTCCTGAGCTCGCTGAAATCCGCAGGCGAGAGCATCCCGGTGATCTACGACCCGGTGGCCGTTGCCACCAGCGGCGCGCAATTGACCGAAGACAGCACCGGCGCGGCCGTGCTGACGGATCTGCTGCCCCTGTGCGACCTGATCACACCCAACAGCATCGAGCTGGAATGGCTCGCGGGAACTGACATTGACAGCGCCGAGGCAGTTCTCGAGGCTGCGTATAAAGTGCGAGGCAATCACAGCGCTGCACTGCTGGTGACCGGTGGCCACTTTGAAATAGAACCCGGCACCACCGCAGACCTGCTGTGCTCAGGAGCCGGTGAGAGCGCTAGCAATGACTGGCTGATCGGCAAAAAAATCGATACGCCCAATGCCCACGGTACCGGTTGCACCCTGTCTTCCGCCATCGCGGCGTTACTGGCGTTGGGTTATCCACTGAAAGACGCCTGTGTGGTGGCCAACGCCTATGTGCGCCGCGGGTTGCGCCTGGGCGACTGCGATCATATCGGTGCGGGCCCCGGCCCGGTGGGGCACTGCGGCTGGCCCGCAGAGCTGCAGGACTTTCCCCAAGTGCTGGTTGCCGGCAGCGAGCGCGCAAAATCATTCGGAGTCTTCGATGAGAAAGCGGCGGCGACTTATGCCGCCGAGTTCGCGCAACCGGATTCTCATCAGCTCGGACTGTACCCGGTTGTGGAAACCGTGGAGTGGATCGAGAAACTGGCGGAACAGGGCGTGCGCACCCTGCAATTGCGTATCAAGCACCCGGGCAGCGATCTGAAAGCACAGATTGAGCGCGCCGTCGCCATCGGCCGCCGCTACGACCTGCGGCTGTTTATCAACGACTACTGGCAGCTTGCGATTGAGTGCGGTGCCTACGGGGTGCACCTGGGGCAGGAAGATCTGCAAACTGCAGACCTCAAGGCGGTCCAGCATGCGGGGCTCAAACTCGGCATCAGCACCCACGGCTTTTTCGAGCTGCTGTACGCTTACCAGTACCGGCCGAGCTACCTGGCCATCGGCGCCATCTATGCCACCAATACCAAGGATATGAGCGGCCAACTTCAGGGGCCCCAAAAGCTGGCGCGTATGGCGGCACTATTACCGGATTATCCGTTGGTGGCCATCGGTGGAATCAATCTTGAGCGGGCACCGGCAGTGGCCGCAAGCGGTGTGGGTAGTATTGCGGTGGTGACGGCGATTACCCAGGCCCCCGACTACCGCGCCGCTGTGGCACAATTGCGTGCAGTGATCGATCAATAGTCATTGATTAGCCAGAATACCGACCGAGAGAAGCCGAGCCGTGTTGAGTCGTAAACAGCTACAGCGTTACAGCCGCCAGATCATGTTGCCGCAGATCGGGGAAGCGGGGCAGGAGAAGCTGGGTGCTGCGCGGGTACTGATCGTTGGCCTCGGTGGCTTGGGTAGCCCGGCGGGGCTGTATCTGGCCGCGGCGGGCATCGGTGAGCTGCATCTGGTGGACGGCGACAAGGTGGAAATCTCCAATCTGCAGCGCCAGGTACTCTACAAAACCAATCACCGGGACAAGGACAAAGCCCAGGTGGCGGCGCAGCAGCTGACCGCTGCCAATCCGGAAATCCGCATTCAGGCCCACTGCCGCATGGCCGACGAAGGTTGGCTCACGGACTTGCTGTCCAAACAGCCATTCGACCTGGTACTGGATTGCACCGATAACCTCAATATCCGTCACACTATCAATCGCGCCTGTCGTACGCAAAAAGTACCTGTGGTAATGGCTTCGGTGCGAGGGTTCTCCGGGCAGCTGGTGAGCTTTGATTTTCGAGCGGAAGGTAGTCCCTGTTACGCCTGTCTGTTCCCGCCGGCAGCAGGGCAGAGCGATTTACCGGAAGCCGAGAACTGCTCCACCGTGGGTGTGATCGGACCGGCACTGGGCATGATGGGCAGCGCCCAGGCGCTGGAAGCGATCAAGCTGATTGTGGGTTTGCCGGTAAGCAGCCTGAATAAATTACAGCTATTCGAGGCGGCAAGCCTCGAGTGGCGTGCCCTGACCCTGCCAAAAAACAGCACTTGCCCTGCTTGTGGATAATCAGTACAACTGGCCCCCAGAAATAAACAATCGAACAAGAATGAGGGGCATATTTTGTCTGCACACACTTTTTCCCGCGCGTTTGCCGCGATCGTATTTAGCGCACTGGTTTTCGGTTGCACTGAAAAGTCTTCAGAAGTCGCGACGCCTGAACAACCGGCCCAGGAAGTCGCAGTTCAGGAAATGACGGATCAGGAAGTGGAGACGCAACCGGTCACAGAAGTGGACACCGTACATATTTCGCCGGAACTGCTGGAGACCTACCAGCAAACCTGTGGCGGTTGCCATGAGAAAGGTCTTGTGGGAGCACCCATCACCGGTGATGCGGAAGCCTGGAAGCCGCGTATGGCCAAGGGAATGGATATCATGGTCAAGCACGCCCGGGATGGCTTCAATGCAATGCCACCCGCCGGGCTTTGCTTCCACTGCTCCGATGAGGACTACGCCGCGCTGATCACCTACATGTCCACCGCAAAATAGTCCTGTAGGGCGTGGTCTGAAGCGCACATCTGCTGCGCCTTGCCTCTAGGAAAGGGGGCCACCCTGTCCGTCGAGGCAAGACACAACAGCTGCACGCTTCAGACCACGCCAAGAGTACTGTGGTTTGTTCGGCACCTGCTTGCGAACTCGCGATCAGCGGGCTGCAATTTCTACCGCGTTCAGTAACTGCGCATACTGACCGGTAATCACATTCATATTGCGCAGCATGATGTCGGTAGTGCCGGTGATCACATGGATCTGCCGGGCCTCCGACATCTGCATCTCTCCATCGAAGCCCCGACTGGCGTAACTCAGGTGTCCCTGGGTTTTCTGCAGATTGCGGGTGATATCCGGCGTGTTTAGCGGGCTTTCCAGCAGGAAGGTCAGCATCTGCTCGAATTCCGCCAGGTCCTCATACAGCAAGCGCGTGCCGTCGCTTCCCGCCACACCCCAATACTGGGCCACATAGTTTTTTGCAATGCGCTGGGACAGCATACGCTGGCGCCCGGATACATTTACCAGCTCGGCACTGCTGTGATTGGCCAGTGCCTGCAGGCGCATAACATACGTGTGAGCTGCCGGTAGCAGCGTGTTACTGCGTTGAAACAATTCGGCCGCGGTAAATTTTGTCACTGGCTGCCGGGCAATTTCTGCAAAGGCTTTCCATTCTTCCTGGACCAGTCGCAATGTACTGGTGACCGGCGCCGCGAGCGCAAAATCGGCGAGCTGGCCCAGGTTGCGCTCGAACTCCACCATGGAGCGCTCGAAAACCTGACGGTGCTTCTCCACCGATGGTTGCACCCCCTGCAGGATATAGGATTGGGTGATCCGCTGGGACAGCATGCGCTGACGTCCGGCGATATTGATGGCGTCACCCATACTGAAGCCGACGCTACGAATATCATTTGCTGTTTCCGGCTTGGCGGCGAAGACCTGTGAAGTGCCGAGTAGGAGCAACAGGAACAGGGGTAAGGTGTATTTCATACTCACTCTCCAGGCTGAGAAATGAATGAGAAAATAAAGTGATAGGAAAGAGGAAAAAGCCCCGGCCTTGCGGCCGGGTAAATACTCAACGAGTGATACAGGTTAAACCCTGTGAGTGGTTTCTTTCCGTTAGAATGTTGCTACGGCGGTGAGCCAGAGTTTGTCGGTGTCCACGCTGAAGTCGTCGGCACTGTATGCGCTGTATTTCATACTTAAGTTGACACCTGCCAGAGCTCCCGCAACCAGAAAGCCCGCTTCGCTGCCCAGTTTATCCATACCGGATACCCCGCTGTCGTCGGAGCTCAGCTGATGGTAATTAAACGCAAACTTCACGCCGCCGAGGCTGGTGCCTACAGACAGGTAAACATCTTCAATACCGCCGGCAATGTTGCCGGTACCGCCGCCGAGGAACTTGTCGGTCCAGCCCTGGAATTTGTGCAAGGTGGCCAGCGGGGTAATGAACTGTCCGTCTGCGCCGTCGGCACCCAGCAATTCATAGCCACCGGAGATAGTGACGGTGCCCAGCTTGTAGCTACCTTCGGCCAGCAGGTAATCCGCATCGTAGTCTGCAGGGTTATTTGCCGCTGAGGACTGTGTGGCATATTCCAGCGCGTAGGAGAGACCACCCTGGCCACCGGCAAAGCGCACGCCGTAGGTGTCGGTTGAGAAAGCCGCGGCGTCTTCGTTGTCGATCAGGTAGGCGTAACTGCTCAGGGTACCGGCGGAAAGACCGGCGTATTTCCCGTTCAGCAGGTAGGTATCGTTGGTGTGATCACCCACCGGGCTGTCTTCACCAAAAATGCGGTTTACGTTGCTGACACGGGCCAGGAACAGGGTGGTATCGGCGAGGCTGGTATTGGTCACGCTGAAAGCATCGTAAGTCTGCTCGTTCTGGCGGAAGCCGACACCACCGACGAAGCGTTGATTGTCCAGCAGAATGCGCTGGCGCCCGTATTTGAAGGTGGTGGCACCGGTGGCGTAGGCGAGGTAGGCCTGGTTCACTTCGGTGCCTTCCGGGTCGCCGACACCACCTTCAAACTCAGTGATGTGGGTAACGTCGTCCATTTCGATCAGGGTGCTGAAACCCTCGTAGGCGGCGGAGGTGAAGGTCAGGCGGGTTTGCAGGCTGGTGAGGTCTACATCGCTACCGTTTACATCCACAAATTCCGAGCGGGCGCGGAAGCCCAGGGTTACATCGCCCTGAGACAGTGCGTCGGCGATACTGGTGACTTCGGGTGCCTGCTGCCCGGACATTTCCTGGGCAAAGGCGGGCGCTGTGGCAATGGCGCCAACGGTGAGTGCCAGCAGGTTTTTGCGCAGGGAAGCATGGGAAAATTGCTTTAGGTTTTTCATGTCGTTTTCCTGTTGCGGAGATTAAAAGTTGAGTCAGCAAGGCGCTGTAACATCAGGCGGCGTCTTCTAGCGCTTCTTTCTGCGTGTGGCCTGCTGTGGTGTTTTCTGTCGTCTGCACGGTTTTGGCAGCGGTTTTTTTGACGGGGACGTCGGGCTTACTGTGTCGTTCGTGCAGAAACTTCAGTACCTTGGAGCGATACTGGTTGTAGAGCGGGTCGTCTGCCAGTTCCAGGCGGTGGCGCGGGCGCTCCAGATCAACGTCGAGAATCTCGCCGATGGTGGCGGCGGGGCCGTTGGTCATCATCACAATGCGGTCCGATAACAATACGGCCTCATCCACATCGTGGGTGATCATGATGACGGTGTTGTTCAGCTCTGCCTGGATCTCCATCAGGGAGTCCTGCATATGCGCACGGGTCAGTGCGTCCAGAGCGCCAAACGGCTCGTCCATCAGCAGCACCTTGGGTTGCATGGCCAGGGCCCGGGCGATACCCACGCGCTGTTTCATGCCGCCCGAAATTTCACCCGGGCGCTTGTGCATGGCGTGGCTCATATGCACCAGATCCAGGTTGTGCTCGATCCACTCGCGCATTTCCGATTTGGATTGCGTTTTACCAAACACCTGCCTGACCGCCAGCTCCACATTCTCATAGGCGGTGAGCCAGGGCAGCAGGGAATGGTTCTGGAAGACCACCGCGCGCTCTGGTCCCGGTTCGATTACCTCTTTTCCATTCAGGATGACCCCACCGCGGGTGGCCTGGTAGAGGCCGGCAACCACATTCAGCACGGTGGATTTGCCGCAGCCGGAGTGGCCGATCAGGGAGACAAATTCCCCCTGGGCGATTTTCAGGTCTACATCCCGCAGGGCGGTAAACGGGCCCTTGGGGGTTGGGAATTCCATATCGATGTGGCTGATGTCGAGAAGTACGCTCATGGGTTCTTTCTCCGTAATTTAAATTCGTTCCGTTTTACGCTCGCGGACTGTCTTACTGATTGGCCGATTTGTCCCAGGAGACCACTTTCTGCAGGGCGAGCATGCCGCGGTCCAGCAGGAAGCCGATAAAGCCGATTACCAGTACCGCGGCCATAATGCGGGCGAGGGAATTGGAACTGCCGTTCTGGAATTCGTCCCACACAAACTTTCCGAGGCCGGGGTTTTGCGCCAGCATTTCTGCAGCGATCAGTACCATCCAGGCCACGCCCAGGGACAGGCGCATACCGGTAAAAATCATCGGTACGGAAGCGGGCAACACAATTTTCTGCACATGGCGCAGGGCCGGCAGACGCAGTACCTTGCTCACATTCACCAGGTCTTTGTCGATACCGGCTACACCCACCGCGGTGTTGATCACCATGGGCCACAGGCAGCACAGGGTGACGGTGATCAGAGACACCAGGAAGGATTTGGCCACCACTGGATCAGGTGTCGCGTATAAAGCGGAAACCACCATGGTGACCAGCGGCAGCCAGGCCAGAGGTGAAACCGGCTTGAACACCTGAATAATCGGATTGATGGCACTGCTCAGGGTTTTGCTGAGACCGATGGCGATACCCAGTGGGATGGCGATGGCGACGGCCAGCAGAAAGCCACTCATCACGGTTACCAGGCTGGTAAAAATCTGGTCGAGGAAGGTTTCCTTGCCGGTGTAAGCGCGGATCTTCGGCTTGTAGCTCGGGTCTTTCGCCACACGCTCTGCGTTGCGTTTTTCCTGACGCTCGTAAAACGCCTGCTCCTTTTCCCGCGAACGTTGATGTTCGTCGTGCAGGGAGTTGAACTGCTCCATTACGGCGGCGGGGCCCGGGAATTTACCCAGGGAGGTATCGATATTCTGTGCGGTAATGGACCACAGCAGCAGGAAAGCGAGGATGCCGGCCAGCGGTAGCGCGACCAGCCGAATGGCGCCGCTGACCAGGGTTCCGTTAAAGACTTCGCTCGGCGGCGGCAGTTTGAAGCCCGGTAATTTTTCGGCATTCACAGTGGTGGTATTCATTCCTGTTCCCTCTGCACACAGGTTGAGTTTTACAGCTTCTGTCCGGACTTCAGGCCAATGGGGAACTTCTCGATATATTCATTGGGCTTCTGGCCGTTGTAGACGATGCCGTCGATAAAGTGGGTCTGCGGGTTGCGGAAGCCGTCTTCGGTATTGAAGTCCGGGAACTGCTCCGCAGAGGCTAGCTTTTCTTCGATCAGGGAATTGGCGGCGGCGGCATAAATGTCCGGGCGGTACACTTTCGCTGCCAGTTCCTTGTACCACTCGTCCGGCTTGTCTTCAGAAATCTGGCCCCAGCGACGCATCTGAGTGAGGTACCAGATGGCATCGGAGTAGTAGGGATAGGTGGCGTTGTAGCGGAAGAAGACGTTGAAGTCGGGCACTTCGCGCTTGTCACCTTTCTCGTATTCGAAGGTGCCGGTCATACTGTTGGCGATCACGTCGTAGTCCGCACCCACATAGTTGGACTGGGACAGGATCTTCACGGCTTCCGGACGGTTTGCGTTGTTGTTCTCATCCAGCCACATGGCGGCGCGGATCAGGGCGCGGGTGACACGTACGGTGGTGTTGGGGTATTTCTCGGCGAACTCTTTGGTGATGCCGAAGACTTTTTCCGGATTGTCTTTCCAGATCTCGTAGTCGGTCACCACCGGAACGCCGATGTCCTTGAATACCGCCTGCTGGTTCCAGGGTTCGCCCACGCAGTAGCCGTAGATGGTGCCGGCTTCCAGGGTGGCCGGCATTTGCGGTGGCGGGGTTACCGAGAGCAGGGCGTCGGCATCAATCTGTCCTGAGGTGTCGCCCTTGTGCGGTGCGTAGAAGCCGGGGTGGATACCGCCCGCGGCCAGCCAGTAGCGCAGCTCATAGTTGTGGGTGGATACCGGGAATACCATGCCCATTTTGAAGGGCTTGCCATCGGCTTTGTATTTTTCCACGACGGGCTTCAGTGCATCGGCCTTGATCGGGTGCACCGGGCGGCCGTCTTCCATCTTGGGAATATTCGGCTTCATCTCTTCCCAGATGGCATTGGATACGGTGATGCCATTGCCGTTCAGATCCATGGAGAAGGGGGTGATGATGTCGGCTTTGGTGCCGAAGCCCATGGTGGCGGCAATGGGCTGGCCCGCGAGCATGTGTGCGCCGTCAAGTCGGCCGTCGATCACGCCGTCCAGTAGCACTTTCCAGTTGGCCTGGGCCTCGATGGTGACGTACAGGCCTTCATCTTCAAAAAAGCCTTTTTCGTAGGCGATGGCGATGGGGGCCATGTCCGTGAGCTTGATAAAACCGAAGGTGAGTTCTTCTTTTTCCGGATAGCCCAGTTCTTCCGCTGTAGCGGGTGCAATGCTGAAGCCCACGGCCAGTACCAGCGAGGCGGCAAGTGTTTTAAACGGCTTGTTCCAGTTCATGATTATTTGCTCCAAGTTTTAACGAGATATTTGGTCTTTTTTCTTCCGTTTGGAGCAGTGGATGCGGCGAGTGAAAAATTGCACCGCAAAAAAAAGCGCTCACCAACATCCTGTCGCTAATGACGGGGTTGGTGAGCGCCTCTGCTCAAGGGCACACGCTTACGCGTTGCCAGACTGTTTTCTGTAAGGCCGTTGCCGGCTTAATCAATCAACGGAAATTATTCTATTTTGGCGATCTTTCCTGGTGCGGCGTCGTGCTGACGGAATTGATCGCTGTTGAATGTCGTATTGCAGGGTCCGTGCCAACTTTTCTGACGTGGCTGTGGGATGCGGTGTAGATCTCGCGTCCGGGATGTAAGGTGTTGGCAGGGGGAAAGAGCACATGAGGGTAATGTAAGTTGTTGTATTTCAATGTGCTTTTGTCTCTGTGCGAAGTATCAGGAAGTGTGTCAGGTGTGACCGTTGTCGTTTTTCACACAGTGGTAAGTCCTTTACTGTCAGGAGTTGTTTTTGACGCCGGAAGGGTGGTGATTTCGTCCGGCTGATGGCAAATCAGCACGGGTTGCGATAGTGCGAGCATCTGCCAGAGTGCACATTCAGTGCGCGAACCGGGTTCGTTTTGGTGCGCAGGCATTACCGTGAAGCAACAAAAAAGGCCGGGTGTCGCCACCCGGCCTTTTCTGCAGCGTTTCTAATCCAGTGCTTCGGATCAGAAGCTGTAGTTCAGGCCTACACCTGCAATCCAGGCTTCAAGATTGGTGGTGCCACCGTCAAAGTAGGTGTTGAGTGCACCACCCAGTGCCGGTACCGGCAAGCTGGAGAATTCCTGAATGGGCGCGTCGTCACCCCAGATATAGGCGAGACCACCGTCGATGCTCAACTGATTGTTGAATTCGTAAGTACCGCCGAAGGTCACCCACTGGCGATCATTGTCCGGGATGGAGAGGGTGCGCCAGGTGATGTCGCGGCCCACCAGTTCGCTTTCTTCGGTGTAAAGACCGTCGCGAGCGGCACCCTCGTCATAGGCGTAGCCCATGCGCCAGGTCACTTCTTCGCACGGGTAGTATTCCAGGCCCACGCTGTAGCGCCAGCCGCTCTTGAAGTTTTCTTCCTTGATGTGCAGTGGGTTGTACGGCAGATAGGGCTCGCCGCCAACGGTCTGATCGGGGAAGAAGGCTTCCAGGCGTTCGAAGTCGTCCCAGTCGGTCCAGGTGGCGCCTACTGCCAGGCCCCACTCGTTGTTGAAGCGGTGGTAAAGACCAATTTCTGCGACATCTGGAAGGTCCAGGGTCAGGTCAGCAGGCTCGTTGTCGAACGTACCGATAATATTACCGGCGTTGTCCAAGGCTGGCAGAAGATCTGAATCGACATTTGCATCAAGCTTGGGATTGAACTCGCCTTGATAGGATATTCCGACGCGGGTGCGATCGGTAATGTTCCATAGAGCACCGATTGCCCAGCTGGTATCCCAGTCATTACCGTTGGCATGAAGGATCTTGGCATTGGAAAGTGATGGATCCACAGGAAAATCGTTAGGAACTTTGGTGTTCAGCGTGGCGTCCGCGTACAGAAAGTTTACAGATACGCCCACGCTGAATACGTCACGGTAGTTGTACGCCACAGACGGCGCGAGATTAACGGTCAGCAGTTCCGTTTTGTCGGAAATGTGCGTTACCAGCCAGTCGGAATCGAAGTCGGTTTCAAGACCGTAATCGGCGTTCATTGCAAAACCGAATGACCAACAGTCATCAAAAGGTACCGCAATGTAAGCGAATGGCACGAATGCATCGGTGGCGTAGTCTTTGGCCTGTTGGTAGAGCGGTTCAGTCAGAGGAAACTCGCCATTGGGCGTTTGGGCGAAAAACTGGGTGTAGCCTGCGGCATCGATATTTGGGTCAACGTAGTTGAAACCACCAGTGATGGTGATACGGTCGAACAGTGCTGAGCCTGCAGGGTTACGGGCGAGAATGGCGGCGTTGTCGCCGACGGTGTTTTCGGCGGCATAAGCGCGGCCAAGGCCGCTGACACTGGATTCCTGAAGTGCAAAGCCAGCAGCCATGGCGCCGCTGGATGCGGAACAGATTGCTGCCGCTAACGCGGCCTTGCGCAGAGTTTTGATAGTCATGAGATCCCACTCTTTTGCTGAAAATTATGCCAGCGGGAATTTGGCCCAATACTGGCGAAGAAGCTTTTCCAGAAAGTTTTTGCTTCAAGCAAACAAATTCCCAGTAGCTTGATTCTAGCAGTGCGAATTTTACGCACGGGGAGAATGCGACGACTTTATAGTGGCCTGTAGCGGAAAAATCTACGGGTTGTCGTAAATTTTTTTAGGAGATGTGAAAAAATTTTCTAATTATTTTTTTGCGCTGACTTCTTTTCCGTCGATGGATAATTTGGTCAGGGTGATCTGGTAGCTTTTGCCATTTTCTTCACGCTGCATCAGTTTTACCAGTGCGTAATTCCATTCCGGCGCAAACCAGATATTGGTGACGCGATCCGCATCTTTGCCACGCACTCGCTGAACCTTCACCGTTCTTACCTTGCCCATCGGGGTGTTGATGGTTTCTTCGCCCGCCACCTCAAACTCGTAGTCGCGAATTTTCTTGCCATCGGCAACCTGGTATTTCAATGGCGTTTTTCCGCCGGCGACATCCATTGCCAGCTGCAGCTGGTAACTGATTTTGTCCTGAGTGTGGAGCGGGGCATTTTCGATGCTGCGGGATTTGTCGTAGATGTTCAGGATGCGTTTGCCACCGTCCTCAAAGCTCAGCGCAGTGTGACGATCGCGGCCCAAACCGGATTTCTGATAGTCGTAGTGTTGTGGGGAGAGCTGTGTGCCTTGCTGTGCGAAGCGGGAGTACTCTTCGATCTTTGCGAACATGGAGTGTGCGGAGAAATCCAGGCGCCAACTTTGTGGACTACCGCTTAACTTGCGCTCGGCTTTAACGGCAAAGCCGCTGAACTCGGCTTCGTAGATGGCAGTAAAGGGAGTCAGTACCTGGGGAGCAGGCGGGGTGGCGGCACCCTGTCCACTTTCGGCGTGGCTCAACAGACTGTAAAAAAGGGCAGAAACAAATAATGAAATTGAAGCAGTAACAGCGGCGATACGATTCAAGGGACAACCTCCGGCCTTATTTTCGACTTCCATTCTTTCGGGATTGGGTGTCAGGCCGGAAGTCTAGCAGTCCGGCCTACAACCGTTTTCCGCTGCGCGGGAGCAGTTCACCATCCAGCTCGGTGCGATCACCCACCATGCGCAGGCGCCCCTGGGCAAACCAGCTTGCTACCAGCGGATAGATTTTATGTTCCTGCACCAGCACGCGCTGTGCAAGGGTTTCCGCGGTGTCACCGGCCTCAATGGGGACTGCGGCCTGCAAAATGGGTGGGCCGCCATCCAGTTCCTCGGTAACAAAGTGCACGGTGGCACCGTGCTCTTCGTCGCCGGCGTCCAGCGCGCGCTGGTGGGTGTGCAGGCCCTGGTACTTGGGCAACAAAGAGGGGTGAATGTTCAACAGGCGGCCACTGAAGTGACGAACAAATTCCGGTGTCAGAATGCGCATGAAGCCGGCGAGAATCACCAAATCGGGCGCATAGCCGTCAATCAGCTTGACCATTGCCTGATCAAAGCTGTCGCGGTCGCTGAAATCCCGGTGGCTCAGCACCTCGGTGGGTACACCGGCGTTCTGCGCGCGGGTCAGCCCGTAAGCGTCGGCCTTGTTGCTGATGACGGCTTCCACGGAATAGTCGGCGTCACCGCCGGCCGCGGCATCGAGAAACGTCTGCAGGTTGCTGCCGCTGCCGGAGATGAGAACAACGGCGCGGCATTTCTGCGGTGGAGTTGATTTGTCGGTGGGCGACATGGTGCTGCTGGGCATCGGGGATTACAGGCCCGCCAGCTCGACAGCTTCGCCACCGTTAGCGGCTTCAATGCTGCCGACGATAAAGGCGTCTTCGCCCAATTGTTTGAGTTTGGCCACGGCTTTGTCGGCTTCGGCCGCGGGCACACAGATCACCATGCCCACACCGCAGTTAAAGGTGCGGTACATTTCGCGGCCTTCGATGTTGCCTGCTTCCTGGAGCCAGCGGAATACCGGTGGCAAGTCCCAGCTCTTGGTATCGATCACTGCACGGGCGTTGTCTGGCAGTACCCGTGGCAGGTTTTCCAGCAGGCCGCCACCGGTGATGTGGCTCAGCGCGTTGACCTGCACTTCCTTCATCAGCGCCAGCAGGCTCTTTACATAGATGCGGGTCGGTGCCATCAGTGACTCGGCCAGGGTTTTGCCTTCCAGGTCTTTGTTCAGGTCGGCACCGCTGATCTCCAGAACCTTGCGGATCAGGGAGTAGCCATTGGAGTGGGGGCCGGAGGCGCCGAGGCCGATCAGCTTGTCGCCGGTCTGGACCTTGCTGCCATCGATGATCTCGGATTTTTCCACCACGCCCACGCAGAAGCCCGCCAGGTCGTAATCTTCGCCCTCGTACATGCCGGGCATTTCCGCGGTCTCACCGCCCACCAGGGCCGCACCCGCCAGCTCACAGCCTTTGCCGATGCCGGTTACCACGTCGGCGGCGATGTCCACATTCAGCTTGCCGGTGGCGTAGTAGTCGAGGAAGAACAGGGGCTCGGCACCGGCAACCACCAGGTCGTTCACACACATGGCCACCAGGTCGATTCCGATGGTGTCGTGGATGCCCAGGTCCATGGCCAGGCGCAGTTTGGTGCCCACACCATCGGTGCCGCTTACCAGAACCGGCTGCTTGTAGCCGCTGGGCAGTTCGCACAGGGCGCCGAAACCGCCCAATCCGCCCATGACTTCCGGGCGCGTGGTGCGCTTGGCCACATGCTTGATACGCTCAACCAGGGCATTACCTGCGTCGATGTCGACACCGGCGTCTTTGTAGCTGAGGGAGGGGCTGGAGGAGTTCGGCTTGGAGTCGCTCATGGTTCAACCTGATAAGGGCCTAATTGGAAGGGCGCGTATTCTAGTAGAAAATTACCTGAATGTGCGAACTGAAGGCTGGGAGAAACAGCCGACACTGATACAATAGCCGGTAATTGACTGTCGGGGGTCCGTCTCCGGCGCAGGAACGCACCGTGTCATCGACCGCTGCCGGCCGTAATGCCCGGCCGAACCAGGTCTCTCCGGGCGTCAGATACATATAAAAGAGGTAAAAGGGGACTGAGAGCCAATGCCATTGACCATAACCCCCCGCGCACTGCTCTGTTTTGCGCTGTTGTTGGCAGTAATGTCGGCAACGCTGATGACCCCGCCCGCCAGTGCGCGGGTAATGCCGGATCTCTACGATGTGAGTGAGGCCGTTGCCAGCCGCGGCACAACCGACCGCACTGCTGCCACGGTGCGTGGCCTCGAGCGTGTTTTCGTGCGAGTCACTGGTGACCAGAACATCGCCAACAACCCCAAGGTCGCGCCAGTTCTTGCACAGTCCCAGAAGTTTGTGCAGAGCTACCGTTACGACAGCGACAACAACCAGTTGTACCTGCACCTGACCTTCGATCCGCAGGCGGTGAACGACCTGGTGCACAAGCTCCAGTTGCCACTGTGGCCGAACAACCGTCCGGGCACACTGGTGTGGATGGCGGTGGACACCCTGCAATCTGGCCGTGACTCCCTGCGTCAGGAAGATTACCCCGAGCTTTTTGGACTGCTGGACGGTCTCGCCATGGAGCGGGGTCTGCCCCTCGACTTTCCGGTCATGGACCTGAATGACCAGCGCAATATGCCCCTGGGCAGCCTGTGGGCCCAGGATGAGAGTGCGGCGGAGCGTGCCGGCGTACGCTATCGTCCGGATGCTACCCTGATGGGCCGCCTGTTACAGACCTCCGGGCAGCGCTGGCAGGCGAACTGGCTGCTGATCCACGGTGGCCGCAGCTACGCTTTTGATGCCAGCGGTATCTCCATGGAAGAAGTGGCCCTGCGGGGGGTGAACGAGGCAGCGAACCTGCTGGCAGAGCGTTACGCGGTGCACAGCTCCGATACCGGGGTGGCCAGTGCGGTTATGGTGGAGATTTCCGGCGTTCGCAGCTTCGCCCAGTATTCCGATGCGACCAAATATCTTCAGGGGCTGGCCCAGGTCAGTAGTGCCGAGGTACTGGCGGTGGACGGTGATCGCCTAATGCTGGCTCTGACTTCCAGCACCCAGCTGCAGACCCTGCAGAATGTGCTGGCACTGAACCGCAATCTGCAACTGGCGCGCGATGAGGGACTGGTTGACCTGAACGGTTATCGCGCGCCGCTCGGCAGCGCCCAGAACCCTCTGCGTTACAGCTGGCAGTAACAAACTGTGTCTGGTAGTAGCCAATCCGGCGGAGTTCCTCAGCAGTTACCCCTGGGTGTTTCCCTGAGGGACGACGCGACCTTCGCCAATTTTTTCCAGTCCCCCGATGACGGCAACCGCCAGGTCGTGGGTATGCTGCATACCTTTGCGTGCGGGCAGAGCCCCGAGCAGGTGGTGTATCTGTGGGGCGAGCCCGGAAGTGGCGTAACGCACCTGCTGCAGTCTGCATGCCAGGTCGCTGAGGCGAGCGGCCGAAGTTTCCAGTATCTCCCCCTGGTGGACCTGATCGACAACGACCCGGAAGCCATCGTCGAGGGGCTGGAGTGCCTGGATTTGGTCTGTATCGACGACCTGCAGCAGATCGAAGGGCGTACCGACTGGCAAACCGCCCTGTTTCACCTCTACAACCGCCTGCGAGACAGCGGCAAACAGCTGCTGCTGGGAGCGCGGCAGTCCCCCCGGGGATTGCCGCTGACCCTGGCCGACCTGAAATCCCGCCTGCAGTGGGGACTTACCTTTCAGTTACATCCCCTGAGTGATAGCGACAAGATTGCGGCACTGGTGCGTCGCAGCAAGCTGCGCGGATTTGATCTGCCGGAGGATGTGGCGCAATACATTCTGCACCGCGCGCCGCGCAATACGCGCGCCCTGTTCACGCTGCTTGAGCAGCTCGATCGCGCTTCGCTCCAGGCTCAGCGCAAAATCACCATTCCCTTTGTCAAACAGGTGCTCAATATCTGAGTGCACCGTATCCATCGCACTGGCTGTCTACAGCGCCATTTTCGGGGGAAAAATGCCTGTCGAAACAGCGCGGCAGTGGCCAGCGCGGTTTTTGGATATTGAGTCCCTGAGCGGCGGGGCACGGCGCTCCGGACTCCGGGATACACCAACTATCGGGTTCCCGCTGCGGCGCGTTATTGCGGCTGTGTCGAAAATCCGATACTGCGTGATATACCAGTCGGCGTGCGCGATTCAGGCTGCCCAGTGGTTCCCATTCCCCCACTCCCCGCCAGGGGTTCATCGACAGGTTTTCGCAAAAGGCCTGTTGCGTCGCGTGGGTGAATTCCTGTGGCGGAATATGTATGCGCGCAACAGGAATAAACGGTGATGCCGATTCTTCCCAGATTGCCGTGCCGTCATCCAGGGGCATTTCTGACTCTGTGGCACCCTTCACTCGCGGCTGTACTAGAAAGTCGAAACAGGCACTTCCGGCTTCGAGGGCGCGGCCCATTTGTTCGGTAAGGTAATTTCCCCCTCTGTGTTCGTTGGCGCGTGCCCGCGAAAAATCGCTGCCAGCACAGGGGCGTGTGGAAAACTTTAACGGTGTTTGGCCCAGGCGGTAGGGCAGCATGGAAAAGTACTGCTCGGCCAATGGGGTATCGATGGTGGATGATACCGTCTGGTAGGCCCGCCACATTTCTGTCGGGCGCAGGCGCGGCGGCCAAAGTCCGAAAAACCAACCGCTCCGGTCCAGCTTTGCCAGGTACTGCATGTTTTCGGCGTAGTCGAAAATGTTGCGATTAAAAAACGCCGGGGTGTTGGTCATGATGAAATCCTGGTTCAGGGTTTCATCCCGTCGTAACTCCGGAGCGATTGGTGCGCCGTCGGCATTCATCACCTTTATCGCCATTCCCCGGGCGTCCCCCTGGCCGTCGGGCTGCACCTGCATATCCCCATTAGAGAAACGGATCCAGGCCCGGTAACTGCGTCCGGGCGTAGAAAATACAGAGTGCTGAAAGCGCGCAGGGATATCGCCGTTAATCTCAAATTCGGCGCGCAGGCAACCGGTTGCCTTGGCGTGGGCATCGCGGCGGTAGTGATTTCCGTGCGCGGGACTGTTGAGCTTGTGAGCGGCTGCGGAAATTTCACGGGCCGACTGGATCGCAGAGGCAATGGCCGCTCGTTCGTCTGCGGAGATGTTCATTCCGAGGGTATCCAGTTCCAGTGTCGGGGGATCGGTAACCGGGAGCCCGGTATTCGCGGTTGGTTCACTTGCGAGAAGTGGCTGCGCGCACAGTGCCACCGCGGCGATCAAAATCTTATACGGCTTCACTGGCCCGCCTCCCCACTGTGGACACGGTCGGCCAGTAGCGGTTTGCTACTGTGGCGGTAGGGCTTGCACGCCTGCTCACCAATTGCACTGGCCGGTGGCTCGGGGTATTGGGCCCAATTCTGCGGATCTCCCCCGAGACGCTCGGAATAATCCGGGTTACCCATAATCTTCAGGTACTCGATGAGCGCCAGGCGTTCGCTCTCTTTAAAGCGCCTGCCGATACGCCCAGGTACATCTGCATCGGTGAACTGATGTCCGCTGTTGCTGTTGCCGGTTTCGCTTGTATCAAATTCAAAGTTACCCGGGCGCATGTCGGTAACGTAACCCAGTTTCTGTGGATTGAATTCCCGGTGGCCAACGCCAAATCGCACCGGTCGCGCTTCTTTGGGAGATAGCAGGTCGTATATGCTGGGAACCGATCCATTGTGTAAAAAGGGTGGCGTGGCCCAGACCCCGTGCAGTGGACGTGCTTTGTACGCCGCTTTGTTGACGATGCGGAAGGGTACGTTTAACCCGTCGTAGTCGGCGATTGCGTTGCCGTCACTGGAAATTTCGCGGTTTTCGTACAGTACCGGCACCAGCTTATTGATCAGTAGCTGCAAGCCATCTCCCGCGTTTACGCGACGGTTGCTGGCATCGTTCGGATCTGTCGGGTCGCGTGGGACCAAGGGGCCAGGATCGAAAGTGTGTTCAACAAAGTTGTTCGCTGCGGTCGGGTCAGTGCCGATCACGCTGACATCAATCCAGGGGATGGCCCAGATGGACTCCCGCCAATCCTGGCGTACCGGGCGGTTATCTGCTCCGTAGTCCACCTGTCCGGACATATCCCATTGCCAGTTTACGTCGCGCTGGCTGGCCGGATTGTCGTCGGGGCCTGCGGCCAGCGCCCATTGATAGGGCTGGGAGATGTGGGGGCCATGGCAGTGGGCGCACTGATCGGCAAACAGGTCTTTACCTTCGCGGGCGCGGGCGATATCAATTTCCCCAAGCACATCTTCGGGCCACTTGGGTGGCCGCAACTTGCGCAGGGTAGTTTCAATACACTGCATTCCCTGCACATCAATCGTCGACTGACCGAATTCCCCTTCCGGTAACAGTGCCCCGGCTTCGTCGATCAGTTTGACCGGGGCCATAACGCCCAGGGCCTCTCCTACGTTGCGGGCCATGGCCTGATTGGTAAACCCGGTGTATTGCACCCAGTCGAAGCGCCAGATGTCCCACAAAAAGGGGTAGCTGACCGGGGCGTTGGCCTCTTGATAGTTCTGTTCAATTCCCAGGTTGTAGCCGAAGACCACGTTGCCGATTCGGCCCACCGCATCGGTGCGGCCGCGACCTTCTGCAACCGGGAAGTTTTTATCCCGGCCCGGTCCTTTGGCGAATTCGAAAAAGCGTTCTCGGAATGCGGCGAAATCTCTTCGCAGCTGCGCGCGCGCGTCTTTATCCTCGCCGGCGACCTCATCGGCGAAGCGGTTCCACTTCAACAGGTTGACCTGCATTTCAGCAGTAGTAGCACCGAGGGAGTGGATAAATTCACCGAAGTCGCTGGTAGACATGCCGTGAATAGCCTGGCCGCCGTCAATACGCAGGGCGGTGCCCCGGTAGTGCAGTTCGCCGGTATGGCAGAGAGCGCAGCCCAGGTCCAGACGCTGAGAATTGTCCTCGGGGTTCCTGTGGCTGCCCATTCCCACCGGGTAGACTGCGCCGGCATCGGACCTGGGGCTATGTGTAGGGTCGATGATAAAACCCCAGCCGCGCATGTTGTCTGCGCTCGCCAGTTTTTCTTTGGAAAAGGGAAGCTCCAGTGCCTGCAGCCAGGCGAAATGCAGCCCCTGCAGTTCTGTACCCTGGGGGGTATTGTAAAAAAGCTGGCGATCTTCAGCTGACCAACCCTGGTCCAGATAGCGCACCTCGACGATTTCTTCGCTGGTGATATTAGGTTCGAACAGCTTGTGCGCGAGCGTGCAACCGGTCAGTACCAGCCCGCCACCGGCAAGCAACCACAGGGGGAGTTTGAAAAGCCGAAAATCCATTTGCGTATTCCAGTCAGATCCAGTTCTTGTTGTTATCGCCAGCTATTCCCGCTTGCAGGCGCGGCACTATTGTAAATTGCGCTCGGTGAATTAAAAGAGCGCATAAAAGAAAAGCCGGGGCGTTACCGTCCCGGCTTGTCTCGGCTTTAGAAGTTCTTGGTTTCAGACTTGGGGTCAGTTTCCTTTTTTCTCTGCCACCCAGTTGTTTACCAGTTCCTCCAGTACATCCAGCGGCACAGCCCCGTTCGCCAGTACCACATCGTGGAATTCACGGATATCGAAGTCGTCGCCCAGGGCCTGCTTGGCATTTTCGCGCAGCTCCACAATCTTCATCATACCGATCTTGTACGCGGTGGCCTGTCCCGGCATCACGATATAACGCTCGATGGCTTTTACCACGTCCCCGTGGGGGTTGGGGCTATTTTCAGCCAGCCAGTCAATGGTTTCTTCGCGTGTCCACTTCTTGCTGTGCATGCCGGTATCCACGACCAAGCGGCAGGCGCGCCACAGTTCCATGGCGAGGCGTCCGAAGTCGGAGTAGGGGTCCTGGTAGAAACCGATCTCCTTGGGTACCAGCTCGGAGTAGAGTCCCCAGCCTTCGGTGTAGGCGGTGTAACCACCGAACTTGCGGAAGCTGGGTACATTCTCCAGTTCCTGCATAATGGACAGCTGCATATGGTGGCCGGGAATCCCTTCGTGGTAGGCCAGCGCCTCCATCTGATACACCGGCATGCTGCTCATTTTGTACAGGTTGGCGTAGTAGATACCCGGGCGTGATCCATCCGGTGCGGGGCGCTGGTAGAAAGCTTTACCGGCGGATTTTTCGCGGAACGGCTCTACCGCCTTCACGATCAGATCTGCTTTGGGCTTGGTGATAAACAGCTCGTCCAGGCGCCCCTTCATGGTGTCGATCAGAGCTGTGGCTTCATTCAGATAGCGTTGCTTGCCTTCTTCGGTTTCCGGGTAATAGAACTGTTCGTCGGTACGCATGAATTCGAAGAATTCCTGCAGGTTGCCTTCAAACTTCACCTTTTTCATGATCTCGCGCATTTCATTGTGAATACGCTCCACTTCCTCCAGACCTTTCTGGTGAATTTCATCGGCGGTCATATCGGTGGTGGTGTAGACGTTCAGGCGGTGCTGATAAAACTTGTCGCCATCAGGCAGTTTCCAGGCACCGTCGTCGGTGGTGGCTTTTTTCTCGAGCTCACCGAGGTAGCTGATCAGGTTTTCGTAGGCGGGTTTGACGCTCTCCAGCATGGCGGACTTCGCCGTTTCAATCAGCGCGGATTTCTCCTCATCGCTGATTTCCAGCTTGTCCACTTTGCCTTTAAAGTCGGCGTAGAGGGTGCTGTCTTTACCGTCGTCATACGGTGCACCGGTAATCAGGTTTTCCCCGTCACTGATAATGTAGGGGAATACGAATTTGGGAACGATCACACCTTTGTCGGCGCGCTCTTTCAGGTTTTCGATGAGCTGATCGAAATAAGCGGGCAAGCCGTTCAGGCGGGAGATGTAGGCCTCCGCATCGGAGACATCGCTAATCCGGTGTTGGTTGATCAGCAGCGATGCCACGCTGGTGTGAGCGGCGTACATCTGATTGACCGGGTAGGTGTGCAGGCGCCACTTCCAGCTTTCAATGTCCTGCTCCAGGTTGCGAACGGCCAGCTCAAGAGACAGGCGGGTGGCGTCGTCGAGCTGGTTCGGGTCAATTTTCTTCAGCGTTTCCAGTTGTCGCTTGTTGATCTCGTGGGTTTCTTTTTCAAAGCGCGGGGAAATGTCGTCCCACTTGCCGTAATCCTCTTTCATACCGAGGAATGTCTTGAATTCCGGGCTGCGTTTGAGGTGGGTCTGGAATTGCTCTTCAAATAGCTCATTGGTCTTGGCAATGACTTCAGCATTGCCTTCTGTTCCATTGACGCCGGATTGAGTATCGGTGGACTTATTCGTGGCTGGGGCTGCTTCCGTCGTTGCAGTGGACTGGGTCTCTGGCGTTTCAGCGGATTGTTTTTGGTCACAACCTGTCATGGCCAGCGCGCTTATGGCGGCTGCCAGCAGAGTCAACTTGAGCTTCATGGTGTTATCTCAGCGTCAGTGAATAATAAGGGCTTGGGCCCAGTGTTGTAACCAGAAGCGGCTGCGGTTGCAAATTTTACGGCGAGGCGGTCATTTTTTCGGCGCAGGGGAAGGGGGGAAGAAGCGACGGGCACAAAAAAGCGGGCCACCGGGGCCCGCTTTCGATGCACTGAGAAGATTCAGTGATCAGGCAAAGTTCTGGTTCACGAAGTCCCAGTTCAGCAGTGCCCAGAAAGCTTCCATGTACTTCGGACGCGCGTTGCGGTAGTCGATGTAGTAGGCGTGCTCCCAAACGTCACAGGTCAGCAGCGGAGTGACGCTGTCGTCGGTCAGCGGGGTTTCGGCATTGGAGGTGTTTACGATGGCGACAGAGCCGTCGGATTTCTTGACCAGCCAGGTCCAGCCAGAACCGAAGTTGTTCACAGCACTAGCGGTGAACTCTTCTTTGAACTTGTCGAAAGAACCGAAAGCCGCATTGATCGCTTCGGCTACTGCACCGGTGGCTGCGCCGCCGCCGTTGGGGCTCAGGCAGTTCCAGTAGAAGGTGTGGTTCCAGATTTGTGCAGCGTTATTGAAAACGCCACCGGAGGAAGACTTGATCACTTCTTCCAGAGTCTTGTCCGCTTCCGGGGTACCGTCCAGCAGGCCGTTCAGCTTGTCCACGTAGGTTTTGTGGTGCTTGCCGTAGTGGAATTCCAGAGTCTCTTTGGAGATGTGCGGCTGCAGCGCGTCCATAGCATAGGGGAGTTCGGGGAGAACATGTGCCATGTGATATTCCTTCCTTTGTCCGGGACCTGTACCGACCCAAGTACAGTAGCAGGTCAGTTATTGGTGGCACGCATTCTACACCCGCTTGATGTCATTATTAAGCCACTGGACAGACCAAAAACGATTCAAATGTCGTAAAGCTGCGGGTATCGTTCGCCATGTTTCGCGAATGATTATCAATGCCGGAACGGTCGCGGGCTGTCAGTGTCCTATTCTGATAACTGGACCCGCTTACTTTTTCGTCAATTTTTGGTATAACTGCCGCAGTTTTCATCCTTATTTTTCGCTCATTCACGCCGGGTGCCCAGCAGGTCACCGGCAGCGAGCCAACGCAGGACATCAGCATGCAACGCAGAGAGCCCACATTCGATGGCAGCAGTTCATCTTCTATGGACCCTCAGATCCCCAATGGCCCCATCGGTGGCCGCCGCCACGCGCCAGCCCAGCCGTCGGCGCCTGCACCCGTGGTGGAGCCGAGTAGTGGTGGTTCCTCTTTTCTGGCAATCGTCGCACTCATGCTGGCACTGGCCGGTCTGGGGGGGGCGGGTTTCCTGTATACCCAGTGGCAGGAAACCGCAGCTCAGCTGAAAGACGCGGATGCTCGCATCGTCCAGCTGGAGAAGCGCTTTGAAATGTCTGGTGAGGAGTCAGCGGCTTCGGTAGAGGTTCTCAACGCAAAAGTGAAAGAGAACTCCTCTGAGATCCGCAAATTGTGGGGCGTGTCTTATGACACCAACCGCAAGAGCATCGCTGCGAACAAGGCTACGGCAGAGGCTGCCAAGAAAGAGGTGGCCGCACTTACCAGTAAAGTGAAGGGCTTTGAGAGCAGCCTCAAAAAGGTTGCCGCGCTAGAGAGCGACATCACCAAACTGAAAGAGTCCACCGCGAGCGCGTCCCGCGAAACCAAAGACAAGGTGGCGAGCCTGGAGCGTCAGCTGAATTCAGTGCGAGCAGACCTGACCGCGCGCGTGGGAGCGAACGAAGAAGCCGTGCAGTCTATCGACAGCTATCGCCGCACGGTGAACAAGGACCTGGTCCAGCTGCGCGACGCGATTCGCAGCTTGCAGTCCAGTTCTGCCACCGCTTCCGCGCCCTAAAAAGGGGCGCTTTAAAGGAAGCTCGATTAGCGGCGACCAATGTCGCCGCTAATAATTCTCATTAATGATTACCGGCTCCCTCGAGTAAATTCTCACTGCCCTTCCTGTCGCCGAGCCCTACACCTCCTGTCAATTCGTGTAAAATCGCCGCCTTCGAGACGAGAGACAACCGGAGCCGGCAATGACGACAATCCGCCAGGACGACCTGATCGACAGCGTGGCCGACGCGCTGCAGTTCATTTCTTACTACCACCCTCAGGACTTTATCCAGGCCCTCAACAAGGCCTACGAGAAGGAAGCCAATCCGGCGGCGAAAGACGCCATGGCACAGATCCTGATCAACTCCCGCATGTGTGCACAGGGCCACCGCCCCATCTGTCAGGACACCGGCATTGTGACCGTGAAACTGAAAGTGGGCATGAATGTGCAGTGGGATGCGGAAATGAGCGTGACCGATATGGTCAACGAAGGTGTCCGCCGCGCCTACAACAACCCGGACAACGTGCTGCGCGCGTCCATTCTGGCGGACCCGGATGGTGCCCGTAAGAACACCGGCGACAATACCCCGGCAGTGATCCACTACGAAATCGTGCCAGGCGACAACGTCGATGTGTATGTTGCGGCGAAAGGCGGCGGCTCTGAAGCGAAGAGCAAATTCGCCATGCTGAACCCTTCCGACTCCGTCGTGGACTGGGTTCTGGAAATGGTACCTAAAATGGGCGCCGGCTGGTGCCCACCTGGCATGCTGGGCATCGGTGTGGGTGGTACCGCCGAGAAAGCGATGCTTTTGGCCAAGGAATCCCTACTCGACCCGATCGATATCCAGGATCTGCAGGAGCGCGGCGCCTCCAACCGTGCCGAAGAGCTGCGCCTGGAACTGTTCGACAAGGTCAACAAACTGGGTATCGGTGCCCAGGGCCTGGGCGGCCTCACCACCGTGCTGGATGTGAAAGTCAAAGACTTCCCAACCCACGCCGCCAACAAAGCCGTAGCCATTATTCCCAATTGTGCCGCGACCCGACATACTCACTTCACCCTCGACGGATCCGGCGCTGCGCGCCAGACTCCGCCGAAGCTGGAAGACTGGCCGGAAATCACCCGTGAAGCCGGTGGCAACACCCGTCGCGTGAACCTCGATGAAGTGACCGCAGAAGATGTACTGAACTGGCAGCCCGGTGACACTCTGTTGCTGAATGGCAAAATGCTCACCGGCCGCGACGCCGCCCACAAGAAGATGGTCGACATCCTTGCCAAGGGTGAAAAACTGCCGGTAGACCTGACCGGTCGCTTCATCTATTACGTGGGCCCGGTAGATCCGGTGCGGGAAGAAGTGGTTGGCCCCGCTGGTCCTACCACTGCCACCCGTATGGACAAGTTTACCCGCACCATGCTGGAAGAAACCGGCCTGCTGGGCATGATCGGTAAAGCCGAGCGCGGCCCAACCGCGATTGAGGCCATTCGCGATAACAAAGCGGTATACCTGATGGCCGTTGGTGGTGCTGCTTACCTGGTTGCCCAGGCGATTAAAGATGCCAAGGTCATCGCCTTCCCGGAACTGGGTATGGAAGCGATCTACGAATTTGAAGTGGAAGATATGCCGGTAACCGTCGCCGTGGACAGTAATGGCGAATCCGTGCACAACACTGGCCCGGTGATCTGGAAGCACAAGATAGAAGAGGGCGCGGTGTAACAAGCCCGCATCTTTTGGTTGAATGCAATAAGCCGGCTCCAATTTTGGAGCCGGCTTTTTTACTGCCTGCAGGTTTTTCCCGGAACTCAAGCCCTTTTCTCGAGAAATGCCGAGATCAGCAGCCTATGGCTTGTGTGCAAGGAATGGGATAGGCTAACCCTTTGATAAATATAAGAATTGGTTTTCGCGAACAAGCCACTTTTTAAATTAAGAACAAAAGCCATGGGCATCTTTAGATGGTAGGGGAGCGGCACTCTAGCTTGTAGGTGGTTGATTCTAAATTGAATTTTCAAGTGGATGAGTATTGCGCCAAAGAATAATTACTACTGCAACAGAAGCCTATGGCGTATGAATAAAACTGTTATGCGTCATCAAGGATCGAACATTGAGCAAGGTGATTTTAGAGGGATACATTGTTGTTCCCGAGCCAGATCTTGAGAGTATTAAGAATGAACTGGCCAGCCACATCAAATTTACAAGAGAGGAGGCTGGGTGCCTAAAGTTCATCGTGAATCAAGACCAGAGTGATAGTTGTCGCTTCAACGTATACGAAGAATTCTCAAGCAAAGAAGCATTCAGTCTTCATCAGAGTCGAGTTAAAAGTTCGTATTGGGGTGAAATCACAAAAAACGTTGAGCGTCACTACCAAATTTCTGAACAAGGTTAATTGATTTACATGGAAGTTGGTGGTTCTTCCGTGCCTCCAACGCATAACAATCAGCGGCAGAGCGACAGCCAACGCTACGCACCTTTTGTGTTACTCGCTGGCGCTCAAACATTAACACAAAATGCGCTCCGCGCTGGCTGCGCCTGCGCTGGGCGTTAATGTTCAGGTTCATCAAGCCGCCGCCTAAAAATTCCAGCGTGCTTGATGAGCGATTCGGCGACCTCTAGCGTTGTAGAAGCGGTATCGCTAGCAGGGATTGACGGTTGATTTTTAGAGGCATCAGTGGCTTCCCTTCGTTAAGGTTAGCGCTGGCGGCGGAAGGAGTTCAGAGGGTTGTTCCTTTTGGGCGTGTAAGCCGCTCCAGGGAAAGCGTGGCATGGTACAGCCAATCGTGCCGCTCGCGGTATGTTAGTTTTTCGGGGCGTTGGGTTTGGTGGCCTTGTTCAGTAGTAAATTGCTTTCAGGTCATCAAACATTAACAAGGCCGGGCAATTCGCTCCGGGCCTGGGGCCCTCCGCGGGACAGCTTACCTTGCGCACGTTTTGCGCGGGTCGCTGCGCTCCCATTTTCGCGCAAAACGCGCACAAGGTAAGCTGCCCCTGCCGGCGGCGTTATAGCTTCAAGGAAGTAAAGTGCACAGTATCTCCAAAACAATAACACTAGATGAAGAAAATCCACTTAAGAGAGTGGATGTTAAAACGCGTGAAGTGCCTATAGCGAATGATCTAGAAGGTTATATACTTTGTTGCGCCCAAAGTTTGGCATTACTTTCTGCTTCGGTAGATAAGTCTAAATTGGCAATTGACTGTCTTATATCCTCTTATGAAAGCGCTCCTAAAAATTCAGAATTCACGCCTGATGAATTTATAGAGTTTGCTATAGAAAACTATTTCATTAGAAGCGGGGCTATATATGACAGATGCCTTATATTTACAAATAGACTGCTCAACCTGGGCGTCTCAAATGAATCTATCAATCACGAATTAATAGTTACTAATGAGCATGTAAAGAAGTATGGTCTGGAAAAGCAGCTGAAAAAAGTAAGAAAGCTGTGTACGGAATATCGAATAGAAAGGAATAAAATTGTCCACCACGGTAGATACTCAGAGGAGATGTTCAATCAAATCTCTTTAATGCACAAGGTTAACTCTCTTAATTTGGAGCTAGGAAAAAATCCAGCCTATGAGCAAGGTCTTATAGATGAACTTACTCGGCAAATAGTTGGTATCCAGAGTGATGAATTTGTTGGACACCTAAGTAAAATTGAGGAAGCAATTTCAAAATTCTTTGACGTGGCTGAAAAGATCTATCTCCTTAAGAAGGAGGAGCTCAGAGAGTGAGGGCTATAACAAGGCCGGGCAGTTTGCTCCGGGCCTTCGGCCCTCCGCGGGACAGCTTACCTTGTGCACGTTTTTCGCAGGTCGCTGCGCTCCCATTTTTGCGCAAAACGCGCACAAGGTAAGCTGCCCCTGCCGGCGGCGTTAAGCATCAGTAATGAATGACACTTACGCATATTTTCATGTCACAGGAGAAGGGCGCCATGAGTTAATCTCAGCAGCGCTTGGGCGTACTCCTACAACAGCCTATTCAAAAGGAGACCCAAAGGAGCGAATAGGTGCATATGACTGTACAAAATGGTGTCTTTACAGTCGCTTAAAACGGGACGTCTCAATATATGATGGTTTAGATATACACGTGAAAGATGTTCTCTCTCAAGTCATGGATTTAAAAGATCAGCTTGCGAGCCTAGATCCAAGATACACTCTGGGAATAACTTGTGTTTCAATCTGTGAGGAAGTGAATCCGGGATTCGCGTTTAGCTCACAGACTATTCAATCTATATCGGAATTAAAATTGGCCCTGGATTTTGATATCTACTGTGGCTCCGGTGGAGAAAATGCTTAACAAGCGCAAGCAGTATGCTCCGGGCCTTCGGCCCTCCGCGGGACGCCCAACGCTATGCACGTTTTGTGCGGGTCGCTGCGCTCCCAGTTTCGCACAAAACATGCATAGCATTGGTCGCCCCTGTTGCGGGCGTTAATGTTCAGGTCCATCATGCCGCCGCCTAAAAGGTTCAGCGTGCTTGATGAGCGATTCGGCGGCCTCTAGCGTTGTAGAAAACAGTATCGCTAGCAGGGATTGACGGTTGATCCAAAAAGCCTTCAGTGGCTTCCCTTCGTTAAGGTTTTCACTGGCGGCGGAAGAGGTTGAGTGGGGTGTTCCTTTTGGGCGTGTAAGCCGCTCCAGGGAAAGCGTGGTATGGTACAGCCAATTTTGCCGCTCGCAGTATGTTGGCAATTTTGTGGCGTTGAGTTTGGTGGCCCTGTTCGGTATTAAATTGCTTTCAGGTCATCAAACATTAACAAGGCGAGGCAGTTCGTTCCGGCCCTGCGGGCCTCTACCGGACAGCTTACTTTGTCCACTTTATTGCGCGGTCGCTTCGCTCCCATTTTTGCGCAATAAAGCGCACAAAGTAAGCTGCCGCTGCTCGCGGCGTTATGTGTCCGAGTGACGAGTTGAACATGGAACTTGAATATAAAAAGGTTGAGAGTAAAGAGGATCTTCTTGAGTTAATTTCTCAGCTATCTAAGGAAAATCCTGATCACTGGGAAAATCCAACCACAGAAAGATACTTAGACGCTTTGCGTTCATGGCTAGAAAGTTCTGAACACTTTTATAAGAACTTTAAGTTAAGCACCGACGCAGATGCACCTTCCTGGCAACTATTTGCGGATGCGTTACAAGCCGCAACTATTTACGAGTAGCCAGAAACACATAACAAGCAGCGGCAGAGCGACAGCCAACACTACGCGCCTTTTGTGTTACTCGCTGTCGCTCAAACATTAACACAAAAGGCGCTCCGCGTTGGCTGCGCCTGCGCTGGGCGTTAATGTTCAGGTTCATCATGCCCCCGCCTGAAAGTTACAGTGTGCTTGATGAGCTATTCGGCGGCCTCTAGCTTTGTAGAAACCGTATCGCTAGCAGCGACTGACGGTTGATTTTAAATGGCTGCAGTGGCTTCCATTCTTTATGGATCGCGCTGACGGCGGAAGAGGTTGAGTGGTGGTTTCCTGTTTGGCTTGTGAGCCGCTCCAGGGAAAGCGTGGTACGGTACAGCCAATCGTGCCGCTCGCAGTATGCTAGTAATTAGCGAGTTCAGGCTCGGAGGTTTTAAAATTGGTAAGTCACTTCCAGGCCTCCAACATTAACAATCACGGGCAGTGATGCTCCGGCCCTTCGGGCCTCCGCGGGACGGCTTACCCTATGCACGTTTTGCGCGGTCGCTTCGCTCCCATTATTGCGCAAAATGAGCATAGGGTAAGCCGCCCCTGCCGTGGGCGTTAACAGTCAGAATTATCCGAAGAAAGTAGTGCCATGATTGAGCGAGTAGCTGGAATATATACAGGAAGAAATAAATCCTCTGCATACAAAGATCTTGTTTTCTCCGTAGCGACTTCGCCGGACACGAGCGTAGGTACAAAAGAGCAAACCAGAAACGCCCTTGAGGTAATCTCCAAAAATTTGGAAGAACTTGGTTCGAGCAAACAACACATCCTTTCGGCGCAAGTATTTATTGCAAAAATGAATGAAAAATCGCAAATGGATGAAGCATGGTGTTCCTGGATCGGCCGAGATCAAGCTAACTGGCCACAAAGAGCATGTTTGGGTGTTGAGCTAGAGGGGGATACCCTCGTTGAAGTCACGGTGGTAGCGGTCAGGCCCCAAGCCTGTTAACAAGGCCGGGCAGTTTGCTCCGGGCCTTCGGCCCTCCGCGGGACAGCTTACCTTGCGCACGTTTTGCGCGGGTCGCTGCGCTCCCATTTTCGCGCAAAACGCGCACAAGGTAAGCTGCCCCTGCCGGCGGCGTTATGCAATCAAGGAGAAACTTCACAAGGAGAATGTGATGCCAAAACTATATCAATACCTCGGAATTACTCTTTTCTTCTATAGCAATGAGCATGAACCTATTCACGTCCATGCAAAATATGAAGGAAAAGAAAGTAAGGCGGAAATTCATTTCTTCCACGGAAAAATCAGCAAGATTATCATCAAGGATAAAGGGCAGGGTTTAGATCCTAAGAAGAGAAAAGAGTTTGAAGAATTTGTCAACGTATATGCTGATGAAATCGTTGAGAAGTGGGTTTCATACTTCGTGAGAAAGCAGCCTATTGCTCCTAAAGTAATCACGCAGAGAGTTAAAAATGTCAGAAATTTTGGTTGAGTCTGTCCGTCACCTAAAATCTCACATTCTTGAAATAACTTTCAATGACGGCCACAAGCAGATCGTAGATTTTGCACCATTTATATTTTCTGTGGGTCATCCAGACTATGAACAGTATAAGTCTGAAAGAAAGTTTCTTGAGTATGAGATAGTGGATGGGAACCTAAATTGGGATGATTACACAATGATTTTCCCTGTAGAGGACCTCTACGCTAACAAAATACTCCGAAGTGCATAACAATCAGCGGCAGAGCGACAGCCAACGCTACGCACCTTTTGTGTTACTCGCTGTCGCTCAAACATTAACACAAAAGGTACTCCGCGCTGGCTGCGCCTGCGCTGGGCGTTAATGTTCAGGTTCATCATGCCGCCGCCTGAAAATTGCAGTGTGCTTGATGAGCGATTCGGCGGCCTTTAGCGTTGTAGAAGCAGTATCGCTAGCAGGGATTGACGGTTGATCTATAGAGTCTTCAGTGGCTTCCCTTCGTTAAGGGTTTTTACTGGCGGCGGAAGAGGTTGAGTGGGGTTTTCCTTTTGGACGTTTTAGCCGCTCCAGGGAAAGCGTGGCATGGTACAGCCAACCGTGCCGCTCGTAGTATGTTAGTTTTTCGGGGCGTTGGGCTTGGTGGTCTTGTTCAGTGTTAAAGTACTTTCAGGTCATCAAACATTAACAAGGCGAGGCAGTTCGTTCCGGCCCTGCGGGCCTCCACCGGACAGCTTACTTTGTCCACTTTATCGCGCGGTCGCTTCGCTCCTATTTTCGCGCAATAAAGCGCACAAAGTAATCTGCCGCTGCTCGCGGCGTTATGCGTCTGAGTAGCTGAAAGATTGAGATCGCAAAATTTGAAGCTTTGGAGATGGGAAAAGGGTAGGCAAAACAGCGGGTATGAAAAATTTTTTGTTCTCGGATCAAAATGGCCAATCCCTTTCGATTTTTATATTCTTCGATTTAAAGAGGGTGCGGAGATTCCACCTCATACGGATACCGTGAGCGCCGGAGAACATTACCGTTTAAATATTGTTCTAAAGAAAGCAAAATCTGGTGGTGAGTTTCTATGCAGTTCACCAATTTTCGAAAATACGAGAGTAAAGTACTTTCGCCCAGACCTTGCTGAACATTCTGTTTCACGGGTAATGTCAGGTACGCGTTACGTCTTGAGTGTCGGTTGGGTCCGTCACGCATAACAAGCAGCGGCAGAGCGACAGCCAACGCTACGCACCTTTTGTGCTACTCGCTGGCGCTCAAACATTAACACAAAAGGCGCTCCGCGCTGGCTGCGCCTGCGCTGGGCGTTAATGTTCAGGTTCATCATGCCGCCGCCTGAAAATTGCAGTGTGCTTGATGAGCGATTCGGCGGCCTCCAGCGTTGTAGATACGGCATCGCTAGCAGGGATTGACGGTTGATATAAAGATCCTTCGGTGGCTTCCCTTCGTTAGGGTGTTCACTGGCGGCGGAAAAAGTTGAGTGGGTTTTTCCTTTTGGGCGTGTAAGCCGCTCGAGGGAAAGCGTGGTATGGTACAGCCAACCGTGCCACTCGTAGTATGTTAGTTATTCGGGGCGTTGGGCTTGGTGGTCTTGTGCAGTATTAAATTGCTTTCAGGTCATCAAACATTAACAAGGCGAGGCAATTCGTTCCAGCCCTGCGGGCCTCCACCGGACAGCTTACTTTGTCCACTTTATTGCGCGGTCGCTACGCTCCCATTTTCGCGCAATAAAGCGCACAAAGTAAGCTGCCGCTGCTCGCGGCGTTATGAGTCGAGACCTGAATGAGAGTACTACTCCTTGTTTCTTTGCTTTATTGCACGAACGCATTTGCATATGAATATTGCGGGGAGAGCCTGAAAGCACTCGACAAAGTTGAAGCACATTACCCAAGAATTAAGGCGCGTCCGCTTCATAAAGGTCGTGTCGTGTTGAGTTTTATACTTCGAGATGGTGGAGTTGTAGATAATATTTCTGTCGTCGAGTCAAATTCAGAGCCAAGTTCAGCGTATCAAAAGTATTTTGAGAGGTCCGCTAAAGAAGCCATTAGAAAAACCAATTTTTCTGCTTCCAGGATACCTTGTAAAGGTGAGTATGAAGTACTCTTTGACCTCCGCAACTAGCGAAACTCATAACAATCAGCGGCAGAGCGACAGCCAACGCTACGCACCTTTTGTGTTACTCGCTGTCGCTCAAACATTAACACAAAAGGAGCTCCGCGCTGGCTGCGCCTGCGCTGGGCGTTAAGCATCGGAACGCATGGCTAGATCAAGTTACTTGAAATTGTGGTTGCTGCTATTTATTGGGGTTCTAGGATTTAGGCTCTACTACGTACACATAGCAGAAGCTGCGCTAAAACATTTTTCTATTTTGGTGGTGTTGGTAGTTGGTGCTTTCTTGTATATTTTTGGTGTTGTTGCTAACACTCGAAAGAAGCAGAGAGCAACCTCAAACACGCTAGGCCCGGCATCATTGGCTTCCGCAACAATTTCTACTGGTTTTGCTACGTATGCGCTGTATCCAGAACTAACTGCTACTGTGGCAATGGGAGCGTGGTTGCTAGCCTTGGTCCCTGCTTCGGAGTCCGGCAATGCTTAACAAACAGCGGCAGAGCGACAGCCAACGCTACGCACCTTTTGTGTTACTCGCTGTCGCTCAAACATTAACACAAAAGGCGCTCCGCGTTGGCTGCGCCTGCGCTGGGCGTTAAGGCAACCAGAATCATATGAAGTCGGTAATTTTTCTGATAATTCTTGGAATAAGTGAGGTTGCAGTTACAGGCCAACTTCATTCCATGCTTGGGCTTTATAAGCTTATCGGACTTTATATGATTACTACCGCCATAGGCGGAGTTTTACTTTTCCTGCGCTATCCTGAGTTCAAGCGCTCTATGAAGGCTTCCAAAAATTTAGGCAGGAAATTTAAAAATAAAATTTCGGGCAAAGATCATTCACTTTCTTCAGATCAGCTTAAGAAGTTGCCACCGTTATTCTTCGTAGCACGGTATGCTATTGCCCTAGGTCTGGTCATAGTGCCAGGGATTGTCTCTGATCTCGTTGGTGTTGTAATTATCTTGCCTGTTGTAACAAGTTACTTTATTGACCGTAGTGTAAACAAGGCTATTGCCAAGGCAGGGCTCCAGCCTTAACAAGCAGCGGCAGAGCGACAGCCAACACTACGCACTTTTTGTGTTACTCGCTGACGCTCAAACATTAACACAAAAAGTGCTCCGCGCTGGCTGCGCCTGCGCTGGGCGTTAATGTTCAGGTTCATCAAGCCGCCGCCTAAAAAATTCCAGCGTGCTTGATGAGCGATTCGGCGGCCTCTAGCGTTGTAGAAGCAGTATCGCTAGCAGGGATTGACGGTTGATTTTTAGAGGCTTCAGTGGCTTCCCTTCGTTAAGGTTAGCGCTGGCGGCGGAAAGAGTTCAGAGGGGGCTTCCTTTTGGGCATGTAAGCCGCTCGAGGGAAAGCGTGGTATGTTAAAGATAACCGTGCCGCTCGCAGTATGTTAGTAATTGTGTGGCGTTGAGTTTGGTGGTCTTGTTCGGTATTAAATTGCTTTCAGGTCATCAAACATTAACAAGGCGAGGCAGTTCGTTCCGGCCCTGCGGGCCTCCACCGGACAGCTTACTTTGTCCACTTTATTGCGCGGTCGCTTCGCTCCCATTTTCGCGCAATAAAGCGCACAAAGTAAGCTGCCGCTGCTCGCGGCGTTAAGTGAGTAAAGGAGTACCGATGAAATCATTTTTATTTAATCTGGCGGGGCTTCTTGGCTCTTGGCAATTCATTGAGCTTTCTTCAAATAGTCCGCTCAATTCAGTCTTAGCACCAATTGTTTTTACCGCGTTTCTCATATCGAGCGTTCTTTGGTTCATTGTAAAATTCGGTGTGAACCAACGTTCTAATGGCGCTACATATTTTGGTGGGGATGTCGGTGGTAATGGTGGTGGTAATGGTGGTGGCGGTGACTGCGGCGGTGGAGGAGACGGCGGGTGCTAACCCCCCACTTAACAATCACAGGCAGTAAAGCTCCGGCCCTTCGGGCCTCCGCGGGACGGCTTACCCTAAGCACGTTTTGCGCGGTCGCTTCGCTCCTAGTTTCGCGCAAAACGCGCTTAAGGTAAGCCGCCCCTGCTGTGGGCGTTATGTGTCGGAGCAATTATGAGCTGGTATATGGGCCGGTCTGAGAGAATGAAATTAAGAGCCATTCAGATTTTCGGCGGATTGTGTTCTTTTTTAGCTCTTTTGACTTTCATGCTTGGCCCACTTTATTTATTTCGTAAATTTAATGAGATTCCTTTGGATGCCAAAGGGGTTGACGGCGAAATCTGGCTGCTGGTAATTGGTGGCGGGCTAGGGGCTGGCGCGGCCTATCTTGTCTCCTATTTTATCGTCTGTGTTATCGGTGGCTATGATCCGGCCGTTGGAATGAAGGCGTGGGCGAAGCGATACAGATAACACATAACAATCAGCGGCAGAGCGACAGCCAACGCTACGCACCTTTTGTGTTACTCGCTGGCGCTCAAACATTAACACAAAAGGTGCTCCGCGCTGGCTGCGCCTGCGCTGGGCGTTATACGTCAATGAAGTAAAGGAGTAGTTCCGTTGAAACTAATGGGGAAAGAAAAATTTAGGCAATGGAAAGCTGAGCGAAATATTCCGGAAGATGTTAGCTTCGGTACGAGTAGAGCTTATTACGGTTTATGCTTTCGTTCGAGACCAGGTGCATTGTATGTAGATCGAGAAGCGCTCGTTCATTGGTCATATAGCCCAAGTGATTGCCCAGCGGCAATGTTTGAAAAGGAAATAAAAATCGAGATTCCACTTGAAATTATCAAATCCGTAAAAGTAGAAAAATTGAGTTTCTGGTGGAAATTGGCGTTTATGGGCGCTAAATGGGTTGTAAAAATTGAGACTAACTCGGATCAGCAAGAAATAGTTCTTTATGAAGATCCCTCTGAACTTGTTGCTCCGATACATGACGCCAGCGCGGGTGCCGTATAACAATCAGCGGCAGAGCGACAGCCAACACTACGCGCCTTTTGTGTTACTCGCTGCCGCTCAAACATTAACACAAAAGGCGCTCCGCGTTGGCTGCGCCTGCGCTGGGCGTTATGCATCCGGAAGTTCAGAACGAATTTAGAGGGAAACTAGGCCGTGAAGAAAAAGCATTTTGAAAATTGGTCCAAGACAAGAGAAAAGGGAAGGAAAAAATTTATTCTTATCAATGGATTGTTGGCTTGGGGTTTGCCAATGTTTTTGGTCATGACATTCATAGCTAATAAGCCTGATGATGGGCAGTGGTCGCCAATTTTTATAGCTTTTAGTGCTGTCCTCTGGTCTCTGGGAGGTTTAGCTTTTGGCTATTTTGTATGGACGTCAACTGAGCGCTCTTACAAAAAAGAACTCGCAAAGCAGCAAAATGCATAACAAACAGCGGCAGAGCGACATCCAACGCTACGCACCTTTTGTGTTACTCGCTGGCGCTCAAACATTAACACAAAATGCGCTCCGCGTTGGCTGCGCCTGCGCTGGGCGTTAGGCAAACCAGCATGCAGATAAAGAGATATGGCGGAAAATTTGGTGGTGGCAACGATAGCGGAAATAATAAAATCGCCAAAATTGGTTTTTATCTCTTCGTCGCGAGTGTTTTCGCAACAATATTTTTCGCAAATCCAGCATTCATAATTGGCGGGCTACTGGTCCTCTTTCTTTTTACTGGGATCGGTATGCTGGTCAAAGGAGGTGAGAGTGCTGGCTTGAGAGAAGAGCGTTATAAGCAGCACTTAGAGGATGCTGAAAGGCTTTTCAAAGAAGGGGATTATCTTGGTGCAAGTGAGGCGTTTCGGCGGGCAAAGATTTATGGAGAAATTCCTACTGAGCTCCAAGAAATGTACACCGAGGTACAAATGCCTAACAAACACGGGCAGTAATGCTACGGCCCTCCGGGCCTCCGCGGGACGGCTTACCTTATGCACGTTTCACGCGGGTCACTACGCTCCCATTTTCGCGCAAAACGCGCATAAGGTAAGCCGCCCCTGCCGTGGGCGTTAAGAGCAAAGCCATGTATCAAGCATTTAATGATATGCCGACATTGTTAAAATTTTTGACAGCGCATGCACTTTTTTGTATTTACCTATTATTAGCAGTAGCTGTTCCAGGTATCCCGATAAATTTTAATGGCGTTACTATGGGCGCTGCGGAACTTTGGGAGTCCGGGTTGGCAATCCCAACAGCAACAGTAGGTCTACTTATGCCTGTTACTGCGGTGTTATTCTTAAGGCGTTGGCAATATTCAAGGCAGGTCTATTCTGTATTGTTGGCCGCTGTTATGATAATTCCATTCGGTTTAATGCAGCAAGTTCCGTCCATCATCTTTGGTGCTGCTCTCACAGCGGTGATTCTTGGCTATCTCTTTTTCAATGGTGGAGTCCGTGCGTACTTCCGCTCTTAACAAGGCGCTGCAGGCCGACAGCTTACTTTGCGCACCTTTTGCGCGGTCGCTACGCTCCCATTTTCGCGCAAAAGGCGCACAAAGTAAGCTGCGGCTGAGCGCGGCGTTAAGCACAAAACCATGAATACATGTGTAGATTTCAAATCAGAACTCTTTAAACCATTTCTGTCCGATGAAGCTCAGGTAAATCCGAATGTTTATGGAGCTGAGTTGGCTTGGTGGTTGTCTAGCGAGCTAGCATCGGAAGGTATAGAGACTACTTACCCAAATTTTGAAGATTGGGGATGGTTTTTGGAATATTTCGTGGATGATAATGAGTATTGGCTCTGTTGCGGCAATGTCGCTGACTCAAATAATCAATGGCGTGTTTACCTGGACTGCAAGGCTAAGAGTATCTTTGGCCGCAACAAGGCTCCCGTTGATTACGCCAAACCGTTGCTAAAGGCACTAGAACAAGTTCTGTCCAAGCAGCCAGAAATCACTAGCGTAGTGTGGAGCGAGGTAAATGCTTAACAAAGCGCAGCAAAGGGACGGCTTACTTTATGCACGTCTTGCGCTAGTCGCTGCGCTCCTATTTTCGCGCAAAACGCGCATAAAGTAAGCCGCCCCTGTGCGCGGCGTTATGTGTCGGAGCAATTATGAGCTGGTATATGGGCCGGTCTGAGAGAATGAAATTAAGAGCCATTCAGATTTTCGGCGGATTGTGTTCTTTTTTAGCTCTTTTGACTTTCATGCTTGGCCCACTTTATTTATTTCGTAAATTTAATGAGATTCCTTTGGATGCCAAAGGGGTTGACGGCGAAATCTGGCTGCTGGTAATTGGTGGCGGGCTAGGGGCTGGCGCGGCCTATCTTGTCTCCTATTTTATCGTCTGTGTTATCGGAGGCTATGATCCGGCCGTTGGAATGAAGGCGTGGGCGAAGCGATACAGGTAACACATAACAATCAGCGGCAGAGCGACAGCCAACGCTACGCACCTTTTGTGTTACTCGCTGGCGCTCAAACATTAACACAAAAGGTGCTCCGCGCTGGCTGCGCCTGCGCTGGGCGTTAACTGTAACTAGTAATTAATTTATGTTCCAAGATTCAGCTACAACAAAAGAAAATTACGAAAGATTTATCAAGAGAGTGAGAGTGTCGGGTGAAGTATGGGGGATTCAGCATCCAGATGGCACTTGGGCTACTAGCCAGTCGAATGAGTATGATGAAACTCTCATTTATGTATTTTGGTCAGACAAATCTTATGCAAAAAGACATTGCAGGGAAATCTGGATGGATTCCAATCCGACTATGATTGAGCTGGATAGCTTTATTGATAATTGGCTCAAGGGAATGCATGGTGATGGACACTTGGTCGGTCCTAATTGGGACGCTCACTTTTTCGGTATGGAAGTGGAGCCTGTTGAGGTCGCTCAGCGGTTGAGTGAGCGCAACAGTTAACAAGGTGCGGCAGACCGACGTCTTACTTTGCGCACTTTTTGCGCAGTCGCTACGCTCCTATTTTTGCGCAAAAAATACACAAAGTAAGCCGCCGCTGCGCACGGCGTTAAGTACCTATGAAGAATATCGAAGCATTTAATATCGCCGTAGCAGAAATTTTCGGCCGTTGCTACAGCGAATTTCCTTTAAAAGTTTCCATTTCAAAAATGGAAATAGGTGTTGCCATAAAGAAATCTCTCGGGGACGATCCTGAGGGATACTTTAATCTTGCTGAACTTGAGTATCAGATTGCTGATGAAGCAATTGATTGGTTGATAAAGGCAGGGTACCTATGGTGCTCAAATCCCGATAAAGCAATTTCCTATGAAGGCGTTACGTTGACTCCCAAGGGGTTAGAAGTATTAAATTCAGTTCCAGAGGGGCTGCAATCCAAGATGTCAATTGGTGAGCGGCTAAGCAAAGGTATACAGACTTTAGGTAAAGAATCTGCGCTAACGACAGTGAAGTTAGGCCTGACTTACGGAGCCAAATTGGCGCTCGGTACTTAACAATCACAGGCAGCAAGGCTCCGGCCCTTTGGGCCTCCGCGGGACGTCCTACTTTATGCACGTTTTGCGCGGTCGCTACGCTCCCATTTTCGCGCAAAACGCGCATAAAGTAGGCCGCCCCTGCTGTGGGCGTTAATGTTCAGGTTCATCATGCCGCCGCCTGAAAATTGCAGTGTGCTTGATGAGCGATTCGGCGGCCTCCAGCGTTGTAGATACGGCATCGCTAGCAGGGATTGACGGTTGATATAAAGATCCTTCGGTGGCTTCCCTTCGTTAGGGTGTTCACTGGCGGCGGAAAAAGTTGAGTGGGTTTTTCCTTTTGGGCGTGTAAGCCGCTCGAGGGAAAGCGTGGTATGGTACAGCCAACCGTGCCACTCGTAGTATGTTAGTTATTCGGGGCGTTGGGCTTGGTGGTCTTGTGCAGTATTAAATTGCTTTCAGGTCATCAAACATTAACAAGGCGAGGCAATTCGTTCCAGCCCTGCGGGCCTCCACCGGACAGCTTACTTTGTCCACTTTATTGCGCGGTCGCTACGCTCCCATTTTCGCGCAATAAAGCGCACAAAGTAAGCTGCCGCTGCTCGCGGCGTTATGTTGTAGAGCAATAAAATGACTAAGGAGAGGTCAAATGTACGGATACATAAATCTTAGAAGCGAAAATTTGAATCCGCTTTTAGTCTTCGTAAAAGTAATTCACGCAGTTTCAATTGCGCTGTTCGTGCTAATACCGCTAAGTATTGTTCCTGCGATGTTTGCTGGTATCAGCCAAATGTATGTGCTGTCATTTTTGATTTACCCATTTGGGGGGTATTTACTAGCTGGAGTGCTTGCGGTGCTCATCGCGTTTGAAGAGAGCTATAGAGTCCGTACGGAGCGCATGGTCCACTCCGAGCGAAATCCAACATAACAAACAGCGGCAGAGCGACAGCCAACGCTACGCACCTTTTGTGTTACTCGCTGGCGCTCACACATTAACACAAAAAGTGCTCCGCGCTGGCTGCGCCTGCGCTGGGCGTTATACGTCAGGAAGTCATGAATCAGGTTAAAATTGAAAGTCCATTATTTTATGGAGAGGAAGATGAAAATATCTTTTTCCTCTGCATTTATAACCTTCCTGATTTCAAAGAGGTAAAAGGAGTAGGGACAGCATTAACCATTTCATTTGATGGTGTGGTTTCTGAGATTGCCAGCTCTCAAATCGAAGTATTGTGCCGGAGATGGAACACGAATATTTGCGGTTGAGTAGGTTTAGTATCAGAAAGTTTACAATGATAGTAAAGTTCAGGTTAGTGCAATGCGTCTACCTGCCCAGTTTTATGTAAGTGTGTTGCCTGGGCAGAGCAGTGGCGGCAACGTATAACAATCACGGGCAGTGAAGCTCCGGCCCTTCGGGCCTCCGCGGGACGGCTTACCTTACGCACGTTTCACGCGGGTCGCTTCGCTCCCATTTTCGCGTAAAACGCGCGTAAGGTAAGCCGCCCCTGCCGTGGGCGTTAGCATCAACATGAACAAAATCGCACTTTCTGGAATTTTGATGAGTAGCTTTTCATATGGATATGAGATTCCTACTCACGTATGCGTAAAAGATGAAATCAGAAATTATTACTCGCTAGTGCCGGAAAAAAAGGAGAGTAAGGTTGCAATGCATGCAACTGAAATCGCTTTTAACAAGCTTATGCCCCGGTATGATGGTGTCCACTTACCGGTCTGGGCTGCAGCAAAGAAAGATGAAAGTACTTGGTTAGTTCGATTCTCAACATGTCAAGAGTCCCATAGTAGTGCAGGCTATATTTTGGTAAACCCTACATCGGGGAAAGTATCTAGGGTGCATTGGGATCACGAGTAACAATGCTAACAATCGCAGGCAGTATGCTCGGAATCTAACCCGCTTTTGCACACACCTCCATCTAACTGACCTGGAGGTGTCAAATGGCACGCAGAAAGCACTACAACTACTACGACGACGATTTTAAGGCTACTGCGGTTTCGTTAACCGAAATCCCTGGTGTAGTCGCCAAGCATGTGGCGGAAGCACTCGATATCCATGAAGTCATGCTTTATCGTTGGCGTATGGAAATGCGACGGGGACAGATCATGGCCAAAAAGAAAAACATACAAATTGATCCAGAGATCAAGTCTGAGCTGAAGCGGCTCAGAAAGCTGGAGCGGGCCCATAACCTGCTCCGGGAAGAGCATTCCCTTTTAAAAAAAGCCATCCAATTCTCTTTACAACAAAAAGGGAAATCTTCGAATTCATAGACCAGCACCGAGAGAAGCACAGCATTGCAATGATGTGTCGACTCTATGGCGCTACCCGTGACGGGTACAATTCCTGGCGTCGCCGTGGTACATCTGTCCGCGAGCGGGAGGACAGTGAGTTATTTGAGCATATACGATTGATTTTTGACCGGCACGACGGTTGCTATGGCAGCCCTAAAATCACGGAAGAGCTAAAAAAAAGGGGGATTAGGGTCGGCCAGAAGCGGGTCGCTAGAATCATGCGAAATCATGGTCTTAGGGCGGTAAAAGCGAGGATCTATACGGCTCGGCCCGGTACTTACAAGCATGTCTATGGAATCAAGTGCCAGATAGAGGGCATAAAGCTGACGCGCCCGAATCAGCTCTGGGTGGGTGATGTTACTTACATAAAGCTTAAGGATGGTAGCTGGCAGTATTTATCAGTAGTCATGGATCGCTACAGCAGAAAGGTGGTTTCCTGGTCGCTGAGTAATCGCAGAGATGTTTCTCTGACGCTATCCAGTATCGATAGGGCGGTACGCAACCGCGGGCATCATCCGGAGCTGATCTTTCACTCTGACCGCGGCAGTGAGTACCTATCGGGTCAATACCGCGAGCGATTGCGACGGTACGGGATCAATCAGAGTATGAACCGATTCAAGAATATGAATGATAATACATTCATGGAGTCGTTTTTTCACCAGTTCAAGACAGAGCGGATTAAGCGACAGGTTGTGGAATCAGCTAAACAGTTACGGTCTACGGTGACCGAATATATGCGCTACTACAACACTCAGAGATCACATTCTTCTATTGGATATATTTCACCACAAGAATTTGAGTGTAAAATCAATTGCTAACAATATGGTGTGTGCAAAAGCGGGTTAAGTCCCAAGCGGGTTAAGTCCCCTCCGGCCCCTTGGGCCTCCGCGGGACGCCCACCGCTATGCACGTTTTGTGCGGGTCGCTGCGCTCCCAGTTTCGCACAAAACGTGCATAGCATTGGTCGCCCCTGTTGCGGGCGTTATGGTGATTGGTTCGCAGTAGAAACGCCACTTCGTTCAATATTTTTATATTTATAATTGACATGCTCTCTGCTAAATGAAAGTCTGGAAATGCCTGATCTAGCGGGCACAAATTAAATAAGGAAGAACGATGAAAAAATCAGCAGTTATTTCTCTTATCGCAATTGTGTTTTCTTTAGGTAGTATTTCAGTATTTGCTGGGCCTCATGACCCCATGTGTGATCCAGAAGGTGTATATTGCGATCCGAAGTAAGTGAAATGTAGTTATTATTTTTCGATCGTAAAAAACCCCGCCTTGCGGGGTTTTTTTGTATGACTTTACCAATTTTGCTAAATTACTTATGGAGGTATTATCAATTCTCGTACCATAACAATCAGCGGCAGAGCGACAGCCAACGCTGCACACCTTTTGTGTTACTCGCTGTCGCTCAAACATTAACACAAAAGGCGCTCCACGCTGGCTGCGCCTGCGCTGGGCGTTAAGGCAATGAGAAAACTAGCTCTTTTAGCACTAAATATTCTTGCTAGCACGCAAGTTTTTGCGCTTTCGGATTGCGATTTAGATTCGAATGGGAAGGCCAGAATAAGTGTTGACTTAGTAAGTGAGCACTCAGAAAAAGTATATGTTTCCGTTTGTAAAACGGATAGAGCATCTTCTATCAGCGAGGTTGTTGAAAATTATGCGAATCGCGTATGCTCGTCTGGTTATCATCTGGAGTTTATAGAGAAGCATAATTGTGGTGATAAGAAAGGATTCTGTGAGCCTGGTGTAGAGAGTGTTTCAGAGTACTTTCTGGAGTGTCCGCCTTAACAAGTGACTATGGTTCTCCGTCAAGTAATTAAGCCATTTTTTCATCCCAATGAGTGTTGTGCTTAACCATGGTATTGAGGATCGTGAGCTGCTTGCGCATACACGCAACGATAGCGACTTTCTTAGGTTTCCCAGCGGCCACCATGCGCTCATACATTGGCTTCAGCTTTGGGTGACACTGGATCGCAGACATCATCGAAACAAATAGGACGGTTCTTACACGGTGGCGCCCACCTCGAATAAACCGCTTTCCTTGAAAGCGCCCGCTGTCGCGGTTCATCGGTGCGATACCAACAAGCGCAGCGATTTCCTTACGATTAAGTTTTCCAAGTTCAGGAAGCTCGCTCATGAGGGTGTAGGCCACGACATTACCTACACCTTTTGCACTCAGCAGCAAGTCTCGCTTTTCCTTCCACTCCGTTACGCTGCTGATTAACTTGTCGAGCTGCTTGTCGATTTTTAATAGTTCGGTCTTGATAGCAGTAAGAATTTGCCGGATAGGATCGTGGACTGACTTTGGCATCCTCTTGAGACGATTCTTTTGCATGGTGCTCATCTCAAGACATTGGCTGCGAACAGCAAGTAAGTCACTGATTTCCCGTAGTTTTTCGGGCTTAATGGTTGTTAGCGCTGGTTTCATGGCTTCGCCAAAATGGGCTATGTCCATGGCATCTAGCTTGTCGGTTTTAGCGATCCGTCCTGATGATTTTGCAAAGTTTCGGATTTGTGAAGGGTTGCAGACGACGATGGGTAGCCCACGCTTATCGGCAGCGCACACAAAATCCATTTCGAGTCGCCCAGTAGATTCAATCAATACCCTGGTAGGTTCGAGTGCCAGTATTTCATCTACAGCCTGTTTGATGCCGTCCTTATCATTCCTGACGCTAAAGAATTGGCCAGTAGGTCTCACATAGATATCGAGTTGGGTGCTACTAGTATCGATACCGACATTGATCTCTTTATATTCCATAAGATAAGCTATCTCCGCCTTGCTATTCGGGCTCGAGGCCCACATGACTATTCGAGTTATGCCTAGTGAGTGTTTGTCACGTTCATACTTGTTATCGGTCTTTATGAACCGGCCGGGCAGCGAACTGTGATAAACAAGGCCTTCGGTGGCCGCCGAAGGTGGGTCTCAATTTACCCGTTAGCGAGGAGGGCGTACAACGCCCAAATAAGATAAGAACAACCATACAAGGCCGGGCAATATACTCCGGGCCTTCGGCCCTCCGTGGGACAGCTTACCTTGTGCACCTTTTGCGCAAGTCGCTACGCTCCCATTTTTGCGCAAAATGCGCACAAGGTAAGCTGCCCCTGCCGGCGGCGTTAAGCGTATGAACCGAGCAATCAAATTTTCGTCAATAATTGCAAGTATCGTGCTCCAAGCATGCGCCACAAATGTAGACAGCTGCATCAAGCTGGCTCCGAAAGGAGATTGGACATTAGCCGACAAGCCAAGCTCTGGAGTGTCTGAGCAGTTTGGCTCGTATACAGAAACTGCTTCCCTACTATGGTTTAAGAACAATGTAGGCGAGTACGGAGTGTGTTCATTCTGTGACTCGTCTAAGCGTCGCGCCAGTTCGTTTGAGGTGCTGCAAGCTGGGGTGGGCGAGCAAATATTAGGTGTGGGAAGTTGTGGTCCTAGGTAGTGCCAGCGGCACGCTTAACAAGCAGCGGCAGAGCGACAGCCAACGCTACGCACATTTTGTGTTACTCGCTGGCGCTCAAACATTAAGACAAAATGTACTCCGCGCTGGCTGCGCCTGCGCTGGGCGCTAAGCCTACTGTAGTGGCACACTGAATTTGGCCAGTGCCCTGTATTAAGGTTGAACAATGTAATTTACAGTCTCAAGCGCGCCGCTGGCTCGAAAATTGATCGACGGAGAATCTACGGTTCGATATCCGCCAGCATCAGTTCCCGGATCACTGGAACAGGTGCGTTTCCGTAGCTCAGGAATTTTTCGTGAAATTGCTTAAGATTGAATTTTTCTCCCAGTTTTTGCTTTATTTCATCCCGTAACGCCATGATGTCCATATATCCCGCGAAGTAGCTGGTGAGCTGAACCTGACTTAATGTTGCACGGCGCCATTTCCCCAGTGCCTCTGTTTCTTGCTGGAATGCCTGTTTCATCATTAATTCCATTGCCTGATCTTCCGTCATGCCTTTGACCTGAATTGAGTAGTCCAGGATAGTGTTGACCACTGTGCGCAGGTTCCATTTGTAGTACATCATCCACAGCTCGGGCTGAAAATCCCCATAGCCGGCTTCCAGCATCATACGTTCGGTATACACGGCCCATCCTTCGATCATTGCGCCGTTGCCGAGGATGTTTTTAATGAGGCTGGGAGACTGGTTGGCATATACAAGCTGGGTGTAGTGCCCGGGTATCGCCTCGTGGATGTTCAGAATTTGCATCAAGTAGGTGTTGTACTCTCTGAGGAAGCTCTCTGCCCGATCATCCGGGAGCTCCTCCACAGGCATCACGTTGTAATAGGTGTTGGCATTCTTGTCGTAAGGACCTGGGGCATTGATTGATGCCACTGAAAATCCACGCATATACGCCGGTGTTGTGCGCACCACCAGTGGCTTTTCAGGGTCCAAGGAAAGGAGGTCATTCTCGTTGACGAAGGCTACAAGTTCCGGAATCTGTTTTTCTACTTCTGATTTGAAAGTTTCCTTGGTTGCGTGATTCAGCGAAAGCTTTTCCAGCACCTTGTGAATTTTCTCAAGTATGTCGTCCGGACGCTTTTCATTTGGGAAATATTTGGGCCACAGTTGGTCTGCCAGTTCGTCCATTTTCAGGTGTAGCCGGTCTTTTTCCTTCATGGCACGGTTATAGAGTTCTTCACCACTCATGCTGATTTGGATATCGAATTTGAACTTTTTCTCGTAGCGCTCTTTTCCGATACGAAAATCGCGGAAGCTGTCCGCTTGTTCCATCTGCGCGTGCAGAGTTTGCAGATAGACGACATATTCATCGATGGCCTGGCGAGCGGCCTGTAGGCGAGAGGTAAACTGTTCTTTTTCACGATCGCTGAGACCGCTTTGCGTCAGTTTTTTCTCGAGATCCTCACCAAATACAGATTGCGCACCTTCATTTTGCTGAATAGCGAGGATGAGCTGTGGAGAGGCTGGGTTGCTGAGGGTTTTTTCGGCGGCGGCATAGTAGGCCGGTACTTTTAACAGGCGTTCACTGAAGGTTCGAAGGCGCTCGTCCAGTGGTGCGTAATCGGTATTCAGGATCAGTGCGAACCCGTGGGAAACATTGTAATCCGCGGGGTTCCACTCATGGGACTTGAACTCTGTAAGTTTCCAGATGGTCTCATTCAGGAAGTTGATGATCAGAGCCAGGTCTGTGCGGGCACCCGGGCTAAGCTTTTCGGTATCGATGCCGGAAAATTGGTTAAGTGAGCTTCTGGCAAAGCTCAGGACTTCGCGTCGGTAATGTGTATCCGGTACCTCAAGTTCGGATGCAACCTTGTAGTATCCGTTGCTGATCGCCCACGATGGGAACAGGTGCCACATACGCTCAATCAGTTGGTTGCGGAGCCGCTCGAAAGTCTCTTCATTGATGGCGGATTTGCGCGTGGGTGCCTTGCTGGCATCAATTTTCTCGCTTCCCTGTTGTTCGAATAGCGGAATAGCGCTCCCGGTAACAGATTCTCCCTCTGTGTCGGGAGCGTCTTTTTGTCCACAGCCGTGAATGAAGGTGGCCAGAACTAGGGCTGTGGTCAGTCGTTTCATAATGTTCTCGAATTTCTGATGGAATCTGTTGAAAACCTAGCACAGTCGTCTTGTGAGTAACTTTTTATCCACACACTATTTTGTGTGATCCAGGTCGCCTTGTGCCATATCCGGGCGGCGGCTAAAGTGGCAGATCGCGAATTTGTGGCGGAGTGCCACGATTCGACCCTACCAATAAAGTACTGTGCACAGAGGAGTCAGATATGACCGAGCTGGCAGCGCAGGCCTGTGAGGCCTGCCGGGCGGATGCCCCCCTGGTATCCGATGAGGAGTTGGCAACCCTGATCCGTGAAATCCCGGATTGGACCCCTATGGTTCGCGACGATGTGATGCAACTGGAGCGGGTTTTCAAGTTTCGGAACTTCAAGCAGGCGTTAGCGTTTACTAACCGTGTGGGCGCGATTGCGGAAGAGGTTGGCCACCACCCTGCGTTACTCACAGAGTGGGGCAAGGTGACTGTGACCTGGTGGAGTCATGAAGCCGGTGGTCTGCACAAGAATGATTTTATTATGGCGGCCCGCACGGACAAGCAGCTGGAGGCGGAGTAATCTATTTCGTGCCACAGACTTGCCGGCGCTGCCTGCCGATGAAGTAGTTGGCCCGTGTCCGGGATAACTCGGCTCACCGTGATGGCGTGGGCCGGGTACCGCTTTGACGTCACCCCGTCACAACCCTGGCAGCGGGCTATGAATTGCGAGTCTGAAGGAATACGATGCTGAAAATGAAAGCAAGCTGTGAACGATGCAGTGCGCCTCTGGGCCTTTCTGACCTAGCCTATATCTGTTCATACGAATGCACATTTTGCCCCGAGTGCATGGCAGCGTTGAATGAAGAGTGTCCGAACTGCCAGGGCAACCTCGTACTACGCCCGCCGCGCCGCACTTCACCAACGGAAGTGCCCCGACCCGGCTTCAAGGCCAAGCTGGAAGCCATTTTGCGCTAGCAGAGTGGCAGGATAGGCTGCATTAGCGGGTTGCCCAGAGCAGAAACTCCCGATTTCCATCTCCACCCGTGATCGGGCTTTCAATGTAATCCCTTACCTGTAAATCCAGTTGCGTACACAGGGCGTATATTTTTTCCTGAACACCGCGATATAAACTGGAGTCCTTTACAAGGCCACCTTTGCCAATGCCTTCAGGGCCTACCTCAAACTGCGGTTTTACGAGACTGAGCAGCTCACCGCCCGGTTTCAGCATCGGGGGCAATTGGGGCAGTATCAGGGTTTGAGAGATAAATGACACGTCCATGACGATGGCGTCAAATCCGTTGTTCCCCCAGGGCGATACCTGCTCGCTGGTCAGGTGGCGGGCATTCAGCCCCTCAAACAATTTCATGCGCGGGTCCTGGAGGAGGGCGGGGGCCAGTTGGTCGTGGCCGACATCCACGCCTACCACCAGCTCTGCCCCCCGTTGCAGCAGGCAATCGCTGAAGCCACCGGTGGAGCAGCCCACATCCAGGGCGTGCCACCCGCTGGGATCCAGGCCAGTATGATCGAGAATGCCGGCCAGTTTCAGGCCAGCTCTGGAAACATACTGGTCTTCCGGTAGCGGCTCAACGAGGATTAGTGAGTCCTCTCGCAGGGTGTGGCTGGGCTTTTTGACCGGTTGCCATCGCTGGCCTCCCGCATCGGCCACTTGTACCCGGCCGGCATCAATCAATTTGCGCGCATGGGTTCGGGAGCTGGCCAGGCCCTGCTGTACCAACAATATGTCGAGACGGATCATGGATCGCACTATAGTTTTGAAATTCTGGAGGAGGAAATGACTGCCATGCTAACCTCTGCCCCCACGACTGGGAAGGCGCGTGAAGCCTGTGCCCAGCCAATTGACATAGCGAAACTGAATATTAGGAGTTGGCGTTAGATGGCAAACAATGTGCTGAGCAAGTTCAGGGTTCGCAAGGGCAAAGTTTTTGAGGCGCCACTGGAAAGTGCGTTCGGGCGCCTGGTTACGCCATTCGAAGAGTTTATCCACCGCCAGAGTAGCAGTGGCGTACTGTTGATGCTCTGTGCAGTAGTGGCGTTGATCATCGCCAATTCTCCATGGCAGGAGGCGTACAAGCACCTGTTGCATTTGCCGGTCAGCTACAACTTCGGCGACTGGTCCCTGTCCATGAGCTTCCACCACTGGATCAACGATGGCTTGATGGCCATCTTCTTCCTGCTGGTGGGACTGGAGCTCAAACGCGAGTTTCTGGTCGGCGAGTTATCGGAACTAAAACACGCTGTACTGCCGATAATGGCCGCGATTGGCGGAATGGTAGTGCCGGCGTTTATCTTCTTTCTCCTTAACGGCGGCACCCCATCCGAGCGCGGCTGGGGTATCCCCATGGCCACGGACATTGCCTTTGCCGTAGGGTGTATAGCCATACTCGGGAATCGTGTACCGCGCGCCGTAGTGACCTTCCTGGTGGCACTGGCGATCGTGGATGACCTGGGAGCAATCCTGGTGATTGCCATTTGGTATACCGAAAGCGTCAATACCACTGCGCTGATGGCGGCCTGCGCCTTGGTGGGTGTGTTGTGGCTGCTGAAGTTTGCCGGTGTGCGCCGCTCTGCGGGCTATATCTTTGTGGGCATTCTGTTGTGGTACGCGCTGTACGTTACCGGCGTGCACGCAACCCTCGCCGGGGTGATTACCGCGATGGCGATTCCGGCCAAGCCAAAATACGACCCGGTGGCTTTCAGTACTTTCGTGAAGGATATTATTCGCAGTTTTGATCGCTGCTTCCGCCCCGGCGATAAAATTATTGCCAACGATGCACTGCGTGCGCGGGTAACCGCGCTGGACAATGGTATTCACCTGGTGCAGTCGCCACTACAGCGGATGGAAACCCGCCTGCATACACCGGTGGCTTTTATTGTGGTGCCGATTTTTGCGCTGGCGAACGCCGGTATCCCTGTCGACAGTTTTACCAGTACAGAAGCCGTGTTCAATCCGCTGACGCTGGGTGTTATCTGCGGTCTGGTCTTTGGCAAGTTGATCGGTATTGTTGGTGCTACCTGGATTGGCTGGAAGCTGGGGTGGGGTGAGCTGCCGAAATCCTCAACATTCCACCATATTACCGGGGTGGCGCTGCTGGGGGGCATCGGCTTTACCATGTCGATATTTATTGCCGAGCTGGCCTTTGCCGGGCAAACCGAAATGCTGATTCAGGCGAAGGCCGGGGTGTTGCTGGCGTCGCTTATCGCGGGGGTTTCGGGCTTTCTGATCTTGCGCCGTGCGCCCATCGAGGAGTCCACGCAAACTGCCGGGCACCATGTGGAAAAGCCCGAGGATATTCAGCAGGGTGAGAAAAAACTGCCCTGAGTTTGTGGGGGCAGGGACGACAGCAGTGCGTTCCCGCCCCCATTTACCAACTCCCGTTTCCGATTGATCCTCGCCTAACCAATCAGTGAGCTACGTGACGAGTCGATCGGCTTTTATTTCTCGCGAGGTTTCTTCGCTACTGTCGTTTTTGCCGCACCGTCTTCCTTTCTATCACTCCTCTCCGGCTCTCCTTTACCGGTTCCTTATCACCCTGTATCCCTTCTCCCCGCAAGTCCCTGGTGTTATCCCTCTATCCGGCAGCTTGCCGGTGGGAGCTTTGATATTTCGGTAAGGCCAAAATTGGCCTCGGAATATGAATAGGGAGAGGGTGTCTTGAAAGTTAGGTTCTGAATGAGCTATTTTGGTAAGTCCAAATTTCTTGGGTTCTGGGTGATTGGTCAGCCTTTTGATAATGAAAATAAATCGAGGTGATGATGAAAATAGTTAGACGGAATTTCGATCTCTGGGCGCTGATCGTGCTGTTTCTGATGGGTTGTTCACAAGCGTTGGCCGGTATCGACTTGGAGGGGGTTACTGGCTTCGGGATGGATACCCCCGGGGGCAGTGGCGGTAAGGTCATTCGGGTGACAAACCTGCAGAATCGCGGGGAGGGCTCATTGCGGTGGGCATTGGGGCAGTCTGGCCCCCGTATCGTGGTGTTTGAAGTGGGTGGTGTCATCGACCTCGACCGGGAAAATATTGTGGTCACCGAGCCGTTTCTTACCCTGGCCGGGCAGACTGCGCCAAACCCGGGTATTACCTTGATTCGGGGCGGCCTGAGTATCCGCACACACGATGTGCGAGTACAACACCTCCGCGTGCGCCCTGGCGATGTCGGGCGACCGGCCCGCAGTGGCTGGGCTCCGGATGGCATTGGTATTTCGGGCAAAGATGCCTATCGAATCCATATCGATCATTGCTCCACCAGTTGGGCCGTTGACGAGAATATGTCGGCTTCTGGGGCACGCACGGATGGGCCTGACGCCACCAGCCGACAAATTACGATCAGCAACTCAATCATCGCCGAGGGATTGGATTACTCAACCCACCGAAAAGGCAGGCATTCTAAAGGGCTGCTGGTACACGATTTTGTGCGTGACGTTGCGGTGGTCGGCAATCTGTTTGCCAACAATGATCGCCGCAATCCGTATTTCAAGGCGCATACCACCGGTGTGGTTGTGAACAATTTGATTTACAACCCGGGCTCTGCGGCCATTCAGCTTGGTTATATCGAAAACGAATGGCGGGATGTTGACGCGGCGCCGGTGAATCCGCGGGTTGCGGTTGTGGGCAATGTCCTGCAGTACGGGCGCGACACTTACAGTGATCTCGCGCTGGTGTCCTATCAGGGGGATGTTTATCTAGAGGATAACCTGGTGTGGAACCTCGATGGCGAGCCGATGAATATCGTACAGGGGGATATTCGGCGGCTGGAGGAGAAACCACTTTGGCCTGAGGGCTTGCGCACGCTACCTGCCGAGATGCTCTCTCGCGAGCTATTGAAAACCGTCGGTGCCCGGCCCGCCGAGCGGGATGCCGTGGATCAACGAATTATCGCGCAGGTAATGGCGGGACAGGGGCGTATTATTGATAGTCAGGATTCGGTTGAGGGATACCCCAGGCAGGTGCCGGTATTCCGTTCCTTGGCGGTACCGGAAGATGTGGATGCCTGGCTGTCGAGGTTATCGCGCGAGTTGCTCGAGCAAGCCGAGCCGGCTGTCAGAATTTCGCTCGTCGACTCGTTTAACGTTCAATCCGCCTTTAACAAAGCCCGCAAGACTTATCCAGACATTCAAGTTGCACGGGTGGCGCCTGGGCAGGGTACTGAAATCCTACGGGATGTGGTGTATCGCCGTGTCGGGTCGCGCGCTCTGCATCTGGATCTCTTCCTTCCTGAGGGGCGGCAGCCCGGGTCCGACCGACCGGCTGTACTGCTCGTTCACGGCGGCGGCTGGCGCTCTGGTAACCGCACTCTGCAGGAACCCATGGCAAGGTATCTCGCCAACCGGGGATTTGTCACCGCGACGGTAGAGTACCGCCTGTCGCCGGAAGCCCGCTACCCGGCGGGTGTACAGGATGTTAAGTCTGCGCTTGGCTGGTTGCGGGCGCAGGCGGGTCTTTACGGCATTGACCCTGAGCGCCTCGCCGTTATCGGTGCCTCTTCGGGCGCGCAAATGGCCACGCTCGTGGGGGTAACCCCGGGCTTGTCCATATTTGAAACGGTACAGTCCGCTGGTAAAGACTCGGTTCAGGCCATTGTCAATCTGGACGGCATTGTCAGTTTCACTACGCCTATGGCATTGCGACATGAAAATGATCCGCGCAAAATCCCTTCGGCGGCGGGCGCCTGGTTCGGTGGTCGTTACGAGAATGTGCCGGATCTCTGGCAACAGGCTTCTCCACTTGAGTACGCGGGTGCTGGCGCTCCCCCCACGCTGTTCGTCAACAGCAGCCACCCGCGCTTTCACGCCGGGCGGGATCAATATATAGCGCGCTTGAGTGGTGCCGGTGTTGTTACGGAAGTAATGACCCACGTGGATGCGCCGCACCCTTACTGGCTATTTGAGCCCTGGTTTACGCCGACTGCGGAGCGGGTTTACGGGTTTCTGACCCGGGTAATGCAGTAGCGTTAAAAAACGATCGCTCATTGGCGAAATTGCTGGATATACTCCGCAAATATCCCACGCCAGCGAGCGGAGCCTGCAGCCAATGCAACAGACCGAACAATTTATCGACCTGCTCAAACTGTTGGTGCGCAGCCCCAGTGTGGTAGGTGCGGAGCATTCCTTTTTCCGGGTATTGCAGCGCGAGCTTGAAGAGCGGGGCGCGCACGTTACCTGGTACGAGGGCCTGCTGGTAGCCCAGGGGCAGCGTCCCAATAGTGCCAAGTTTTCCGCGCATATTGACCGCCATGGATTGATTTGCACCGGACCCAATGAGTTTCAGTACGCCGCCTTTGTCTCCGGTCGCCGCTCCGATTTACTGGGGAACTCTGTTTCCGAAAAGCTGATGACCAAGATCGTCGATCGTTTCCAGGGAGTTACCGTCACCGCTTACGAACCTTGGTCCGGTTCCTATTTCGGGTCCGGTGTCATCCGTCGAGCCTACGTCTGCGGTTACCGGAACAACCTGATATTCGAGGTCGCTGGCCTCGAACATGTGGTTGCCGGTACTCCGGTGGCTTTCACCGATCGTCTGGAAATCAATGACGGCATTCTGAGTGCGCAGCTGGATAACGTACTCACCGCAGCACACCTGGTCCACCTTTACAGCCTCGGCTTTCAAGGCACCGCTTTTTTTACCGCGCAGGAAGAGTCTGGCAGTAGCTGGCGCTATTTGCTGGAGTGGTTCCGCCGCTTCAATGGCGGTACTGACAAGCTGATTGTGGTGGACACCAGCCCCTACCCGGACCGCACCAGTGCCGATGCACAGCAAGTGGTATTGCGCAGGCGGGATGCGAACGCGCAGTTTCACGCGGGGACGACCGAGCGGTTGGCGGCGCTATGCGATACCCAGGGTATTAGCTATAGCTACAAAGACAGCTATATCGAAGCGCAAAACAATAAGGCGGTGGCCGAAGGACAGGAACCCCAGTCCTTCGGCAGTACCGAGCTTGGGAGGATTGTGAGTGCGTCGTCGGGCTTTGTGCAGGGCACCACGTTACAGATTCCCACCACGGGTTATCACACCATGGAGGAGTCCGCTTCCCTGGCGGCCAACAGCGCCTTCAGCGATCTGCTGTTTGCGATTGCCGCAGACGACTGATCCGGGGGCCTTTAGAACTCTTCACTTGCCTGGTAGCGGTTGCAGCGGTTGTTGCAGTAAGGCCTGTCCGAACGAATCACGCCAGTTGCCGGGTGCACCGTCAGCTGGCGTTTTTTATTGCCGTGATAGGCCACCACATTCCAGTATCCATTGCGGAACTGTACGCGATCGAACGAGTGAAATCCGAGCCGTTGCAGACGCACCCGCACTGCACCGGCGCTCAGATCGATTTCCGACGGAGTGCTTCCATCCAGATCCGGGCCGTACAGGTTTGGTGGTATCTGCGGACCTGAGGAAGGTCCGGAAAACTGGAAGTCATTGGCCGTGAATGGACCTGGCTGCTGGGCGTAAAGTGGCGTTGCGGTGAACAGTGTCAGCGCGGCTACAAGTGAAGCGCAGGCGACGACTCTGACGCGGGCGGCGGCATACTGCATGGCGTTCCCCAAATTACCTTTATCCGCTTATTGGTAATGTGGGGAGCGTCCAATTCAAAGGAATACTTGCGGCTACGGCGGCGGGCGCTCAGCCGCAATTACAGCAGCGCCGGTGCTTGTCGGTTTTACCGATGCCCGGGTTGAAGGTATTGGTGGGGTCGAGTTTTTCGAAGAAGGCTTTCTGTGTATCGGGGGCCTGGTAGAGATGGCCGACATTGTGTTCCGCTGGATAGCAGGCGCCTCTCTGGTCGAGCAGTTGTAACATGGCTTTCTTGACCGCATCCGGGTCGGCGTCTTTCTTCAGGATGTAGTCCTGATGGAACACATTGCACAGGAAATGGCCGTAGTAGAGCCTGTATTCCAGCTGGTCCGCGATTTCTGCCGGCAGCTTTTCTTCCCAATCCATGTCGTTGCGCCTGAGCGCGATATCCAGCGGCAGCAGCTCCCCGACTTTTTTACTGTGCACGGCCTGATAGCGCATGGCGGCGCCGGCGGAGACAAAACGATGCAGCATGGCCTTGCTGGCTTCGGCCGCGTCGCAGGCAAAAAACTCTCCCGAGTTTTTTTCGTTCGCAAAGAATGTCTGCAGCCACTGATGTGCGGGCTCTACGCCCTCGTCAGCCATTTTCACGATCAGGTGGTGCTGGTACTTCTCCCGGTACTCCAGCATGCGCTTGGGCAGGTGCTGGGGGAGTAGTGTGCTGATCTTCTGCAATAGCCGGTCGCTGAAAAAACGGGGCAGCCAGGCCTGCTTTTCGAGCCAGGCGTCCACGCGACCCTTGAGGGCGAAGAAGTGGGGCATGCGGCCGGTGCCGAGCTTTTCGATGGTATAAAAGCTGTCTTTGCCGTAATCCGCTGCCAGGTCAAACATATCCCGGTGCAGGTATTCACCGAGTACCGGAATGCTGGGCAGTTCGCTCAATAAACCTCGACGCAGCCGCGCGAAGACGTTGGCGTCGTTACTGCCGATGTAAAACGTCTGGGTGTGCTGGGGGATGGGGAAAGTGTCCAGGCGCACCGCAAAGACCGCGACCTTGCCGGCGCAGCCGCTGGTTTCGAACAGGCGCCGGGGGTCGGCATTAAACCTGGCGGGGCTGTCCGCATCCACGTCCCGCACCCGCTCCACGTATTCCCGGTCCGAGGCCATACGCGGCCGTTCGAGGTTGTCCGGGTGGGGAAGCTCTCGTACCTGAATAAAGGTGCCGTTCTCGAGATTGGTTAGTATTTCCTGTGGGGTTTCCCCGAGTTCAATACCCAGGTGGTTGATCAGCTGCAATTGGCCTTGCGCACTGACTTGGGCGTACAGCGCCAGCTCGGTATAGGCGGGGCCGCGCTGGCACAGTGCGCCGCCGGAGTTGTTGGCGATACCGCCGACAATGGAGGCTCCGAGACAGGAAGAGCCTATTTCCGAGTGGGGCGAGCGTTGCAGGGGCGAGAGTAGTTTGGTCAGGCTATGCAGGGTCGCGCCGGGGAGGGCGACAATCTGTTCACCGGTTTGTGCGCCGTCACCGAGCAGGTGAATGCGGTTCATCTGCAGGGTATTGATAACAACAACCGGGCGATCATAGTCATTGCCACTGGGGGTGGAGCCTTCCGTAAGGCCAGTGTTCGCGGCCTGCAGAATGATAATGGCCCCAGCGTCCACGCAGGTCTGTAGAATCTCCCACAGCTCCAGCAGTTTGCCGGGAAACACCACCGCGAGTGCCGCGCCTTCTCCGGAGCGAAATCCCTTGCGATAGTGCTCATTGCGTTGCGGGTCTGTCAAAACGCGTTCACGGCCAAGCAACTGCTCCAGTTGTTGGAGCAGTGCCCGGCTTTCGACAGAATCCCTGGAGGCTGTTTTCACGTTACTGAGGTAAGGCGTCGTCAGTCTCTGTCCTCTTTCACTTCCAGAATTTCGCCACTATTGGGATCCACCTCGAGATCCCACTTCCGCCCTTCTTTGTAGGCTTCTACTTCCCAGCGGCCCCTATCGAGGGAGACATCGACGACGGGGGTATAACCCTGTTGTTCGAGTTTGGTGATGAGACTCGACAGTGCCATGGCCCCCGGAGGCGGCATTTCTTCTTTGGCACTGGCCTGTGCTGCGGCTACCGCGGCGATGCCACCCAGGGTGACCGCAAGGAGAGAGTTTTTTACATTCTTCATTTGAGCTCCCGTGTGTAACTGAGACGGCGCTAACTGCTGTAGAAGTGTTTTAGTCGGTGTTGCCGAGGCGTTGTTGCATCATAAAGCACCACTCGTCACTACCGCCGTCTGGGCCGTGTGCGCCATCGCCGCCGGTGAGTTTATCCATGGCGGTAAACCAGTCTTTGGAGCCCACAAGCGGCAGTCCCGAAGGATAGTGCTCGGCTATGGCTTCGGTCTGGGTTGCCATGACCTGTTTGTTGACCCATTCAAACCACTCGGCGTTGCAGATCAACTGGCCCTCGCTATTGGGGCTTTCTGCAGGGGTAGCGCTGTCGCCGTTGTTGTCGGCAGCCGCGTCACCGGTCGATGACGGAGAGTCATAATCCGGCGCGCTGGTATCTTCCTCGACAACAGTCGTCTCTTCCACGACCTCGGTTTCTGGTTTGGCTGAAGCGTCGGGCTCATGGGTGTCCGACTTGCGACTACAACCGGTGATCGCAATGGTAGCCATCAGGCTGGCGAGCAACAGGTGACGAATCATAGAGGTTCCTCGTAGTGATCTATGGCTGGCGCCGAAATGATCGGGCCACTGGAGATAAGCATAGGAGGAAAATGGTGACTTGCACGGTGAGGCAGTGGGTTTTGTGATCCGGAGCTCAGCCGAATACCAAAACAGGCGACCTGTGGTCGCCTGTTTTGGTTGCAAACCGCGGAGCTTTTACAGCGCGGACTGGGATGCCGCGGCCTCGGCAGCCGGAATGTCTGCCAGTGTTTCGCCGTCGTCATTGGCGGCGGCAGCTGCCAGGCGCTGCTCTTCGATGCGGCTGGTCCAGGTCAACAGAGCCTGGTAGTGACGGATGTTCTGCACATAGGTGACCGGCTCCCAGCCGCGCGCATAACCGTGCTTCAGGTTCTTGTAGTACTGGCGTTTGGCAAGCAGAGGTAAGTGGTCGCGCACGTCGGACCAGCGGTCCGGGTTGCCACCCAGTTGTTGCGTGAGCACGCGCGCATCTTCGAGATGGCCGTAACCGACGTTGTAAGCGGCGAGCGCCATCCAGGTGCGGTCCGGCTCGCGGATGCGCTTGGGGATCTTGTCCCGCACCTGCAGGAAGTAGCGGGCACCGCCATCAATACTCTCCAGCGGGTCCAGGCGGTTTACGCCCATCTCGCGGGCGGTGGCACGTGTCAGCATCATCAGGCCGCGCACCCCGGTGGGGGATTTGGCGCGGGGGTTCCAGTGGGATTCCTGGTAACTCAGTGCCGCCAGCAGCTCCCAGTCCAGCTCGTATTTATCGGCGGCCTTCTGCAGTTCTTCCCGCCATTTCGGCAGGCGGTCGCGGGTGAGCTGGGCGAAGGTCTTGGCGCCGCCCACGTTCATTTTGCTTACGTGGCCGAAGTAGAGTTCACGCAGTTCCGCCACCAGGCCACTGGTATTGGCACGCAGCATAAAGTTGCGCGCGGCGCGGTATAGGGTGTCGTCTTCGCCCTTGGGGAAGGCCCAGGAAACCGGTTGGAACTGGGTCAGGTTAAAGGCGATATGGGTATTCGGGTAGAGGCCGCGGTGCACCGCGTAAGCGTTGGAGTCCACTACGGCGTAGTGGTACTTGCCCTCGTTGACCATTTCCACCAGTTCCATGGCGTCCACGTCGGAAATCTCTTCCCAGCTCAGGCCTTCATAGCGATGGGAGAGCTTGCGCAGCTGCTCGGCGTGGGCGCTACCGGCGATAACGGCAATGTTCTTGCCCTCCAGGTCGGCGACACTGCGCGGGCGCCGTTCGCCCAGGCGGTAGATGATCTGCTGGCGGATCTCAAAATAGGACGGGGCGAAGCGGACCTGTTCGCGGCGCTCGGAGGTGACGGTAAGGCCCGCCGCAGCCAGGTGCGCGCCGGACTCCGGATTTTCCAGTTCGCTGAACAGGTGACTCAGGTCGTGTACGTCGCGGATTTCCAGCTCGACGCCCAGCTCGCGCGCGAATTCGCGCAGCATGCCGTATTCAAAACCGGTGTAGTGACCGTTGGCATCTTCGTAATAGGTGGTGGGTCCGTTCTGGGACAGTACAACCAGCTTGCCGGACGTCTTTACCCGCTCCAGCAGGCTGGGCGCTTTGCTTGCCACCAAAAGAGAAGCACAACAGGCCAAGGCCACCCCCTTCAACAGGCGGCGGCTGTATCGCAACAGTCGGCTTTTCATGATCATAGGCGGTCCCCTCGAATCCTTTCGTTAGCATTATTGATACGCAGAGCGGAGCCCCTTCATCCGGTTGGTCCTGGGCCGGTATCCTTGCTCTGCTGCGGGCGCGATCCGCTGCGCCTCGCGACTTTCCTCTGTGGTCTTCATTCGTGGCGTATCGACTTGCCACCCTTCCTGAAAACCGCACGTGCTGCCGGGCTTTGCCTATTATTTGAACAGAGTCAGGCGAAAGCGCGGCAATTTTACCTCATATATGGGGAGTCTGACCAATTGTGACCAGAGTTGCCCTCTGAGTTTGTGATTGATCGGGTTGTTTCGATCCACTTTTCAGTGTAGTGGACGGTGTCGGATTGGTTGCGGTACTCGTTAATTTGGGGTTGCCGCCAGCGCCAATCCGGCCACATTCGCTTTGCGATCGAGGGTACTGACAGTGTTTCACCGCCGGATGCCCGCTTGACAGTGTTGGAGCGGCGATGCTTCGGGTACAATGCGCGCGCTCCGATTCCCGGTGTACCTGCGTGGCACGTCCTAACCGATCTGATGCTTCCGCCCGCAGGCGCTCAAATCCAGACAAGAGGCCAACTCCCGCGATGCTAGTTCTGCGTGGTGCTCCCGCACTGTCGAAATTCCGCCATCAAAAACTGCTCACCCAACTCCGCGCCCTGCTGCCCGCAGTAGAGGATGTCTACGCCGAGTTTGTGCACTTTGCCGACAGCAAAAAGCTCGGCAAAAAGGATCAGGCGCTGCTGGAGCGTCTGCTGCAGTACGGCCCCACCGAAGAGAAGCACCAGCCGGAAGGCGAGTTGCTGTTGGTCGTCCCGCGCCCGGGCACCATCTCGCCCTGGTCCTCCAAGGCGACCGACATCGCCCACAATGCGGGCCTGACCGAGATCCACCGCCTTGAGCGGGGAGTTGCCTACTACCTTACCGGTGTCAAATTAACCGACGCTGAACGCAAGCTGCTGGCAGCAGAGCTCCACGACCGTATGGTCGAGAGCGTCTACACCGAGCTGGCGCAGGCCGAAGCGCTGTTCCAGGTCGAAAAGCCGCGCCCCATGGGCAGCGTGGACGTGTTGAAGGGCGGCCGCGGCGCGCTGGCCGAAGCCAACGTCACCCTGGGCCTGGCCCTGGCGGAAGACGAGATCGATTACCTGCTCACTAGCTTTGAAGAGCTGGAACGCAACCCCACTGATGTGGAGCTGATGATGTTCGCCCAGGCGAACTCCGAGCACTGCCGCCACAAGATCTTCAATGCCAGCTGGACCATCGACGGCGAAGACATGCCCAACTCCCTGTTCGGCATGATCAAGAACACCTACCGCAAGGGCGGCGAAGACGTGCTGTCTGCCTACGCGGATAACGCCGCGGTAGTGGTGGGCCACAAGGCCGGTCGTTTTTATCCGGACCCGGAAACCAAGGAATACGGTTTCAGCCAGGAAGCCATTCACCTGCTGATGAAGGTGGAGACCCACAACCACCCCACCGCGATTGCGCCATTCTCTGGTGCCGGCACTGGCGCCGGTGGCGAGATCCGCGACGAGGGCGCCGTGGGCCGTGGCTCCAAGCCGAAAGTGGGCCTCACCGGCTTTACCGTTTCCAACCTGCAGATCCCCGGACACCTGCAGCCGTGGGAAGTAAATTACGGCAAGCCCGAGCGCATCGTTACCGCCCTGGACATCATGATCGAAGGGCCGATCGGCGGCGCTGCCTTCAATAACGAATTCGGCCGCCCGAACATCTGCGGTTATTTCCGTACCTTTGAAGAAGACTTCAACGGCGAGCGCCGCGGCTACCATAAGCCGATCATGCTGGCCGGTGGCTACGGCAACATCCGCGAAGAGCACGTGGACAAGCCGGAATTCAAACCCGGCGCCAAGCTGATTGCCCTGGGCGGCCCGGCCATGTTGATTGGCCTCGGTGGCGGCGCGGCGTCCAGTATGGCGAGCGGTTCCAGCTCCGAAGACCTGGACTTCGCCTCCGTACAGCGCCAGAACCCGGAAATCGAGCGTCGCTGCCAGGAAGTGATCGACCAGTGCTGGCAGCTGGGTGATAAGAACCCCATTGCATTTATCCACGATGTGGGTGCCGGCGGCCTGTCCAACGCCTTCCCGGAACTGGTGAAAGACGGCGGTACCGGCGGCAATTTCCAGCTGCGCAACGTGCCCTCCGACGAGCCGGGCATGAGCCCGCTGGAAATCTGGTGTAACGAATCCCAGGAGCGTTACGTACTGGCGGTGATGCCGGAAGACCTGGCGCGCTTCGAGAAAATCTGCGAGCGCGAGCGCGCACCTTTCGCGGTAGTGGGTGAAGCCACCAGCGAAAAGCACCTGACCCTGAACGACACCCAGTTCGACGCCAAGCCGGTCGACCTGCCCATGTCCGTGCTGTTCGGCAAGCCGCCGAAGATGCACCGTACTGCGGAGAAGGTGGAAGCAAAAACCACCGCCTTCGATACCAGCAATATCAAACTGGAAGAAGCCGCCGAGCGCGTACTGCGCCTGCCCACCGTCGCCAGCAAGAACTTCCTGATCACCATCGGCGACCGCACCGTTACCGGCCAGGTTTCCCGCGATCAGATGGTCGGCCCCTGGCAGGTGCCGGTTGCCGATTGCGCGGTCACTACCGTGGCCTACGACAGCACCAAAGGGGAGGCCATGTCCATGGGCGAGCGCACCCCGGTGGCGCTGCTGGACGCGCCGGCCTCCGGTCGCCTGGCGGTAGGTGAGGCGATTACCAACATTGCCTGTGCGCCGATCAAACAGCTTTCCGACATCAAGCTCTCCGCCAACTGGATGTGTGCCGCAGGCCACCCGGGTGAGGAAGAAAAGCTGTACCGCACCGTGGAAGCGGTGGGTATGGAGCTGTGCCCGGAGCTGAATATCACTATCCCGGTGGGCAAGGACTCCATGTCCATGCGCACCGCCTGGAACGATGGCGGTGAAGACAAGGCGGTTACCGCGCCTCTGTCCCTGGTGATTTCCGCCTTCAGCCCGGTAAGCGATGTACGCAAAGTGGTTACCCCGCAGCTGCGTAAGATGAAAAAAGGCGAGAGCGAACTGCTCCTGGTCGATCTGGGTGCTGGCAAAAACCGCCTCGGTGGTTCCTGTCTGGCTCAGGTGTACAGCCAGCTGGGTGACAAGCCCGCCGACCTGGACGACGCCAAGCGTCTGAAAGGCTTCTTCGATGTGATGCAGGAATTGCTGGAAGAAGAAAAAGTCATCGCCTACCACGACCGCGCCGACGGTGGTCTGTTTGCGACCCTGGCGGAGATGAGTTTCGCCGGCCGTGTGGGTGTCGATGTGGAAATTTATGATCTGGGCGACGACTCCATTGCCGCACTGTTCAGTGAGGAGTTGGGTGCAGTCCTGCAGGTGCCCAGTGCCGACGCGGATATGCTGGCGATGCGCTTTGCGTCCGTGGGCGTACCTGCGCACCGCATTGGTGAGCTGAATGAAAATGAACACCTGCGTATCACCCGTGAAGACCAGGTGATTTTCAATCACAGCCGCGCGGAACTGCAGCAGATCTGGAGTGAAACCAGCTATCAAATCCAGTCCCTGCGTGACAACGCCGATTGCGCGAAGCAGGAATTCGACGCTATTGCCAAGACAGCAGAGCAGGATCCGGGTCTGTCCGTGAGCCTGAGCTACGACGTGAACGAAGACATTGCGGCTCCCTACATCAAGAAAGGTGTGCGTCCGAAGATTGCCATCCTGCGGGAGCAGGGCGTCAACAGCCAGGTGGAAATGGCGCACTCCTTCCACCGCGCGGGCTTCAATGCTGTCGACGTACATATGAGCGATATTCTTGCCGGCCGTGTGGAACTGGATCAGTTCAAGGGCCTGGTGGGCTGTGGTGGCTTCTCTTACGGTGACGTGCTCGGTGCCGGTGAGGGTTGGGCGAAGACCATTCTGTTCAATGACCGCGCGCGCGATCAGTTTGAAGGCTTCTTTAACCGCAAGGACACTTTTGGCCTTGGTGTGTGTAACGGGTGTCAGATGTTCTCGGTGATCAAGGAGCTGATTCCTGGTGCCGACCACTGGCCGCGTTTTGTCCGCAACCTGTCTGAGCAGTATGAGGCGCGCTTTGCGCTGGTGGGCGTGGAAGACTCTCCGTCTGTACTGTTCAAGGGGATGGCGGGTTCCTATATGCCGGTGGCGGTTGCCCACGGTGAGGGGCGTGTGGAGTTTGCGGATCAGCAGGCGCTGGAGACTTGCGAGCAGTCCGGCACCATTGCGATGCGTTACCTGAACAACAACCAGCAGATTACCGAGACTTACCCGGCCAACCCGAACGGTTCGGTCAACGGTATCACTTCTCTGTGTTCTGAGGACGGCCGCGTGACCATCATGATGCCGCACCCGGAGCGTGTAGCCCGCGCGGTCAGCAACAGCTGGCGCCCGGACGATTGGGAAGAGGATTCCGGCTGGATGCGCCTGTTCCGCAACGCGCGTGTCTTCGTGGACTAAAACGCTGCGGAATCCGTTTAGGAGCCTGCTTGCAGGTAGCCCCAAAGCCCCGGTATCCCCGGGGCTTTTTTTATGGTGCTCCGAACTTCTTCCGTGGCGGCCCGCCACCGGGCCTTCGCATCTACGTGTTGCACTTCGGTCTTGGCTCTTGCATGTCGCCAAATTCGTCTAGACTGAAATTAGCTCCTCACAGGGTGGCCTTTCACGCCAATGCCGTCCGATGGTAATAACCACGCCGGCACATTTTTTTCAGCGGACTCGATTATGTGCAATGAACCGAATCGCTCGAGCATCCACAAAAAAACTTCCTCGCATCCCGGCTATCGCGCCGGGGCCAGCCGTCGGCAGGCGCTGAAAGGCGCGCTGACGGCGGGGCTTGCCGGTATGGCGGCTGGGGCGGGGTTGATGAGTTTTTCGGGTGTCAGTTTTGCTGCGGCCTTGTCCAAGGAGCAGAGGGATGCGATGAGCCCGGATGATGTGATTGCGATGATGCAGCAGGGCAATGAGCGTTTTCGCTCGGGTAAGATGCAACAGCACGATTACCTGGCGCAGAAGCGCGCGAGTGCCGCGGGGCAGTTCCCGGCGGCGGCGATCCTGAGTTGTATTGACTCACGTACGCCGGCGGAAATTCTGCTGGATATGGGGCTGGGTGAGTCTTTCAATACACGGGTGGCCGGCAATATCTGTAATGACGATATTGTGGGCAGCCTGGAGTTTGCCTGTGCTGCCGCGGGTGCCAAGGTGATTCTGGTGATGGGGCATACTGCCTGCGGTGCGGTTAAAGGTGCCATTGATGACGTGAAGCTGGGCAAGTTGACCGAGCTTCTGGATGAGATCAAGCCGGCAGTAGAAGCGACCAGGTATGACGGTGATCGCTCGAGCAAGAACGCCGAGTTTGTCGACCTGGTGGCGGCGAACAATGTGCGCCGGGCGATGGAGGAGATTCGCGATGAAAGCGGGGTTCTGTCGAAGATGGAGAAGGAGGGCAAGATCAAGATCGTTGGCGCCATGTACCACTTGAATGGCGGCCGGCTGGAGATGTTGGCCTGATACCCTGGCGCTTGTTTTTTCCTCGGCAGCGCGGGCGGTAGTGGGCCGGTTGGAATAATAGTCCCTGACTGACCGGGCACTTTTTGATTTCTTTGCTACACTGTAATCAATAAGCGCAATAACATTTTACGCATGGACACACCATCGCAAACCACGTCAGATTCCATCCCGCAGCTTCTGGCCGAGTACGTCAGCGAGCTTTCGACCAAGCGTAGCGAGCGCGTGCAAAAGCTCCACAATCTGGTGATTGCCAACTTCCCCGACGTCACCCTCTCAATGAAATACAAAATGCCTACCTATGCGCTTGGCGATGGTTGGGTGGCGCTGGCGAGCCAGAAGAGCTACCTGTCGCTGTATACCTGTGCGCGGGAGCACATACAGCCATATCTGGAGAAGCACCCCTCGGCGAAATGCGGCACCGGTTGCCTGAACTTTCGCGATAGCGACGATATTGTGTTTGAAGACCTGAGGCCGGTAATAGCCTCTGCCCTGCAGAAGCGTACCCCGGTGAAGTGATTGGGGTAAGGAATTGATATAAAGAGCAAGGAGTTAACCATGTCGTACAGTGAAGAGCTGGTAGAAAAAGTCCGCGGAGTACTGCAAGAGGAAGATGGACTGAGTGAGAAGCAGATGTTTGGTGGGCTGGCCTTTATGTTAAATGGCAATATGGCCTGTGGCGTGGTGGGTGAGGAATTGATGGTGCGCGTGGGGCCGGACAATTATCAGGCAGCGCTCGGCGAGCGTTACACCCGGCCCATGGATTTCACCGGTCGCCCGCTGAAAGGTATGGTTTACGTTGAGGAGGATGCAATCGCCGCCGACCTGGACGGATGGGTGACCCGCGGTGTCGAATTTGCGGGAACGCTCCCACCCAAGTGAAGCCGGAAACCGCAGTACGTCAACTATTTGAGGCACTGCGGTTTTACAGCTGTTGGATATCCAATGTGTTGTGTGTATATGAAGCCGTATTTTAGAGCGGCTTCTCTCTCAACCGCTCCGGTACATCCAGCTTCGATGGTGCCGCTATACCATTGATCTCGATGGTCAGATGAAATAACCGCGTGCAGCGCTGCTTTAGTTCCGCCTCGAGCTCATCGATTAACTCTTCGGTTGCTTCCAGGGTTGCCTGTACGATGGCCCGCGTCTCGGCATACTCGAGTACGGCGTCGGTTCTGCGGTGTTCGGCGACTCGGTCAAGCAGTTGTTGCTCATGTCGGTCTATGCGTTCGTTCATGCCCCGCATCAGGACCTCCTCGCGCACTTCAATTTCCGCAACGACGACCGTGTGGGTGTCATCCACAATTACCGACCTCAGGTCGTGGTACCGCTCTACCTCCCGGTGATGCTTGACGATGTCGTGAAATGCCCGCTCGGCGTCCTTGTCGCGGATATTTGTCAGGTAGCGCATATTGATCTTGCCGAGGAAAATCGCGGTCAATCCCAGCATGACGGCAATTGAGACCGAGAAGCCGATATCCCACATGGGGTTGCCCGTAGTCTGGGTCAAGCCAATGCCTGTGGCGGCGAGGATTACGCCAGTTACCGCGATGCTGTCCTCAAGCAGTACGGCAATAAGTGTGGGGTCATCTGCATCCGCCAGATAGCGGAACGGGTTTTTCTTACCTTCTGCACGCATGCGTGAAAAAAATTCTTTTCCCGCGACCATCAGTACATAGCCCTCGAGAACGAGGGCGATAAACAGCACCACACCGGATACCCAGATCGGCGCGATATCAAATCCGAGAATCGAAATGGCCTCCGGGCGGTCCACATGACCGAGGTTTTGCCAGGCGTGCCAGGCATGTGCAAGGCCGAGGCCACAGCCGATGGAGAACAGGCCGATGGCACTCCACAGGTTCCACAGGTACTTCTTTTGCCCGTGACCGAATGCATAGTGACTGTCGGCCGGTCGGCCACCGCGTTTCAGCCCGATCAGCAGAAAAATCTGGTTCAGGGTATCCATCAGGCTGTGTACTGCTTCATTCATCATTGCGGCGGAATGAGTCGCGAGAGCCGCCACTCCCTTCAGAACGGTGATGATGGCGTTTACACAGATGGCGTATAGAACAGCCTTTCTCGAGCCCTGGGCCATGTTACCCCCATAAAACGGTAGTGGTGTGCGGATGGTGCGGTGCTGTGTGTGTGGCAGATTATTCACACTGACGAACGGGAAGATTATAGAAGCCGGAGGAGGGCTTCGACGCTCCGGGAACAGAATCTTCTGCGTCACCTATCTGGAATTCGCCAAATTAGTCGCTGATACGGCAGAAAAAAGGGCCCATACCGTAAGGTATGGGCCCTCTTCGTTGGAGCCGAGAAAAGTCAGTTACTGCCGCCCGCACCGGCCTTCAACTGTTCCTCGATCTTCTTGAGATTGAATGAGCCCGGTGTTTGGCTGGGTGGGTATTCCTCCATGGATTTGAGGAAGCGCGCCGCCATGCCCTGCATGGGTACCAGTACAAAGGCTCTGTCCAGGAACCAGTCATTATAGGTGTTGGAGTTGTGTTGGGCACGCTCGAAAGGGTCGCGGCGCAGATTGAATAACAGGGGTACACGCAACTCGGTAAACGGCTCGCGCCATACTTCGAAGGCCTGTCCGCGGTTTTCGAGAAACACCGCTTTCCACGCATCGTAGCGCATTGCCACAATCTGGCCATCGTCATTTACATAGATGAATTCACGACGGGGGGACTCTTCCGTTTTACCGGTAAAGTAGTCCAGCATATTGTAACCATCGATATGGTTTTTATAGCTGCGACCATTGAGAGTGACACCTTTGAGCAACTTGTTTTTGATGTCCGGGGCACCAGCTACGGCAGCGAGGGTTGGCAGCCAGTCCTCGTGGGAAACGATGCCGTTGAGCATTTTTCCGGCGGGGAATTTGTTGGGCCAGCGCACAAACGCGGGCACGCGATAGGCGCCTTCCCAGTTGGAGTTTTTCTCACTGCGGAAGATGGTAGTGCCGGCATCGGGCCAGGTATTAAAGTGTGGGCCGTTGTCGGTTGAGTAGAACACGATGGTGTTGTCGGCAATTTTCAATTGATCGAGCAAATTAAGTAGCTGCCCGACATGTTGATCGTGCTCGACCATCCCGTCCTGATAATTGTTCCCGGTAGGGCCAGATAGGCCTTTGTGCTCTTCTTTTACGTGGGTCCGGAAGTGCATCCGGGTTGCGTTCCACCATACAAAGAAGGGCTTGCCGGCCTGTACCTGTTGTTTGATGAAGTCCATGGCCGCGGCAAGGGTTTCCTCGTCCACGGTCTCCATCCGTTTTTTGGTAAGCGGACCGGTGTCTTCGATCTTGCCGTCGGCACTCGCTTTGATGACACCGCGAGGACCATATTTCTTGCGGAATTCCGGATCTTTCGGGTAGTCCCGGTTCTCCGGCTCTTCCTCGGCATTGAGGTGATACAGGTTGCCAAAGAACACATCAAAGCCGTGATTGATTGGCAGGTGCTCGTCGCGGTCGCCCTGGTGGTTCTTGCCGAATTGCCCAGTTGCGTACCCCTGGCTTTTCATTACGGTAGCGATTGTGACATCGGTTTTCTGCCAGCCTTCTTTAGCGCCGGGCAAGCCTACTTTCGTCATGCCGGTACGCACAGGCACACTACCGCCGATAAAGGCCGCGCGCCCGGCAGTACAGGATTGCTGTCCGTAGTAGTCGGTAAACGACAGCCCCTCTTTCGCAATCCGGTCAATATTGGGCGTCATGTACCCCATCATGCCGCGACTGTTCGCACTGATGTTCCATACACCAATATCATCGCCCCAGATCACCAGAATATTTGGTTTGTCCTGGGCCTGTACGGCGGAGTGACAGACACAGAGGAGTGCAGCCGCAGCTACGGAAATAGGCACTTTCAGTAAGCTTCGTAAACCAAGTTTTCTCATGATTCCCTCCGGGTGTGGGATAGTGTTTTAGAGCGCGTAAGCCCGCGGAATCGGCTCTCACGGTTGGTCAAAAGGGAATACCTTGTTCCAGTCACTCTTCATGTCGATGACGGTCCAGCCCTTTTTGCTGGCGTCGTCCAGGGCCTTGTTCAGCTGGCCGATATGGGATTTGCGATCATAGGCCCACTCCCCCTTTGCATCGGTGTGATGCAGCAGCAGGCCGAAGCGAGGGCCGCTACCGGCGGTGGCCCACTCCAGTATCTGGTAGTCTCCGTCGGAGTTCCCAACGGAGGCAAAGGGTTCCTGCGTTTTCCACTCCGGATGTTGGGAGGCCATCTTCTTGACCTGGTCCAACGCGTAAATCAGCTGGAAATAGGCCGGTTGTTCTGCCCAGAGATTGCCATCGTTATCAAAGGTGGCGATTCGCTGGTTTACCTCGACAAAGTCCGAGGAGCCTTTTCGGGTCACCTTTTCCACGAAATCGACGATGGCGGTTTTGGTCTCACCGTCATTCCACGAGGGGAGTGGATCGGCAAGCCCCAGGGTAGGCGCGCAAAACACAAGAACCGCGGTCGCGGCCAGATTGCGAAGCCTGTTCAGAAATTTCATAGACCTTCCCAAAGTACTGCAGTGAAGTTCCACTCTGAAATTGGTGCTCCCTAAACCTTAGTTCGTGTTTTTCATCGGGGCCGCTGGCGCGCGATAATTTTTTTTCATATCGGGGCGGGTTGGAGCAAGACTCCCCGGTTTTGGTTCACCTGACGTTCAGGTCGGCTCTTCCCGGGACTCACGGAGTGCCGGTCGGGTTGAGCGGCGGCAGCGACCGTCGGTGCTTTTCGCGCTTGCGGGAAGCGGCGTAGGCGTCTGCTGCCAGCTCAAGCGCTTGCCAGAGCGGCGCGGCACTCGCGGCGGCCGGTGTATTGCCGTACTGGGCCTGCCCCAGAGCGAGCAGAGCCTTTGGTATGTCGGAGTGCGCATAGTCTGCCTGCGGGCGTAATTCCATGGCTGCACTGAGAGCCGAGGAGTACTGCTGCTGTTTGATCGCGGACTGAAGTCGCCGCAGGGCTTCGGTGCCACTCGCTTTTCGCTTTTCTGTGTAGCGCTGATGCATACGCCTGCCAGCAGCCGGCAGGTACTGCCAGGCGAGCCAGACAAGAGCGCCGAGCAGCGCCACCGTCGCCAGCCAATACTCGGGAGAAAGGCGGCGGAGTGCCGCAGCGCCTTTCACGCGCACCTTGACGGGGTCCAGTGTGGCCGTTCGAATGCTGCCCTCATCCAGGTCGTACCACTGCAGTGTCACGCCGGGCAATTCACCTCTGGTTGCTGCTTCTGCAACATACGTGATTTTCTCCACCCTGGTGCCGGACTCTTCCCCACTGTCTTCGGCTTCGGCGGTGTCCGCGTAGGCCGCGAGCCCGTTCGGTGTACTGGTGTTCAGTATCTGTGGCACGAACATGACAGTGGACCCCTGAATTCGGGCGGTCACGGTGCGGCTGAAGCTGTCGCCGGGATTGAGGTTCTCGGAATCGCCGTCAATTTTCTGCTCCAGGGTCAGGTCGCGCGCGGCGATATAGGGGGTCAGATTTTCCGCGCCTTTGGGTGCGGTGGCCGTGAGCGCGAGAGGTTCCGTTGCAAGTGCGACTTCGGTTGCCAGGTCGTCACTGCCGTTGGGGTCGCGGTAGTGTATTTCCAGTTTTGCGGAGGGAAGCCGGAATATGCCTGGGGTAAGCGGAACCAACTGATACTCGCGGATTACCCCGGACCATGTGCTGCCATTAATGGTCTGGCTTGTGGAAACGGTGGATCTTTCGGCTTGTGTGACCGAGAGGTTGGGGTGGTCGAGTGAAGGCAACTCTACTGGTTTGGTAAGCCAGGTGGGTGCCAGTACGGTAATCTGCAAGGTGACTGCTTCACCGGGAACGACTTCGGTTTGAGACAGCTTCACCTCTACCTTTGGCCTGTTGGACTGACCCGCAGGCGGGGTGGTATTGAATGACGGTGATTCTTGTGCCCGGGAAACTAACTCCCGATCGTCTGCACTCTGCGGGTTGGCAGCGCCTGCAGCGGCTAACCAGAATAATGCGCAGAGCGGGCAAAAAACACGCTTGATCCAGGTTTTCACGGCGCATCGCTCCCGGCATTTTCCGTCGCGGCCTCCACGGCAAATCGCTGTTTCATAAACTCCCCGGTGCTGGTGTCGAGGGTAGACATCCACTGATCCGGATTCACCGGTTGTTGATTGGTGGGCCTGTCCGGCGCCTGCACTTCCTTTTGCTGCTCTTTGTCGTAACTGTCCTCATCACTTTGTGTTTGCTCGTCTTTCTCCTCCTCGTCACCGCGGGACTTTTCCATGTAGGCGAGAATCTCTCGCGCGAGCTGCAGGTTCTTTTCTGCCCCCGGGAAACTGGGGGCCATCTGCAATACCTGTTCGAAGCCGCCGATAGCATCCTGATACTGGCCGCTTTTTACCTGTGCCATCGCGCGGGTAAACACCGCTTCCGGGCTGTCCATGGGCGCCAGGGTATTGGCGGCATCCTCATAGAACCCGGCCTGATACTGGGCGTAGCCTCGTCGGTAGGTGTCGGTAAAGGCGTCTGCTGCGCGGGCGTACTGTTTGCGTCCCATTCGCCATTGCCCCAGCTGGTCCGGGGTGAAGAGGTTTCTGAGAACAGGGTTATCCGGGGCCGGGTCCTCGTGGGCCACGGCAGATGTGGGTGACTGTGCGATGGCGACTGGCCCGGTGAAATGCAGCAAGCAGGCAAAGCCGGACAGTATGAGCAGCGCATTCGCGGCACGCTTGGCCTGAATATGCTGAGCGCGCGCTGCACTTGCCGACGGCAGTACCCAGCCGCGGCGAAACCACAGCAGGGCAAGTAGCGCCGCCGGCCAGGCGAGCCACCAGCCGCGGTCGTCCCACTGCAGGTTCTTGTCCCGGGCCTGCGCGTGGCGGAAGCGGCTGTCGAAGTAGCGGATAAACCCGTCGACATCGCGGGTGTCCGGGGTAACCCGAGTAACGCGGGCACCGCTGATTTGCTGCGTGCCGGGAATTGCGGTGTTGCCTGGCAGCAGTATCAGAAAGCCGAGTCCATTGCCCTGGGGGCGCCGGTCAAATGCCGGGAGATCCCGGGACTCGATGCCGTCGGTGAGAAACAGGATGCCGCCAGCGGATTCTTCCTTTTTCAGAATATCGCTGGCCAGTGTCAGCGCCGCGGCGGCGTTGTTGCCGTCCCGGGGCATCACCTCTGCTTCCAGTCCTTCCACGTAGGGGCGCAGCAGATTCTGGTCGTCGGTAAGGGGGACCACACGGTGGGCGGTACCGGCGTAGGCAATCAGCGCGGTTGGGGTACCATCGCGGCGCTCCAGCAGATCGTAGACCTTCTGTTTTGCGCGCTCCAGGCGGCTGGGGGCAACGTCTCTTTCCGTCATGCTCTGATTTACCTGCATGACAATAACCAGCGGGGCGGTGCGTGCCATCAGTGGATCCGGCAGGCGTGTCCAGGTGGGCCCTGCGGTCCCCAGGGTAAGCAGGGCCAACAGCACGGCGAGGGTGTCGATGGGCAAAATACGTGTTTCATCTGCACTGTGTCGGGTACCCACACTGAGTGCTCGGGCGAGGTGCGGTGCTATGTAATCTGAAACAGAGTGCAGGCCCCGATCGACGGGGCGCCGCAGCCACCACCAGGCCAGCAGAGTAACAGGTAGTAGCAAGAGCCACAGCGGGCGCAGAAAGTGGAAAGCAGAAAGAAAGCCGGAGATTTCGCTAGTGAGTCCGTTCACAAGGTCACCTCCGATCCCCGGGCACTGTGGCGCAGCAGTTGTAGGCCGAGCCCCACCAGCGCGGACAGTAATGCCAGCGCCAGCGGCCAGTGGGCGAGGCTGCGATGTGGGCGGTAGGTTTCGCTGTCCACTTTCTTTGGTGCCAGTGCGTCAATCTGCCGGTAAACCCGCGACAGAGCCGGTTGGTCGTTTGCGAAGAAAAATTCTCCACCAGTACGTGTCGCAATTGCCGTCAGGGTTTCTTCGTCCAACCTGTTTTCCGATTCCCCTTGTGGGTCGCCAACGCCAACGGTAAGTATTTTGACCTGTTGTTGCGCGGCAATGGCTGCCGCGTTGATCGGGCTCATGCGGCTGGCAGTATCGCTGCCGTCGCTCAACAGGATCAGCAGCCGCTGCTGTATGTCACTGCTTTCGAACTGGCGGATTGCAAGGCCGATGGCATCGCCGAGTGCAGTATGGGGGCCGGCCATACCAACTTCTGTCTGTTGCAGTAACTCCAGTACGGTATCCAGATCGGTGGTTAGTGGCGCCTGCACAAATGCCTTGGAGCCGAACACAATCACTGCGACCCGTTCACCTTCGCGACCTTCGAGAAACTGAGCGAGCACGCTTTTTACGCCGGCCAGTCGCTGGGTTCGTGCACCCGTGCCATCTACAAAGTCTTCCTGCTCCATGGACCCGGAGATGTCCACCGCGAGGATCAGATCCCGCGCCGGCTTCTGAATGGTCACGGCTTCGCCTTCAAGTTCGGGCCGTGCTAGTGCGGTAGTCAGCATAATCCAGGTGAACGCACCGATAATCAGTTGCCACAAGTGGCGACTGCGCACGATCGAGCCCGCACCTGGCGTCAGCCCCAGGCGCTCGCTGATGCGCCGGAAGAAGGGCACGCGAATGGCGGACACCCTCTCGCGGTGGGGCGGGGCCAGCCACCACACAAGTAGTGGCAGCGGAAGCAGAATAAACGCCCAGGGCGCCGCGAAACTAAGGCCGGTGAGCAGGTCGCTCATGATGTGGCCTCTGCTTTTTCCGGCCCGGATTCGTGCGGAAGGAGTTCGCGGCGGTGACGGCGAATCCAGTTGTTTGCGGCGCGGGTCAGCGCGGCGCTCCCCTGGCAATTTTGGTAGGCGCCGCGCAGTAGCCGTTCGCCGGTGTCACCGTGGAATTCGTCGCCGCCATACTGATGATTGAGAAATGCCAACCAGTCTTTGCCTGTGAGCCCCGCCGCCTGAGCGCGCGGATATACGGCCAATGCTGTGCGTCGAATGATCTCGGCAATCGCGCCAGGGTCGCCGTCTGCCTTGGCCAGCGCCTTGAGTGCGGCGCGCCGATAGGCATTTGCCCGATAGTGACGGTAGGCACGCCATGCAATGAACAACAGCAGCAAAAAAAACAGGGAGAGGAGCGCTTTTGCCAGTGGTGTCTGCGGCCAAAGGGACACGGCCTCCGGCACCGGCGGTGGTACCAGTTCTGCAATCAGGCCTGGCAGTGTGGTTTCCGTCTGGGGCGAGTTCTCAGTCTGCATCGAGTGTCGCCTCTTTGGCGGGAGCGGCGAGTCCCAGCAGCCGGCACACTTGCGACAGTGCGGGCGCACTTGCCGAGAGTGGCGCGAGGGGAATGCCGTAGCGGCGGTGCCAGCGCTCAATGGCCTCGCGTCGTTCACGATTGAAATGATTGAGCGCGGTGTGAATTTCGCCAATTCCCGTATCGAGGGTTGCCTGCTGGTCGCCATCGGAAATTGCGCTGACAAATCCTTTGGGCATAACGACGCCGCTGGGATCTGTCACCGGCATCAGGATCACATCATTGTGGCGGGCAAGGCCGGCCAGCAGGCGGTCAGAGGACGGGCCAATCACGTCAAAATCGCTGATCAGCAGAATCAGGTGATCGCGACGCGCGATATTTGCCACGGCCTGTAGCACTTTATCCAGTGAGGTGGGGGCGGTAGGGGGAGCATCCGCGTGCAGTGCGCAGTTTGCGCGGGCAACTTCGGTGAGAAACCGGGTCAGTGCCTGGCGACTGCGCTTTGGGCGCTGGGTATAGAGTCCGTCATCTTTTATCACTATACCGCCCACGCGGTCATCCTGATTCAGCACCGCAAAGGCGGCGAGGGCAGCCACCTCGGCGGCGGTGACGGATTTCATTGAATACCGGGTACCGAAGAACATCGACATGCGCTGGTCCACCACAATCAGTGTGGGGCGGTCGCGCTCCTCGGTGTAGACGCGCACGTGAGGCTCACCGGTTCGTGCGGTGACCTTCCAATCGATTGCGCGAACGTCATCGGACGGCCGGTATTCTCGCAGCTCTTCAAAATTGAGCCCGCGCCCACGCAGGCGCGAGGCGTGATGTCCAGCCAGCACACTGCGGGCCGGCTGTCGCGGCAGCAGGTTCAGGGTTTGCGCGGGACCTTCCAGGGATTGCAGGTGAGCGAGGTCCACGTGAATACGCGAGTCAACGCTGGTTGTGGGTGCGCTTTTGTCACTGACGTCTGCCCGGCTTCGGTTGCGGCGGCGTGTGAAGAAATTGAACATGGCGTGTCAGTGGTGAATCACGGCAGGGCGACGTTTTTCAGTAGCAGGTCGATGACCTGGTTGGCACTGATGCCCTCGCCCTGGGCCTCAAAACTCAGACCCAGCCGGTGGCGCAGGCAGTCGTGAATGATCGCGTGGATATCCTGCGGATCCACATAGTCGCGTCCTTCCAGCCATGCGTTGGCGCGTCCGGCCTTGTCCAGTGCAATGGAGCCCCGTGGACTTGCGCCAATCTCGATCCAGCGCGCAAGTTCTTCGGATAGTTTTGCCGGATGGCGGCTGGCGTCGATCAGGTCAGCCATATAGCGCGCCATTGCATCGGAAACGTGAATGGCAGCGATCTCCCGGCGGGCGTCGAATACCGCCTGCTGAGGAATAACCTCTATCGACTGTTGCGGCGCTGAGGGGGTCGGTTCTGCAACGGTAGCCTCGGCCGCAGCAATTTCCTCGCCGCGTACCATTTCAATCACTTCCACCTCATCCTCCACCGGAGGGTAGGTGATCAGTACATGCATCAGGAAGCGGTCCATCTGTGCTTCCGGCAGTGGATAAGTGCCTTCCTGTTCGATGGGGTTCTGGGTGGCCATCACCATAAACAGCGGTGGCATCTTGTGGGTCTTGCCGGCTACGGTGACCTGACGCTCCTCCATCGCCTCCAGCAGTGCCGACTGTACCTTGGCGGGCGCGCGGTTGATCTCATCGGCCAGGACAATATTGGCGAAGATAGGACCCGGGTGAAAACGGAACTCCGATTGTTGTTCGTCGCGATACAGCATATCGGTGCCGGTGACGTCCGCGGGCAGCAGATCCGGGGTGAACTGGATGCGACTGAAGTCCGCCTCCAGATTTTTCGCCAAGGCTTTAATGGCGCGGGTTTTCGCAAGCCCGGGCAACCCTTCCACAAGCAAATTGCCGTTGGCCAGCAAACCGATAATCAGGCGCCGGATTACTTCTCGCTGGCCGACAATGGCACGGCCCATGCCCTGCTCCAGTGCGTTGATCTGTTCCCGTGCCGACATAGGTGCCCCGAATTATTACTGCTCTAATAACGCTAGCAGATTCGAGGCTGAGGAAGAACGCGTGAAAAGCTATACTCGGTGCCAATTACAAGCATAATCCGGAGCAACCATGCGAACCCTGATCATCCCTCTGTTGATTGTCCTGCTGACCAGCGGGCTCAGCGGCTGTGGTAATAGCGAGAGAGAAAAGGGTGCTGAATCCGTAAAAGGCGCGGCGTCTTCCTCCGGTGGAGGTACGGACGTGGAACTGTCATCTGTGGGGTCTTCCGAAGCCGTTGAAGGCCAGGTACAGAAAAAATCTGGCCATACACCGGCAGCCGATGACAGTAAGAATTATGTGGGTGCTGAAACCTGTGCCGGTTGCCACCAGCAGGAATATGACGACTGGCACAAGTCCCACCACGATCTCGCCATGAAGACCCCGGGCGCTGATACGGTGGTCGGAAATTTCGATAATGCCACTTTCGACTATTTCGGTACCGAGTCCAGTTTTTACCGGCGCGACGACAAATATGTCGTGCGCACCGACAACGCGGAGGGCGAGTTACAGGAGTTCCCAATTGCCTACACCTTTGGTGTCTATCCGCTGCAACAGTATCTGGTGGAGTTACCCGGTGGCCGCCTGCAGGCGCTGAGCCTGTCCTGGGATTCCCGTCCGCAAGAAGAGGGCGGACAACGCTGGTTCCACCTGTACCCGGACGAGGAAATCAAAGCGGGTGACCCGCTGCACTGGACCGGAATCAATCAAAACTGGAATTTTCAGTGCGCCGATTGTCACTCCACCAATCTGCACAAAAATTACGATCCGGAATCCCGGACCTTTGCCACACAATGGTCGGAAATCAACGTGGGATGCGAAGCCTGCCACGGACCGGGGGCTAAGCATGTACAGTGGGCGAACTTGGCGGAAGGTGAAAAATCCGCCTGGAAAAATAGCGGCTTTGAAGTGCGCTATGGTGAGCGTTTACAGGCCCACTGGAAGATGGATGCGGACACGGGTATCGCGTACCTCGAGAACAAGGCGGTAAACACCCAGCAGGAAATTTCTACCTGTGCCCAGTGCCACTCGCGTCGTGGCACCCAGTTTCCGGGGGCGCAGCCTGACAGTAATTTCCTGGACTTTTTCCACCCGGCACTGCTGGATGAAAACCTGTACCACGCGGACGGTCAGATCGATGACGAGGTGTATGTGTGGGGCTCCTTTGTTCAGAGCAAGATGCACGGTGCCGGCGTCACCTGCAGTAACTGCCACAATCCCCACAGCCTGGAGACGCGTATTGAGGGGAATGGGCTCTGTGCCCAGTGTCACTTGCCCTCGAAATTCGATACGGCAGAGCATCACCTGCATCCCGAGGGCAGTGAGGGCGCCCAGTGTGTCAGTTGCCATATGCCCAGCAAAACCTATATGCAGGTGGACGCCCGCCGCGATCACAGTTTCCGGGTTCCGCGGCCGGACCTGTCCGACAAGATTGGCTCGCCCAACGCCTGTGTGGGCTGCCACACGGATAAGTCCAATCAATGGGCCGCGGATACTCTGCTGAAGAAGTTTGACGAACCGGATCCCCACTACGGCGAAATTATTTTTGCTGCCCGCCAGGGCTACCCCGGCGCAGATCGGCCACTGCAGGCACTGGCCCTGGATGATTCGCAGCCGGCAATCGTACGGGCCACGGCGGTGTCGCTATTGCCTCGCTACCTTTCTCGCGCCTCTGCGCAAATGTTACAGGTAATTGCCCAGGGGGATGACGCGCTCCTGCATCTCGGCCTTGCGCAAAACCTCGATAGCATACCGCAGCAGGTGCGACCGGCGCTGGCCATACCGCTGTTGTACGAAGACGACCGCGTAATTCGCGCGCTCGCCGCCAATGCGATGGTGGGCGCGCCCATGGATGCCTACCCGGCAGAAGTGGGGCAGCGCTTCCGGCAGGGACTGCAGGAATATGAAGAGACGGCGCGCTTTAACGCAGACCGTCCCGAATCGCTGGTAAACCTGGCCGGTGTTCGCTTGCGTGAAGGCAAGCCGCAAGAGGCAGAGTCTCTGTTGAAGCAGGCACAGCGGCTGGCGCCACACTATTTACCCGCAACCATCAATCTGGCAGATCTTTACCGCAGCTCCAATCGCGAGCGCGAAAGCGAGGCCGTATTGCGCAATGCACTGGACAACGCATTTGAGAAGGGGCCGCTTCAGCATGCCCTGGGGCTGTCGCTGGTGCGTCAGCAGAAGCTTCCCGAGGCCATGCCCCTGCTGCAGGCCGCCGCCGATTCCCAGGGGGCGCCCCCGCGCTACGCGTACGTCTACGGTATTGCGCTCAATTCCCATGGCGATAGTGCGGGTGCCATCGCCTATCTCGAGCAGGCACTGAAGCGCTACCCCGGTGACCGGGAAATTCTGTCTGCTCTGGTATCTCTGCACCGGGAGGCGGGCAATACGGAAATTGCGGAGCAGTACCAGGGGATGATGCACTAGTGATCCACGGGGGAAGTGGCGTGACAGCCCTACGGAGCGCTAGCGTTTGAGGTTTCCTCGAATGCTGTCCTGAAAGTTCTGGCCCTTCCCCGGGGCAATACCGGTACACTGTGCCTTCAACAATAAAAACAGCAGTCAGCGGCTATGAGCAACCAGCATTTTCACACCCTGATTATCGGCGCGGGGCTGTCCGGTATTGGTACCGCCTGTCATCTTGTACGGGAGTGTCCGCATGCCGATTTCGCGATTCTCGAGCGTCGTCAGCGCATCGGTGGCACCTGGGACCTGTTCCGCTATCCCGGCGTCCGTTCGGACTCAGACATGTTCAGCTTTGGTTTTCGTTTTCGCCCGTGGAACGGACTCAAGACAATGGCGGACGGGGAGTCGATTCGGCAATATATTCAGGAAACTGCTGCGGAGTATCAGGTCAGCGACCGGGTACAGTTCGGTGTCGATCTCCAGGAAGCCAATTGGGACAGCGCGCGCGGAGTGTGGCAACTGCAGGGCGAATACACCGATGACCAGGGGTGCAAGCCGGTGTCCTACACCTGCAATGTGTTGATCTCCTGCACCGGGTATTACGACTATGCCGAGGGTTACCAGCCTGATTTTCCCGGCAGGGCGCGTTTCCACGGGCAATGGATTCACCCGCAACACTGGCCTCGGGATCTGGACTATCAAGGCAAGACTGTTGTGGTGATTGGCAGCGGGGCCACCGCGGTAACCCTGGTGCCGGCCATGGCTCAGAAGGCCGCCCATGTCACCATGCTGCAGCGCTCGCCCACCTATGTTCTGTCGGTACCCGCGGAAGACAAACTGACCAACTGGTTGAAACGTTGGATTCCCGAAAGAGTCGCGTACGGCCTGGCCCGACGCCGCAACGTTACGTTACACCGCTGGATGTTCAAGGCCTCCAAACGTTGGCCGGGGCTGATGCGCAAATTGATGTTGCGCGGCGCGCGCAAATCCCTGGCTAGTGCCGAGGTCATGCCGCACTTTACACCGACCTACAATCCCTGGGATCAGCGGCTGTGTGCCATTCCCGATGGAGACCTGTTCAATGCCATCAATGAGGGAAGCGCTTCGGTGGTTACCGGTGAAATTGCGGAGATAAATGAACGGGGCGTTACACTGAAGTCCGGAGATCAGCTGGAAGCGGATATCATTGTGTCCGCCACCGGCCTGAAGCTGCAAATACTCGGCGGTCTGACCCTTAAAATGGATGGCGAACCTGTCGATACCCGCAACCGCCTGACGTATAAGGGGGTGTTAATGGAGGGTGTGCCGAATATGGCCTGGGTGTTCGGCTATACCAATGCGGCCTGGACACTGAAGGCGGATCTTGCGGCAATGTATATCTGTCGCTTGCTGAACCATCTGCGGGAGCGTGGGCTGCGGCAGTTTATTGCTCTCGACAAGCACAATAGCGTGGCAGAGGAATCGGTGATGGCGGCCCTGCAATCCGGTTATGTGGCACGGGCTGATGCACTGTTGCCGCGGCAGGGTACACGGTACCCATGGAAGCTTCTGAACGACTATCCCAAAGACCGCAAAATAATGACAGAGGCGCCGATCGAAGACGGAATTCTGGAGTTGTCGGACATCGACTAGTCTAGTAGTCATCAATGTACCGTGAGATGACGTCACAATGCCCGATGCGCGCACCGTTCGCCCATTTCTGTTGTGCGCGGTTCTCGCCATCGCCCTGGTGATTCTTTGGGAAGCCATGATGGGGGATACCCAACACTCGTATATGCAAGCACCCAGCATATCCAAAAGCCTGCCTCCGGCCACCGAATCCCGTCTGGCGCACGCCGTGCATCGGGATTCAGCACAGCACAATCCAGCGGATACGGGATTCCATTTACTGGAGGATGGCCTCTCCGCATTTGTTGCACGCGCGGCACTGATCGAGGAAGCCCGGGTATCGCTGGATCTGCAGTACTACATCTTCGAAGGCGATACCGTAGGTCGCATCCTTACCAGTCTACTTTTACAGGCGGCAGATCGCGGTGTACGAGTACGTCTGCTGGTCGATGATCTGGGAACGCGATTGGAAAATCCCTGGATTGCGACCCTGGACCAACATCCGAAAATTGCCATTCGTGTTTTCAACCCGGTGGAAGGGCGCTCGGGTATCGGTCGGGCATTGGAGCAGGCGTTGAACTTCGGTCGTATCAATCACCGCATGCACAATAAATTGTTTGTGGCCGATGGCCTGGCTATGATCACCGGTGGACGCAACATCGGAGATGGTTATTTTTCCCGCGCGGATGTGGAATTTCTGGATGTCGATGTTCTGGCAATTGGAGCGGTGTTGTCGGATGCCACCAGAATATTTGATGAATACTGGAACAACAAAGCCTCGGTGCCCGTCGTTGAACTGCCCCTAAGTGCGAGCGAAGATCAGTCACTGGATCAATTGCGCAGTGAGGTCAGTGAGTTTCTCGCCTTCGAGGCCAAGTCGGAATTTACCGAGGCGCTCAGGCATTCGAAGTTGGCCGGAGAACTCCTGGCCGGGGACATACCTTTTCACTGGGGGCCCGCGACACTGTATGCAGACCCACCGGATAAAGCGTTGCACAGAGACCGGGTGCCGGTGAGCGAGTATCCCGGCTATCAACTGGAAAAGATTATTCGCGGCGCTCGCGAGCGGCTGTGTATCACTGCGGCCTATTTTATTCCCGGTAGCGTCGGTACGGAATTGTTCACCGGAGTGCAACAGAGCGGTGTTGATGTGAATATTCTGACCAACTCGCTTTCAAGTAACGACGTGGCAATCGTGCACGGCGCCTACTCCCGCTACCGGAAACGCTTACTGCAAAGTGGTGTGAATCTGTTTGAACTGCGCACGGAAGCGGGGCAGGAAAAGCGTCGCCACTGGTTTCACGGCGATTCCCGGGCCACGTTACATGCCAAGACCTTTGTCATTGACCGGGAGCTGGGATTTGTCGGCTCTATCAATCTCGACAGCCGCTCCATTATCCAGAACACCGAGATTGGCCTGCTAATGGAGCACGTTGAAATCAATGCACAGCTGCGAGCGCTGTTTGATGAATGGGTGGCTCCGGACTCCGCCTGGCAACTGGCATTGAACGAGCAGGGGAAGTTGCGCTGGAGGGCGCGGGACACCGACGGAAACCCAATAGAGACCGCCACCGATCCGGAAACCACCTGTTGGCAACGTACTCTGAGCTGGCTCTTGTCCTGGCTGCCCATCGAGTCGCAGATATAGAAAATAAAGGCCGCGAGCAGTTCTCAATGTACTCTCGAGAGTCTCTTAAATAGTTCTCAAGTAGTTCTCAAGTATCTTTGCCTGTCCGCTGCAGCCATATAATTTGTTAATCGCTACTTCGATGGACGTGGATTGGGGGTGGAGATATTCCACCAGAACTCGAAAGTATCCAGCATTCCCAGCAATTCGTTGAACTTGTCTCCGTTACCATCGATCTTGGCCGAACCGTCTTTTACTTTTTCATCGAATTTCGCGGTGCCCATGATCACATCATCCAGCGCACTGCGATTGACCGAAATGGTAGCGTCGGGTTTGTCTACCGGCGGGCCATAATTCAGTACGCCGTTTTCAAGAACCAGCGAGTAATTGCCCTTGATGTCAGGTAGCGAAATATTGAAAGCCATTTTCTTGCCGGCGGCCTTGGGACCATTCAGTCGAATCCCCAAAAAATCGAAGAACATCTCGATGGGCATATTGGCAATGGTGTCCGGGCTGGCGGTAACCGGCACGGGTAACTTCTTCACCCCTTCACGCAGTTCTTTTGCGCCGCTCAGAAAGAAGTTGCGCCAGGGGCCGTTTTCCTGCTGATAGCCCAATTGCTCCAGCGCATTGGCCAGCAGGTTTTTGGCTTTCTGGTTGTCCGGCTGGGCGGATACCAGATTGTCCAGTACCTGCGCCACCCAACGGTAGTTCCCTGCTTCGTAGTCTTTCTGGGCTTTTTGGAGAAGGCTATCTGCGCCGCCCATATACTCCACAAATTTTTTACCGGCTTCGGTGGGGGGGAGTGGATAAAGACGGGCGGGGTTTCCATCGAAAAAACCCAGGTAATAATTCCACACTGCGCGGGTATCGTGGCTGACGCTGCCGTAGTAGCCGCGGTTGGCCCAGTACTGGTCCAGTTCCTCCGGGAGTTCCATCATCTCCGCAGTCTCGACCATGTTGTAACCCTGATTGGCCATGCGCAGGGTCTGGTCATTCAGGTATTTGTACAGGTCGCGTTGCTTTTTCAGGTGGTTGACAACATTTTCGTTGCCCCAGGTCGGCCAGTGGTGGGGTCCATATAAAACTTCTGATTTGTCGCCCCAGCGTTGCAGGGTCTCGTGCAGATAATTTGCCCAAGCCTTGGCATTGCGCACTTTAGCACCGCGTAGGGTATACAGGTTGTGCAGTGTGTGCGATGCATTTTCCGCTGCGGTAAGCGCTTTCAGTTCCGGGATATAAAAATGCATTTCGGCGGGTGCTTCGGAGCCTGGTGCCATCAGGAATTCAAACGTAAGCCCGTCCACTTTGATCTGCTGGCCGGTTTTGGTGACGACATCAGTAGGGGGAATGATAGTGACGGTGCCCGGCGAAGTGCCGAGACCGAGGCCGGTACCTAGGGTGCCCTTAGGATCTTTGGGTAACAGGTTGCCATACATATACGATGCCCGGCGGCCCATGGTGTTTCCGGCGAACACGTTCTCACTGACCGCCTCCTCGAGAAATCCTTCCGGCGCAATAATCTTCACCTTGCCGGATTTGACATCTCTCTCGTCCACCACACCGCGGACACCACCGTAGTGATCCACGTGGCTGTGGGTATAGATCACTGCGACTACTGGTTTATCACCTCGGTGCTTGCGGTACAAATCCAGTGAAGCTTTGGCGGTCTCCGCAGAAATAAGCGGGTCCATCACGATGATGCCGTTATCACCTTCAATAAAGGTGATGTTGGACAGGTCGGCACTGCGCACCTGATAAATGCGAGGGGATACCTCGTAGAGGCCACCCTCTGAGAGCAGCTGTAATTGCCGCCATAGGCTTGGGTTGACGGTATCGGGTGCTTCCTTGCCTTTGGCAAAGCCGTAGGCACCCAGATCCCATACTGGCTCACCTTTGTCATTCTTGATGATACCGTTGTCCGGAAGCGGAGCAATAAAGCCTTTTTTGACGTCTTGAAAGTCCTGCTTGTCGTTAAAGGGTAACTGCGACTTTACCGCAGCATTGGACTTCCTGGTTGTGTCCGTCGCTGCGTTCTGTGACAGTGCAGATGGTGTCGCGAGCGCAATAGTACAGGCGCTGATAAACACGATAAATGGCTGATTCAGTTTCATGATATTCCCTTTTACTTCCCTGTGTTCCGCTGTCGCGTCCGCTGGACCGGGATGACTTTAGAGCTCAAAACTCAAACTGTACGGAGCCGCCGAGGAATTGCAGGTTGGTATCCTTGTAACTGCCTTCGAGCCGCGGGCTGAAGGGCGGGCGCCCGGTCTGGTCGATATCAATGTCGCCAGACCATAGCAGTGTATAGCCGACATCCATGGTCACACCGGGGCACAATGTCTTTCCGGCCCCGAGACCGAACCGGTAGGCTTTTCCGGTTACCAGATTGGCAGTGAGGTTGGATTCATTTTGCATTGAACTGTCAAATGCTAAACCTGTAGAAAGACTCCACCCCTGCAAAACCCCCTGTGAAAAGGTATGCCTTATACCGAGGGCGAAATGGCCAGTATCCTTATACCCCTGATCGACAAATACGGATATCTGATTTGGGTTATCCAGGGCCAGTCTCATTCCGGCAAACTCAGACCAGTCCTGCCAGCCCAGATTCGCGTATAGCGTCGTAGCCGGGCTTAGTCTTTGCTGTAGACTCGCGGTCATCGTTGCTGGCACTGTCATGTCTATTTTTGTGCGAGCGCCATTGAGTCTTTCGACTGCTGGTTCAAAAAAGGGGCCAAATCCATTCAGGCGTAAATTGTCTGTGAATGTCAGATCCACTTTAGAGGTGTAGGAAATGCCAAAGGTTGTGGTTTCTACCGGGCGGTAGATAATACCTACATTACCGCCGTATCCCACGTCGATATCTTTGTACTTGAGGCGCGCGTCGTCGGGATTGATTCCCGCTCTCGGTGCGGAAACATATTTGAAATATGTGCCCATAATATTGACGCCCGCACCAATCGAAAGGCAATCGTTCACTTTCCAGCTGAGGGAAGGGATGATACTCATCCCGATCAGGTCGGTTTCCTGTACGAAACGCCGACCGGCCCAGTCGTCGTCGTAGTCCAGCCCAAGGCCGAAGTTGCCAGTCATGGCTACTCCCCAGCCAAGTTGATCGGAAAAAACACCAGCGGCGTGGGCCCCGGCGCCCGGAAACCATTCCACCGGGTTGCCGCCATCGTTACCGGGCACATTGCTTTCTCCCCCATTGGAGAATCCAATGTCGCCGTAGAGTACCTGGCCGGCTACGCGCAGCTCGGGGGTGTCCCGCCATACTGTGCCCGCAGGATTGGTGAACGCAGTGGATGCATCTTCGGGCATAGCTGCCCAGCCTGCACCTGCGGTACCTAGCGCAGGTGTGCCAATTTCAGATACCAAGAGCCCTCCCGCCCGCACCAGAGGGGACATCACTACGATCAGTATTGGTAAAATTTTTAGCGTGAGGTATTTGGTGTGCGCACACTGGCACTTCATGACCGGGTTCCTCTCGGTGTCACGAGGCAGAAGTTATCAACGGGTGGGGCAGCACTCAGTGCTCACTTGCCTTTTTCAGGGAATAGCATCACCCAGTTAAGGCGGAAGCCCCAATTGTGACCGCCACCTGCAGGGCTATCAGCGTAATAGCGCGGACCTGCCTGTATCTGGTATGACTGCTTTCCAACTTTGAAAACTTTGGCGACCAGGAAATGGATTGGCACATTCCATTGTTCCGTTTCCCAGTCATAGGTGGACTCTGACTGCAGTGTGAAAGTCCAGGCTTTGGGCGTGTTATAGGCGAGAAATGGCTGAATGAAAGAGCTATTTACATCTGCGCGATTGTCGCTGCCGGCAAAGGACCAGATTTGATTCGCGAGAGTTCCGATGGTCCAGGGCCCGGTTTGTCTCAGAACCACGGCCGTTGGGCCGGCTCCCCATTTTTCGGTGCCGAGTAAAGGCTCCGTACCGGTAGGAAGTAGGAAAACAGGTCCAACCCCCCAGGTGACGCCGCTCGCGGTTGGTTTCTTTGGCGAGAAAAACAGGCTTTGCGTGGTGTCGCCGAGTCCACTTTGGTCACCACTACCTGGAAAAATATTTTCCTGATTCATTACCGGTAGAATGGTGCGACTGATCAGGTTCCAGTCATCACTGATGGAGATTGGGATTACCGGTTGTATGTTCAAAGTGTATTTCCGACCGCCATCTACCGGACCAACTTGGTTATCCCAGTTGTTCTGGAAGGGAACGCTGATCAGACTGGAGATTGGATTGCTCAACTTTTTGGCGAGCTCGGTGTCACCTCGGGCATCGCTGCTATTGAGGGATACAAAAGGCGTTAGGATAAGCGCTAGTAAGGGGACGAAACAGCGGTACATCTTTTTCACCAATTCAGGTCAGTTGTAAAACAGCTTTCCTCAGTCTAGATGCACCTGGCGATATTTGTTTTGTTGGGTCGTGAGGGACCACCCCGGCAAGAAAAAGGTGATGTTTCAATGCACTCGGGCGGCGCTTATCGTGAAATAAGCGCCGCCCGTGCAGATTGATATCGAAGGTTGATACTGGAGTCTATTTGGCTGCCACCGCCAGTGCGACAGTGCCGGGTCCGAGATTGATGCCGCCGGAGAGGCTCATCACCGAGCGGTACACTTTTACTTTGTGCCTGGTCGCTGTTTCGATAAACGCCTTGAATCCGGGGACTTTTTCCAGATCGCTCAATGGACCGGCAATACTGACCACCACGGCGGGCATCAGCAGTGCATTGTCGGCCATCTTTTCTTCTGCCAGCTGGAAAAGGCGGCGGGTACAACCATCGTAGGTTTTTACCGTGTCGGCCACGGCGGAGCCCTGATACGTCATGGAAATGATGGGGTGCAGATTCAGCGAGCGCGCCATAAAGGCCTTCAGCCAGCTCACACTCTTTTCATTTTTCTGACGGCCGCGTTCGCGCAGATAGTAAACATCCTGAATGGCGGCGTAGCCGACAATTTTGCGCCCGAACTCTTCGGTGCGGGATTTGACCTGTGCGCCGGTAAGACCTTTCTGGATCAGCGACAGTGTGTAGAGTGCCAGCAGCCCCTGCCCGGAGAACAGGGTGTGGGAGTCCACGGTGTGGACCTGGACAGTGTCGCCACTCAATTTGCGCGCGACCTTGAGGGCATTGGCATAGGTGGGGCTGTTGGCGCCGTTGATAGTCTGCACCACAATGTCTGTCTTACCCTGACGGACCAGTTTGGCGATCACCTGCTCGATTTCATGCTCTCCGGCGGGCCCGGAATTCACGATGCGGGATCGGTCTACCAGTGAGCGGGAGTAAAAGTGGCTCATTTGCGCTGGGTTGCGCTGGTCACCAAAGGAGTCTTTGCCCACGCTTACGCTGTGCGGCAGAACCGGAACATTGTATTTGCGCAGAAATTCATCGGGTAAATCGCAGCCGGAATCGACGACTAACTGAACCATGATGGGGTACCTCTTATTGTCTGGTCCACTGCCGAGGGCAATTGGCCGCCAAATCTAGCACTTTGTCACAAGTTCGCACAGTTTTACTCACTACAAATCACCTGACTATTTGTGACTATTTAGTTTCAGGTGGGGTGTGCGGAAGAAGTGCCGCTAGTGGTCCATGCGGAAAGTTCGGTAACTAAGGAGCACAGCCAAAGTGTTCAGATCAAGGCGAGAAAGCGCAGGAATAGTGGTTCTATTTCAAGCTTTCTCAACGCAGAGCTGGGCACTTTGGCGAAGCGAACAGTTACACAACTTTCCGCATGGACCACTAGTAGACAGCTGGCAGAAAAACGCCGCAGAAGACCGCGGCGAAATGTTACTCAGGATGTGTAGACGAGGTGAACAAATTAGCCATTCAAATCGAATCGCCGAAGGGATCAGTCGCTGGTGAACGCATTCAACTGGTCGCGGGCAAAGGCCAGCAGCGCCGCTGATTCCGCTTTAACATCAATAGTGCTCGGGATCGGGATAATCAGCCAGTCAACGCCCCATTGGAGCTGCTCCCCTTGGCGCAGGGGGCGGGCCGCACTTTGCACTTCCAGTTCCAGGTAGGGAGACTCACCACTTAAATAGAGTTCGATATCCCCCTCGTTAGTGGCCATCTGTTCAGCTGCGACGGGGGGGTAAACCTTCAGGTACAGAAGCTGATCCACCGCGTAGGCCAGCCATCCTTCACTGCCGTTGGCAATAACCTTGCCTTCCACCAGGGGCGTGGAGTCATCCAATGGTAGCCAAATTGCACTTTGGCCCAGGGTGTAGGAAATTTTTCCGCGCACGGTTTCGACGGTTTCCGCATTGACCGGTGCAAACGCCAGCCCGCGGTTGGGAACCCGGGTGATTTCCCAGGCAGCGACCTCCGGGAAATCTTTTTGTGCCTCAATGCGGTAGTGCATCGCGACACGATGGGCGCTTTCGATCGAGATGGTTTTGCTCACCCTGGCGCCAGCGCCGAAGGCACTGGACATAGTGATGGAGTCCGTGTCCCGGGCTGTTACCGCGTACGGTGCGTGATCATGCTCCGGAACAGGCGGCCAATGCCAGAGAGATTGAGGGCTGAGCCAAAATGTGGAACCAAAATTATTGCCACTGGGTTGAGGCAACGACAGGAGGTCGCTATCGCCGTAGCGCAGCTCGGTAATCCGGCCTCCGTAACTCGGATTCAGTGTTAACTTGAGTTTGTCTTTAGTGAACCGAATGCCGCCGTCATCTGCGGCGCTACTGCTGGCACTGGCCAGCAGAGCACCGAAGCCGAGAATTGCCGACGTTTTTTTCAGACTGTTCAACGACATGGTTGTCAGCTCCCGCAGCGAATCTGTGCCTGTTCCGCCGCGCCGGGCACAAACTTGATGTTGGCCACAGCCATGGCCAGTTTGCCCTCACTGTGCAAAGACAGGCCCTGGGAAACTTTCGAGAAATCCGCTCCGGCCTTGGCAAAGCATTGCAGGTCGATGGTGACCTGGGACCAGTCGCCCTGTGGCAGGGCCTGAAGCGTACTTTGCAGAGGCAAGGCACCATTGCACTCCTCGCCGGCGCAGGAAATCTGTGCGAAGACCGGGGCATCTGGAGCCTGGTCCATACGGATATCCATGGTCAGTGCGGCGCCTTCATTCAGGTAACGGCTGAGGTCCTGGGGCTTCTGGGTTTCCAGTACCACGCTACCGGCGCGCAGTCCTTTCCAGGTGAGGGCGCGGGCATCTTCCTGAGACAGCATATCGATGGAGGCCACGGTGATATTGTCATCGGCGCTGCTGGCGAGGTTGCCGCTGACCCAGACCGGATCCTGTTCGCCGTCGGCAATAAACAGTTTCCACGGTGCCTGTGGGCGCGAGACCATCAGCCAGGCGTCTTCCAGTGCACCATCTACGTAGGACTCACCATCTTCGTTGAGATTGTTGGCCAGTTGCACATCGCTGGCGTAGTCGAGACCGTAGCCATAGCTGAACAGCGGCGCATATTCATCGTCGTCACGGTTGATAACGGTCTGGTGTACCAGGTCCGGCCAGCTGAACGAGAGGCGGCCGGTGAAGTCGTAGCGCTTGTTGCCCTCGGCATCGGTCAGCAGCACATCGGCAACCCCGGCGCCTTCCGAGCCCGGCAGCCAGGCCGCCACGAAGGCATCCGACAGGTTCAGCTCCTTGTTGACCCACAGGGGGCGGCCGGATAGGAATACACTGATGACCGGAATATTTTGCGCTTTGATTTTCTGCAGCAATTCCTGATCCTGTTTACTGCCCAGCTGGAATTCGATGCTGGCCAGGTCCCCGTGCCACTCGGCGTAGGGATCTTCGCCAAATACCACGATGGCCACGTCGGGCTTCTCGCCCGCAAAGTCTTCTGGTGCCAGCGCGCCATTTTCTCTCAAGACAACCTGGCCACCGGCGGCATCCACCGCCTGTTTGATACCGGTATAAATGGAGGTGGCACCGGGGAAGTCTTCGGCGGTGTTGCCGGTTCCCTGCCAGGAGATGGTCCAGCCGCCGCTCTGTTTGGAGATGTTGTCGGCACCGTCACCGGCCACCAGAATTTTCTGACGCGCATCCACCGGCAGCAGTTGATCATTGTTTTTGAGCAATACCAGGGACTTGCGCACGGCCTCGCGGGCGATGGCACGGTGCTCCGGACTGCCGAGAATACCGTTTTTACCCGCCAGCGGGCGATCCCGCTCAAACAGCCCCGCGCGGATTTTTACCCGCAGGATACGGCTGACCGCATCGTCGATGCGGCTCATGGGAATCTCCCCACTCTTGACCTGGGCGAGGGTGTTTTCCAACAGCGCCTTCCACTCGGAAGTGATCATGAACATATCCAGACCGGCATTGACCGCCGCGGCACAGCTGTCGATGGAGCAGCCATCCACGAAGCGGTGGCCGTTCCAGTCGCCCACCACAAAGCCGTCAAACCCGAGGCGCTCTTTGAGTACGTCGGTGAGTAGGTATTTATGTCCGTGCAGACGTTTGCCGTTCCAGCTGTTGAAGGAGGCCATCACCGATTGCACGCCGGATTCCAGTGCGGTGAAGTAACCGGCGGCGTGGATCTCGGCCAGTTCTTTTTCACTGACCTGGGTATCGCCCCGGTCAATTCCGCGGGTGGTGCCGCCGTCGCCAACAAAATGTTTGGCGGCGGAAACCAGGTGGCGGCCGTCGAGAAATTCTTCGGTGTTTTTATCTCCCTGGATTCCCTTGATCATCTCCCGGGCGTAAGCGGCGACGATTTCCGGGTCTTCGGAGTAGCTTTCAAAGGTGCGCCCCCAGCGGTCGTCGCGCACCACGGCAATGGTGGGCGCAAAGGTCCAGTCGACACCGGTGACCGCCACTTCGCGGGCGGTGGCTTCACCTATGCGGCGGATCAGTTCTGGATCGCGCGCGGCGCCGAGGCCGATATTGTGCGGGAACAGGGTTGCGCCGATCACATTGTTGTGGCCGTGGACCGCGTCACTGCCCCAGATGATCGGAATCGCAACGCCGCCGTCAGAGGTGTCCATGGATGCGGCAAAGTAGGCGTCGGCCAGCTGTCGCCAATCGTCGGGTGTGGCGAACTTGTCATTGTTCGGAAAGGTACCACCGCCGTTGAGAATGGAGCCGATATGGTATTTTTTGACTTCTTCCGGCGTGATGGATTTGATTTCTGCCTGCATCATCTGGCCGACTTTTTCTTCCAGTGTCATCTGAGACAGCAGGTCGGCAATACGGGCTTCGAGTTTTTCGTCTTTGGGGAACGCCGGCGCCAGTTTGGGCCAGTTTTCCAGGGAATACTGTTCGGTTTGTATCGGCTGATTTTCCGTTGCCTGCGGTGAATGGGTGGCGTTATCGGAGCTGTTTTCAGGCTCGCTGCAGGCAGTAAGGGCCGTTGCCAGCATGATGCTTGCTGACAGGGATTTCAGGTAAGACATGGGCACTCCGTAACGGGTCCGGTGCGGAACGTCGCTAATTCAAAAAAGGCGGGGGCCTTGAGAAAGGGTGATCAAGGCCCCCGCAATCACTACATGTGAAACGTGTGTTTCTTACACGTCGAGAGAGCAGGGGAGTCATTTACCGGGCCCGCCGCGCAATGAAAGCGTGCCCGGCTTACAGCAACCGCTTAGAAGTTCACCTTGAAGCGCGCGCCGTAGGTGCGCGGCAGGTTGGTAAACCGCAAGTTGTTGCCGTGATCAATGATTCCCTTATTAGAGACGGTTACGTCGGTCAAATTCGCCCCATAAAGTTCGACGCGGTACTTGCCTGAGTTGTCGGTGAAGCCGATACCCGCGTCGACGTTCACATAGCCGTCTACCTGATCGGCGTAATCCGGATCGCTACCAATGACGGTTTCACCATCTACCAGGTCGTAGTCGGTGTTGTTCCAGATGCTCAGGTAGTAATCGCTGCGGTACATGGCGGAAACAGACCAGTCGAAAGTACCCGCAGAGGTATCCAGCTGCTGAGACAGAGCCATGGTCATGGTGAAATCAGAAGAAAGCGGCAGCTGCTTACCGGAGATATCCACAATCGGCAGGTCAGTGCCCCAGCCCTGGCGGGTATCCGCCATGGTCCCTTCTTCAATTTCCGCGTTGAGCCACAGAGCGGTCATATCCAGCATCAGGTCTGCGGGCAGCAGGAATTTGCTTTCCAGCTCCAGGCCGGTAATGGCACTGTCGGCAATATTGCGGTTCTGCAGGGAGCTCGCGCTGTCGTCTTCACCAGTGGCCACAATCATCTGGAACACCTGATCGGTGTAGTCGTAGAAAAAGGCGGAGGCGTTGAGGCGAGTGGGGACATTGCCGAGGGTGAGTTCGTTCTTGCTGCCCACTTCATACATCACCAGTTTTTCCGGTGCGTACGGCGCTGCAACAAGGTTCCCATCTGGATCGACGAGGGTGTCGTTGAAACCACCGGATTTATGGCCGGTGGCGATACTGGCAAACAGCATATTGTCTTCGGTCAGCTGGTAAGTACCGCCGATACGGAAGTCGCTGTAGGTATCTTCGTAGTCACCCTTTTGTTGTACCGGCGCGCCGACCGTCCAGGGCATGGTGATGTCGGTGCAGTCGGGACTGGTCACGCACGCAATCTGATCGTCGAGGTTGTCATCCACACCCCAGCTGCCGATGCCGTCCAGCAGGTAAGCGTATAGCTGCTCGGGAGTGGCGCCGACGATATCGTAATTGCTGCGGCCGAGACCATCGTATTTGAAGCCCGGGGTACCGATGCGGGAGGGGAGTGCGGTGCCCCATTCGTCGCCGGCTTCAAAGAAAGCAAAGGCCCAGTTGCCACCGGTACCGAAGCGCGCTTTTTCTTCACTGGTGTGACGGTAGCCCGCAAAAGCGGTCAGTTTGTCGGTGAAGTCATAGGAAACATCCACGTACCCGGCCACAGAAGCACCGTCCACATCGGGCATTACCCACTCGGTGCCGGTGTACCAGGTGCCGCCGTCGGTCAGGCTGAACAGCGCGGCCTGCTGGTCTTCCTCAAACTGGAAAATACCGGTGGTCCAGGACAGGGGGCCGTCGCCGTTGGAGAAAAGGCGCAGCTCGTTCACCATGGACTCCGACTGGGTGTTCCAGTACTGGCTGCTGTAGTTCTCCTGGTTCACTTCATTGTGACCCGGGAAGTAGACACCGTCGTTGGACGCATTGGTCTGTTTGAAATCCAGATCCCGGTAGCTGCTCGACAGTTCTACGGAGAAGCCGTCAAAGTTGTGGGTCAGCACCGCCATGATACCGGTGTGGGTGGAATCCAGGTCGCCCTCGGTGCCGCGATAGAGCACCGCACGCGGATCGTCCAGGTCATCGAAATCGTAGCCGGACTGCAGCGCCTGCTTGATCTGGGCGCCTGGGTAGCCGGTGCCAGCTTCCTGGGTCTGGTCTGCCACCACGTAAAGGGTGGTGTCTTCGCTCACTTCCCACAGGGCGGAGAGACGGAAGGACTGGACGTCTTCACTGCCGGCGGCATCCAATGTGCTGTTGGCGCTGGCATTGCTGAAGTAGGGGTCGTGTTGCTCGGTGTAGCCGGCAAAGCGCAGGGCGAAGGTATCGGTGACCGGCAGGTTCACGGCACCGCGAGCGCCGAAGTTGTTGAAGTTGCCAGCGGAGACTTCCAGGTCTGCACTGGTGCCATCCAGGTCCGGACGGTTGGCCACAATGTTGAGGGTACCAGCGGTGGCGTTGCGTCCGCGCAGGGTGCCCTGAGGGCCTTTTTTCACTTCGACCCGTGCAATATCGTAGAACATGGCGCCAACACCGCGGGGGCGGGGGATGTACACGCCGTTGAGGTGAGTGGCGGCGGCCGGATCACCCAGCTCGGTATTGTTACTGGAACCTACACCGCGGATGTAGATCTCCATATTGCCTTCCTGATCGGCAATATTGAGGCCGGGAACCACGTTTTGCAGGTTCTGGAAGTTGGTACCTACACCGAGACGGTCGAGGCTGTCCTGATCGAAGGACTGCGCGACACCGGCGACGCTTTGCAAGGTCTGCTCGCGGCGTTCAACGGTGACTACCACTTCCTCCAGCACTTGTGACGTGGTGGCTTCTTCGTCGGATTGGGCTAAAACCCCGTTGCTGATAAACCCAGCCAGAACTGCGGTCACAGCCGCAGCCAGTTGATCTCGCTTGAATCGCACCATCGCTGGCACTCCTTTTTATGTTTGTGATTATTTCTTGGTCGTCAGATTGAGTACTTCTCAGTCTCCCGAGAATACTGACTGCCGAGCGCACTGCGAGTCGTCTCACTTAAGACATTTGCACAAAATTGAACGTCCAGATATCGGGTGTGCATAAAGTCATACGTTGGTTATGGCGCCATTCTGGCTGTTATTTAAACATTCTGGTAGTCTCCCCTTAAAATACTGCGGCTGTCTCCTGGGCTTATGGGACAATCGCTTCTGCGTTCAAAGCAGACAATAACAATACCGAGAGAAGCGCCCCTCCCATGGATATCCTCCTGTTTAATGTCCACGACATCGTCCTGATGATGACGAGTTACCAGTGCCTGCTTTTCGCATTGCTGCTAACGGCGGTGCGCAGTGAGCAAAAATTCAGCTTCCTGCTGTTGGCCGCGTTTCTGGTGACCCAGGCCATGATTCCGATGGATACGCTGATCAGCTATGGGGCCGGTGTGCGTCAATGGGCGATCGATACCTCGCCAAACCTGTTTTACGTGTTCGGCTTCGCCTACTGGCTGGAGGGGCCGGTACTGCTGTGGTACACCCGCTCGCTGATCTATAAGGACTACCGTCTGGCCCGTTCGGACCTGGTGTATCTGCTTCCGTTTCTCGGCTACGCCCTGTACGAGTACTGCACCTACTTCCGCTTCGATAGCGCCACCAAAATTGCCATGCTGGAGGGATATACCCCCTACGGCGAAACCCTGGTGAACCTGATAATCGGCTTTGGCCGCGAGTCTTTGCGCCTGCTGTTCGGGGTCTTCTGCCTGATCGAGATTCGCAACTGCCGACGCCAGATGCGCGATACTTACTCCAATGTGGAGCGCATCGACTTCAAATGGCTGCTGATTCTGGTGTGGGGCTTTGTGCTGCTGCGTGGTTGGGCGGTGCTGGTCAATGTTGCCCTGACTCTGGCTGCACAAACTGACCTGCCGGTGGACTTCCGGATCATGGGGCTGGCCAGCAATTACACGGTATTTATCCTGATCAGCGCGATGATCTTCTTCAGCCTCAGCTACGCGTCCATGTTCGAGGGGATCGATCGCAAGCAGGACGGGAGCGAGGCACCTGTTCCAGACAACGATGCCGGGGAGATAGCGGAAGAGGTCAAGCCGGCGGTGGACACCGCGTTGGCAAATCGTATCGCCGGATTTATGGAGTCAGAAAAGCCTTACCTGGAACCTTCGCTGACTCTGGAGCAGTTGGCCAGCAAGCTGGACGTGCCCAAACGCAGCGTATCCAGCACCATCAACCGCCATTTTGAGCGGAATTTCTTTGAGTTCGTGAATCAGTATCGGATCGAAGAGGCCAAAAACAAGCTGGGTGATCCGGACTGCGCGGATCTCACAGTCATGGATATCCTGCTGGACAGTGGCTTCAACACCAAGGCCACATTCAATGCTTTCTTCAAGAAGTTGGTGGGTATGACGCCGACGGAATATCGGAAGAACGCGCTCCGCGGGCAGAGCCTGCCGGAAAAAACTGCATCCGTGCAGTGAGTAAGGCGGCTTCCCTGCCGATTCAGCCAAGGTGTCATCCAGTGTCGGATGGAGGGAGATAAAGCTGTCGATTGCGTAATCAGAGACCCGCTGCCCGGATACCCGTGCAGCGGGTTTTTTGCGATGCGGGTTAGCCGCGCATCTGTTCCAGTTCCAAACCTTTGGTCTCGTGCACCATATACAGTACAAAGGCCACCGAAAGCAGGGCGAACAGGGTGTAGATGCCGTAGGCGCCCGCAAGGCCGATGCCGGTCAGCATAATCGGGAAGCTCATGGTGATGGCAAAGTTGGCCACCCACTGCGCCAGACCGGAAACCGCCAGGCCGGAACCGCGAATCTGGTTGGGGAACATTTCACCGAGCATGGTCCACATGGCTGGGCCCCAGGAACCGTTGAAGAAGAACACGTAGGCGTTGGCCGCGATCAGTGCCAGCAGGCCCATACTCTGGGAAAGCTGCAATTTGCCGTCCACCAGGGAAGAGTTGGCGAAAGCAAAGGCCACCAGTCCGAGGGTAACCGCCATACCGATGGAGCCCACCAGCAGCAGCGGTTTGCGGCCGATTCTGTCGATCAGTGCCATGGTGATCAGGCAGGCCGCGATACTCACGCCGCCGGAAATGATATTGATCAGCAGTGCGTCGGACTCGGAGAAGCCCACCGCCTGCCACAGCACGGCGCCGTAGTAGAACACCACGTTGATGCCCACCAGCTGCTGGAATACCGCCAGGCCAATACCCACCCAGACGATTTTGCGGACCTTGCCGACCCGTTGACCGGCACTTTCCAGCAGATCAGACATACGCGGGCGGTGATCCGCTGCGACAGACTGGCGAATACTCTCCAGCTTTTCGTTCACAGCGGCTTCGCCATACAGTTTGCTCAGTACCTCGCGGGCACGGGCCGTCTGCTTCGACAGCACCAGGTAGCGCGGGCTTTCCGGAATCATCAGAAGCGCGAGGAAGAACAGGGTGGCGGGGGCGATTTCGATCCAGAACATCCAGCGCCAGGCGGTAAAGCCCATCCACCACTCGTTCACGGCTGAACCGGCAGTATTGGCCAGCCAGTAGTTGCTGACAAATGCAGCGAACAACCCGGAAATAATGGCGATCTGGTTGATAGTGATCAGGCGTCCACGAATCGCCGCCGGGGCTATCTCACTGATATAGGCCGGCGACATAACGCTCGCGGCGCCCACCGCCAGGCCGCCCAGAATGCGATAAACCACGAACTCCTGCGAACTGGTGGCGATACCAGAACCCCAGGCGCTTAAAATAAAAAATACCGCGGAAATCAGCAGCAGGGTTTTGCGCCCCCAGCGGTCCGCCAGGCGACCGGCAAAAAAGGCACCCACCGCGCAGCCGAGCAGCATGGATGCCACATTGAAGCCGGTCCCAGCGGTATTGGAGTTGAATGCCTGCTGCAGTCCGGTGACGGTGCCGTTGATCACGCCACTGTCGAAACCGAACAGAAAACCACCGATTGTGGCGACACCACAGATCAGCACGATAAAGGGTAGGGGAGGTGCGTCTTGACGGCTCTGGGCGGCGCCCTGAATGCCATCGACGGAGTTCTCAATCGCTTGCATAGTTACTTCCTGCATTTTTTATTTTCGGTGATCGGGTAGCGGGTATCCGCCCGAGTCTGTGAGTAAGTGGTTCTTCTTGTAATCGATGCACCCGCAAGGGGGCAGTCTTAATAGTGACGTGTGGGTGGCGTAAAAGCGTCCTACTTTAGGAAAATACCTAAAGTTGGACGCCGAGATGCCTGAGCGAGTGTCCCAGTTTTAACACCGGAGGTGGGACTGGAGCCGGGAAAGCGAGCAGGGAATCTTACCCTGCCCACTTTTATGGGTGTTGTGCTGCGCTGCCCCCGGCTATTGCCCCAGCAGTGCTTCCGCAACTCCCTCCAGTGCGGGTTTTTCTTCATAGGGGCCATTGGCGGGGCCGCTGAATAGCAGTGGCCAATCATCCGCACCCTGCCAGTTTTCGAAGTCCAGTATCCAGCTGTCACCGTCCCAGAGCCCCCAGACAGAGATGCCCCCACGCAATGCCGGCGGCACTTCCTCGAGGTAGGTCTGTACGATGGCCTTGTAACGGGCTTTCTGTAAGGCCGCGACTTCCGGCGTGAACTCGGTATGTTGCGGGAATGGCGCGGAGGAGTAAGGATTGTTCACTGGTACATCCAGTTCGGTGATTTTGACCTTGAGTCCACGTTCCACGATAGCCTGGAAGGCACTGCGTAAATGATCGGTGGTGGGCCAGTCGATCTGTATATGCATCTGCAGGCCGACTCCGTCGATGGGTGCACCATCTGCCTGCAATTCGTCCAGCATGGTCAGCAGGCAGTTGAACTTGGCGCTGTTGCCACCGGAAATGCTGTAATCGTTGTAGTAGAGATCCGCAGCCGGGTCTGCACTCTCTGCAGCAATAAATGCCTCACTGACGTAGTCCCGCCCCAGCCGCTGGTAAAACAGCGTATCCCGGTAGCAATTGGACTGGGTCTCATCCAGTACTTCATTTACCACGTCCCAGCTCACCACGCGGCCCGCGAAATGGTCGGCAATGGTGGCCACGTGGGTATTGAGCATGGACTGGAAATCGCCGCTGTAGCTTTTCATCCAGCCGGGTACCTGGTACTCGTGATGCCAGATGAATGTATGACCGTGCACGCTCAGACCATTGGTGAGTGCCCAGTCCACCATCTGATCGGCATCGGTAAAGTCGTAGGTATTTTCCGCCGGGTGCAGAAAACGCATTTTCATGATGTTTTCCGCAGTGATCTGGCTGAAGTGCTGGCGAATGGTGATTTCTTGCTGAGGGATTTTCAGAAAGCTGCGCGCACTGTCGCCGGCGGCGACCGCGACGCCGATCGGAAAAGACGCCAGGCTGTACAGGTGTTCCGTGGTGCCGCCGGAACTGGACGAGCTACTGGAGCTGGACGACCCGCCCGAGCTGGATGAGCCACTGGAACTGGAAGAACCGCCGGAGCTGGACGAGCCGCCGGAGCTGGACGAAGAGCTGCTGGAAGAACCGCCCGATGACGAACCGCCATCGCACAGGGCGCCACTCACCGCAGGGGTTTCAGCGAAACTGCTAGAGGTTCCCTGAAAGCCGAATTCCACCGTCTGCCCCGGCTGCAGGCTGCCGTTCCACGAGACATTGCTGGCGGTATAGGGGTTGTCACCCTGGACTTCGGCATTCCAGGCATTGGTCACTCGATTGTCTCCAGAGTACTGCCACTGCACCTGCCAGTCCTGCACTGGAACGGAGGAATCGTTGGTGACACGCACATGTGCGACAAAGCCGGATCCCCAGTCGTTGCTGACGCTGTATTCACAGCCCGCAAACGCATTGCCCGCTGCGCTGGTGCAAACCGCCAGCAACAGTGGCGCAAGCCGCCGGATCCGGTGGGTATGGCGATGGCGACCCGGTTGGGAGGTGTTACGCACGCTGCCTGCTTCTTTATGTATCTGCATCGCTATTCTGTTCTCTTGGTTTTCTCTTGGTGTTCTCTCGGTATTGTCGATCTCGATTTAGCCGGTTGATTGGCTGTGCCCGGGAACGCTGGACACATGCTGGTGACGTGTGAATAACGTGGCTCGGGCCGCCCGCGGTACCGGTTTTGTGCACCAGATCTCTGATTGGTCGCCTGCGGTATCTTTTCCTGGCAGTACTGGCGGTGCCAGACGGGTGCGGGCAAGGTGTGGTTTGGCTGGGTATAATTGCCGCAAATCTCGTCTGGAATCCTTGAGTGACACCGCCCTCTGAGCGATTGAACGACCTGCTGAACCGCTCCCTGAAGCGATATCCCGCTTCGGGGCAGTTGTGGCTGGGATATTCCGGTGGCCTGGATTCGTCCGTATTGCTGCACCTGCTGGCAGGAGCACAGGTGCCGGTGACGGCGGTGTACATTCATCACGGCCTGAGTCCGGAGGCGGGTGCCTGGCAAAATCATTGCCAGGCTGTGGCGGCCCAACTGGGGGTGCCATTTGTTGCCCACCATGTGGAGGTGGATCACGGAGACGGTGGGCTGGAGCAGGGTGCACGGAATGCCCGCTACCGCGCATTTGACCAGTTGATGGGCGCGGGTGATCAGCTTTTGCTGGCACACCACAGTGATGATCAAGCGGAAACTTTTTTATTGCGCCTGTTGCGCGGCGCCGGGGTGCGGGGGCTGGGTGCCATGCCGGAATACCGTGTCTTTGGTGACCGGTCGACGGAGAAGAGCCTATTGCGGCCACTACTGAAGGCGACGCGATCGGAACTGGAATCTTACGCCCGCGCGCACGAGCTGACCTGGATCGAGGACGAGAGTAATACAGACCTCGCAATCGACCGAAATTACCTTCGAAACCGGGTGCTTCCCTTTATTAATGAACGCTGGCCCGTTCAGGCCCGTGTGGCGCAGGCGTCGGAACACCTGCGCGAGGCCGCAGATCTCTTACAGGACCTGGCAAATGAGGATTTGCAGCGGGGTGGATACCGCCAGGAGCCATTTGGTCACAGTGTCGACCTGGTTAGCTTCTCTTCACTCACCGAGGTGCGTCGCAAGAACCTGTTGCGGGGCTGGCTGGCACTGCTGGGATCCAGAATGCCGGAAGCCTTGCACCTGGTTCAGGCACTGCAACAGGTTGGGGCGGTCGATGATGCCGCTCCAGAAGTTGTGCTTGGTGAATGGGTACTGCGCCGCTATCGCGATCGCCTGTTTCTCACACCACAATTGCAACCTTTCCGTGGTACTGATGGGGGCGAGATCACGTGGGATGGATCTGGCGAGCTGAACTTGCCGGGGAGCTGGAGCTTGCTGCCAAGCCCGGGCTGGCCAGTGGCAGACTATCGGGTTCGTTTCCGGGTAGGTGGCGAAAGGGCCAAACCGCGAGAACGCCATCACTCCCAGACCCTGAAAAAGCTGCTGCAGGAGTATGGCCTTCCTCCGTGGCTGCGAGATCGGGTGCCGCTGGTCTATCGGGGCGAGACCCTGGTGTCCGTGGGCGATCTTTTCGCCACGGGGGAAGGGCCGCCGCAACCGCCAATCTGGCGGTTTTTAGATTGAGCAGAAACGGCCTTTCTGGTAGTCTGGCGTCCCATCTCAAAGGCACCGGGTTGCGCGAGCTGCGCCCCCAGAGCCAGTCCCGCACGCCCGTACCCGTCGGGCATTCAACTGACCAAGGTTTTGCATGACGCGCTATATATTTGTCACTGGCGGCGTGGTTTCCTCATTGGGGAAAGGTATCGCCTCCGCTTCTCTGGCTGCTATTCTCGAAGCCCGTGGCCTCAAGGTCACCATCCTGAAGCTAGACCCTTATATCAACGTTGACCCGGGCACCATGAGCCCCTTCCAGCACGGCGAGGTCTATGTGACCGAAGATGGCGCCGAGACGGATCTGGATCTGGGGCACTACGAGCGCTTCATTCGCACGCGCATGTCCAAGCGCAACAACTTCACCACCGGCCGTGTGTACGAAACCGTACTGCGCAAAGAGCGCCGTGGTGACTACCTGGGTGGCACCGTACAGGTGATCCCGCACATCACCGACGAGATCAAGCGCCGCGTGATCGAAGGCGGCCGCGATGTGGATGTCGCCATTGTCGAGATCGGCGGTACCGTGGGTGATATCGAATCCCAGCCATTCCTGGAATCTGTGCGCCAGCTGCGTGTGGAAATGGGCACCAACCGCGCGCTGCTGATGCATCTGAGCTACGTGCCCTACATCGCCACCGCTGGTGAAACCAAAACCAAACCCACCCAGCACTCGGTAAAAGAGCTCCGCTCTATCGGCCTGCAGCCGGATATCCTGCTGTGCCGCTCCGAGCGCGCCATCGACGACGACTCCCGCCGCAAAATCGCCCTGTTCACCAATGTGGAAGAGCGCGCGGTAGTGCCATTGCCCGACGCCAAGACCATTTACGGCGTGCCGCGCATGCTGCACGAATACGGTCTGGATGAGATTGTGGTGGAAAAACTCCAGCTGGAAACCGATGCCCCGGATCTGTCCGAGTGGGACGAAGTGGTGGATGGAAAACTGAATCCGCAGCACGAAATCAAGATTGCCATGGTCGGCAAATACATGGAGCTGCTGGACGCCTACAAATCCCTGATCGAATCCCTGGTGCATGCAGGGATTAAAAATCGCACCAAGGTCAACATCGACTTTATCAACGCGGAAGATGTAGAGGGCGAGAACGGCCTCGATCTGATCAAGGGTGCCGACGCGATTCTGGTGCCGGGCGGCTTTGGCGAGCGCGGCCTGGAAGGCAAGCTGGAATCTGTGCGCTACGCCCGTGAAAACAATGTGCCCTTCCTCGGCATCTGTCTCGGCCTGCAGTCTGTGGTGATCGAATACGCGCGCAATGTGCTGAACCTGGAAGGCGCCAACAGCACCGAGTTCGACGCCAAGAGCCCGCACCCGGTAATCGGCCTGATCACCGAGTGGATCGACGCTGAAGGCAAAGTCGAGAAGCGCGATGAGAAATCCGACCTCGGCGGTACCATGCGCCTCGGTGGCCAGGAGTGTCGCCTGGCGAAAGATTCCAAAGCCCGCGATATTTACGGCAAAGACGTGATTGTCGAGCGTCACCGTCACCGCTACGAAGTCAACAACAACTACGTCGACCGTTTGCAGAAAGCCGGCCTGAAAATCGGTGGCTGGTCCGCGGATGACACCCTGGTGGAAATGGTTGAACTGCCGGAGCACAACTGGTTTGTAGCCTGTCAGTTCCACCCGGAGTTCACCTCCACCCCCCGCGACGGCCATCCGTTGTTTGAAAGCTTTGTTGCCGCTGCGCTCAAGCACAAGCGGGCCTAAGGAAGCAGGCTGAATACAATATGAAGACAATTGCTGTGGGCAACCTGCAGGTTGCCAACGACAAACCGTTCACCCTCTTCGGTGGCATGAACGTTCTGGAATCCCGCGATATGGCCATGAAAGTGGCCGAGCACTACGTCAATGTGACGGACAAGCTGGGTATTCCTTACGTTTTCAAAGCCTCTTTTGACAAGGCCAACCGCTCCTCCATTCACAGCTACCGTGGTCCGGGGATGGAAGAGGGGCTGAAGGTTTTTGAAGAAATCAAAAAGACCTTCGGCGTGCCGCTGATCACCGACGTGCACGAGCCTCATCAGGCTGCACCGGTTGCGGAGGTGGTGGACGTGATTCAGCTGCCCGCGTTCCTCGCCCGCCAGACCGACCTGGTTTCTGCCATGGCCGCTACCGGTGCGGTGATCAACGTGAAAAAACCGCAGTTTATGAGCCCGCCGCAAATGAAAAATGTGGTGGAGAAGTTCGCGGAAGGTGGTAACGAAAATATTATTTTGTGCGAGCGCGGTGCCTGCTTTGGCTACGACAACCTCGTCGTCGACATGCTCGGCTTCCGCACCATGATCGATTCCACCGGTGGTGCCCCGTTGATCTTTGACGTGACCCACTCGCTGCAGATGCGCGACCCGGGTGGCGCAGCCTCTGGCGGTCGCCGTTCCCAGGTCACCGAACTGGGCCGCGCCGGCCTCGCCATCGGCATTGCCGGCCTGTTCCTGGAGTCGCACCCGAATCCGGACAAGGCCCTGTGCGATGGCCCGAGTGCCCTGCCGCTGGAAAAGCTGGAACCGTTCCTGGCGCAGATGAAAGCGGTGGACGACCTGGTGAAAAACTTCGAGCCGCTGGATACGAAGTAAAGACTGAATAACTACAAAGAGCGGCCCAGAGAAGGCGGCCGCCAACCCCAAACCTCACAGAAATAAATTCCGACTAACAAGGAGCCCGTTGTAAACATGAGCAAGATTGTTGCTGTTAAAGCTTTTGAAGTATTGGATTCTCGCGGTAACCCCACCGTAAACGCCGACGTGATTCTGGAATGCGGCGCGGTAGGTTCCGCCTGCGCACCGTCCGGCGCCTCCACCGGCTCCCGCGAAGCCCTGGAACTGCGCGACGGCGACAAAAGCCGTTACCTGGGTAAAGGCGTACTGAAGGCCGTTGAAAACATCAACGGAGAAATCGCCAGCCTGCTGGTAGGCAAAGACGCCACCGACCAGCGCGCCCTCGACCAGATCATGATCGACGCCGACGGCACCGACAACAAAGCCAAACTGGGTGCCAACGCCATCCTCGCCGTCTCCCTGGCTGCTGCCAAAGCTGCTGCCATCTCCAAGGGCATCCCACTGTATCAGCACATTGCGGAAATCAACGGCACCGCCGGCGAATACACCCTGCCGGTACCGATGATGAACATCATCAATGGTGGTGAGCACGCCGACAACAACGTCGATATCCAGGAGTTCATGATCCAGCCGGTGAAAGCCAAAACCTTCGCCGAAGCCCTGCGCCAGGGTGCTGAAATCTTCCACGCCCTGAAAAAAGTACTGTCTTCCCAAGGCCTGAACACCGCCGTCGGTGACGAAGGTGGCTTCGCCCCCAATCTGCCGTCCAACGAAGGTGCACTGAAAGTCATCGCCGAAGCCGTTGAAGCCGCAGGCTACAAACTGGGCGACGACATCACCCTGGCCCTGGACTGCGCGTCCTCCGAATTCTACAAAGACGGCAAGTACAACCTGTCTGGCGAAGGCAAAGAATTCGACAGCGAAGGCTTTGCTTCCTACCTGCAGCAACTGTCCGAAAACTACCCGATCATCTCTATCGAAGACGGCATGGACGAAAGCGACTGGGACGGCTGGAAAATCCTCACCGACAAAATCGGCGAGAAAGTACAGCTGGTGGGCGACGACCTGTTCGTAACCAACACCAAGATCCTCAAAGAAGGCATCGAAAAAGGCGTGGGCAACTCCATCCTGATCAAGTTCAACCAGATCGGCTCCCTGAGCGAAACCCTGGACGCGATCAAAATGGCCAAAGACGCCGGCTTCACCGCGGTTATCTCTCACCGCTCCGGTGAAACCGAAGACACCACCATCGCCGACCTGGCCGTTGCCACCGCTGCTGGTCAGATCAAAACCGGCTCCCTGTGCCGTTCCGACCGCGTAGCCAAGTACAACCGCCTACTGCGCATCGAAGCCGAGCTGGAAGGCAAGGCGCCTTACCGCGGCATCGCTGAGTTCAAGTAATTCAGTTAGCCCGGTAAACTGGCTAGAAGTCGTATCGGAGCTCTAACACTGAACTTCGATGCGAAGGCACTGATGCCGATGCCCCTTCTCGGGACCTTCTGCGACAGGGACGTCGCGGAAGAGCCCCCACGGATGGGTTCACGGCGTGTCCCGGGAAGGGGCATCGGCAGCAGGGCCGCCACGAAAGGTCATTCGTGCGAACCCCGAAAGCCAGATAGAGAACAAAACAAATGAAATGGCTGCTGGTAATCCTCACCGTAATGCTGCTGGTCACCCAATATCGATTATGGGTGGGCGAGGGCAGTTTTGCCGATGTGACCAGACTTGAACGCCAGCTCGAAGACCAGCAGCAAAAAAACGCTGCACTGGAGCGGGAAAACCGCCACCTCCTGCGGGAAGTCCGCAGCTTGAAAGAAGGCACCGACGGCGTCGAAGCCAAAGCCCGCTATGATCTCGGCCTTATCAAAGAAGGCGAAACCCTGTTTATTTTTCTCGACCAGGATAAGCACAAAAATCCTGCGCAGTCACAACGGGAAAAAGAATGACCACCGCCAGTAACCCAGTTGAATCAAATTACTGGGTCATCGTCCCCGCAGCCGGTTCCGGCAAACGTATGGGCGCCGAAAAGCCCAAACAATACCTGCCATTAAACGGCAAACCCCTCATTGCCCACACCCTGGAAAATATCCTCCAATGGCCGGGCATGAAAGGCATCGTCGTCGCCATCGCCGCCGACGACACAGAATTCAAAACACTGAACTGCGCACAAGACCCAAGAATCCACACCGTCACCGGCGGCGCCGAACGCGCAGACTCGGTACTCGCCGCCCTTAAATTTCTGAGCGAGCGTGAACCCGCGGAAACCCCCGTATTAGTCCACGACGCCGCCAGACCGTTAGTAAGCACTGACGATATTCAGCAACTTCTCGCCGCGTCCCCCATGGCCCTGCTCGCGCAACCCGCCAGCGATACGGTTAAGCAGGGCGCGCAATGCGAAGGAAAGAGCACCGTCCAGCAAACCCTGCCCAGAGAGAAAATCTGGCTCGCGCAGACACCACAAAAAGCGCCGTTAGGCATTTTGCTGCAAGCCCTGCAGCGTGGCCTGCAGGAAAACCCCAGCGCCATCACCGACGAAGCCAGCGCACTGGAACTGGCAGGCCACACCCCCGAACTGGTAGCCGCCTGCCGCAGCAATTTTAAAGTTACCCATCCCGCCGACCTGATTCTGGCGGAGGCCCTGTTAAAGCACCGACTTCGGGACAGGGCCACTGAATCCACCTCTGGAAACACACTATGAGCCTCAGAATTGGCCAGGGCATCGACGTACACGCCTTCGGCCCCGGCGATCACGTCGTCCTCGGCGGCGTCACCATCCCCCATGAGAAGGGCCTCGTAGCCCACTCCGACGGTGATGTCCTGTTACACGCTCTCGCAGACGCATTGCTCGGTGCCCTGGCGTTGGGCGATATCGGCAAACATTTTCCGGATACTGACGAAGCCTACTCTGGTGCCGACAGCCGCGTGCTGTTGCGCCACGTGGTCAACCTGATCCACGAGAAGGGGTATCGGCTCGTCAACGCCGACGCCACCCTGATTGCCCAGGCCCCGAAAATGGCCCCCCATATCGACGCCATGCGCACAAGAATCGCGGAAGATTGTCAGGTGAGCGCCGACGCCATCAGTGTCAAAGCCACCACCAGCGAAAAGCTGGGTTTCACCGGTCGAAAAGAAGGTATCGCCGCGCAGGCGGTTGTATTGTTGGAAGCCTTGTCGTGACTGAATTACCACAAAGCTGGGACCTGAACTGGCCCCGCGCTCTCGGCGGCACTCCGATTCAGGCCGAATTCCGCACAGAGCCAGAAGATTTCGTAGTGGACGAGCTTGCCGCCCCTGAGGCCGGCGAGGGTGAACATGTCTATCTACATATCCGCAAACGCGGCGCCAATACTGGCTTTGTCGCCCAACAGCTCGCCCAAATGGCGGGTGTGCAGAGTAACGATGTCGGATTCTTCGGTCTCAAGGATCGCCACGCGGTCACTACCCAATGGTTCAGTGTATGGCTTGCGCAAAAGCCGGAGCCAGACTGGAAGCAACTGGATAACGAGGAGTTCCAGGTACTGAATCACTTTCGCGGTGCCCGCAAACTGCGTCGCGGCGAGCACCTGGGAAACCGATTCCAGATTCGCCTGCGCAATGTCACCGGGGATACCGCGGCCGCGGAGCAGGTGTTAAATCAGGTTCCCAATGGCGTGCCCAACTATTTTGGTGAGCAGCGCTTTGGCCACAATGGCGGCAACCTGGATCTGGTAGAAAAGGCGGTCGCCGATCAGCAAACTGGCCAGCGCCGGCGCATGCCGCGCAACCAGAAGGCCTTTGCATTGTCTGCAGCACGCAGTTGGCTGTTCAATCAGGTGCTGGCGGCCAGAATCGGGCAGGGCAACTGGCTCGATTCCATTGATGGTGAGCCGGAGGCTGAACCCAGTGGCCCGCTGTGGGGGCGGGGACGAAATACAGCCGCCGGTGAGCAGTTGGCACTGGAAGAGGGCGCCATGTTTCCCTGGAAGCCGTGGCAGGATTGGTTGGAACACGGCGGACTAAGCCAGGAACGGCGCTCGCTGGTGCTCGTGCCTCAGGGATTCACGTGGGAATGGCAGCAGCAGGAGGGGCGCAAGGATCTGGTTCTCTCCTTCGCGCTACCGCCTGGCACCTTTGCCACCGCTCTTCTGCGGGAACTGGCGGATCTGGCCAATCAAGTAGCCGTGGCCATAAAATAAAACACAGTTTAACGACAACAAAAGTGACCGGGTCTGGCTTGCCATTCACCAGTCAATCGCCGGAAAAAGCAGTATTTGGGGGCCGGCGATCCGCTTGTAGGGAGACTTACCGTCCTTATGGATCGATTTAGACACGAAGGCCTGGGCATGACATCCCAGCGTACCCGCAATCGCCTGATTCAGCGTCTGCGGGAAGAGGGGATCAGTAGCGAAGAAGTGCTGGATGTGATGGCATCCACACCCCGTCATCTGTTTCTGGACGAGGCCCTGGCCATACGCGCCTACGAAGATACCGCTCTACCAATCGGGTACGGGCAGACCATCTCCCAACCCTATATCGTCGCTCGTATGACCGAGTTGCTGATGAGCCGTGCGCCGTCAAGGGCGCGGGTATTGGAAGTGGGGGCCGGTTCGGGGTACCAGACCGCCATTCTCGCGCGCCTGGTGGACAAGCTCTATTCCGTGGAACGGGTTGAGCCTCTCCTGGTTAAAGCCCGCCAGCGCATGCGCGAGCTGGGAATCTTTAACGTCGAGATGCGCCTGAGTAGTGGTGGATTCGGCTGGCCGGAGCAGGGCCCGTTTGACGCCATTCTGTGCGCTGCAGCTCCGGCAACAGTTCCCGATGAGCTGCGCGAGCAACTCGCTCCCGGTGGTGTACTGGTGATGCCCGTCGGTAGTGAAAGCCAATACCTCACAATTGTTACCCGTCGGGAAGAGGGTGACCGGTACGACGTCGAAAAGGCCGAGCCTGTGCGCTTTGTTCCGTTATTGAGTGGAGTGGTGCGTTGATGCGTGAAGATGCGCAAGATATGAAACCGGGCAGCGAGACTCATCATCGCGGCTCAATTTGGCAAAGCCGCTATTGGGGTATTGGTGCGCGAGGCCTTGCGATGGGTGCTGCGGATGTTGTGCCCGGGGTTTCTGGAGGCACGATTGCCTTTATTACGGGCATCTATCAGGAGTTACTCGACAGCCTGAGCAAAATCGGTCCCCAATCGGTAGCCACACTATATAAGGAAGGAATCGCCGCGACCTGGCGGCAAATGAATGGCAGCTTCCTGCTCGCGCTGTTCGCCGGCATTCTCGTCAGTATCTTTAGCCTCGCCAAGCTGATCAGTTTTCTGCTGGAAAATTATCCCATCATGGTATGGGCGTTCTTTTTTGGTTTGATACTCGCTTCAACAGTACCCATTGCGCGCCGCGTATCGGATTGGCACTGGCCCAGTTGGGTTGCTTTGGCGCTTGGTATTGCTCTTGCGGTATTGGTCAGTGAAATGCGGCCTACTGAGATTGCTGCAACCCCCTATACCCTTTTCTTTTCCGGTGCCCTGGCGATCTGCGCCATGATTCTGCCGGGCATCTCTGGTTCTTTTATTCTGTTGATGATCGGTATCTACCCCCAGGTCATCGCTGCGGTGCACCAGCTACAGGTCAATGCGCTGGTCTGGTTCGCTGCCGGCGCTGGTTGTGGTCTCCTGTTGTTCAGTCGCCTGTTGTCATGGTTGATGCACCGATTTCCCTCCGTCACCCTGTCATTCCTTGTAGGAGTGTTACTGGGCAGCCTGAAAATCGTATGGCCCTGGAAGCTCGCAGACAGTGTCGCCGGAGGCCTCGGGAACGCTAAACTGGCGCCGACACTTTCCAATGTTTTGCCCTGGGACTTTGCTGCCGCCAGTGGGCTGCCTGCATATCTGGCCGGCAGTACCCTGGCTGCGCTTACCGCGGTGGTACTCGTGCTGTCGATCGAGTGGTTCAATCACCGCCATGTAGGAAAAGGCTTACAGGGCTAAGTGGCAATTTCTTACCGTGGGAACAGCCGCAGATTACAGGGAATTGCCACCGGACTTCGGGGTCAAAATAACGGGAAATGGGTAAAGATCGCCAATTATTCGGTGATGCGGAAAAAGGCAGATTTAATGGCCTTCAACCGGCGACGAAATATCAGTTTTCTTTAGACACTTTTTCCATAAATGCCCACCTTTGATGTAAAAAGAGAATAATGAGACGGCGCAATAATCGACAACCTGAACACTGTTTTTTCTCTCCATGCGGAAGAATTTTGCGCCTTTGTCCGTTTTTTCAGGGGGCCAAACTGCCCTTGCTTTTCGCTACTCTTTTGATCGTTTCCTGCGCCACTAACCTGGCTCCCACGTCATCTCTCAACCAGCCACCCAGCCAAAAGATTCAGCACCATACCGTGAGTAAAGGCGAGACCCTTTATTCCATTGCGTGGCGATATGGTAGAGATTTCAAGGACTTAGCGGCTATCAATCGTATCGCCGCTCCTTACAGAATTTTTCCGGGGCAACGCCTGGTTCTGACTGGGCGGGTACCTACACCACTAAGCGGGCCGCAAGACCGGCAAGTGCAAGTACCGAAAAAAGTCACGCGCAAGACTGCGGTTGTCCCTCCCAAAGCACCACCCAAGGTTATCAGGACATCGTCAATTTCGGACAGAAACAAATTTGACATAAAGTGGCAGTGGCCAGTGCGGGGGCGGATCCTTTCCCGCTACCAGGCAAACAACCCCTTGCGAAAGGGTGTTGATATCGCCGGGAAAAAGGGGGAATCTGTTCAGGCAGCAGCGGATGGCACAGTGATTTACGCCGGAAGCGCACTGAGAGGTTACGGCAAGCTTTTGATCATCAAGCACAGCGAGGAGTTCCTCAGTGCTTACGCCCACAACGACAAGTTACTTGTTGGCGAGGGAGCGAAAATCAAAGCGGGGCAACGGATAGCGGAACTGGGTTCGAGTGGTACCGACCGCGATATGCTCCACTTCGAGATTCGCAAGAATGGTCAGCCGGAAGATCCACTGGTTTATTTACCTTGATCTCCCGAGCTTACTGTCCTGCTTGGTCGGCGCATTGAGCTCCCTGTCTTTAAGCTGTTGTGTAATAAAAATGGACTTTTATTTATAACCACTTGAGGTAGTCACCGGGATCGGCAGTAACTGCCCTGCAGTGACCCTACTCACCGATAGGTTGCCAAACGAGGGTAACGTCGGTGAGTTGCCGGGAACGGAGGCTGTCGCACAGACAGCGACCGATTCAGCGATCGCGAGTTGTCATGCGGCTGATACAGGCAAAGTACAAGGAGTTGGGGAAATGGAAGCACAACGTCACGATCACCTGGACATTGGTGCAAGAGCGGAACTATCACCCGAAGCAATGGATCAGGAAGAATCCATTAAAGAAACCAAAACAAGCCGTAGCCGGAGCAAAACGGCAAAAAAAAGCTCCGAAACGATCTCTCATAAATCATCCACGTCTACAACAGCAAAAAGCGCCTCACAGAAAACATCCACCCGTAAGCTCGAAGATTCTCACGGACAGAAGAATCTGGATGCTACTCAGCTGTATCTCAACGAAATCGGTTTTTCCCCTCTGCTGACTGCAGAAGAAGAAGTTTACTACGCACGCAAAGCGCTGCGCGGTGACGCGGCTGCGCGTAAGCGCATGATTGAAAGCAACCTGCGACTGGTTGTAAAGATCGCCCGCCGCTATGTTAGCCGTGGCCTGGCGCTGCTGGACCTGATCGAAGAGGGTAACCTCGGCCTGATTCGTGCCGTAGAAAAATTCGATCCGGAGCGTGGATTCCGCTTCTCTACATACGCCACCTGGTGGATTCGTCAGACCATCGAGCGCGCCATCATGAATCAAACGCGGACCATCCGTCTGCCCATTCATGTGGTTAAAGAGCTCAATGTATACCTGCGCGCTTCCCGAGAGTTGGCCCAGAAACTGGATCACGAGCCAACGGCAGAAGAAATTGCAAACCTGCTGGAAAAGCCGGTAGAAGATGTTGAGCGGATGCTTGGTCTGAATGAACGCGTTACTTCGGTAGACACTCCTATCGGTCCGTCGTCGGAAAAAACACTGGTAGATACTATTCCGGACCAACAGGAGTCTGACCCGGCAGAGCTGCTTCAGGACTCAGATCTGTTCGACAGCATTAACCGCTGGTTGGGTGAGCTGCCTGACAAGCAGTGTGAGGTAGTATCCCGTCGCTTCGGTCTCCGTGGTTACGAAGCCAGCACTCTTGAAGAGGTAGGACGTGAAATTGGCCTCACCCGCGAACGTGTACGTCAGATTCAGGTGGATGCACTGAAGCGGCTGCGCGAAGTCATGGAGGGGCAGGGGCTGGATGGTATGTCTCTGTTTGCCAACTTGTAACGGCTAATCTAGACCCCCCTCCATTAAAAAAACCCGCAAACCAGTTTGCGGGTTTTTTTGTTTCCAATACCAACGGATAGTGGGTAACGGGTGCTGAATCGTACGGACTATTTTTGCTTCCAGCGCCCGAGGTTGTCCTGGTAGTACTCACCTTTGGAAAGGCGTGCTTCCAGTTTCTCCGCGGCGCGGGCAGCTACTTGATTGATGTCAATATTATTGCGCTTGGCAATCGCGGCGTATTCCTGTTTGCGTTTATTGTTCACCTCCGCGACCAGTTTATCTATTTCGGGTGTGCCGCCCTGGACAACGGCGATATAACCACTGTTTGCCTCGCCAACGAGCCCCTTGGATTGGGCCTCCTTCAGTGATATGGCTAAGGCGGGCAGGGCAATCAACAGGGTCAGGCCAATCAGGCCGCTGAATAGCTTCTTCATGGATATGCTTCCGGACATGCTCTCAACTCCTTCTCTCATTCGATACAGGTGATTCTATAGCCAGCCGGCTTCAGAAAATCCCTTCCTTGTCTTCAAACAGGTCATCGAGCTCTTTATCCACTCTGACACGGATTTCATGCTCGATCTTTACGTTCAGATTTACGGTTATCGGCTCACTGGGTGCCTGAACCGCTACCGTTGGTGTACAGGCGGCCAGTGTCACACCACCAAACAGTAGCATCACACACACGGTGACCCTCTTGAACATTCCCGATTGCTTCACTGATGAACTCCTGTGTCTCTCAGGTTAAGTGTCGCCAGGCTTCTGTACCGCAATTCGGCCCGAACCGAGTCACCTGGGAGCAGTTGATGATTACTATAGATATTGCCCGATTAACCGTACCTGAACGGGTCGATAAACCGACTCAAACCGGCGCAGAATACACTCCCTGTTCGATATTCTGTACCTTGAACTATTGAACCTGGCGCTCAAGTACATCGGTGAGGTCCCGGCTCGCCTGAAGCGACCGGAGCATCGAGGGCACGTTGTTTTCGAGATTCAGGTTGATGATCAGGTCCCGGTTGGCGTCAATGGCACTACTGCGGCCTGTAAGTTTCAGGTTTAGCATCAGGTCACCACTTAACGGGTAGTTTATGGTGCCACGAATGTCGCGGTAATTGTAATCTTCCAGTGCGCCAGCCAGGAGTTTGAGTTGCGGGTTGCTGCCCAGTATGGCCGGGGAAAATGCTCCGTAGTAGCGCAAGCGGCCACCGGGAGGGCGAGACTGAACCGAGCCTCCCTCGACGGTTATGCCCTGGCTGTCACTGGTAATCGGAATTTTCGCGTCCAGCAGTCCGCTAGCGGCGAAATTGGTCGACTCCATTTCACGGGCGAGAGCGCCAATGGCCAGCCCTGTAAATTGAAGGTGTGAACGGTGTTCCTTTCCGTTGATATTCCATACCAGATTGTCGGACGTCAGCGCTCCCTCCAGCAGCTCGGCTGAAAAGTTTTGCAGCTTCAAATCGCCATTGTCGGCAAGCGATACATCGAAATTCAAATTTTTGATCGCAATCCCTGCGTCCACCTGTTCGATGGAAAGTGGGCTGGGATGCAAGGTAACCCACTGGCCATTGACGGATTTCAGCGCGATCCTGGAATCGATGCCCACGACGAAACTGCTGTCATACTGCAACGATGTATTTTTCAGCGCGATATTGATTTGGTCACTGTCGGATTTTGGCCAGTGCAGCACTCCGTCGGCCTTCACTGTGCCCCCGACCAGATCTGCGGGTATTCCTTTTATCGCCTTAGATAAGGTGTTCTGTGGGGAAAATTCGGTTTCCGGCACGGTCACTTGCAGGCTTCCTCGCCCATCGCCGACATCGTGATGCCAGCTGGCACTGATGGCCAGGGGGCCCGCAGTGACTTGGCTACTTCCAGATATCGTTTGATTCTCAAAAGAGAGCTGTCCTTTTGCCCCGAGGCTTCCTTGATATTGATTCTGGGCGCGGATGTTCAGGCTTTCACTGCTAAAGGCGGACGCGATGTGGAGTTCATGGGGATTATCCTGCTTGTGCGTCAAAGTTAGATTGTCGAAAATCACAACGCCTTCCAGCTTGTTGTCCTCTGCTTGCAGTGGGGCCAGGCTGAGTGCGATTTGTGGGACCGCGCATTTCGTTAAGCCATTGCTCCGCTCACATTTGGCCTGCTGGGTGAAAAGCTCCGGCTTTCGGACAGAAAGCTCACCCGCTGAAGCCTGATCTGCACCGAAGTTAAAGGCTTTGACCTCGATGGTGAGCGCGTCGTCCTTTGTTGAGGCAACTCGCAACTCATCCAGTGACAAACGGGCATTCTGCAATGCATTCATTGGTTCGCCCAGCTCGACATGCCCGATGTATGCCTCAGCTTTTAGCGAGCAATTTAGTAAAGGAAGCCCGGTGCAACGGACATCCGTGAGTTGACTCGCAAGCGCTGCCTGAGGTGGGGGCGAGCCTGTGAAGCGAGTTTCCTGCGCGTGCAGCGATAGTGTAGGAATGGAAAGATCGACCGACCCGGGGATTTTTAGCGCTGTAATTTTTATGGCATTTTCGCTGAGAGCCCGTATCCAGGCACTTTCCCAATGGATGGACTGAAGTGGATTCTGGCTATCCGGTAGGTCTAGGCGAAAAGTGACGGGGTTATCCAACTCTACGTCAGCGAAAAAGTTACGGATTTCCAGCTTTTCGGTCTGGGAGATCAAGCTATCCATACCAGGAAGAGAAAAGCCACCCGTAATACTTTGATCACCGTGAACGTCAGATAACGATACCTGCGCTCGAAACTTCTTCCATTTTTCCGCTTCAAGCAGGCGTGATACTTCAGCCAATCGCATCTTTGCGTCAAATTGAACCAGAGGAATTCCCTCTTTGGTGGATAGAGCAAGCCTGCCATCCACCATTGGCAGTGTGGTAGCGATGGGATTGGGCTGCGAGTAAGCTCGAAATTGCATTCCGCCATCCACCGAGGCGACGGAAAGAGGGGTTATGGAATGTAGTCGTACTTCTACGGGCTGCTCGGTTGAAATACGCACCCTACTGGGCAGACCCAGCGTTTCCTGTGGTAGTTCAAATGACAGTCCGGAAGATCTAATGGATGCTTGAATCTGGCCGAAATCACGTATCTCTGCGAACTGATCTGGCACCTCGCTGGCCAGTTGAACGGAAATGTCACCTTCCGCTACCAGTGGGTATGCGATCCAACTGGGTAGGTTCCTGCTGTATATACCGGTTTCCTGCAACAGCTCGGGCAGTCGCTCCGCGGTAACTTCAAGGTGACTGGCGACTTGCCAACGGGCCTCGCGGTTTTCAGACTCTGGCTGTTCAGCCGGGCGAAGGCTCGCGTTCAATCGCACAATGGAATCACTGCTTTTCCGCAAATCCAGTGTAAAGACTGTCGGCGCAGCGGTATTCTCAATGCGCATTTCCAGCCTGCACTCAACACATTGTGAGCTCTGAAATGTGCCGGTGATTACCCCCTTAGCCGGCTGATCTGCGGAAAATGAAAAGCGGCTCGCCGATATGTCTTGCCACTGGATATCTGCAAGCGTGAGCTTGCCCACGGGCAGCTGGCGCAGCCGGTCCAGCAACTGCCCGATCGCCAGCCCATGTCCCTCAGACAAGTCACTTACAGCAGGCTTATCCGATTCGGCTGAGCTCGTCTCTTCGTTGTTCTTTTGCACCGCTGGTGCTGGATTACCTTGATCACTTGCCGACACGTCAATCGAAGGCGCCATTCTGGTGATGGCAACCTGTTCCACATATAGCTCAGACTCAATAGGTATCACTATTGCAAGGGAGCTGAATAGTCCGCGGGCAAGGGAAACCAGATCGGTGATGCGGATTTGCTTCAGATCGACGGCGAATTGTGTGCCTGACTCAAGCCTGAGCTGATCAATATCTACACGAATTCCCTGTTCGGATCGCGACACATTCAATCCGCTAATCTCTGTCAGGTCGAACGTATCCGATTGGGCGCTCACAACCTGGGGAAGCCAAAAATGCCGGGTTGTCCAGGCGCTCGCTGCCAATATGATCAACGCGGCCAGTGAAATGGCTGCAATACTAAGGAAGCGGGAGACAAAGCGCACAAACACCTCGGTTGACCGACCTGGCTATTACGGAGAGACTTGCTCTGAGAATAACGATAGGGGCTGTAATTGTGAAATTCGAGATGACAGATTTTTTCTCCCGCTGTGTGGACGCAGTATCAGCGGCATGTCGCCGCGTCCATAATGCCGGTGTGATACAGGCTTCTGGTGCTTTTGTCGCCACCCTGGCTTTCACTGCAACTACGTACGCCTATGACCGCGTTAACGGTGAGGGGTTCGCAAGCCGCTCTCCGGTGTTGGCTACACAGGGGATGGCTGCGACCAGTCAGCCACTGGCGACTCAGGTGGCGCTGGATATCCTGAAGCAAGGGGGCAGCGCAGTCGATGCCGCCATTGCCGCCAACGCAGTACAAGGGCTGATGGAGCCTACAGGAAATGGAATTGGCGGCGATCTTTTCGCCATTGTCTGGAATGCGAAAGACAAAAAGTTGTACGGCCTGAACGCCAGCGGGCGATCGCCAAAGTCACTGCCATTCAGTTATTTTGCCGACAATAATCTGGACAAAATACCTTCTCACGGTCCCTTGCCGGTTTCCGTACCCGGTGCCGTAGACGGTTGGTTTGAACTGCACGCGAAATTCGGAAAATTGCCAATGGAGACACTGCTGGCACCGGCGATCCGCTACGCCAATGAGGGTTTTCCGGTCACCCAGCTGGTTGCCTACTATTGGAATCGCTCAGTTCCCATCTTGGAAAAATTCCCCGGATTCCGCGATACCTATATGCCTGATGGCAAAGCGCCGGCGGAGGGCGATCTGTTCCGCAATCCGCGATTGGCCAGTACGCTAGAGAAAATCTCCGAAGGTGGGCGCGACGCATTTTACAAAGGGGATATTGCGCGAGAGATTGACCGCTATATGAAACAGAATGGCGGTTTCCTTTCATATGAGGATATGGCCAGCCATACATCTGATTGGATCGAGCCCGTTTCCACGAATTATCGGGGGTACGATGTGTGGGAGCTGCCGCCAAACGGACAGGGTATCGCTGCGCTGCAGATACTGAATATTCTGGAAGGGTTTGACCTGAAGAAAATGGGGCGCACCAGCCCGGAGTATGTGCACCTGTTTGCCGAAGCAAAGAAACTGGCCTTTGAGGACCGCGCAAAATATTACGCCGACCCCGATTTCAACCGGCTTCCAGTAAAAGAGCTGATCTCCAAGTCCTATGCGGACGAGCGTCGCACACTGATCAACCCCGATAAAGCGGCAAAACGCTATGATGCAGGTAATGTAGCTTTGCGCCACGGCGATACCATCTACCTCACTACCGCGGACAAAGACGGAAACATGGTCTCCCTCATTCAGAGTAACTACCGGGGGATGGGCTCTGGGATGACGCCCGGAGAGCTCGGCTTCATCCTGCAGGACCGGGGAGAGATGTTCAGTCTGAAAGAGGGGCATTTTAATCAGTACGAGCCCGGTAAACGTCCATTTCATACAATTATTCCCGCCTTCGTTACCAAAGACGGTAAACCATGGCTGAGTTTTGGCGTTATGGGTGGCGCCACTCAGCCTCAAATGCACGCGCAGATTGTCATCAATATGGTGGACTTCGGCCTGAACGTGCAAGAGGCCGGGGATGCACCGCGAATATTGCATAGTGGTTCCAGCCAGCCCACAGATGAATTGATGGAAGATGGCGGCTACCTCAGCCTGGAAGACGGCTTTCCAATGGAGACTCGGCGCAAGTTGGTGCAAATGGGCCACCAAATTCGCTTTGAAAGTGGCCCCTACGGCGGATACCAGGGAATTTTGAAGGCGGGTAATGGTGTATATCATGGCGCGTCGGAGAGTCGTAAAGACGGCCATGCAGCTGGCTATTAATCCCCTGGCCTAATTGAGCGCACAAAACACTAAATGGAAGTCGGGCGCCGGTGCGCGATAGCACTCCCGGTTTGCCCGCAGGTTTTACAAGAGATTGACTGGAATGAAAGACACGCAGCCGCGAACCATTTACCTGAAGGACTACCAGGCTCCCGAGTATCTGATCGATCGTACAGAACTTACCTTTGACCTGGACCCGCACGCCACACTGGTGAAGTCCCGCCTGAGTGTCCGTCGCAATCCAGAGGCGGGAACGGGCGAGGTACTACCTGCCTTGTGGCTCGATGGTGTCGACCTGGACCTTCTCTCGATTGCTATCGATGGTGAGCTGCTTCCTGCGCAGCGCTACACGGAAAAGCCTGGTGGCTTGTTGCTGAGTGTCGACAGGGAAGTGTTTGAACTCGAAGTCCAGACAAGAATTGCACCGGAAAGCAATACTTCACTGGAGGGGCTGTACCTGTCCAATGGCATGTACTGCACTCAGTGCGAGGCCGAGGGGTTCCGTAAAATTACCTTTTATCCGGACCGCCCGGATGTGATGAGTGTGTTTACCACCACGATCGTGGCACCAGCGACTTATCCGGTGCTGTTATCGAACGGGAATAAAATGGACAGTGGCACTACGGAGGATGGCCGCCTGAGGGTGACCTGGGAAGACCCTTTCGCCAAACCCTCGTATCTTTTTGCCCTGGTCGCCGGGGACTTGCAGTATATAGAGGACCGGTTTACGACGTGTAGTGGCCGAGAGGTCACCTTGCAACTGTATACCGAGCCAAAAAATATCGGTAAGTGCGAACATGCCATGACCTCGCTGAAGCACTCCATGAAGTGGGATGAAGAGACGTATGGCCGTGAGTACGATCTGGATATTTTTATGATCGTGGCTGTGGATCACTTCAATATGGGGGCAATGGAAAACAAGGGACTGAATATTTTCAACTCCGCCTGTGTCCTGGCTAGCCCGGAGACAGCGACAGACGCGGCATTTCAGCGTATCGAAGCGATTGTCGCGCACGAATATTTCCACAACTGGTCCGGCAATCGTGTCACCTGCCGAGACTGGTTTCAGTTAAGCCTGAAAGAAGGCTTTACCGTTTTCCGTGATGCAGAGTTCTCCGCAGATATGAATTCCCGTGCGGTAAAGCGGATAGAAGACGTTACCCTGCTTCGCACTGCACAGTTTGCCGAAGATGCGGGCCCTATGGCCCATCCGGTGCGTCCGGACTCCTATATGGAAATCTCCAATTTCTACACCCTGACTGTCTACGAAAAAGGTGCGGAGGTTGTGCGGATGATTCACACCATTCTTGGAGCGGAGGGATTCCGTCGCGGTAGCGACCTGTATTTTGATCGTCATGACGGTCAGGCGGTGACCTGTGAAGACTTCGTGGTGGCTATGGAGGATGCAAACGGGGCCGACCTGAAGCAATTCCGTCGCTGGTACAGTCAGGCCGGTACGCCGATACTGGACGTGGAAGACGCCTACAATACAGAAACCCAGGAGTATCGCCTGACCATTCGCCAACACACGCCGGATACACCGGGACAGGCAAACAAACTACCGTTGCATATCCCGGTGACGATTAGCCTGCTTGACCAGGATGGCAACGCGTTGATTCTGGGGGAGGCTCGAGATACAGAGCGTGTTTTGCACCTCACTGAAGCCAAACAGGATTTTGTTTTTAACAACATTCCCGAGCGACCACTACCATCGCTGCTGCGAGGCTTCTCTGCACCGGTGAAGTTGCGCTATGGGTACACCACCGAGCAATTGCTGTTTTTAATGCAGCACGATACGGACCCGTTCAATCAATGGGACGCCGGTCAGCGTCTCGCGTTCGATGCACTGACTGACTTACAGCGAGCATACCGTGAAGGACGATCGCTGGATGCCCCCGACTCTCTGATTCAGGGCTATTCGGCGGTCTTGGATAACACCCAACTGGATCCTGCGCTGGTGGCGAAAATGCTGGCCCTTCCCAGCGCTCAGGAGTTGGCGGAGCAAGGTAGTGAAATTGATGCCCAGGCGATTATCGTCGCCCGGAAATTTGTGCGAGACACGCTAGCCAAGGCTCTCAAATCCAAGTTCCTCGCACTCTATAAGTCTCTGAATCATGCCAAGTCCTATTGTCCCGCGGCCGCCGACATCGCCGAGCGAAGCCTGAAAAATACCTGTTTATTCTATATCTGTGCATCCGGGGAATCAGAAGCACTGGCACTTGCGGAGGCGCAGCTTGCGCGCGACGACAATATGACTGACAGTGCTGCTGCGTTGGCGGCGCTGGTCGAGTTCGGCACAACAGAGAGTGCGCAGAACCATCTGGATACATTCTATGAGCAATGGCAGCAGGACACACAGGTTGTGGAGACCTGGTTTGGCCTGCAGAGCAGTAGCCCCACTTTTGGCACACTGGATCGCGTTCGCGCTTTGATGGAGCACGATGCCTTTGAGTTTAAGAATCCAAATAAAGTGCGCGCGGTAATTGGCGGTTTTGCTATGCGCAACTTTTCCCAGTTTCACGCTGAAGATGGAAGTGGGTATGAGTTTCTTGCGGATCAGGTAATTACTTTGGATAAACTGAACCCACAGGTGGCGGCGCGAATCGTGACTCCACTCACCCGCTGGCGCAAGTATCGCGCGGAAGAGTCCTCGCAGATTCAACGTGCCCTAGAGCGGGTTCGCGACAGCGGGGAGCTCTCCCGGGATCTTTACGAAGTGGTTAGCAAAAGCCTCGCGGGATGATATGAAGGGTGAGCGGCGACGGGTGGCTACTGGATCTGGTTCCGGGATGTCCGCTCGTGCCCCAGGGTGATGATGTTCAGCAATTTATTGTCCGGGTTTAGGCCCAGGCGAGTCTGCGATGTGTAATCGGCAAGAAACTGAGTGACACGTTCGTCATTTCGGATAGCTGCCACCACGGTATTGATAACCATGAAGTGGCAGAACACCAGAGTGGTCGATACCTCTCTGTCAGCCCCCAATTGCCGTAGAAAATCGATAACTCCGCTACGCCACACAGCCTGTGCTGGCGTCATGCTATCCCACCTCTTGTCCAGAAATGTTTGAATCCATTTTCCGCGTTGTTCCAGAGGTACCCCCTGTGGAGAAGGGATTTCGATAACTTCCTCTGACTGTTCAATCGGCTTTTGCCAAAGGGTGGAAACCGGTATCGCGGTCTGCAGGGCACGAGCCTTCGGGCTGCTGATAAGTCGAATCCCCGTGCCATCTGGAAATTGCTGCTGGAGGACTTCTGCCAGTTTTGCAGCTTGTTGCTGACCCAGTCTGGTGAGACCCGGGTCGCTGTCAGTCGGTGATTTGGCTGCCTCGCCGTGGCGGATCAAAATGATTTCGTGCAAAGTCAGGTGCTCCATTTAGCGATATGAGCCCCGATTTTACGTCTTTTACAGAAAACCGCGTAATTGCAGGTCATCGAGGCCCTCCCAAAGCGCCTGCAAGGCTTTCGGGTCGAGTGCTCTATCGCGCTGGTCTCCGAATTGGCGGCTAAGCCCCTGCTCATATTCCGGCCAGTCTTTGCCGGGCTCGCCGGATTCGGCAAAGTTCAGCCACGCGTCTCGCATTGTCTCGCTGAGAATATGAGGTTCAGGCTCTCCGCCATAAAAGTGTGCGAGATCTTCTGCACTGTGTGTCCCGAACACATATCCCAGCTCTGCTGCGTGGCATGCCCCTAACAGGGGCTGCGCGCTTAGGGGGTGGGTAAAGTGGTAGTGGTAGCGCTTGCCCTGGTGTGCACCCAGTAGTCTCAGCCCCGGAACGGTAAATACCATATCGGTCAGCATCAGGTTCCAGGTGCGGCTCCAAATTGGCCACGGGTTGTCCTGCATCGATTCCGCACGGTTCCGATAGTGATCGAGAAGGGGGGATATCAGCGGGCTGGGGATAATAGCTTCCAGATGTCCGCGAATTTGCTGGTCATCGAGCGTGTAGCTTTCCGGGCGCGCGGCGCTGAACAGGTTCCACTCGTCACTGTTACTGCCAACCATCATGGCTACCTGAGCCGCGGCCGGATTTTTGAGCGCATTCACAGGGGATTGCAGCAAAAATTGCCCGTCTTGCACGGGCTTGAATGGAAGGTGTCCCCACCGAGTATCGGTCTGCGGACTATCCAGCACTGCCGCTTGCGCTTTCAAAATCTCCGCAACTGAGGTCTCGCTTACAGGTGTGCGGGTGTCTCTCTGTAAGTTTGACATGAACTCTTCTGCCAGCAGGCTGGCGCGCGCTGGTTGATGAAAAACGCCTGGGTTACCGCTCTGAACAATGGCCTTGTGAAAGAGATTGCCGCAGATGGGCTCGCGTTGTTGCGGGCAGGCAGAAAATAGGGACGCGATGCTCATTGCGCCGGCGGATTCGCCAAATAGGGTGATGTTGCCTGGATCTCCCCCAAATGCATCAATATTTTTCTGTACCCAGCGAAGGGCCGCCAGTTGATCCATCAGCCCCTCGTTTCCGCTGGCGGGAAGGTCGCTGATATCGCATAACCGCAAGAAGCCAAAGGCGCCCAATCGATAGTTGAAGGTCACAACAATGGCGCGTCCGCTTGCGGCGAGATACTTTCCATCGTAAAGCGCCTGGCTGCCGGAGCCCAGATAAAAGGCTCCACCGTGAACCCAGACCATAACTGGCAGTTTGGCTTGACGGGGCTCCGCCGGCGCATAGATATTCAGATAGAGGCAGTCCTCGCTGTCAGGATCCTCCCCATTCGGGCCGCGGATTTCAAACAGGTGTGATGGGTTTTGCGGTGCGGGCATGCCGTATCGGGTTGCCTCGTGTACACCTTTCCATCTCGGTAGTGGGCGTGGTGGGTGCCAGCGGAGTTCGCCCACTGGTGGTTGCGCATAGGGGATTCCCAGGAACTGCTTTACCGAATGATGCCTGTCGAGTTTGCCATTTATCGCTCCACAGGGGGCTTCTACTAATAAGCGTTGGTTCCCGGTGTTTTGCATCTAACTCACATCCTAATCAATAGAGCCTGGTCGAATTCAGTCGGTGAAGTTATCGAGTCGACCCTGAACAAGGCCGCCATACAGCCATTTTCAGAGCCACTTCTCTCAGTATAGAAGCTGTCATATTCAGAGCGTTTTCAGTGCCGTTTATGACTGGAATGTTTCCAGGTTTTATTTCGCGAATTCGGTTGCATCGATGTCTCGTTGAGATACTATTAAAAGGTTACTGTCCTGTTTACTTTCGCTGTTTGCGTACACGCCATCGAGCGATCGGTTTCTAACCAGGTTTCTAACTAGAGTATTTTCCTGATGCTGATCAATGTTTTAGGCACTGTCCCGATGTGCTTGCGGAGTCTTCTGATGTCCGCGGGTACTGCTGTGTCTGATGATCAGGGGAGTACTCTATGTGGAACTGGCGTATGCGCTATGCCAGGTGTTTCCTTGTGTGGTCTGCTATGTGCTAAATCTGCCCACACCACCTGGTCCGTAGTGGCTCATGCGTGGGCTGCTATTGCGTGTAAAGCGCGCAAAGTGCGTAAGGCCCGTTACTTGTTAACCTGACAGTCGAATTGAATTGTGCTGGAGGGTTTTCCCAAGACCCTCCACGGAAAACCCGGAGGATCTTGGCCTCCGGGTTTTTTTTTGCCGCTAATTTGGGAGAAACCGGCATGGACAGGCAGTGGTGGCAATCACTTTATGGCTTACCGCCTTTGATTTGGATCGTATTGATTGGCAGTTTCTTTGGCCGAGGCACCTACTTTATGGTGTGGCCTTTTCTTGCTGTCATGCTGCATGAAAAGTTCTCACTCAGTCCCGGTACTATTGGTGCGGTACTCAGTATCTCTGCTATGTGCGCAGCGATTCTTGGCTTTTACACCGGTGCTTTGTCCGATCGATTTGGCCGAAAATTCTTATTGTTAGCGGGCACATTTACCAACGTCATTGCCTTTGCGTTGCTTGCTGTGGCAGACAGCATTGAAGCTTTTGCTTTGGCAATTACCTTCAGTGCTATCGGGCGCTCAGTATGGGAGCCGCCTGCGATGGCGATGTTTGGTGACCTTATTTCTGACACCGGCGTACGCGAGCTTGCGCTGCAATTTCGTTATTTCCTGATCAATGTGGGAAGTGCTCTGGGACCAATGATTGGAGTATGGGTCGGAATCAGTGCTCAGCAGGCAACGTTCAATATAACCGCGCTGAGTTACCTCGGGCTTTTCGTCGCTTTCCTGTGGGCGTTCATTCGATTAAGGCCTGAGTCTGAAAAACGGAAAGGTGAGTGTGCGAATGGAGGGTTTTCTGCGACCTTACGTGTGCTCGCCCAAGATAAGGTATTCATGGTAACCGTGTCGGCGAACATCCTCGCGTTATTTATTTACGCGCATATGGACTCAAGCTTGGTACAGTACTTGACGGTTAATGATGCGCCTGGCGTGGTTTCGCTTATTTCCAGCATGATTCTGGTGAATGCATCGACCATTGTATTTCTGCAGTTTCCATTACTGCGGCTGATGCGTACCCTGGATGTCAATCATCGAGTTTTTATCGGGCTTGCGGTGTTGGCACTGGGGCAGATCTGGTTTGCATTCAATCCGATTCACTGGTTTTACGGGTGGCTGGGGGCAACGTTTCTGATCAGTGTGGCCGAAGCGATCCTGTTTCCTAACATGAGTGTTCAAATAGATCGCATGGCTCCTGCAAATCTGCGTGGGAGTTACTTTGGCGCGACCAGCTTGTACGCATTTGGCTGGTCGAGCGCGCCATTGGTCGGCGGGTTTATGATTCAGTATTGGGGCGGTCAAGTGTTGTATCTGTCGATGTTCGCGTTGTCTCTTGTGGTAATACTGCTTTATGTTTTTGCCGAGAAATTGACGGTAATACCGCCGAGCGAAGCGTCGGTTCCAGGAACCGCCGAAGCTCGTTCACCAGGTGAGGTGGACGATGAGGTTAGTGTTAATACGGCATGTTGATTTGTAGTCAATTTTCTTCCCGTCTCAATCCCTTACGGCTTTCGTTTATGAAAGCCGTTTTTTTTCATCAAACTTCCTCCTCGCTCAAAAAGGTCAAGCTTCTTCCGTCCGAGCCAACTTCCAACTATTTAAGTGACAATGGGGAGTCGCGGGCACTCAACTCAACTGGTTGGCGGGCCTCTCGACTGCCCACTGATGTTGTTCCGCACAAAATGTGAACAGCATCAAAAGTGTCGGCGCTGAAAGTACTCTTCTGGCGCATAATTTTTTGAAACGAGCATATATTCATTTTTACAGTCATCGCCCTTTAGCTTGATAAATCTGAATAACTCAGCCATACCAATGTATGTGTGATTAAAAAATGCACATATTGTGCAGGTGGTGATCGCCTCAAGGTGTGGCAGTCATCAGATTCTTTGGGGTCCATCAGAGGATGATGGAAAAAAGAAGGTATGCAGGATGCAAACCCAGGTAGTCGACAAGTCTAGCGGCGCCTTGAGTTCATTCGATTCCACCCATGTGGTTTTAGATGCACCAGGGTTCGTGAAGCTCCAGCTAGCGCAGGATGAAATACGGTCGCTCTCAAGAGCCGGGGACGATCTGATAGTCCAGCTAGCAACTGGCGAAATCATCACGATTGAGAATTTCTATCTCGCGGATGCGGCAGATACTCAAAGTGATTTGTTTCTGGAGGATCCGGAATCCGGCAACGTTTTGCTGGCGCAAAAGGGCGTTGACGGTTCCATATTTTCCATGGCTCAAGTTAGTAGTAGTACTGACTTGGCGGGTGTTGTCCCGCCCACTGGCGAAGTCGTTTGCCCTTGGGTTTGGGCGGGGCTGGCCGCATTGGGAATCGCGGCCATCGCTCATGCGGTTGATGACGATGACAATGACAATGACCGCGGCACATTCGAGCCTTTCCTGAGACCTACCCCATTTTCTGCCCCTCCACCGGCACCACCGCCCGCTCCTCCGCCCGCTGAGGAGCCTCCGGTTATTAATCCTACCGGAGAGGAGCCTCCGCCCGCACCGCCACCCCCGCCGGATGGTGATGCTGATGCGGATTCTGATGCCGATGCCGATGCCGATGCCGATGCCGATGCCGATGCAGATGCCGATGCAGATGCAGATGCCGATGCAGATGCCGACGCCGATGCGGATGCCGACGCCGATGCGGATGCCGACGCCGATGCCGACGCTGATGCCGATGCAGATGCAGATGCCGACGCTGATGCCGACGCCGACGCCGACGCCGACGCCGATGCGGATGCGGATACGGATGCGGACGCCGATGCGGATGCCGATGCGGACGCCGATGCGGATGCCGACGCAGATGCCGATGCCGATGCGGATGCGGACGCCGATGCGGATGCCGACGCAGATGCCGACGCGGATGCTGACGCTGATGCCGATGCCGATGCCGATGCCGATGCCGATGCCGATGCCGATGCCGATGCCGATGCCGATGCCGATGCGGACGCGGATGCCGACGCGGATGCCGATGCCGATGCGGACGCCGATGCGGACGCCGATGCCGACGCGGATGCCGACGCGGATGCCGACGCGGATGCCGATGCTGATGCGGACGCCGATGCCGACGCGGATGCCGATGCCGATGCGGACGCCGATGCGGACGCCGATGCCGACGCGGATGCCGACGCGGATGCCGATGCTGATGCGGACGCCGATGCTGATGCCGACGCCGACGCCGACGCCGACGCCGACGCCGACGCCGACGCCGACGCAGATGCCGACGCAGATGCCGACTGTGACAAGCACTGCCATCACGGATGCGATATTAATGTCGACGTAGATGTGGATATCGATATTGACTGCAAGTCAGATGACAATGACGCAGATGCCGACGCCGACGCCGACGCAGATGCCGACGCAGATGCCGATGCGGATCATGATAGTGATTGGCACTTCGAATATGACCTGGCGCTACACGGGTACGATATAGATATAGATATCGATATCGACTTCGAGAAAGTGATAAATCACGACCCGGACCATTGCGGAAAAGACTGCGAGATAAATCTTGATGTAGATATTGACATCGATATTGAGAAAGACTGCAAAATGCCGCCTGACGATGATGGAGACGCGGATGCCGACGCGGATGCCGACGCGGATGCCGACGCGGATGCCGACGCGGATGCCGACGCGGATGCCGACGCGGATGCCGACGCGGATGCCGACGCGG
>NZ_JBSWXV010000011.1:0-123189 GCF_056160765.1 Microbulbifer sp. ABE4_465
GTCACCGGGTGTCGGTTTTCAGGACCGCTGTAAACCCATCCCTGGGCGCTTCGGCGCAAACATCCTGTTTGCGACGATCCTGAAAACCGACACCCGGTGCCCGGCCTTCGATTTGAACTTTTGTACTTCGTTAGTTCTGGATTCCGGATGCTTTTGTCATGCCGGACTCGATCCGGTATCGGAATGACGAAGTTGCTGCATCAGTAGTTTGTACATCGTCATCCCGGACCTGATCCGGGATCCAGCCTGCGAGGCCTAAATCTCGCTCGAGGCCTAATCCTCGCTCGAATTCATCCAACTGGGCGCACGCTTCTCCAGAAACGCACTCAAACCTTCCTGCCCTTCCGGCGAAACTCGAACGGCAGCAATCAGCGCGCTGGTCTGCCCCTGCAACTCGTCGTTAACAACACGGTTGGACATGGACATCGCCAGTTGCTTGGCCATGGTTACGGCGTTGGGGCCGTTGTCGGTAATACTGTTCACCAGCTTCTGTACCGTCAGGTCCAGCTCGGCTTCGGCGACCACCTCGGAAACCAGGCCGATTTCTTTCGCGCGCTCTGCGGAAAATCGCTCGGCAGTCACAAAGTAACGGCGCGCCTGACGAGCGCCGATGGCGTTGATCACGTAAGGGCTGATGGTGGCCGGCAGCAGGCCGATTTTCACTTCGCTCAGGCAGAAACTGGCGCGCTCGGCGGCGACGGCGATGTCGCAGCAGCTGACCAGACCAACCGCGCCGCCAAACGCAGCACCCTGTACGCGGGCGATGGTGGGAGCGGGGAAGTTGTCGAGTTTGTGCAGCATGGCGGCGAGGGTCGCGGCGTCGGTGCGGTTCTGCTCTTCACTGTAATCGGCCATGCGCTTCATCCAGTTCAGGTCGGCGCCGGCGGAGAAGTTTTTGCCATTGGACGCGAGCACCAGCGCGCGCACTCCACCACTGCGGGCGAGGTTGTCGAAGGTTTCGCCCAGCTGGCGAATCAGATCGTCGTCGAAGGCGTTGTGGATTTCCGGACGGTTTAGGGTAACCGTGGCAACGCCTTCGTTGTCGATTTCGCACAGCATTTTTTCGGTCATGGTGTTCTCGCTCAAAATTGTTCCTTGGTTCTGGGCCTTGGAGCAGGTCCTGTGGCGGTCCTGCTAGCGTGGCTACTTTGCGGGACACGCTGTGAATACATCCCTGTAAGCTCTGCACCGGCATCCATGCCGGTGAAGGTCCCGCAAAGTAGCCACGCTATCAGAACCTTCGCTTCGAGTGTCTAACTTCGCCACAGCAACTACATCCGGAAAACCCCGAACTTGGTCTCTTCAGGTTCCTTGTGGGTGGCCGCAGCCAGACACAACCCCAACACGGTGCGGGTATCTTTCGGGTCGATCACCCCGTCATCCCACAGTCGCGCGGATGCGTAATACGGATGCCCCTGGTGTTCGTAGTCATCAATGATCGGCTGCTTGAACTTGGCGATTTCCTCCTCGCTCCAGTCCTCACCCTTGGCCGCCATCTGGTCTTTCTTCACCTGCGCCAGTACACCCGCCGCCTGTTCACCGCCCATCACCGAAATGCGCGCGTTGGGCCACATAAACAGGAAGTTGGGATCATAGGCGCGGCCGCACATGCCGTAGTTGCCGGCACCGAAAGAGCCGCCGATCAGAATCGTGATCTTGGGCACTTTAGCGGTGGCAACCGCGGTGACCATCTTGGCACCGTGCTTGGCAATGCCGCCGGCCTCGTACTGCTTGCCCACCATAAAGCCGGTGATGTTCTGCAGGAACACCAGCGGAATATTGCGCTGTGCGCAGAGCTCAATAAAGTGCGCGCCTTTCTGCGCGCTCTCGGCAAACAGAATGCCGTTGTTGGCCACAATACCCACCGGGTAACCGTGAATCCGCGCAAAGCCGGTCACCAGCGTAGTGCCGTACATCGCCTTGAATTCATCAAACTCGGAGCCATCTACAACCCGCGCGATAATCTCGCGTACATCGAACGGCTGGCGGGAATCCTTCGGCACGATGCCGTAGATCTCTTCCGGCGGATAAATCGGCTCGATCGGCTTCTGCACATCGAGACCGGGATTCTTCACCCGGTTCAGTCGCGATACCGAATTGCGCGCAATCTGCAGCGCGTGGGTATCGTTATTGGCAAAGTGATCGGAAACCCCGGAAGTCTTACAGTGCACCTCCGCACCGCCCAGCTCCTCCGCAGAAACCTCCTCCCCGGTCGCCGCCTTCACCAGCGGTGGGCCGGCGAGAAAAATCGTCGCCTGCTCCTTCACCATAATCGACTCATCCGCCATCGCCGGCACATAAGCGCCGCCTGCGGTACAGCTGCCCATCACCACCGCGATCTGCGGAATGTTCTGCGCAGACAGATTCGCCTGATTGAAGAAGATACGCCCGAAGTGCTCGCGATCCGGAAACACATCGTCCTGGCGCGGCAGGTTGGCACCGCCGGAATCCACCAGATAAATACAGGGCAGGTTGTTCTGCTCCGCAATCGCCTGTGCGCGCAGGTGTTTTTTCACCGTCAGCGGATAATAGGTACCGCCCTTTACCGTCGCATCGTTAGCGACGATGACACAGGGCTGGCCGGCAACGGTACCGATACCGGTCAGAATTCCCGCCGCCGGCACGTCTTCACCGTAAACGTCGTAAGCGGCCAACTGCGAAAATTCCAGAAACGGGCTGCCCGGATCCAGCAGCGCGTCGATACGATCGCGGGGCAGCAATTTACCGCGAGAAACATGCTTCTCCCGCGCGCGCTCACTGCCGCCCTTGGCGATGGTTTCCAGCTTTTCGCGCAGGTCATCCACAATGCTCTGCATCTGCTCGCGGTTTTCTGCGAATGCCGGATCCCGGGAATTAATCTTGGTCTGAATCTGGTTCATAAAAAATACGAGGCCAATTCGTAGTCAGAATCTGGATGCGAAGGTGCTGGTGCCGATGCCAGTTCTCCAGACCTTCTAAAACAGGGATGTTTTAGAAGAGCCCCCAGGGATGGGTTCACGGCGTGTCTGGAGAACCGGCATCGGCAGCAGCACCGCCACCGAAGTAAAATAGGACTTAGCGAGTCTCGTTAAAAAGTTCGCGCCCGATCAACATGCGACGGATCTCAGAAGTACCGGCGCCAATCTCGTACAGCTTGGCATCACGCAGCAGGCGACCGGTGGCGTACTCATTGATATAACCGTTGCCACCCAGCGTCTGAATCGCCTGCAGCGCCATCTGCGTCGCACGCTCCGCAGTAAACAGGATCACCGCCGCAGAATCTTTGCGCGAATCCTCACCGCGGTCACAAGCCTTGGCTACAGCGTACAAATAAGCGCGGCTCGCATTCAGATCCGCATACATATCCGCAACCTTGCCCTGCATCAACTGGAATTCACCGATCGCCTTGCCAAACTGCTTGCGATCGTGAATATACGGCACAACGATATCCATACACGCCTGCATGATACCCACCGGGCCGCCAGACAGAATCGTACGCTCGTAATCCAGGCCACTCATCAACACACGCACACCGCCGTTCAGCTGGCCCAGAATATTTTCTTCCGGCACCTCGCAGTCCTCAAACACCAGCTCACAGGTGTTGGACCCGCGCATACCCAGCTTGTCCAGCTTCTGCGCCTGAGTGAAACCCTTAAAACCGCGCTCAACAATAAACGCCGTAATACCGCCAGAACTGATACCCGGCTCCGTGCGCGCATAAATCACATAAGTGTGCGCATCCGGACCGTTAGTGATCCACATCTTGTTGCCGTTCAGTACAAAACGGTCACCCTTCTTCTCCGCCTTCAACTGTAGGCTCACCACATCCGAACCCGAGTTCGGCTCACTCATCGCCAGCGCACCGATATGTTCACCGGAACACAGCTTGGGCAGATACTTCGCCTTCTGCTCGGGGGTACCGTTCTTGCGAATCTGATTTACACACAGGTTGGAGTGGGCGCCGTAGGACAGGCCGACAGAAGCGGACGCGCGGGAGATTTCTTCCATCGCCACCGCATGGGCCAGGTAGCCCATGTTGGAGCCGCCGTATTCCTCTTCCACGGTCATGCCCAGCAGACCCAGCTCACCAAACTTCTTCCACATATCGGCGGGGAACAGATTGTCCTCGTCGATCTGTGCCGCGCGCGGGGCCAGTTCTGCCTGACAGAACTTGTAGACCATATCCCGCAGCATATCGATGTCTTCACCGAGATCGAAGTTCAGGGTTGGGTAAGGGGTATTCATGGGCTGCTCCGCAGTGAATCAGTCAGAGTGTTGTTCAATTAAAAATCAGTGAAATTTCAGTTGTTATATCTATTCGCTGTTGCGTTCTTTCAGCGCCGCCTGGGTGCGGGTACTTGCCTCATCCAGCTGTGCGAGCATCTTCTCGATATCCCGCTGCTGCTCGCGCAACTGCTGGCGCTTGGCGTCAATACGGTCGAGGAGGCGGTTGAGCTGGTCCACATTGCCGTGGGCCGGGTCGTACATATCGATGATTTCCCGGCTCTCATCCAGCGAGAACCCGAGACGCTTGCCGCGCAGGATCAGCTTCAGGCGTACCCGATCTTCCGGCGTGTATACCCGGGTCTGCCCGCGCCGCTCCGGGCTGATCAGCCCCTTGTCTTCATAGAAGCGGATGGTGCGGGTGGTGATCCCGAACTCCTGGGCCAGCTCGGAGATGCTGTAGTTGTCGGCAGTGGTGGTGCTCATATTGGACGATTCCTCAGATCTGCCCGAAGTCTAGTTGACGTTTACGTTAACGTAAACGTCAATCTGGGCCAAATCGTGACTGAGGTGTATCTCCTAGTCTCGATAGCCATGGCTGGCGGCCGCAGTCCCAGGTGGAAATTTATGTAAGGTTTTCGCGCCTCTGGGTACAGTAACTGGCAATACCCGCATCAGGCGGCCCCGAATACATGGAAAGAAGAACCACAACTTGGACGCCCGCGAACAACTATTCCAGCAATTGATTGACGACTGCGGCGGCGGTATTGCCCGCCTGGCAGGCAGTTATGTGCGCAACCAGGCCGAGCGCGACGACCTGGTACAGGAGATCTGGCTGGCCATCTGGCGGGCGCTGCCCGGTTTCCGCGGGGATGCCAGCCTGCGCACCTTCGCCTACCGCATCGCCCACAACCGCAGTGTCACCCAGCTGACCCGCCGCCGCGATGGCGAGGATAGCGACCTGCTGGAAATGGTTGTCGATGAGCGTCCCGGGCCCGAGGCGCAACTGGAACAGAACCGCGATGCCGAGCGGCTGATGCGCGCGGTGTCCAGATTGCCGCTGGGAATGCGGCAGGCGCTGACCCTGCGTTTTGAAGGTTTGAGCTACAGCGAGATTTCCGAGGTGCTGGGTATCAGTGAATCCAATGTGGCGGTGCGCCTGAACCGGGCGCGCGAACGACTGACTACCCAATTGAATGAAACGGTGTGAAAACTGCACATGAAGAATGAAGACGACGGCCTGCAGGAACTCGCGAACCTGTGGCAGCAGGCCCCGGTGCCAGTGCCGGTACCGGAAGCCATACGCGCGGAGATCGGCAGGCAGGAGCGGCGACTGCGTTTTTACGCCTGGTTTGAGTGGGTGGCGTCAATTGCGGTTGGTATCGGTGGTGTGTTTCTGATGCTCAACAGCGAAATTGGTGATGCCCCCTGGCGTGCTCTGCTGGTGGTCGTGCTATTGGCGTGGGCCATGGCTTTTTCTGTCATCAACCGCCGGGGGGTGTGGGAACCCCTGGAAGACTCCGTGCGGGGCTATCTGGACCTGGCACGACTGCGTCTGACACGCAAACGCCGCATGTTGCGCTTTGCCTGGTTGTTTTTTATTGCGGAGCTGGGAATTTTCGCCCTGTGGCAATGGCTGTCGGGTTTCGGCTGGCTGGAGCCCATTTTCGTGGGGGACGGGGGATTTGCCGTAACCTGGATTTCGGTGTTCGCACTGGCAATGGGTGCCTGGAGTATCTGGTACTGGCGCCGCATAAAAAGTGGCGAGCAGAAGATAGAACAGTGGCAGCGGGAAAATATCGAAGCGACGGAACAATAAATTGTAAGAAATCCGGTTTGCCGGGTACTACAGCAGGTGTGATTTCAATAAATAACTCAATCAGAGGCTGTAACCATGCTGTCCAACCTGGAACAAAAATTTTCCGACTTTCTCGATCTGTTTGCACAAATGGATCCGATTCAGACCATTGGATTCGTCATCCTATTTTTTGCAATCTGGTTTTTACCCAGTCTTCTCGCGATCTTTTTCAATCGCGGGCACCTGGGGAAGATCTTTCTCGCGAATATCCCGGCGGGACTGTCCTGGATCGCCTGGGTGGCATTGCTGGTATGGGCGGCCACGGGCAAGGTGAGCGGTAAGCTGGCGAAAAAATACGGAAGTACTGCTTCCGGGGAAACGGTTAATGCAGAGGGGAAGGCTTGAGGAACTGAGCGCCGAATTTGGCGTGGTAAGTGGCACACCTATCTCATGTGTGCCATATACCTTGGTTAGCACATCTTCGGGAATCGTGAATAAGGGAGCCTCAAAAATGGGCAAATCAGCCAACCAGCCCCACCAGCACCACGCCAAGTGCGGCCACACCGCCATCAAGCACGGCGACCATATTGACTACCTGCAGGACGGACATTTGCATCACCCGGAACAGGGCTGCAATAAAGAGCACGTGCTCGAATTCACCGCCACCAACCCGAATGAATGCCGGCCTCTGAATCCCGCCTGCGACCCAGACCACACTCACGGCCCGAATTGCGGGCATGAAATGGTGCCCCATGGGGACCACTTTGATTATCTGGTGAATGGCCGCCTGCACCATGTGCATGGTGATCACTGTGATGATCATGGGCCGGTAGAGGTGGTAAAAGGGCACTGATTGCCGGCGGAGAAGGTTCCGCCGGCGTACTTTGATAGGTAAGCGATTACTGGTTGCTGGGTAGCATTTCTGTAGCCAGATACGCACGGTAGTAGGCACTGTCCAGCAACTGCTTGGCTTCCTCAATATCTGGTGCAAAGTAGCGGTCCTTATCGTAGAAAGGTACGCGCTCGCGCAGGGCGGCCTTGGCTTTTTCCAGCTTTTCGGTGGTCTTTAGCGGCGCGCGGAAGTCGAGGCCCTGGCACGCGGCGAGCAGTTCTACGGCGAGAATGCCGCAGGTGTTATCCGCCATATCCCGCAGGCGGCGGCCGGCGAAGGTGGCCATGGATACGTGGTCTTCCTGGTTGGCGGAGGTCGGCAGTGAGTCCACGCTTGCCGGGTGGGCAAAGGTTTTGTTTTCGCTCGCCAGTGCCGCGGAGGTTACCTGCGCGATCATAAATCCGGAATTCACTCCGCCGTTGTCCACCAAAAACGGCGGCAGACCGGACAGGTTGGAGTCGATCAGCAGCGCCATGCGACGCTCGGACAGTGAGCCGATTTCCGCGATCGCCAGCGCCAGATTGTCTGCCACCATCGCCACCGGTTCCGCGTGGAAGTTGCCACCGGAAATGATGTCGGAGTTTTCCGGATTTTCCTCATCCGTAAACACTAACGGATTGTCGGAAACCCCATTGGCTTCCGCCAGCAACACTTCAGAGGCGAAGCGGATCTGCTGCAGGCAGGCGCCCATTACCTGGGGCTGGCAGCGGAGGCTGTAGGGGTCCTGGACTTTCTCGCAATCTTCGTGCGACTCGCCGATTTCACTTTTCTCCCCCAGCAAATCGCGATAGCTCGCGGCCACATCCCGCTGCGCCTTTTGTCCGCGCGCCATATGAATGCGATCGTCGAAGGGGCGGCGGGAGCCTTTGGCGGCTTCCAGGGTGAGGGCGCCGGTTACCACGGCACCGGCGAACAAATCTTCCGCGCTGAACATGCCCTGCAGGGCAAACGCGGTGGACGCCTGAGTGCCGTTCAAGAGTGCCAGGCCTTCCTTCGGCGCCAGTACCAGCGGGCGCATTTCCGCAAAGCGCAGGCCTTCGGCCGCGGCCTTGCGTTCGCCATTGATAAAGCACTCGCCTTCACCCAGCAGCACCACACTCATATGTGCCAGCGGTGCCAGGTCACCGGAGGCGCCCACGGAGCCCTTTTCCGGAATGGCCGGGTAGACGCCGGCGTTGACCAGTTTGATCAGTGCCTGAATCACCTCCAGGCGGATGCCGGAAAAACCGCGCGCCAGGGAATTGATTTTCAGCACCATCAGCAGGCGCACGGTGTCTTCACTCATGAAGTTGCCGGTGCCGGCTGCGTGAGACAGGACGATGGCGCGCTGCAGGGTTTCCAGGTCTTTCTTTTCGATGCGGGTGTTGGCCAACAGGCCGAAACCGGTGTTGATACCGTAGACGGTGCGGCCCTGTTCCAGTACGTCGGCGACGGTTTTTGCGGAGGCTGCGATGGCGGCGTGGGCGGACGGGTCCAGTGTCAGTTTCACCGGCTCGCGGGCGACGCGGCGCAGTTGTTCCAGGCTCAGTTGGCCGGGGGTGATTTGCAGTTGGTACATAAATTTATTCACCGGTTTAATTCGTTTGCACTCGTCATACCGGCGAAGGCCGGTATCCAGCGAATTGGCAGCGGAGTTTTCTGGAGCTCCGATGCTGGATGCCGGATCAAGTCCGGCATGACGAGTTAAAAAAGTTTGATCAGTCCTTGAGCATCGGCAGATCCAGCCCCTGCTCTTTCGCGCAGTTCTTGGCGATGTCATAACCCGCATCCGCATGGCGCATAACGCCGGTGGCCGGGTCATTCCACAGCACACGCTCGATGCGTTTCTTCGCCGCCTCGGTGCCGTCACACACGATGACTACACCACTGTGCTGGCTGAAGCCCATGCCCACACCGCCGCCGTGATGCAGCGATACCCAGGTGGCGCCTGAGGCGGTATTCAGCAACGCGTTCAGCAGCGGCCAGTCGGAAACGGCTTCGGAACCGTCCATCATGGATTCGGTTTCGCGGTTGGGGCTGGCGACGGAGCCGGAGTCGAGGTGATCGCGGCCGATCACCACCGGTGCTTCCAGTTCACCGCTGGCCACCATTTCGTTAAATGCCAGTGCCAGGCGTGCGCGGTCTTTCAGACCGACCCAGCAGATACGCGCGGGCAGTCCCTGGAACTGGATACGCTCGCGGGCCATATCCAGCCAGTTGTGCAGTTGCGGATTGTCCGGGATCAGCTCTTTTACCTTGGCGTCGGTTTTGTAAATGTCTTCCGGGTTGCCGGAAAGTGCCGCCCAGCGGAAGGGACCGACGCCTTCGCAGAAAAGCGGGCGAATGTAGGCGGGCACGAAGCCGGGGAAATCGAAGGCATTCTCCACCCCTTCTTCAAATGCCATCTGGCGGATGTTGTTGCCGTAATCCAGGGTGGCGGCGCCGCGCTCTTGCAGGGTAAGCATGGCCTGTACCTGCACGGCCATGGATTTTTTCGCTTCCTTGACCACCAGCGCTTCGTCGCGCTTTCGCATTTCAGTGGCTTGATCCATGGTCCAGCCCTGGGGCAGGTAGCCGTTCAGCGGGTCGTGGGCGGAAGTTTGGTCGGTAACGCAGTCTGGCAGGATATTGCGCTCGACAATTTCCGGGAAAATATCCGCAGCGTTGCCCAGCAGGCCGACGGAAATGGCTTCACCCTTTTCCATCGCGTCGTTGATCATTGCCAGGGCTTCGTCGAGGCTGGTGGCCTTCTTGTCTACGTAGCCGGTGCGCAGGCGGAAGTCGATGCGGGTTTCGTCGCACTCGACGGCAATCATGCAGAAGCCGGCCATGGTGGCGGCCAGCGGTTGCGCGCCGCCCATACCGCCGAGACCACCGGTGAGAACCCATTTTCCTTTGGCTACGCCATCAAAGTGTTTACGCGCAACTGCGGCAAATGTTTCGTAGGTGCCCTGGACGATGCCCTGGGAGCCGATGTAGATCCAGGAGCCGGCGGTCATCTGGCCGTACATGGCCAGGCCTTTTTTATCCAGCTCGTTGAAGTGTTCCCAGTTGGCCCAGTGGGGGACGAGGTTGGAGTTGGCAATCAATACGCGGGGGGCGTCGGCGTGGGTTTTGAATACGCCGACGGGTTTACCGGATTGCACCAATAGAGTTTCGTCGTCTTCGAGGCGCTTCAGTACTTCGACGATTTTGTCGTAGCACTCCCAGTCCCGCGCGGCGCGGCCGATGCCGCCGTACACAACAAGATCTTCCGGGCGCTCAGCCACGTCCGGGTGCAGGTTATTCATCAGCATGCGCAGGGGCGCTTCGGTCAGCCAGCTTTTTGCGTTCAGCGTGGTGCCGGTGGGTGCGGCAATTTTACGGCTGGGATCGTGACGTTTATCGGTCATGGTTGCCTCGTCTATTTCCAAATTCTGTGGGTAGTTTTGAATTTGATTTTTGTGGGCTTTTGGCCCTGTGGTATTTGGGGCTCCGGATTTTTGTCCGGTAGCGGCGGGGCACCAGGTGTAGGTTTTCAGGACCGCTACAAGTACGTCCCTGTAAGCTGCGTCGGCGACGTCCATGTCGCCGACGCTCCTGAAAACCTACACCCGGCACCCCGCCTTCGATTCGTGCTTCTGTACTTCGATTCTCGTCATCCCGGACTTGATCCGGGATCCAGTGCCACCGAATTGGCAGCGTTCCTGGATGCCGGACTCGATCCGGTACCGGTATGACGGGCTACTAAAACCTGAGTTGTGCGCCCAGTCGGTATCGATTCCCCGGGTGCACCAGCCGCGCAAAACTCACTGTTCCTGCACTACTTTTAGTCCGTCGCCAGATCTGCAGGCAGGCAGTGCCGCTTTTGATCTCCAGAGCAGCAGCCACTGCGTCATCCGCACCAACCGCCTCGACCGTGGTATCCACCTCCGTCAGCGGTGCAACACGGGTCAGGTATTCATTGGGTGTAGCCGCGTGGAAATCCTGCTGTAGGTATTCCGGCACCAGTGTGGGGTTGGTATAGCGTTCTTCGAACTGGATCGGCAGGTCGTTGTCCAGGTGGACGATGATGGAGTGGTAGACAGCACTGCCCTCGGTGAGGCCGAGAGCGACCGCGACTTCGGTGTTGGCCTGGGTTTGCTCCAGCTTGAGGATGCGGTTGCTATAACTGTGACCGCGGGCGGCAACTTCGTCGGCGATATTGCGCACTTCCAGCAGGGAGCCCGCGGGCACCGGCTCGGCGACGAAGGTACCGAGGCCCTGGGTTCGGATCAGCACCCCTTCGTCGGTGAGTTCGCTGAGTGCGCGGCGGGCGGTCATACGGCTGACGTTGAAGTCCTGGGCGAGCTGGTTTTCCGAGGGCACGCGAAAGTGCGCGGGCCATTCACCGGATTCGATCTGCGCGCGGATATGCGCCTTGATGGCGGCGTAGCGGGGCTGGCTGCCGGTGTCTTTGGATAACTGACTGCTCATACTTGTGTGGTCTTTGCCTGCTCGGGTAGAGTGTCTGCCTGGTTGTGTATTCTTGTATATACAAGCTTGTTGGTGGGGCAACTATGGATTTGATGTGGGAGGCTGTCAATAGGTGGGTGGTTGTTCGCCTGCAGGGCAGGCTTCTACGGGGAGTTCGTACAGGTTTTGTCATGCCGGTACCGGGTCGAGTCTGGCATGACAAAAGCATCCGGCATCCAGAGGCTCGGCCAGTTCGGTGGCACTGGATCCCGGATCGAGTCCGGGATGACAAGAATCGAAGCACAGAAGTATGAATTGAAGGTCGGGTGCTGGGTGTGAGGTTTCAGGATCGTCGTCGCCATGGATGGCGGCGCCGAAGCGTACATGGATGTACTCGCAGCGGTCCTGAAACCTCACACCCAGTGCCCGGCCGCCACAGAACTAGAAAGAGCCCAAGTGAGAATCCGCGCCAAATTCCCCCAACAGGGCTATCGTTACAAATAACGCCAATTCAGTGAGCGACTATGACTGAACGCTGTGATCTGCTGATTACCAATGTCCACGCGGCCACCATGGACCCGTCCCTGCCCGGCGCCTATGGCGCGGTGGAGGATGCCGCGGTGGCGGTGACGGGCAACAAGATTGTCTGGATCGGGCCGCGCCGGGAGCTGCCCGACTGCACCGCCGATCAGGTTATCGATGGGGAAGGGCAGTGGCTGACCCCCGGGCTGATCGACTGCCACACCCACCTGGTATATGGCGGCCACCGCGCCGGCGAATTTGCCCGTCGCCTGGGTGGGGAAAGCTATGAAGAAGTGGCCCGCGCCGGCGGCGGTATCCTCTCCACCGTGCGCGCTACCCGCGCCGCCAGCGCCGACGATCTTTACCGCAAGGCCGAACCGCGCCTGAAAGCCTTGATGAATGAGGGCGTCACCACCGTCGAAATCAAATCCGGCTACGGCCTCGACCTCGACACCGAACTCAAACAGCTGCGCGTCGCCCGCCGCCTCGCCCAGCACTACCCGGTGAACATCCTCACCACCTGCCTCGCCGCCCACGCCCTGCCGCCGGAATACGATGGCCGCGCCGACGATTATATCGACCTGGTGTGCAACGAAATTCTGCCCGCTGTGGCCAAAGAGCAATTGGCGGATGCCGTGGATATGTTCTGCGAAACCATCGCCTTCTCCGTCGAGCAGTGCGAAAAAGTCATCAAGGCGGCACAGGCACTCGATCTGCCGGTAAAAGTCCACGCAGAGCAGCTCGCCGCCACCGGCGCCACCAGAATGGCCGCCCGCGCCGGCGCTCTCTCGGTAGAGCATATCGAATACATCACCGCCGAAGATGTCGCCGCCATGGCCGATAGCGGCACCGCCGCGGTGCTGCTGCCCGGTGCTTTTTACACCCTGAAAGAAACCCGTGTGCCGCCCATCGAATCCCTGCGTGCTGCCGGTGTGCCCATGGCGATCTCCACCGACCTCAACCCCGGAAGCTGTCCCATCGCCTCTCTGAGACTGATGATGAATATGAGTTGTAACCTGTTTGGCCTCACTCCGGCGGAAGCGCTTGCCGGGGTGACTCGGTCTGCCGCACGCGCGCTGGGTATCTGTTGTTCTCGCGGCGTGCTGCGCGCGGGACTGCGTGCCGACATGGCCCTGTGGCCGATGGAAACTCCGGACCAGCTCGCCTATGAAGTGGGCGCACTGAAACCGGCAGAGATTTTTGTTGGGGGGCACCATGTTACAGCTGGCTGATATGCGCTTGTGGAGTGGCCGGGTCGACAGCGAAGACGGCAAGGCCGGCAAGCGCTGGCACCAGGACATAGTGCCCCTGCACCTCGACAGCCCGCCGGGCTTCTCCATTCTCGGCTTCGCGTCCGATGAAGGGGTGCGCCGCAACAAGGGCCGCATCGGCGCTGCCAAGGGGCCGCGGATTTTGCGCCTGGCCCTGGCCAATCTGCCCAAGACTTTTGGCGCGCCGCTGTACGACGCCGGCAATGTGCGGGTGGAAAAGGATGATCTCGAATCCGGCCAGGCGATGCTCGGCGCACGGATTACCGAACTGATGAGCGCCGGGCATTTCCCCATGGTGCTCGGCGGTGGCCACGAGATTGCCTACGGCAGCTATCAGGGAATTGCCCGCTGGATGCGCGAACAGCACCGGGACAAGACCCTCGGCATTATCAATTTCGATGCCCACCTGGATATCCGCCTGCCCGCACCCCAGGGGTCCTCCGGGACGCCGTTTTACCAGATTGCCGAGCAGTGCGACCTGAATGGGCGACCCTTCAACTACCTGTGTGTGGGGGCCGCAGCCACCGCCAATACCCCCGCCCTGTACCACCGCGCAGAAGAGTTGGGAGCACAGGTGATTTCCGACCGGGAAATCGTGCCCTGGCGCATCGAGCTGGTACAGAAACAGATCGCCGACTTTATCGACCGGGTGGATTTTGTCTATCTCACCATCGACCTGGATGTACTCCCGGCGGCGGTAATGCCAGCGGTATCGGCCCCTGCGGGACGCGGCGTAGCGTTCGAGCTGTTCGAGCCGCTGCTCGATACCGTGCTGGAATCGAAAAAGGTGTGCCTGGCGGATATGGCCGAGTTCAATCCCTATTTCGATATTGAGGATCACGCGGCGCGTACGGCGGCACGATTGGTGTTTCAGATTGCCAATGGCATCAAGGGCTAGTCGCCGGAGGTTCTGAGAGTGCTGAGCCGATGGGCGGGGCTGCATCTCATGGTTGGTCGTAGGCTGTGATTGATAGTTTGTCGCATTTTTCAACTCACGAGTGGGTGATAAATCTGATTTTTGCGGCAAAAAAAGTTTTTGCTTCTGTTTGAAGTAGTGACGCGCTAGTCATTGTGGTAGTTTCCCGAGAGACAGTCGGATAGAAACGCTGCCTTGCAATTGGTACGGGGGTGCCAATTTGGGAGCGGTGAATATCCGTTTGTCCTGCAACCAAGTAACAATAAATTTGGGGAACCTTATGACTAAGCACCAGTTTACAGGGCGGCGACCCGTTGCCCTGGCCATCGCCATTGCCGCTGGCTCGGTTGTGCCCGCGTTAAGCCACGGCGTGGAAATTGAAGAGATCATCGTGACCGCACAGAAGCGCGAGCAGAATGCGCTGGAAGTGCCGGTTACCGTGGACACTTTTTCTGCCTCCGATATGGACAACACCAATGCGCTGAAACTCAGCGACATGGCGGATTTCGTTCCCGGGTTTGAGGTGGGCTCCGGGATCACCCAGTCCGCTCTCAGTATCCGGGGAGTGCGCAGCTCCAATATTAGTGCCGGTGGCGACCCCTCTGTGGCCGTGTTTTACGACGGGGCCTATGTGCCATCGCCAGCGACTTCCATGTCCTTTGCCGACATGCAGCGCGTGGAGGTTTTGAAGGGCCCCCAGGGAACTCTGTTTGGCCGTAACGCTGCCGCCGGTTCCGTTAACCTGGTGCCCAACCAGCCGCAGGCGGATTTTGAAGCGTTCGTATCCGCTCGCACCGGCAATTACGGCCTCGCGCACCTTGAAGGCATGGTAAATGCACCGGTAACCGACGCGCTGTTCGTGCGCGCCAATCTGATGAGCTTTCAGCGCGATGGCTTTGTCGAGAATGTCTACCCCGGTGCTGAAGATGCCGGTTCTGAGGATATCGTCACCGGTCGCGTTGCCGCCCTGTGGCAGATCAGTGACAGCACCTCGGCGCAACTGTCCTACGACTGGGATGAAGTGGACAATGCCGCGCGTCAGGCGATTGGTGTGAGCGAATTTGCCTACAGCCAGAACCCTTTTGACTACAAGGTTGAAAACGATCTGGTGGACGGTGGCGAGACCCGTTCCATGTCTGCGGTCAACGCCAAGTTGAACCACACCTTCGACGACAACTGGAGTCTGAAATGGGTGTCCAGCTATCGCCAGTGGGAAACCACAAACCGCGAGGAAGAAGATGGCACTGCGGATATCACCCGCTACCTGGACACCAATAATATTTTCGATTCCGATATCGCCTACCACGAGCTGCAGGTGAACTTTGTCGGTGATCGTCTGAATGCGGTGATGGGCGCCAACTATTCCAAAGAGGATATTTATCAGCGCACCAATGTGACCGCTTCTGCGGCGTCCGTTACCCGTCTGGTGACCGGTGACATCGTCAACACCCAGCAGCTGCGCGACCAGATCGCTTACGGTGCTGCTCTGCAAGCGGGTGGTATGCCCGGCGACGGGGCAGCCGGTGACGCTGCCGCGGCCTATGCGCTGGCCGCTCTGGATTCCGTGGAACACCTGTGGGATGAGACAGACTGGGCGACCTTTACCAGCCTGATTGGCATGGGTGGCGCGCCGCAGGCGGATGTCTATTACGATGCCATCGCTGCCGACCTGGGCACCGGTATGCTGTTTGGCCCGGAGCAGTTTGGCGGACTCTACTGGACCGAGGCGGTGGAAAATACCGGCGACTTCACCAACTACGGCGTATACGTGGATCTGGACTACGCACTCACCGATCAATTCAGTGTGCTCGCCGGCCTGCGGTACAGCACCGACGAAAAAACCTTCACCTGGGAAACACCGGGAACCAGTTTCCGCGCGCTACGCGACGGGGTGAGCGAAGTCATTTTCTCGACCGACGATGCCTACAACGTGGGTGCGGGGGTACGCCGAGCCTCTGACGACTGGAGTGCCACCACCGGACGTCTCGTTGGCCAGTACCAGTTCAGTGACGATGCCATGGCGTTTCTGTCGTATTCCACTGGCTACAAATCCGGCGGCTTCGACTCGCTCAACCTGCTCACCGCGGAGAATCCCATCGCGCCGGAGGAGGTGGAAAATATCGAACTTGGCGTAAAAGGCAATCTGCTGGACGGCCTGCAGGTGCAGCTCAGCTACTTCGATATGACCGTCGACAACCGTCAGCGCAGTGTCGAGAGCAAGCCGCCGCAGTCCGCCAATGCTCTGCCTCGGGTGATCAACGGCGACCAGAAATTCAACGGTGTGGAAGTGACCGTGGACTGGCTGGCAACCGAGTCCCTACGTTTTGGTCTGGTGACCACCGTGCGTGATGAGGACTCCCAGTGGGAGGACTACTACGACGCCGAAGGTGAATTGCAGTCCGAGCGCGCCAAGTCCTCTGTGGATACCGCCTACACCGCCACCATGGACTGGGCGCCGGCGATTTCCGTGGGTGAGTTGAACCTGCACATGAACTACATCTACGCCGAAAACAGCGATGCCCTGGAGCCGGGTTTCCTGGCAAGTTTCAGCGACATCGATGGCGTGGGTGAGGACGACAAACGCCTGAATGGACGCCTGGTGTGGATGAACAGCGGTGGTCAGTACGAACTGGCACTGTGGGGCCGCAACCTGCTGGATAACGAGCGCACGGATATCCCCAGTGGTCGTTCCATGGCGGTGTTTGGCACTCCGTACACCTCTGTTGCCGAGCCGCGCACCTACGGTGCGGAAGTGCGCTACAACTTCTGATTGCGCTGGCTTTAAACGAAAAACGCCGCCCGTTTTGCGGGCGGCGTTTTTTTGTGGCGGAAAGCAAAGTCAGCGCTCGGGCACTTCTGTCTCCGTTTTTTCCGGGGCCGGGGGCACCTCTCTGGGAGGTCTTCGCGCCTCCAGATAGCGCTTGATATAGGGCTTGTGGGTATAGATCACATCGTCCGGTAGGCGGTGCAGATCGAAGAAGCGATAGCCGTAGATTTCCCCGTCGCGGATCGCTACCTGCTTGTCCTTTAGGCGGCCGCGAATGGCGATATTGATGATCCCCGAGCGCGGTACCTTGTTGACTTCCAGCACCTCGAAGTCGTCGATCTTGATATCCAGTTCCTCGCGCAGCTCCCGCCGCGCGGATTCCTCAAACGACTCGTTACGCTCCACCCAGCCTCCCGGCAGCGCCCATTTGTCCTGATAGGTGTGGCGTACCAGCAGCAGCTGATTATTGCGCTCCACAAAATACACCATGCCCACGACAAATTTGTCAGTGAGCGCATAGGAGATATTCCAGCGGATTTTGGGGGGCAGTTTCCGGTAGAGCTCGTACTTCAGACCGGGAAAAGCCACAAACGCCCCCACTACCAGTGTGCCCAGCAGCAGAAGTATCAGAAAAGCTTTAAGTAAAAATGATCGCATGTCCGGTACGGCTTACTCGCGGTCTACTTCTCGGGTGAATGGGTAAAGTGTATCCGACCAGAGCCGGCGCTTTCGAGTAGTTGTTGCCCGCTGGGGAAAATTTCCGGGCTATAGTGCAGTCTCAACAGCACTTTCTGACGGCTTCATAGTCAGACACTTACAAGCTCCGGTGGTTTCAGCCACCCACACAATAAGGAATCACCATGCCTCAGCCCTTTTCACTGTTCGATTTCGCCAAAGGGTTGCTAGCGTCGCTCAGCCTGCTGTGCGGAGCGATTGTGCATGCGGAACCGGGCGCCAGTGCTGCACCGGATCGGCTGGAGTCCGTGGTGATAGAAGCCATTCAGCCCGTGGTTGAAAAGTACCGGGTTCCGGGAATGGCCCTGGCGCTCACCATTGATGGCGAGCCACACTTTTTTACCTTCGGGGTAGCTGCACTGGACGGCGGGGCACCCGTTACCGAGCACACCCTGTTTGAGGTGGGCTCTGTCAGCAAGACCTTTACCGCGACACTCGCAGCCTACGCTGAAGCAAAAGGCGCGCTGGATTTCCACAAGCCGGTCAGTGCCTATTTGCCGCCACTGCGCGGCAGCGCCATGGATCGGGTTTCCGTGCTTAATCTCGCCACCCACACTGCCGGGCACTTTCCGCTGCAAGTACCTGACGAGATCGCGGATGATACGCAGCTGCTGGCGTATTTCCGCAACTGGCAACCGCAATATACCCCGGGCAGCAAGCGCACCTATTCAAACCCCGGCAGTGGCCTGCTTGGGCTTGTGGCTGCGCGCAGTCTGAATCAGCCATTTGCCTCCGTAATGGAAGAGCAGGTTTTCCGCGGCCTGGGCCTTTCCGAGACCTATGTACAGGTTCCGCAGAAAAAAATGAATGACTACGCCGAGGGACACAATAGCAAGCACCAGCCGGTGCGGGTGAATATGGGGTTGCTTGGCGAGGAGGCCTACGGGGTGCGCTCCAGTGCTGCGGACCTCACCCGCTATCTTGCGGCACAGATGCAACTGGTCAAGGTCAGTGAAGATCTGCAGAAGGCGCTCGCAAAAACCCGAACCGGGTATTTTGAAACTGACTATTACGTGCAGGATATGGTTTGGGAACAGTACACACTGCCGCTACCCCGCGAGCGCTTACGGGCGGGGAATTCCCGTGAGATGATCGCGGGTGATCGCCCGGTCAGTGCTATCGAACCGCTGGCGCCGCAGGGCAACGTGCTCGTCAATAAGACCGGGTCCACTGGTGGCTTCTCCACCTACCTGGCATTTATTCCGCAGCAACGATTTGGTTTTGTGATGCTGGCAAACAAGTATTTCCCCAATGAAGAGCGGGTCGACGTACTGTACAAAATCCTGGAGGCGCTCCTGCCAGCAGTAACTTCTCCGTCCAACGTCACAGAGGATTGATTGATGAAGTCCGCAACGGCCGTTTCACTATTGGTATCTGCACAGCTGCTGGTTGCGGCCTGCAGCAATCAGCAGATCTACGATGGCATTCAGCAAAACCGCTTAACCGATTGCGAAAAGTATCCCGATTCCCAGTACACGGAATGCGTGGCGCGCTACCAGAAGGACTACCGGGAATACGAACGGGAGCGGCAGGCGCTACTTAAGTCGGGGGCTCAGCTCCGGAGGAAAGAGTAATTATCGAGCTGCTTTGGAAGGAATCCGCTTTTGGCACGCTGCGTGCACTGGCTAAGGAATCGAATGAGGTAAGCAGTTCTGGAAAAGTTTCCGATGCAGCAGGCAACAGTAAAGATTATGCCGCGGGATGACCGCCCGTTTATCGGCGAGGTCGAATCGCAGGTGGATCCGCGCACCGGTGTGCGAATGGTCAGCTGTGCCTTTGATGTGGCCTGCTACCACCCGGGCTGGTACGACGAGCTGGGCATCGCCATGCCCCAGTCGATCGCGCGCTCGGTGCCAAAGCGGCAGGCGGAATTTCTCGCCGGTCGTTATGCGGCGGCACTGGCGTTGCAGCATCTGGCACCGGTGCACAACCAGAGTGTCCAAGTTGGTATCGGGGCGCAGCGAAACCCGCTGTGGCCCAGTGGTGTGGTCGGTTCCATCTCCCATGTGGGCAGCGTGGCGGTGTGTGCGGTGAGCCGCAGTGGGCAAATGGACTATCTGGGCATCGATGTGGAAGTGCTGATGTCCACCAAAATCTGTCGCGAAGTGGCGACCATTGTCTCCACCCGCCGGGAGCGGGACCTGCTCCAGGCTGAGGGCATGTCCGAGCGCGTGGCCCTCACCTTGATCTTTTCCGCCAAAGAGAGTCTGTTCAAGGCGCTTTACCCCTCGGTTCGTGATTACTTCGGATTCGAGGTGGCCGAGGCAACCGAGTTGCGACTGGGGGACCAGACGCTGGTTCTGCGCCTGAGCGAGCGCTTTGCCAAAAGGCACAAGTTGCCGCGGGAATACGAATGTCAGTTCACTCTGGGTGAGCACTGGATCCAGTCGGTTACCTGTGGGACCTTCCCCGAGCGCGCGAACTTGCGCTTAATAGACTGAGACGGTCTCGGGCGTGAGCATACACCGCTTACTATGTCTTCTGAGAGTGCTTGCTTAGCGTGTCACCTCCAAATAGCACCGGGCGGCTTTTGCCCGGCACCCACCTCACATTCTTTGCCGCTTCCTTGAGTGATAACACGCTGGGATAACGCGAGTTGCTGCGCCGTTTGTCCGGATAATCGGCACTGGCGCTGCACTGGCATAAGTGATCAAATTGCCCCAAGTTTGCGCGTATTTCATTGGTTTTCGCCGATATTAACCGCCAGGTAAGGATATCTGCGCCAGCGAAGTGCACAACTTGTACGATTGACCAATAATTGACCATTGTATAGGGTGCAAGTTTCGTGCATCCGGCGCACCCGAACTCATCCCCTTTCGAGGTATAGACATGGTTTCCAGTAGCGGAGCTGGCGAGAAGATTTCCGCTGCTTCCCCCCGCAAGCCTGCGGCGACCAACAAGAAAGCTGAAAAGCGCGAGATTGCCAAGGCCAAGATCCTGAATGCCACCCTGGATCTGATCGCCCGCAAGGGGCTGGCAGCTCTGTCACATCGTTCCATTGCCAGCGAAGCCGGTGTACAGCTGGCAATGACCACCTATTATTTTGGCACCATCGACAACATCCTGGTTGCCGCTTTCGACGAATACTGCAAGTCCATGGAGCCGGTCAATTCAGACCTGCGGCAGGCGCAACAGGCACTGCTGTCTCGCTCTCTGGACAGCAATGGCGAACTCAAAGACCGGCAGCAATATATCGAGGGCGTTGCAGAGGTCTTTGCCCAGCTGATTGATACCGGGCCCACCGCGCGACTGCGGCAATTGCGCATCGAGTGTCAGTACCTGTACGAGCAGCATCCCTCCGATGCGCTGGCGGAGAAAATCCACGGCTACAACGACTGGCTTTCCGGGATCGCCCGCGAGTTTATCGAGCCATTGCGCACCGACGCCCCGAGCCTGGATGCCCAGATGTTTATGTGGATGGTGCAGTGCCTGGAGTTTTCGGCGGTGACCAGTGTGGGGATCGACGGCGCCAACAGCCGCGAGGTGCTGCTGCGCATGTTGCGGGGAATGAGTTTCTGAGGGGGAGCTTGCCAGTTGCCTCAACCTGAACCGGAGGCGTTGTCGCAAATTGGCTAGAGTTTTTTTCCAGACATTGAGGCTGATTATCCTCAGCCAGCGCGTCAGCTTTCTTCTCGGGTGAGCTGGTAGTTTATCGTGGTGGTGTAAGTGCACCAGCTTCCATGCCAGTTGAATTTCCAGGATTTGACCGCGGTCAATGCTGACTCGTCAAAAAAACCGGTGGGCTCGGAATCCACAATTCGCAAATCGAGTAGCTTGCCCTCGGGGTCGAGCTTCCCGGTTACCTTGGCCCACCCTTCCACCGGGCGGTAAACGTTTCGGCTCGGGTATTGCGGCAGATCGCCGGCGATCTGTTCCAGGTGGCCGGGGCACTCCGGAATACTGGCGGCAAACCCGTGAGCAGGTAGCAGACCGGCAAATAGTAAAGCGAGGTGAAATACCCCGGATGAGCTGGCAACACCGCGGCGGAAGCTCACTCTATTCATTCGCAGTTTCCCTCAAAGTGCTACAAAAAACCGGTTTTACAAGACTTCCGGTTGTTCCAGTTCCTGAATCACGTATCCGGCTTCTTCGGCTTTCTCGTTGAACACCTGTTGTGCGTCGAAGATTCCGCGATTGTAGAAATGGGGCCCGAGCTCGGTAGCGAAGAAATCGATTAAAAATTCCGCCTCGAAACCACCGATATCCTGTTCCAGCTCATTCTCAAAGTAGGTCTTTATTTTTTCGACCATGCGCTCTTTCTGGTCCTGGGAAAATTCAATTTTTTTCACGATACACCCTTTGAATACCGGCGTGACTCAGGCTCTTCCACCCGCAGTGTTAGTACCTCGTAACCGTCTGCCGTGACCAGCACGGTGTGCTCCCACTGCGCAGACAGTTTTTTGTCCCGTGTGACTACCGTCCACCCGTCCCGCATCGTTTTGGTTTTGTGGGTCCCCTGGTTGATCATTGGCTCGATGGTGAAGGTCATTCCCTCTTGCAGGATTTCCCCGGTTCCTGGACGGCCAAAATGCAGGACCTGCGGGGCTTCGTGCATCTCGCGGCCGATGCCATGGCCGCAGTATTCGCGCACCACACTGTAGCCGTGCTGTTCCGCGTGCTTCTGAATAGCGTGACCGATATCACCCAGTCTTGCCCCGGGACGCACACAGGTAATTCCCTCCCACATGGCGTCATAGGTTGCCTTGACCAGTTTGTGCGCGGCGGGTGCGACATCTCCAATCAGGTACATCTTGCTGGAATCGGCGACAAAGCCATTCTTTTCCAGCGTGATGTCCAGGTTGACGATATCGCCGCTTTTCAGCTTGCGTGACGCGCTGGGCATCCCGTGACACACCACCTCATTGATCGAGCAATTGAGGGTGTAAGGATAGTCGTACTGACCCTTGCTGGCGGGCCGCGCCTGCAACGTGTTGACAATAAAGTCCTCCACCTGGCGGTCTATATCCATGGTGGTGACGCCCGCGGCAACAAAGTTGTCCAGCATCGCAAAAACCTGACTGAGCAGCCGGCCGGACTCGCGCATCAGCGCCTGTTCCCGAGGTGTTTTCAGTTGCGCCTTATTCACGGGGTTCACTTGCCTCCCGGGTGAGGAGTTCCAGGGTCGGTGCGGCGCTGCGCAGCAGCCTCCCGCACAGCTGGTTGTAGTTCAGATCCGGGTTGAGTTCCGCGAGCATGCCGATGCGAATCCAGAATTCAGCCTGGGCGTTGATGGAGCGCGACATGGCGCCGCTGGCCTGGCGGATTTCGTCGTGCAAGGCGTCGGATATTTTTACGATTCCCATGGGTTACCTGTCGGGATGAATCTAGCAGTAGTATGCGATATGTATATGAATCGTATATTCGTCCCGTGGGCCTGGCAAGGGGGGACCGAGAATCTGGCAGGGAATGAGGGACTGCCACATTATGCAACTGATTGCATATGGTCCCGGCGATGTCTAAGGTGGTGGGGTAGCGCACAATAACAATAGAAAGCCCGAGGAATCCCATGCCCGACTCCAAACCCTCAGTGGCTGGCAGTCCGCAGCCCAGCCGTTTGCGTATCGGCCGCCGCTATCGCGCCAGCCGCCTCAATGGACCCTACGATGCGATTGTGATTGGTTCCGGTATCGGCGGACTGACCACCGCCGCGCTCCTCAGTGAAGCAGGCAAGAAGGTGCTGGTGCTCGAGCAGCACTACACCGCCGGCGGTTTTACACACGCCTATGACCGCAATGGTTACGAGTGGGATGTGGGTGTGCACTACATTGGCGATGTGGGGGAGCACCCCACGATGACTCGCAAACTGTTCGACTTTATTTCCGGGGGGCGCTTGAAGTGGGCACCGATGGATTCGACGTACGATCGTATCTGCCTGGGTACCCGGCAGTACGACCTGGTAGCGGGGCGGGAAGCGTTTGTTGCCGAACTGTCGCGGCGGTTTCCCGGTGAGCGACAGGTCATCGAAGCGTATCTGCAGCGAGTGATGGCCGTGGCTGCGGCCATGCCATTGATCACGATGGAAAAACTGTTGCCGCGCTGGTGTTCGCCGATTCTGTCGCTGGTTAAAAAGCTACGCTGGCCACCCTACCTCAACAAAACCACTTATGACGTATTGCGCGAGCTGACCGACAACGAGGAGCTGATCGCGGTACTGACCGGGCAGTGGGGCGACAACGGCATGACGCCGAAAACCGGCAGTTTCATTATTCACGCGCTGATCGCCAAGCATTACCTGTACGGGGGGTATTACCCCGTGGGTGGTTCAAGTCAGATGGCGGAAACGATTATTCCGCAGGTTCAGAAATCCGGTGGTGAGGTTTTCACTTACGCGCAGGTGGAAACCCTATTGCTGGATGGCAAACGGGTGACCGGCGTGCGCATGGCCGATGGGACCGAGATACATGCGCCGGCGGTCATCTCCAATGCGGGAGTGTTCAATACCTTTGAAAAGTTGCTGCCGCAGAGCGCCGCGCAAGCGGCTGGCTATCCCTGTGCGCTGGCACAGGTAAACCCGTCCATGAGTCACCTGTGTCTGTATATCGGTTTGCAGAAAACAGCGGCGCAGCTGGCTCTGCCGAAAACCAACTACTGGATATACCCCGGTGCCGACTACGAGGGCGATTTTTCGGCATTTCTCGATGACGAGCGCGCGGAAATCCCCCTGGTATATATTTCCTTCCCTTCAGCCAAGGACCCGAGCTTTGAGCAGCGCTACCCGGGGCGCGCCACCATCGAAATCGTGGCGCCGGCCAAGTTTGAATGGTTCCAGTCCTGGAAATCGGAAACCTGGGGCAAGCGCGGTAGCGACTACGAAGCGCTGAAGCAGCGCTTCAGTGAACGCCTGCTGGAGCACCTGTTTACCCATTTTCCGCAATTGCGCGGGCAGATCGACTACTGTGAGTTGTCCACACCTCTCTCCACGCGCTATTTCTGTGAGTACCAGCGCGGAGAAATTTACGGACTGGACCACGATCCCGATCGTTTCCAGCAGGCATGGTTGCGGCCGAAGACCCGCATCAAAGGCCTTTACCTGACCGGACAGGACATCATGAGCTGCGGTGTTGCCGGAGCCATGTTTGCCGGCGTTGTAACCGCGCAAAGCCTGCTTGGCTGGCGCAAGGGAACGGCGCTTTTACGCAGGGTGTTCGGCAGTCCGTCCGTGCACAGTGAAATCTCCCCGGGGCAAACTGGCAGCCACACGGGTGAGGCGCGCTAAAGCCTGGTGGCGCTGTTACCGCAACAGGCGCGCAAATCCGGGCGAAATTGCGTAAGCTTGCGCGCATTCGAGACTGCCCCGAGACCGAGTGTTGCGCCCCTACAATCCCCCCTCCTCCCCCTATCTGGATGTTGTCTACAGTGACGCCCAGCTGCTGGTACTGGACAAACCCAGTGGCCTGCTTACTGTGCCCGGCCGCGATCCGGCACACAAAGACAGCCTTGCCAGCCGCGCCCAGGCCGAATACCCGGATGCGCTGATCGTACATCGCCTGGATATGGATACCTCGGGGTTGGTGGTAATGGCGCGAGGCGCCGATATGCATCGGGCGCTGAGTGGCCTGTTCCAGAATCGCCAGGTGGAAAAAAGCTATCTGGCGCGGGTGTGGGGCGAGCCTGAAGGGGATGAAGGGGAGGTAGACCTGCCACTGATCTGCGACTGGCCGAACCGGCCGCGGCAGAAGGTCTGTTTTGAATCGGGCAAGCCCTCACAGACCCGCTGGCGCAAGCTCGATAGTGACGGTACTACCACGCTTTTACAGCTTTTCCCGGCAACCGGACGCTCGCACCAGCTGCGCGTGCACATGCAGGCCATTGGTCACCCTATTCTCGGCGATCCGTTTTACGCACATCCGGAAGCCTTGAGCGCCGCCCCGCGATTGTTGCTGCATGCACAGGAGTTGGGGTTTGAGCATCCCGTACTGGCACGACCAATGCATTTTTTCTGCAATGCGGGACCTGAGTTTCAGTTCCCTGCGGGGTGAAAGCGCCGCAGCTGGCAGAAATTTTCGCTGTCTAGCAAAGCGAAAAACCCATTTCAGCGCAAAGGCTTCGCAAACCTGCGAAAATTTTGTGATTTGATAAACAGTGGCCGGGTATCATCCGGATGCGGGCACAGGGGTTGCCGGCTGGCTGCACCAGCAATGACTGCGACAGGTGCATTACAAGTGTTAAAGGGAGTTACCGGTGGCGGTTGCGATCAATACCCTGGGTGGTCTCGCCCTCATCAATGATAATGTCGAAATTAAATTGCCCGCGTCCAAGCGCACGCGGGCACTGCTGGCGTACCTCGCCATCACGGCGCGCCCACATCGTCGTGACAGTTTGTGTGAGGCCTTCTGGGAATCGCCGAACGACCCTCGGGGTTCATTGCGCTGGTCGCTCAGTAAACTGCGGCCGCTGGTCAATATCGCAGGGTGTGAGCGATTGCTGGCCGACCGTGAACGGGTGGCACTGGATGTCAGCGATATCGCGATCGATAGTCGGGCGCTGGCGCAAGAGTTGCTATCCCCCTCGCTGTCCGTTTCCCGCCTTGTCGAAATCTCCAGGCAGCTGAACACTCCGTTTCTGGAAGGTCTGGAGCTGCCGGAGCAGGAAATCTACCAGCGCTGGCTGATCGGCGAGCGGCGCGAACAGGAGCGGCGTTTGTCGGAAGTCTGTGCGCGTCTGTCCCGGCACCCTGACTGCTCTCTGGATGAACAGCTTTCCTGGGCACAGCGCTGGCAAGAGCTCGCACCCCTGTGCCCGAACGCCGCGACCACCCTGGTGACCCTGCTGGATCGCATGGGGTTCTCCACCGAGCTTGCGCGTATCGCCCGGGAACTGGAGCAGCGCTTTCATAGGGCGATGATTCCCTGGTCTGCCGGGGACCGCCTGCCGGTCGGCGCTGGCCCGAGCGTTGCGCCGGAAAGCCCCAGCGGGGCCGAGTTGCTGGCGCGACAAAAAATTCACTTCTGTCGGTCCAGTGACGGTGTGCGTATCGCCTACGCCTCGGTGGGTGACGGGCCGACAATTATCAAGGCGGCCAACTGGCTAACGCACCTCGAGCGCGACTGGGATGCCCCCATATGGAGTCCCCTGTTCCGGGAGCTCGCATCGGACCACCGTTTTATCCGCTACGACGAGCGTGGCAATGGGTTGTCCGACTGGAATGTCGACGAAATTTCCTTCGACTCGTTTGTCGCGGATCTGGAAACGGTGGTCGATGCCTGTGGGGAGCAGCGGTTTTCCCTGCTGGGTATTTCCCAGGGCGCGGCAGTCTCTATTGAGTACGCGGTGCGCTACCCGGAGCGGGTGCGGCACCTGATTCTGTTTGGCGGCTACGCCGCGGGCTGGCGGATTGGTGCCAGCGACGCTCTGACCCGTGAGCGCGAAGCGGTGATGACACTGACCGCTACGGGCTGGGGCCAGGATAACCCGGCCTACCGGCAGATTTTCTCCTCGACGTTCCTGCCCTCTGCCAATAGCCAGGAGCTTGCCTGGTTCAATGAGTTTCAGCGACGTACTACTTCGCCGGAAAATGCGGTGCGCTTCCTGTCGGTATTCAGTGATATCGACGTGCGTGCACGGCTGGCGCAAGTGCGGGTGCCCACTCTGGTTCTCCATTCGCTGGGTGATCAGCGAATCCCCGTGGAGGTGGGGCGAAATCTGGCCGCCTCGATACCCAATGCGGAGTTTGTCGGGCTGGATAGCAACGGCCACTTGCTGCTGGGGCGTGAAGCCGCTTCTCGCGACTTCCTGCGGGCAGTGCGCGAGTTTATCGCGCGGCACTGATATCAAGGGATCCTCAACAACTTCTGTCCGATTACCACGCTTTTTCAAATGCTGACTAACACGTCACTCCTGTAGCCTTGTGGCCAATGAACCACTCGGGAAACGCTACAGGGAGTCACAGTCACAATGCTTACGGCAACGGAATTTACCCGTCAGTTAATGGGGTTGAGAGAGCAGTACCGGGCGGATAATGCCTGGGTGGGGAACTGGCGCACCGGTAGTTGGAACGACGAAAACACCATGGCGCACTACATCCACTGTGCGTACAACCTGTATCGCGCGACCGCCACCAACATGTTGAAGCTCACTCTGCTCGGCGGCACGCAAATTCGGCTTGATGATGCCTATATCCGCAATTTTGGCATCACCGGGGCCAATGGAATACAGGACAGGGTCACCAAGGAACATGTCTACGCAGAGGTCATGCGGCGCATCGGGCGTACGACCAACCCCAGTCCCACAGCCGACAGAAATCCGGCGGCGGTTGTGCGCAGTGGCAGTATTCTGAGCGAGAAAGGCTGGACCCCAATCCTGAATGACGCCCTGATTATTGGCGCCGCCTGCGGTCGACAACAGTTTGCTCTCGCACTCACGTCCACGGAGCAGTTGCGCTGGGAGCGAATCAATGGCGACAAGGTAACCCGGTTCGCGGTGAATGCCTCGCGCTTTGGTGAAACGCCAGCGCTGAAAAACGCCTGGAAGTCCTTTTTCAATGCCAGCAAAAAAATGTTTTTCGATGGCGGAAATCCGCGGGTGTTCGCGCGGGAGTTACTCGGCCTGTACTTTTTTGGCTATACACCGGAATACTCCTGGCACCAGCTGGTTTTCCGGCCACCACAGGGGGGTGTGGTACGTCCCACATTCAACCTGTATCTCGATCAGTTGCGCAATGTGAACTTCCACACCGGGGATAAAACCCGAATTATGCAGGCCATTTCTGACTTCCTGTTCAACGAGCCCGAGGCACTGGGGCAACCCTGGACCCGTAGAGTGATGGCAACCTAGACCGGGTACCCAGGGCAGTCTTCGGCGTTGATCAAATGAAGCTATAACTGGAAGCCTGTCAGAAAGTCCGATCTACAGTAAGCATGACCCTGGCACCTCGCTGACGTTCGGTGAGCTCAATAGTGTCGGCGATACCATTGCGGTCGTTTTCGTAGAGCCAGCGCTCCCATTTCTGCTGTTCATCTCCGATCTGGTCCGCTTGCAGGCGCACTTTGAACGCATCGAAAATGGCCGTTTCTACAAATGCTGTCCAGTAGCCGCGGGTGTGAAGATAGCTGTACTCATCCACGAAAAATTCTTCGCTCTCCTCACGACTTTGGTACCCGACGCCCCACGAGAGACTGTAGAAGGGGATATCTTGCCGAAAGTCCGCCTTATACGAGGGGCCGCTGATGTCCGTCAGTGGCCGAGTTTCTCCGGTCACCGGGTCTTCAAATTCAGTATCGATATAGTTTCCGTTCAACACCAGCTCCGCATTCGGAATCAATGCGGTTAGCGGCAGGTTCAGCGTTGTATCCACACCGTGGCTGATGGCATCTCCAGCATTTCCCAGCGCGGATGCCCCGGAGGGCAGAATAATGCGTTCGAGAACATCCTGGTGCCATTCTCGATAGAGCGTCAGCGCGAGTACGCCATTTTCAGAGAATCGATAATCCACACTGGTAGCGGCACGGTATTTTGAATCCGGCCGCAGGCGGGGGTTACCGGAAAGCTGGCGGTTATTGACCAGATCGGCGCTTGCTGCAAAGTCGCTGAAGTCCAGTTGGCCAACGGACCGGCGTAGATCAATCCTGAACTGTGTCGATTCGCCGGGGTCATAGGCAATGGCGAGTGATGGCTTTAAAAAAAACAGTGACTGTTGATCATTGCTGTCGCCGGTAACTGTCAGCTGTGAATATTCCGCCGCCAGGCCGGAATCCACCGTAAATCCGGAAAGCTGAAAGGTCGTGTTTGAAAAAATTTCGGCGCGTTGCTCTTTCGCTTGCGAGTATGACCCGTCAGTGGTTTCCGGTGTGTTCAGGTCAAGATCTCGGCTCGAAAAGTCGAGCCAGCTGCGCAGATGGCTGTAAGCCGCTTCTACGCCAAACTCGGAGCGTGTGAGCCGCTTGGGGGAATCTGGTGTGAAACTCAACAGCGTGCGCAACACATGCTCACCCTTGCGCTCTTCGAAGGCTAAGTTAGACATGCTTGCGGGGCTGCCCAAAGGGATTTCCATGAGCGAGTCTGAGTCTACTTTCCAGTTCTGAGCATTATTGATAGAAAGAATACGCAACTGCAGTTGATTGCTCAGAGGCTGCTGCCATTCAATCCCTACTTCTCCGGTGTAGTAGCGGCTGTCTCGGTCATTGTCGAAATGCCGTTGTGAGGGGGTGCTTGACTGGTGATCCGGGACATCCTGCCTGGTGGTTTCCGTAAGGTACTGGCTCCAGCCGATGCGTCCGTTAACCAGTAACTGATTCCCACTGGAGAATTTCTGCTTCGTATCTCCGGAAAGAAAGACCTCATTGAGTGTGCTGGGGCGCGTTTCTTTCTGTCGCCCCATCAGGTCGCGATTATTGGAATAGCTGCGAATCTCTGCCGCACGGGGTTGACGCTCCTGGGTTGCACTGAGCTTGATTGCGCTCTCCCACTCGCCAAAAGTATCCGAGAGGCCAAACTCTGCAGCCGAAGATAGCTCCTCGCCCTCTGTGCCACCCAGTGAGAACGTGAACCGTTTTGCCGCGGTGGAATCTTTGCGTATGACATTGGCGAGGACGGACTGTCCAGAAGCATCGGACAAACCTGAGGCGCCTCGAATAATCTCGATCTTCTCCACCAGTCTCGAAGGAATACGTGACAGTGCTTCCTCGACACCTCCGGACTTTGTGGTCGGGCGCCGGCCGTCGATCAGCACATTGCCAGCCCCCGCCACAAATCCTCGAACATCATCGTCGGTTTCTTTTAGGGAAAACCCGGGTAGACGTGAAACCATATCCAGTGCGGTCTGCGGGGTGTATCTGGAAAAATATTCCGTCGAGTAAACCTCCCGTTGTGCGCTCAAGGTTGTGTTGGACTGGGCCTGTGACGGCGAATGTGTCAGAAGCGCGGCAGTGCTGCCAGCAATCCACAACGATATCCATATCGGTTTCACGTTAGTTCTCCCGGTTGCTCAACGAGTCCGTTTAAAATTGATAGTCAAGGACTATCCTGGCGCTGCGAGGTGCGCCCAGCATAAGCTGGTTGGCGTAAATGAAACCGGGGCTATCCTGGTGCAGGTAGAAAACGTCGGACCAGGATACATAGTCTTCGTCGAAGAGGTTGTCGATCCGCGCCGTAATCCGATAGTTCTCCGCGCGATAGGCCGCAAACAGGTTGGTAAGGGTATAACCCTTGAGCACTACGGTATTGGGGTTGTCCCCATAGCGGTCGTCGATATAGTGCACCGAGCCGCCGACTTCTAAGGGCAGGTCGGCGACGTTATCAACACTGGTAAACAGACTGGCGGTCAACTCGGGGACGTTGGGCGGTGTATTGCCAGCGAAGGTGTCGATATTGGCTGAGCGCTGGAAGGCCGCATCGGTATAGGCCGCATTGGCTCCTATACGCCAGTCATCACTGAGGGTAAACGAGGTGGAGACCTCCAGCCCTTTGGATTGTCTTCCGCCCACGTTGGTGACGCTGTCCAGGGAAAAACGCTCGTAGACGTCGTCTCTCTCAATACGATAAAGCGCGATGGTGGACTCGGCATCACCTTCAAGCCAGTTCGCTTTCAGGCCGATTTCTGCTTGCGCAGCATCGGTGAGGTCAAAGTCCTGATTGTTATTCACCAGAAATATATTTGAACTGACCGGGTCTTTGGCATTGCTGTACTGTGCATAAGCCACGACGTCATCGGAAATACTATAGACCCCGCCGAGCCGCCAGCTCACCCAGTCGTACTCTCGCGCAAAGCCGTTATTTTCCGATACCCCTTCCGCATTGAAGTTCTCGCGGGTGAGATCCAGAGCCTCGTGGCGGATGCCGGTGACAACACTGAGATTATCCGTGAGTTCCAGTGCGTTGCCGAAAAATACCGCATAGGTGTCGATATCTGTTGGGCTAACGCCGCGGAGTTCCCGAGGACCGTAGCTACCTGGTTCTGGATTCCATGGGTCGATTCCATCGCCTGCTTCCTGGGCGACGCTGCGACGAAAGCCTCGCGAGCGAACAAAATCCAGCTTGGTATTCTCAATGCCGAATACAGAGCGGCTTTCGACACCGCTGAACTCTGAATCGATATTGAGTGTTAGCCGACTTCCGAGTACTTCCTGCTCGTGATCCAGAATAAAGTAGCCGTAATAGCGCTGTACTTCACCTTGCTGAGTGCAGGTCCCCACCACATCGGTACAGTACACATAACCCTCGGCATTCTGCCATGCACGGTCGGCATCGAACTTGAACAGGGTATGCTGTAGGCGCATGTTGTCGTTAATCTTCCACTCGCTGTCCAGGCGCAGGAAAAGCTGGTCTGACTCAGCATAGGCATCGGCAACATTGTAGTTGTCAGTGCGCATTGCGCCATCGATAACTTCATCGCGTTCTGTTTGGATAACATCTAGAGGGTCGCGCGCGGCCGATCGTGGAACCAGCGGGGTACCGTAGTAGCTGCCGGCGTCGTCTTTCAAGTAGTCAGCACTCAGTTTGAAGTTGAGCTTATCGCTGGCTTCCCAGAACACACTGCCAGTCAGGTTGTTGGATTCGGCGTTGGTGCGGTCCACATAGCCTTCGCTGTCGTAGTGGCTCAAATCCAGGGTGTACCAGAGATCCTCTTTGATCTCCCCCTGGCTGCCAACCCCGATGTGTTGACTGTCAAAGCTACCGTAGCCAAGTTGCAGGTTAGCGCCCTGATCCATATCCGCGGATGCCGATTTGGTGATCGCGTTTACGGTGCCCGCCACGGAGCCGATACCATTCAACACGGATGCTGGGCCACGTAGGATTTCCACGCGCTGCAAATTGAAGGTGTTTTGCGGACGCATCACCATGGTGCTGGGCCCTATCCACAATCCGTCACGCAATACCGTAATCTGGCCGCGGGTAAAACCGCGCATGGAGAAAGTCGAGGGCGCGGAGGGCTGTTCACCAGTCACCACGCCAGGTAGGTTCGCGAGAGAATCTGAAAGCTTGGTGTATCCTCGTGCGCGCATCACTTCTGCATCAATAACCTCAATGGTGGCTGGTGTCTCCATTGCGGTGAGGCCAAGGCGGTTCGATGTAGTGGAAGTCTCATTCAGGCCGAGATTACCCACAGGGCTTCCGAAGACAACCATGTGCTCGATCGCTTTACTCTCTTCAATGTCTGATGGTTCGACATTCTCCACCTTCGACTCGTCTGCTGCTTGCACATAACCGGCAAAGACGATGGATGAGAACAATGCACAATAACGCAAGCGTATTCCAGTATTGATATTCATAATATTGAACCAGGTTTTGGTGAAGGGATAAATTGCGCTAAGCGCTTGCAGTATTTCCGGTAGGGGAATTTACGGTTTGGTTTTTGCTGATCAGCTTAAATAGCAGGAGGGTGCTTATTAGTCCGATTAAGCTGTAGGTTAACCAGGGCAATACCGAGAGTTGATACAGACGGGCGGTATCGATAAGTATCCCGCCAAGCCAACTCCCCAGTCCGCCACCAACAGCCAGCCCTAAAGAACTGAATCCCATATAGCTGCCCAGCGCATTTTTGTTTGCGAGGCTGGCCGTGATAGTTTGCTGAGTGGGCCGCGTCATCAGAACGCCGAACGTGTAAATAGCCACCAACCCCAAAAAGACCGGGAAACTGGTTGCAAACCCGATAGCACCGCAGGTCAGCGACATAATGAGAAGACCTGTAAGGAAGATCTGTAGAGTGCTGAACCTCCGTTCCAGTCTTTTTACCAGGTGATATTGGGCAAGTATCGTTATTACTGCACTCATGGCATACATGAATCCGACGCTTTCCTGATGTGCACTCAATTTTTCAGCCCAAAGTGGAAAGCTGAGATTGAACTGTACGGACGTAAACCAGTAACCCATCATGAACATGGTGAAAAAGACAAATCGTTTGTCGTTTAATACCAATGCCAAGTTGCTAATGCTCGAATTTCTGGCTTCTTGCGGGCGACAAGTGGGGATAAATACGGCAGCAATCAGGCTGTTCGCCAAAAAACATAGTGCGGCAACGTAACAAACGACCTCAAAATTAAATTGTAGGAGTGCTATACCTAAAAGTGGTCCGAGTGCTGTGGCGATACCGCTGACCCAATTGCTCAGAAGGTAATAGTGCGCTCGGTCTTCTTCTGTAGTAAGGGCTACAATGCTAGCCTGGTAGGGCGCTTCGAACAGGGCGCCACCTAAAGCCGAGAGTGTCATTGCCAGTATTAGACCGGCAGGCTCAGAGGCTGTGGCCAAAACTGCAAAGCCAGAGGCTCGCACCAACACGCCAATACAGATCATTGGTTTGATGCCGAACTTATCACTCAGTAAACCTCCGGCAATGGTCAGCCCCTGCTGAACGATCTGTCTGACAGCCAGTGCGATGCCAACGATTGCGGTTGCCATACCCAGGTTGCTGACGAAGTGCACCGCCACCAGCGGGATGACCATGCTGAAACCGACCACCATAAAAAAGGTGTACACCAGCAGCCAACGCAAGCTTGATTTATGCGGGCCCGGATGATCGGAGTACGGTTGGACGTGTTGTGACATATCTAATCTGCGCGATACAGATAAATAGAACTTGGCTCCGCACTAAACTGTGAATAGGGAAATGGCTCAGCGCAAACAGCGCTTACACCACTGCCCAAAAACTGCGGCGCAATAGCGCTGCCCGTCTGTGCATAGACCAATAGTGGAATATTCCTTTCTTTGGCAGCCTGTAAAATTGTGTCAAACGAGCCATTGGAAAGGGTCATGCCGGTCACAATCAGACGGTCGGCGCGACGTAAGACCGGATCCATATCCCGGGTCACATTTATCCCTGTGCTGGTGCGTGTCATATTGAAATCGCAGGGTAGACACTGTGCACCTCGCTTTTCAATTTCTTCCACAATCGGATTGACCACACCGATAAGCCCGACATTTTCATCTGCTTCCACAGCTTGCAGGCTGACAATAGCCCGGTCTCGTGCGATTGCTCGTTCGTATGGTGTGCCCTGGGGCAGTTCAACTCTGGTTGCCTGTGGCTGGTCGCGGTGTGGCTTCAGTAGTGCAAAATAGGCGTCGAGTGCAGCGATACGTACCGGCAGTGCCGCGCACTCAAGTAGGTTAGCCAGGTTGATACCGGCAAGCGATTCTGTATCGATTTTATCCAGTTGCTCAGCTTCAACACAGCACCCGCCAAAAGCCGATCCTACGCGCAGGAGTAGATAAAAATTTCGGTAGCGGTGGCTTGCGCCGGAAAACTTAGTGAACTGTCGGACGGCAAATGCGCCGGCTACGGAGCATTGATGTGCATCCAGTTCATACTGCCCCTGTAAAACCCGTGTGATCAGACTGTCAACGGGAAGCTCTTTCTGTGATTTATATGTCATGACTCAGGCTTCCGCCTCTACTCGAATATCAGGCGTGAGTCGCATGATTGCCTGTTCTGCATAGTCTCGGGCTTTATTGCCGCTCTCATCGTGTGTGATGACAAAGCCGAGGTAGCAGGCATTGTCAATTGGCGGGTAAATGTCTTGAGACTGAGCTTGCTTCAGTGTCCATCTCTGCACGTTTGCACAGTTCTTCAGTTGCTCCTCACCATTGATCGCGATCAGTTTTCCTCGGGATTGAGGGACCAGGAATTTGATGGCAGCACTTCCCTGAATATTCTCCAGGCTGGAGAGATCTGGTTCCCTGTCGAGTGCCAGCTCGATGTGCACGTTGAGCAGGTCAATACCGGTCACCCTTTGGATAAGTTCGACAATGTAGTTGCCGCCGGGGCGGGGGTTGATCTCTACTAATCTCGGTCCTTTGGATGTCAGTTTTATTTCGGTATGACTGATTCCGTGATCGTGACCAACAGCTTCCAGCGTTGCCCGCACAAAATTAACGATTTCCACGGATTTTTCTTCGGGTAAATCTGCCGGAAACATGTGCCCGTCTTCAATAAAATATGGCAGCCCGGTCACGGATTTGTCCGTTATCCCTAAGACCGATGTTTTCCCTTGATGCGTAATCGCTTCCACGCTCACTTCTGGGCCATCCATGTACTCCTCAAGCAGGCAGATGGTATCTCTTGGTTGATCGCGAAAGTTATGGGTAAAACTCGTCAGCTTGTCATACGCGACACGTAACTCATCTTCATTTTTTACCAGCTGTACATAGGCACTGGATGCCAGGTCGGAGGGTTTGGCAATCAAGGGATAGCCAATGTCGACAGCCGCTGCCCGTGTGCTGGACCAGTCATTGCAGGCGCTGAACCTGGGGTTGGGTAACCCCGCACGCTCGAGTGTTTTCCGGACCAGGTGCTTGCGTCGGATGGTTTTGACATTGGAGGAGAATGACTGGGGTAATTCTAGAGCGCGGGCGACCTGACACACGGTATCAACATAGTAGTCACAGATTGTTAATACACCGTCGAACTTCAGAGCCTGGTGCTGAATGGAGAGGAACGCAATGAGTGCGTCGATATCGTTGGTTTCGGCGGTAAGAATATTTTTCGCATAGAAAAATATGGGATGCATTTTCTGGGACGTCTCGTCCAGATAGTGGCTGGGGTTTCGGGTGATAAATGTGAATGTGTGACCAAGATCACGAATGGCTTTTGGGAAAAGCCTGCCGGTACCCTCAACCCAGTTCTCAATCAGAAGCAAGTGTGCCATGGGAATTCCCTTTGTGAGCGACCAGAAAAAATCCTATTCTGGTTTTAATTAGCTTATCGGTTGTGTTATACCGTAACATCAAGCGGGGCATTCAGACAACCCGGAATCGACAAGAGGGAACTTGCGCCAAATGCTGAATGAATATCAGGCCAATTTTAATTCTCGGAATAAAACTGTTTCGGGTGGAGGAGCAGTCCAGGGGCGGAAACCATTTGTTGGCGTTTGCCGTGGAGCGCTCGGAGAATTGTTCCAGGGACCAGCCGCGGACGATGCCGATGAAATCGTGGTGGTTTCGTCATTGATCCCAAAATATAGTTGGGCGTATTTCACGCCATGTGAAACGGGCTTTAGCAGTTTGCAGGATCAGAGACTGGCGACGCCTGAGCGTGTGAATGCGTTTCACGCGCTGGACCTGTTTTGTCGGGATCATGAAGTGATCTGGCCGAGCGGTTACTGGTCCTTTACCAGTGATCTGGAAGTTGCAAGAGGCATGGCCAGTTCTACGGCAGATATTGTGGCAATATTGCGCTGTGCTGCGAATTATATTCAGCACCCACTGACGACCGATGAGGTGATACGGATTCTGGCGAAAATTGAGCGATCGGACGCCGTGTTCTTGAGTCAGCTGTCCCTATTCTGCAGCTCAAATCACAAAGTCATTCATCAGTTCGATAAAATTCCTTCGTTATACGCGCTTTACATGCACGAGACAGCGACCCTGGATACCAATGGTACCAAGTCGCTTTTGGTCGATTTCTACAAAAGTAATTACAGTCACTACCGGGATCTCTTTCAAAGCGCGGAACTTGCACTTTCATCGGCAGACATCAAAGCAATGTGTCATGTCTCAACAAAAAGTGCGGAGCTTTCGAATGAAGTGATCCCGAAGCCCCACTTTCAGTCAATTTTTAGCGCGCAGTCGGATTTTTCAGCGGAGGGCGTCATTGTGGCGCACACCGGATCGGTGGTAGGGCTGCTTTATTGCCAGCCACCGCCTGTCGATGTGTTTCAGAGAGTGGCAGAGTTTTACCGGGAGCTCGGTGGCTACTGTCAGTTTGCAGAGATTCGCGCATGATCCACACACATATTTCTGAAGCTATAAAAACGCCCGATCTGGTACATCTGAAAGGAAACCTCTACTTTGCCCGGTTTGAGTCCATGAAAGTGTATTCAACCCTTGCGGCAGTCGAGAACCTGCTTGAAAGCGGAGTTGTGGCGCCGGGACAAACACTGCTCGACAGCTCGAGTGGCATATACGCTTATGCGCTGGCGTTGGCCTGTCATAAATACGGGCTAAACTGCCACATCGTTGCATCGAAAACTGTTGATCCGGCACTCAAGCTACAGCTCGAGGTTCTTGGGGCAACGGTTGAACCTGCAGCTTCTGCGCCCAATCTGAAGATGGATCAAAATAACCGGGTGCAGCGCATACAGCAAATATTACAGCAGCGCGATGATGTGCACTGGATGCAGCAGTACCACGACAGTATTCATTACCGGGGTTATCGGGAGTTTGCCCGGCTTTTGGCGGAGAACTTTTCAGAGCAAAAGCTTACCCTGGTGGGTGGAGTGGGGTCGGGTTGCTCAACAGGTGCGACGGCGGGATATTTGCGAGAGATGGGCCGGGAGGTGTGCCTTCATGGTGTACAGCCATTTGGCAGTGTGACGTTCAATTCCGAGCATGTAGAAGATCCAGATATTATTATCGCAGGTATAGGCAGCTCAATACCATTCAGGAATGTTCGTGCGAATCTATACGATTATATCCACTGGATTTCCTTTGATTACAGTCGGCACGGGTCCATCGAGCTATTAAAGAAATATGCAGCTTTCTCCGGCCTGTCAACGGGTTCCTGTTATACCGTGGCGCAATGGTGTGCGAACACTGTAGCAGCGGATGATCCCTGTATTTTTATCGGCGCTGATTTGGGATACCGGTATCTGGAGCCGGTGTTCTCGGCGCATAAAAATGCCAGAGATGTATCGAATTTTTGTCCAAAAGTAATCGACTCGGTAAGTGATCTTTGTCTGGATTGGTGCCTGATGGATTGGCAGCGCCACGGTGTTTACCACAACCGGAATTTAGACTATGAGGCCAGAGAAATAGATCATCAAACCGCATTGGTGGAGGCGTGACAATGTCTGGAAGCATGCAGCCGACAAAGGATCGGGTGGTTCTGCTCGATGCAATGCGTGGTTTTGCTTTGTGCGGGATTATTTTTGCCAACCTGGTGAGTTTCACCGGATTCTACTCTTTGAGTTTTTCTCAGGTTCAGGCGTTGCCCGGGATTGATCGGGCTGTTTTGTTTGCGATCGATTTTTTTGTGGAAGGGAAGTTTTACAGTATTTTTGCCATGTTGCTTGGCGCCGGTTGTTGGTTGCAGTACGCCCGCTTTCAGAGCCATCGACAAACGTTTCCAGTATTCTGGCTGCGGCGTATGCTAATTCTGTTTGTGTTCGGAGTATCCCACATGTACCTGATCTGGCATGGGGATATTCTGACCTTGTACAGTCTTCTTGGTGTCTGTCTTCTCCTGTTTCTGCGGCTTGAGAATCGCCTGCTGATGCCGTGCATAGTGGTGCTTCTGATCTTTCCTTTGGTTATTCACGTTGTCCTGGCAATTTCACATACGCATCCCTTTTGGAGCGCGCTGAAATCGGCGGCGGATGCCCTCCGGCAATGGTTGGGATACCAGGGGGTAAGCCTGTTGGCATTGCGGGCAGGTGGTGGTGCTGAGGAGGTGTTTTGGGGGAACGTATTGAGTGCGATTCCCCGCGCTATGTCGTATCTGAAAACAGGGCGCCCGTTTCAGGTTCTGGGGCAGTTCTTACTGGGTATTTATCTGGTTCGTCTATATCTGCAAGGGAATGCGTCTAGTCCCAGTTGGCGCAGTGTGTTCTGTTTGCTGGGCCTGGGGGCCCTGTTGAATCTGGGCTATGCGTATATCAAGTATGAAACAGGTAGTCCGTTTTCTTTGGGTGGTTTGGGACTGGTTCAGGGTGTGATTTACCACTGTGGGTGTATCGTTCTGGCGCTGGGATATATGGCGCTGTTCTACCGTCTATGGCGTGCGGGTGCCAGCTTCGGCAGTTTGGCGAATGTGGGGCGGATGGCGTTGACGATGTACCTGATGCAAAGCATTTCTTGTGTGCTACTTTTCTATGCCTATGGCTTCGGGTTGATGGGGAAGTTGCCCTTTTATTCGATCGTCTTTTTTGGCATCGGAATTTTGCTGGTCCAGTTCCTGTTCGCACGATTCTGGCTGAGCAGGTTTCAGTTTGGCCCTGTCGAGTATTTGTGGCGGCGCTTGAGCTACTCGGCAGAACGGAAGCGAAGCGCCGAGGCCCGTTCCGGTATTGCATGAAAATCGAGCCATGAATTAGGCTCGGGTGGTCCATCATCGCGACCGATGTTTATCGGCTGGATCCAGGCAAAAAAATGGGCGGCCAGTGACCGCCCATCCTTATTTGTGAAGGGGAAAAAATTATTTTTTCCCCTTCATCGCCGCCGCGAGCAGGTCGCCCATGCTGCCGCGGCCACCGTTGCCGCCGCCCTGCTGTTGCTGACGGCTGCGGTTGTTGTGGCGGGTCGCCTGGCGAGACTCGCGGTGGTCGCCTTTCTTGACGCCGCCGCTACCCTGTTCACCGGGCTCGTCAGACATGCGCATGGACAGGCCGATACGCTTGCGCGCGACGTCTACTTCCATCACTTTTACCTTGACGATGTCGTTCGCCTTGACCACTTCGTGCGGGTCTTTGACGAACTTCTCGGAAAGAGCGGAGATGTGCACCAGGCCGTCCTGGTGCACGCCGATATCCACAAAGGCACCAAAGTTGGTGACGTTGGTGACAGTGCCTTCCAGAACCATGCCGGGGCGCAGGTCTTTGATCTCCTCGACGCCGTCTTCGAACTTGGCGGTGCGGAATTCCGGGCGCGGGTCGCGGCCGGGTTTTTCCAGTTCGCTGATGATGTCTTTGACCGTGGGTACACCGAATTTTTCATCGGTGTAGTCCGCGGGATTCAGGCGGCGCAGGAAGGCGGAGTCGCCGATCAGGCCGTTGATTTCGCGGCCGTTCTTTTCCGCGATGCGTTTCACCACGATGTAGGACTCCGGGTGCACACCGGAGCGGTCCAGCGGGTCTTCGCCGTTGTTGATGCGCAGGAAGCCCGCGGCCTGCTCGAAAGCCTTGGGCCCGAGGCGCGGTACTTCTTTCAGTTGGGCGCGGCTTTTGAAAGCGCCGTTCATATCGCGATAAGTGACGATGTTGGCGGCGATGGAGGCGGACAGGCCGGACACGCGGGTCAGCAGTGGTGCGGACGCGGAGTTCAGCTCGGCGCCGACGCCGTTCACACAGTCTTCCACCACCGCATCGAGTGAACGGGCGAGCTGAGACTGGGATACGTCGTGCTGATATTGGCCCACGCCGATGGATTTGGGTTCGATCTTCACCAGTTCCGCGAGCGGGTCCTGCAGGCGACGGGCGATGGAGATGGCACCGCGGATGGTTACGTCCAGATCCGGGAATTCTTTGGCGGCGAATTCGGAGGCGGAGTACACGGAGGCGCCGGCCTCGTTCACCATCACCTTCTGTGCGGTGAGCTTGAACTGCTTGATGGTCTCGCCGACAAACTTGTCGGTCTCGCGGCTGGCGGTGCCGTTGCCGATGGCGATCAGGCCCACGTCGTATTTCTTGGCCAGTGTGGCGACCACCGCAGCGGATTCCGCCAGCTTGTTCTGCGGCGGGTTCGGGTAGATGGCGGTGTGGTCCAGCACCTTGCCGGTGGCGTCCACTACGGCCACCTTAACGCCGGTGCGCAGGCCCGGATCCAGGCCGATGGTGGCTTTCTGGCCGGCGGGGGCGGACAGCAGCAGGTCTTTCAGGTTGCGGGAGAACACCTTGATGGCTTCCTCTTCCGCCTTCTCGCGCAGCTGGCCCAGCAGGTCGGTTTCCAGACTGGTCAGCAGCTTGATGCGCCAGGTCCAGCGCACCACTTCGCCCAGCCATTTGTCCGCGGCGCGGCCGTGGTCTTCGATTTCCACATGGCGGGCGATCATCGCCTCGCAGGGATGGGCCTGGGTCGGTGCGCGTTCTTCGTCGCCCTCCAGCCCCAGATTGATTGCCAGGATGCCTTCGTTGCGGCCGCGGAAGATGGCGAGTGCGCGGTGGCTCGGCACCTTGGACCAGTCCTCGGCGTATTCGAAGTAGTCGCGGAACTTCGCGCCTTCCTCTTCCTTGCCGTCCAGCAGCTTGGATTTCACCTGGCCGTCGCGGCTCAGGAAATCCCGCAGCTTGCCCAGCAGCTCGGCGTCCTCGGCGAAGCGCTCCATCAGGATGAACTTGGCACCGTCCAGCGCGCCCTTGATGTCTTTGACGTGCAGGGCGGCGTCTTCGTTGTCGCTGTTGAGGTACTTCTGCGCTTCCTCTTCCGGGTTCAGGGTGGGATCGGCATAGAGGGCATCGGCCAGCGGCTCCAGGCCCGCTTCGATGGCGATCTGGCCTTTGGTGCGGCGCTTGGGCTTGTAGGGGAGGTAGAGGTCTTCGAGGCGGTTTTTGGTGTCGGCGGCGTTGATCTGCTGCGCCAGTTCCGGGGTCAGCTTGCCCTGCTCGTCGATGCTTTTGAGGATCGCGGCGCGGCGCTCTTCCATCTCGCGCAGGTAGCGCAGGCGGTCTTCCAGGGTGCGCAGCTGGGTGTCGTCCAGTTCGCCGGTGACCTCTTTCCGGTAGCGGGCGATAAACGGCACCGTGGCGCCCTCGTCCAGCAGTCCTACGGCGGCGGCCACCTGTTGTGGGCGCACGTTCAGTTCTTCGGCAATACGGGCGTTGATATCCAACATCTTGTTATCTGCTTCCTCAGAAAGTCACTTGGTGAGTCATCGGTATTTCATCCGTTCGACGGCGGCGCCGGATCAGGTCATAGAAATGGGCGCGCGAATGACCGGCGCAGGCGATAGTGCAGGAGATTCCCCTGTCCAATCCCTCGTGTCGGTCACAAAAAAGGGCGGCCATTATGGGCCATGCGGCGCCGGTCACCAAGATTGAAAACGCCATGAAAGGCTGGCAGGAAATCGGCCCCAATGGTCATTTGCGGTCAGCTGCATTCTGCTGCGACGGCCTGCAGCCGGGGGTGGTTCCAAAGTGGTGCGAGCCCTGTAGAATGCGCAACTAGTTAAATTTTGATCAACGGAAATACCTGTGAATTCTCCGAAAAAAAGCTCCGGTAAAAATAAGGTTCTGGGAATTGTTGCTGTAGTGGGCGTGGCCGCTGTAGCCGCAGTGACTCTTCTGGCCCCCAAACCTGAGGAAAAAGTTGCAGAAGCGGCGCTGCCGCCGGTGGCCGATGTGGTCTATGCAACCCCCGGCCGCCAGACCCTGCTGGTGCCCAGCCAGGGCTCCGTGCGTGCGCGCCACGAGATTGAGGTGGTGGCCCGTGTGGGCGGGGTGATCGAGAGCGTGAACGACGCTTTTGTACCCGGTGGATTCTTCAAGCAGGGGGATTCCCTGATCCAGATCGAGCCGGCGGATTACCGTCACGCCCTGACCCGCGCCGAATCCCAGGTGGCCAATGCCGCCGCGACCCTGGCCCAGGAGCAGGGTATGGCCAAGCAGGCCAAACGCGAGTGGCGCGATCTGGGCACCAAGACTGCCAATAGCCTGTTCCTGCGCGAGCCGCAGCTGGCCGCCGCCGAAGCCGGCCTCGCGGCCGCAAAAGCCGATCGCGATCAGGCCAAGCTGGACCTGGAGCGCACCGGGGTGAAGGCGCCATTCGCCGGCCGCGTGGTGGAGACCCTGGTGGATATCGGCCAGTACGTGACTCCGGGCACCAAGCTCGCGCGCATTCACAGCACCGGTGTGGCGGAAGTGCGCCTGCCGCTGACCGACCATCAGCTGTCCCTGCTGGAGCTGCCTTTGGGAAGCGCCATCGAGAATGGCCCGGCGGTGCGGGTTGCCGCCAATCTGGCCGGTAAAGAGCGCGAGTGGCGCGGCCAGATTGTGCGCACCGAGGCGGCGATCGACCCGAATAGCCGCTTCGTTTACGCGGTAGCCCAGATTCAGAATCCCTACGCCGGCGAAGCGCCGCTGATCAACGGCCTGTTTGTAGAAGCGCAGATTGCCGGCAAGACCTACGACGACATCAGTGTGCTGCCGCGCCAGGCCCTGCACGAAGGCAGCCATATTCTGGTGCTGAACGAGGAAAACCAGCTGGGCTTCCGCGATATGCAGCTGCTGCAGGCGGTGGGCGACCAGGTGTGGCTGCGCGGCAATCTCGCCACCGGTGAAAAAGTTGTGATTTCCAGCCTCGGCTATTCCCGCGAGGGCATGGTGCTGACCCCGAACCCGCTGAACGAAAAGCCCTCCGGGCTGATGCTGGGCGAAAAAGCCCCGGCGGCTGACGCGGAAAATGAAGACTCCGACAGCAGCGGTGCCACCGCTTCCGCGCAGGGGGCCCACTGATCATGCAAGGCATCATCGGATGGTTCGTCCGCAACAGTAAGGCCGCCAATCTGCTGATGATCATGATCATCATCGGCGGCATCTTCGGTATTTCCCACGTGGGCCGCGAGGTGTTCCCAGCCATCAACCCCGGCATCGTCAAGGTCGACATCAGCTACCCCGGCGCCGGCCCCGCGGAAGTGGAGCAGCAGGTGACCTTGCGGGTCGAGCAGGCCATCGCCGAGGTGAAGGGCATCAAGGAGATCAACTCCTGGTCCGCCCGCAGCCACAGCACCGTGCGCATAGAGTCCCAGGAGGGTTACGACGAGCTGCGCCTGCTGAACGACATCAAGGTGCAGGTGGATTCCATCAGTACCTTCCCCTCGGACATCGAGCGCCCGGTGATCGCGCTGGAAGAGTGGGAACAGCAGATGATGATGATCGCCATCGGCGGTCCCGTCTCCGACCGTCAGCTGAAGCAGACCGCGCTGGACCTGCGCGACAAGCTGATGCTGCTGCCCGGTGTGCGTCGTGTCGATGTGTGGGGTGACCGCGCGGATGAAGTGTCCATCGAGGTTTCCGAAGTCAATCTGCGCCGCTACAACCTGACCTTTGACGATGTGGCCAATGCGGTGCGCCGCTCTTCTCTCGACCTGCCGGCGGGCCGTGTGCGTTCCGACCGCGGTGATATCCAGGTACAGACTCGCGGCCAGGCCTATACCCAGGCGGACTTCGAGCGCATCCCGCTGCTGAGCCGCGCCGACGGCACCCAGTTGCTGCTGGGCGATGTGGCCGCAGTCAACGACGGCTTTGAGGAAGAGGGATCCATCATCCGCTTCAACGGCGAGTCTGCCATGAACCTGCGGGTCATGCAGGGCGAGCCGCTGGACGTGGTGGCCACCGCCGAAGCGATCCGCGAGTTCATGAAGGAAGCGCGCGAAACTCTGCCGCCGGGGATGGAGTTCGAAACCTGGTTCGATTTCTCCGAAGCCTATGAAAGCCGCATGAGCATGCTGTTCTGGAACGCGGTCACCGGTCTCGCGCTGGTGTTTGTATTGCTGATGCTGTTCCTGCGCCCGGCGCTGGCGGTGTGGGTAACGGTGGGTATTTTCACCGCGTTTATGGGCGCCTTCTGGCTGCTGCCGGTGACAGGTGTGACCCTGAATATGCTGTCGCTGTTCGCCTTCCTGATGATTCTCGGGATCGTAGTGGACGATGCGATTATCGTCGGGGAAGCGGTGCACGCCGCCCACGACCGCGGGGAGACCGGGCTTCAGGCCGCGGAAACGGGGGTGAAAACCGTCTCCGCACCGGTGATCTTTGCGGTGGTGTCCACCATGGTGTTCTTCGTACCCATGCTGTTCCTGCCCGGGGTGACCTCGCAGATGATGATGGCGCTGCCGGTGGTGGTGCTGCTGTGTCTGGTGTTCTCCCTGGTGGAATCCCTGCTGATCCTGCCCGCGCACCTGGTTAACCTGAAGCCGGAGAAAAAGGCGACTTCCGGCGTTGGCAAAAAACTGCAGGCGGTGCGTGGCAAGTTTGCCCAGGCCATGCAACAGGCTGGCGACAAGTACTATATGCCGCTGCTGGAGAAGTCCCTCAGCAACAGCCGCACCACCGTGATGATTTTCTTCGTCGCACTGATCCTGTCGTTTGCGGTGTTCAAGGGCGGCTATATCGGTTCCGCCTTCTCCCCGCAGGTCCCGTCCGACATGCTGGAGCTGCGCACTACCATGGCCCAGGGTGAGTCTTTTGAAGAGTCCAAACGGGTACTGGAAAAATTCGAGCGCGCGGGCCAGAAGCTGGCCAAAGACCCGGAAATGCTGGCCCTGAACGGCGGCGTTCCGTTCGTGGAAAACACCATGGTGTTCCTGTGGCGCGGCAACGTGACGGTGCTGCTGCAGCTCACCGATGGCGAGCAGCGCGACGTCACCTCCGAACAGCTGGCGCTGAAATGGCGCGAGTATGTGGGTGAGCTGCCCGCCAGTGTGGAAGAGATGAACATCCAGCACACCATCAACGATGGTGGCAAAGGCATGTCCCTCAACCTCAGCACCGCTTCCGGTGATATGGCGGAGCTGCGCCGCGCGGCGGACGCAGTGAAAGAGGCGCTGAACAACTTCGCTGGTGTGTACGACGTGCGCGACAACCTGATTGCCGCCCGTCAGGATATCGAGATCCAGCTCAAACCCCACGCCACCAATATGGGCATCGGTCTCTCCGATGTGGCCAAGCAGGTGCGTCAGGGTTTCTACGGTGAGGAAGTGCAGCGCATTCCCCGCGGCCGTGAAGATGTGCGGGTGATGGTGCGTTATCCACAGGAGGAGCGCGCCAACGAGGATCAGATTGATCGTATCCGTGTGCGCACCGCCGAGGGTGAGGTGCCGTTCAGTGCGGTGGCCGATGCGGTGTATGTGCCGGGCTACACCACCATCCGTCGCAACGATCGCGAGCGCACGGTGCAGGTGACCGCAGAGCTGATTCCGGGCTCGGCGCCGGCATTCGAGATCCTGAAGCAGCTGCGCGATGAGAACCTGAAGCAGTGGGAGGCGCGCTTCCCGGGATTCAGTCTGAAGACCGCTGGGGAGATGCAGGAAGAGGCGGAGTTCGGCACGGCGATTCTGGCGTTCTTTATCCTGTCGCTGTTCACCATTTACGCGCTACTGGCGATTGCGTTCCGCTCCTATTCGCAGCCGCTGCTGATTCTGACGGCGGTGCCGTTCGGGTTCTTTGGTGCGATTCTGGGCCATCTGCTGATGGGTTATGACATCAGCATTATGTCGATGCTGGGTTTCCTGGCGGCGGCGGGTGTTGTGGTGAACGATAACCTGGTTTTGATGGACCGGATCAATCAGCTGCGGGCGCAGGGGCTGGCGGTGATGGATGCGGTGGTGCAGGCGGGGCGCGATCGTTTCCGTCCGATTATCCTGACTTCCATTACGACATTTATCGGTCTGGTGCCGATTATGTTCGAGCGCTCGATCCAAGCGCAGTTCCTGATTCCGATGGTGGTGAGCCTGGCGTTTGGTGTGCTTTGTGCGACCTTCGTGACTCTGATTCTGGTGCCGAACCTGTATAAGGTGATCGAGGTGCTGCGGGTCAAGTTTAAAGGCGAAAAGGCTTCTGAGGAGTTGCCGGTTAGCTTCGAGAACGTCTGATTGGGCTGCGCGCCGCTGGGCTCTTTTGGGGCCGGTGGCGCCCCTGATCGGGACGGGGTAATCCGATACTCCACAACCTCATCGGCAATCGTTCCGTATCGAATCACCCCGCCCCGATCAGGGGCTTCGCATTTTACTTCTTACGAAGCGCGAACAACGGAATGAAGGGGGAGTGCCGGGGATTGGTTTTTGAAAGCGTCGCAAACAGGATGTTTGCGCCGCAGCGCCCAGGGGTGAGGCAAGCGTTTACGAAGCACCGCTTCGTGCGCAGGCGAACGACGCCAATCTATGATTGGAGGCCGGGCCCGCTTGCGGGGGTTCACAGGGGGGCGCCTAGCTCGGTTTCAAAAACCAATACCCGGTGCTTCCCCGCCATCGGGCTCCAAACAGAGCTTTTCTGGGGCTCGAAGTGCCCTACAAACATTTCCTGTCCTGTATTACCCTTCACGCAATGTTTTCCTAGAGTCGGAACTCCCTTTGCGTATTCCCCGTATTTTTTCCTCCGAGCCGTTGTCCGGCCAATCTGAAGTCCAGCTAGACGAAGCCGCTTCGCGTCATCTGGTGAAGGTGCTGCGCCTGGGGCCAGGGCGTCCGTTAGTTCTGTTTGATGGCTTGGGTGGGGAGTATGCGGCGGAGTTGATGGAGGCTGGGAAGAAGGTGCGGGTCAAGCTTGGTGCCTTTGTTCAGGATGATCGGGAGTCGCCGTTGGGGATTACTCTGGCGATTGGTATTTCTCGCGGGGATCGCTTTGACTGGGTGATCCAGAAGGCAACAGAGCTGGGGGTGGCGCGGATTCAGCCGTTGTTTACGGAGCGCTGTGAGGTGAAGCTGTCCGGTGATCGGCTGCAGAAAAAGCTGGGGCAGTGGCAGCAGATTGCGATCAGTGCCTGTGAGCAGTGCGCGCGCAATCGGGTGCCGGCGATTTTGCCGCCGTTGAAGTATCCGCAGTTTCTTGAGCAGGCAAAACAGGACGATACTCTGAAGCTGGTGCTCCACCACCGCACCGAGGCGACACTGGCGGAGCTGGAACAGCAGTCCGGGCGGCCGGATACCGCGCTATTATTGGTGGGGCCGGAAGGTGGGCTGTCCGCGGATGAGATTGCGCTGGCATTGCAGCAGGGCTTCCACCCACTGCGTCTGGGCCCGCGGGTACTGCGGACCGAGACCGCGCCGGTCGCAGCGCTGTCTGTTTTACAGTTCCAGTGGGGCGATATTTAGCCCTGCCTCGTCATTCCCGCGCATGCGGGAATCCAGAATTCCCGGTACACCGCTATCCACACAGAATAAGCGGGCACGAAAAAAGGTGAACCTATGAAAGCATTAGTCTGGCTGATCGGTGTGGCTATTACGGCCATGTCTGTTCTGGTGATTCTCAAGCCGCAGATCGCGCGGGATATTGGCGAGCGGATGAATCCGCAGTTGTTTTATTTCGGCTGCTGGGCACGCATAGTGATCGGCATGGTGTTCCTGCTGATCTCTGATACCCGCAGCTGGGGAACCCTGTTCAATGTGCTGGGTATATTCCTGATTGTGATCGGCGCCTACGCGCTGCAGTCGGGCTATGAGCGCACCAAGGAATTTGTACTGGGTATCGTGCACGGCAATGAAAATTTTGTGCGTGTGGCCGGCGCGGTGGGGGTGTTGATCGGTATTCTGCTGATCTCGGCGACCTGAATAACGAAAAGTGGATGTGTGATGGATAGTTTTGCGTCGAATACGCGGCTGGTCATTTTTGATTGCGATGGGGTACTGGTGGACAGCGAAAGCATCGTCTGCCGGGTGCTGGCCGAGGAAATGACCAAACTCGGCATGCCGGCGACAGCGGAAGAGCTGGATGAACAGTTCAGTGGCCGACCTTCGAAAGACTGTATTGTGGATATCGAAACCCGCTACGGTGGGCCGTTGCCGCAGTCCTATTTCAATGCCACCGAGAGCCGTATTCGCGAGGCCTTCCATACCGAGCTGGAAGCGGTGTCTGGTATCCACGAGGTATTGGATAAGCTGCAAACCACAGACCTGCAAACCTGCGTTGCGTCATCCGGCCCCCACGCCAAGATGCAGATCACATTGAATAAGACTGGATTGTGGGACTATTTCGACGGGCGTATCTACAGTGCCGATGACGTTGGCCGCGGCAAGCCCTGGCCGGATCTGTTTTTACACAGCGCGGCGCAGTTCGATATCGATCCGGCACACTGTCTGGTGGTGGAAGACTCCATTGCCGGAGTAAAGGCCGCGGTGGCGGCGGGTATGCCGGTGATTGGTTACAGCCACAATAGCACCCGTGCGCGGCAACTCGAAGCGGAAGGGGCGCGGGTTATCAATGATATGCAGCTGCTGCTGGACTATTTTTAGTAGCAGGTTTTAATCACTGACTATAAAGATTGGAGCGACGGGATATGAGTACACTAAAACGGATTCTGATCGCGTTTGCATGCCTTTTCGCGGCGATTGCCTGTTATGTCTTTGGCATCCCCGCGGGTGGTGCCGTTTTTCTGGTGTTGGGTTTTCTGCTGGAGGGCGCCTTCTGGTTCCAGCTGACCCGCCGCAAACGGGACAGCTGATAAAAGCGCACTGGTGGCGCCAGGCCAATGGCACTACGGTCTGGGTTACTCGGTGAGTCGCACCTGTACCGACGCGCTGCGGCGGGTGTCTTTGTCATCCACAAAGGTGCGCGTATAGCGGACCTCGTAAATACCCTGAGCGATTAAAGTGCTCACCAGTCCCTGGGGCAGTTCCACGGTTTCCCGCAGCGGCTTGCCCGCCTCCGCGGTCAGCGGTTCCGATACCTCGTGTATCACCCGGTCGCCCACCATAAACTGTCCGCTCACCGAAGACGCACGGATCTCACCGAGATCGCTGTCCAGATTCCACGCCATCATCAGCTTGCGCGACTTGCCGCTCACCGTCTGAGAGGGTGGCGAGGCCTGCACCTGCGCCAGCCGACCGCTGGAATCCAGGTCAAACAGAATATGGTTTGAAAGGCTGCCTGCGGCACCCGCAAATACCCGGCGATAGCCCACGCGACGCACTCCCTTGGCGTGCCAGCTGCGCGCCTGTACCGGAGATATCTGCACGATTTCGGTAACCTCACCGCGGTCGCCACTGAACTCCAGAATCTGATCCACCACCGCCAGTTCCTGGTTGTTGTCCAGGTTCACAAACACCCCCCGCGGCGACGCTGCACCCCCTTTGCTGGCGACTCGCCAGGTCACGGTTTCCCGATATCCCTCGCTGGCATTCAACCAGGCATCCCCGGGGTCCACCGTCACAATCTGCTGTGCAGTGACCCGCGAGCCGAACACCAGGGAAAGCGCAATAGCGCATATCCCGAGGATGGTAAGCAGTAGCTGTTTGTTCATTGCCGTCTCCCTGGGGGCAAAAAATAGGCTCTTGGTATTTTGATTAGGTTAGGGTGCACTCGGTCAACTCAGAAATCCCCCTATTCCCCGTTGTATTCCTGCCGTGAGCGCCCGGTTAGGGAAAAGATTCTCCCGACCCTAGTATCTAGAGAATCTAGCGACCGAAAGTGTCTGTCGTAAGCAGTTGCTGGCTGCTGACTACAAGGATCTTTCGGAATGCAGCCACCCGACCGACTCGAATCAGATTGCAGTCATTCGAAGGAGCCGGCTCTTATGCCTACTGTCTTTTTCCGCAAACCGCTACGGCGTCACTGTTCGGCACTTGGCGCTCTGCTCAGTGCCCTGCTTCTCACCGGTTGCCCCGATCCCACTAAAAAGTACTCGTTGGATCCGGGCGAACTGGTAAGCAATGGTGTGGGCGAAAAGAGTGCCCGCGAGGCTGCGCCTTTTGGTGACGATATGGTCCGCTACCTGATGGGCCAGGCTCGGGAGCGCGGTGATACCTTTGTATTGAATGTGGACTTCGAACCCGGCGGCTTCGCGCCAAAAATGGACACCCTCGCCGACATCGAAGCATTGCTGATTATTATGCGTGACTTTCCCGCGCTGAAAATTGTTGTGGAAGGGCACACCGATAATGCCGGTGATCCCGACAAAAATCGCAAGCTGTCGCAATGGCGGGCCAACTGGGTCAAACAGTTTCTGCTGGAGCGAGGGATACATTCAGAGCGGATAGAGGCCACCGGGCTGGGTGATTCGGATCCGATCGCAGACAATGAAACCCAGCGGGGCAGAGAGCAGAATCGCAGGCTGGTGGTGCGGGTGATCGACTTCCAGGGCAAGCCGGTCAATGTGCGGTTGGGACGTCCGCAGAAATTGAACAAGGCGCTGAATCAATAACTGAGCCTATAAAAGAAAAACCCGGTGACATTGCTGTCACCGGGCTAATTTTATTCTTTGTTGGCGAGATCCAGAGCGTTCAGGATGTCGGCCGTCGGCCCTACCTGATTCATGGTGTAGAAATGCAGCCCCGGTGCGCCGCCTTCCAGCAGCGTCTCACAAAGATCCGTCACAATCTCCAGTCCCAACTTTTTCACATCTTCCGGATTGTTGAAGCTCTCCATGCGGTACTTCAACCAGCGCGGAATTTCCGCACCACAGTTGCGGGAGAAGCGCGCCAGATTGGTGAAGTTGGTAATCGGCATGATACCCGGATAGATCGGCGCATCGATACCGGCCTTTTCACACTGATCCAGGAAGTAGAAATAGGCATCCGGATTGTAGAAGTACTGGGTCAGGGCACTGTTCGCGCCGGCCTCGAACTTGCCCTTCAGGAAACGGATATCCGCATCATAGCTGTCCGCTTCCGGATGGATTTCCGGGTAAGCCGCCACTTCCAGGTGGAAGTGATCACCGGTGTGGCGGCGGATAAATGCCACCAGTTCGTTGGCATAAACCAGCTGCGCCACGGAGCCCATACCGGACGGCATATCACCGCGCAGTGCGACGATGCGATCGACACCGGCATCCTTGTAGCGGTTCAGCAGGCCGAGAACGATCTCTTCATTGTCGCCACCAAATGACAGGTGTGGCGCGATGGAAACACCCTTTCCGCGCAGTTCGCACACAATATTTGCGGTGGTATCGCGGGTGGTGCCACCGGCACCGTAGGTGACCGAGAAGAATGCGGGGTCGAAGGCCTGCAGTTCCTCGCGGGTATTTTTCAGTTTTTCCCGACCCTCTTCGGTCTTGGGTGGGAAAAACTCAAAGCTGATACGTAAATCACTCATTATTCTGTTCCATTCCCTCGGCTTTCTGGATCCCGGATCAAGTCCGGGATGACGGAGCATCGTCATGCCGGCGCAGGCCGGCATCCAGTACCTGAGAGGTCAATTAATACTTGTAGCTTTCCGGCTTGTAGGGGCCATCCACGGAAACACCGATGTACTTGGCCTGGTCTTCGGTCATGCGGGTAATCACACCGCCAAAACCTTCCACCATGTACTTGGCCACTTCCTCGTCCAGGTGCTTCGGCAGTACTTTTACGTAGAGCGCGGAAACCTTCTGGTCCGCCGGCAAATCGGCAAACTTCTCGTTGTACAGGTGGATCTGCGCCAGCACCTGGTTAGCGAAGGAGCCATCCATAATGCGGCTCGGGTGACCGGTGGCGTTACCCAGGTTGACCAGGCGGCCTTCGGACAGTAGCAGCAGGTGGTCGTTGGTGGCCGCATCGCGCACGATCTTGTGCACCTGTGGTTTCACTTCCTGCCACTGCCAGTTTTCGCGCATAAATGCGGTGTCGATTTCGTTATCGAAGTGACCGATATTGGAAACCACGGCGCCGGACTTCAGTGCCTTCAGCATATTTGCGTCGCACACATTGACGTTGCCGGTGGTGGTGACGATCAGATCGGTATTCGCCAGCAGGTCCTTGTTGATAGAGGACTCTGTGCCGTCGTTTACGCCGTTGATATAAGGGGAAACCAGCTCGAAGCCGTCCATGCACGCCTGCATGGCACAGATCGGGTCCACTTCGGTGACTTTTACGATCATGCCTTCCTGACGCAGGGAAGCGGCGGAACCTTTACCCACATCGCCGTAACCGATCACCAGCGCTTTCTTGCCGGACAGCAGATGGTCGGTACCGCGCTTGATGGCATCGTTCAGGCTGTGGCGACAGCCGTACTTGTTGTCGTTCTTGCTCTTGGTGACCGCGTCGTTCACGTTGATCGCCGGTACTTTCAGGGTGCCCGCTTTCAGCATGTCCTGCAGGCGGTGTACGCCGGTGGTGGTCTCTTCACTGATGCCGTGACATTTGTCGAGCAGCTCCGGATATTTGCGGTGCAGCAGTTCGGTAAGATCGCCGCCGTCATCCAGAATCAGGTTTGGCTGCCAGCCGGCCACGTCCGCGCCGATAGTGCGCTCCAGACACCACTCGTATTCTTCTTCCGTTTCACCTTTCCAGGCGAAAACCGGAATGCCGGAGGCGGCAATCGCCGCGGCGGCGTGATCCTGGGTAGAGAAAATATTGCACGAGGACCAGCGCACTTCCGCGCCCAGGGCCACCAGGGTCTCAATCAGGACCGCGGTCTGGATGGTCATGTGGATACAGCCCATGATGCGGGCGCCCGCCAGCGGCTGCTCTGCGCGGTATTTTTCACGCAGGGTGATCAGCGCGGGCATCTCGCCTTCGGCGATTTCAATTTCCATGCGGCCCCAGTCGGCCAGGGAAATGTCGGCGACTTTAAAGTCTTTAAATTCGGTGCTCATTTGGTTCATTACCTAAATCTTTGAAGTTTTTCCCCGTCATACCGGAGAAGGCCGGTATTCAGTTTCGTGGCGCTGGATTCCGTACCGGATCAAGTCCGGCATGACGGGCGCCGGAATGACGAAAATATGAATTAAATACCAGCTTGTGCGCGCAGGGTCTCGGCCTTGTCTGTCTTCTCCCACGGGAAGGCGGTAAAGGTTTCCACCTGCTCTTTACCGTTGGCATCGATCCACTTGTAGCTGTGCTCAAACGGTTCGCGACCGAAGTGGCCGTAGGCGGCGGTGAGCTGATACATGGGGTGCAGCAGGTCCAGCGCTTTGGAAATCGCGTAGGGGCGCAGGTCGAAGTTTTCCCGCACCAGCTCGATCAACTTCTCGTCGCTCACCTTGCCGGTGCCGAAGGTATTGATGGATACAGAGGTGGGCTCGGCCACGCCGATGGCGTAAGACACCTGAATTTCACAGCGGCTGGCGAGGCCGGCAGCGACAATATTTTTCGCCACGTAACGACCGGCATAGGCTGCGGAGCGGTCTACTTTTGACGGGTCTTTCCCGGAGAAGGCGCCGCCACCGTGACGGGCAGAACCGCCGTAGGTGTCCACGATAATCTTGCGTCCGGTCAGGCCACAGTCGCCCACGGGGCCGCCGATGACGAATTTGCCGGTGGGGTTGATGTGGTACTTGGTGTTTTCATGCAGCAGGTCGGCCGGCAGTACGTGGTGCACGATTAGTTCCAGCACCGCTTCGCGCAGGTCTTCCTGAGTGACTTCTTCGTTGTGCTGGGTGGACAGAACCACAGCGTCGATCGCGCAGGGCTTGCCGTTTTCGTCGTAGCGGAAAGTCACCTGGCTTTTCGCATCCGGGCGCAGCCACGGCAGCAGGCCGGACTTGCGCGCTTCCGCCTGACGTTCTACCAGGCGGTGCGCGTAGTACACCGGGGAAGGCATAAAGGTCGGGGTCTCATCGGTGGCGTAGCCAAACATCAGGCCCTGGTCACCGGCACCCTGGTCTTCCGGTTTCACCCGGTCAACGCCCTGAGCGATATCCACCGACTGTTTGCCGATCACATTGATCACACCACAGGTTTCACCGTCGTAACCTACCGCGGAAGAGGTGTAACCGATATCGGTAATCACCTTGCGCACCAGATCTTCCAGATCCACCCACGCAGAGGTGCTGATCTCACCGGCAATTACCGCGATACCGGTTTTCACCAGCGTCTCACAGGCAACCCGCGCGTTCTTGTCACGCGCCAGCAGGGCGTCCAGAACCGCATCGGAAATCTGGTCGGCAATTTTGTCCGGATGGCCTTCGGATACCGACTCCGAAGTAAAAATGCTGTATTCACTCATGTGATCTCTCCATTTGCGCCCCGGGGCGCTCCTTGTTCCGCTACCTGCGGAATTAAACCTTCAGAAACTCCTGAATCTGAATCTGAAAACCATTGCGCAGGGCACTGTGTTCACTGCGCCCTTTCTGTAGGCCCGCCTCTGCGGCCCACTCAACTAACTGCTGCGGCGCAAACCCCAGCCACAAGTCCCCGCAGGCGTCTCGCGCCCAATCCTGCCCGTGATCGTGCAGCTCGGTAATCAGCAGCTGCCCACCGGGCTTCAGGGACTTCTGTAAATCGTGAAAAATCTGCGCAGGCTCCGGCGTGTGATGCAACACCATATTCACCACGATGCAGTCCGCGCTTTCAGGGCGGGATGCCGCCGCGCGGGTGTCGTCGCAGACAAATTCGATATTCTGCAGCCCCTTCTCGTCGGCAAAGGTCTCCGCTCGTTCCAGCATCGTCTTCGACAGATCCAGTGCCGTCACCGTGCCAAAACGATTCGCCAGCTCCTCCAGAAACTCACCCTCACCGGGGCCGACTTCCAGCGCGTGACGCCCCGGTTTCAGCAGCTGTGCCACCTGTGGACCATAGACGCTATAACTGGCGATCAACTCCTGCTGCTCGCGGAAGCGGTTGCCGTAATCCGCGAAGAAGCGACGTGAGGCCTCGGCGCGCTCGGAAGCAATCTGCTCCACGGTGGCCGCGCGGGACTCGCTCAGAGACAGTTGATCGAGGCCGCTGAACAGCTGTTGCAGTAACACGCTGCCTGCGGTGCGGCGGTAGAACAGGTTGTTGCCCTCGCGGCGCTTGCTCACCAATCCCGCCTGCGCCAGCACCTTTAGGTGGTGTGACAGGGCCGGCTGGCGCAGCTCGAAGATGCGGCACAGCTCCAGCACGCTGTAGGAGTCCTGGCTTAGCAGGCGCAGTATCTCCAGCCGCAGCGGATCGCCGGCGGCCTTCAGGGTCGCCGCCAGTTGCGGGATCGGGTCGCTGACGTGTGATTCTTTGTTGGCATCACCCGTCGCAGACGGTTGGCTGGAGTCAAGCATGGCGCGGAGTCTAGCAGCGCTGCACACCTATATCAAAATATTTTGATTTAGGTGTATCGAAAAAATTTGATGCAGATGTAACTAACGCCGCGCGAACGGGCCGATGGGTAGTGGGATTGCGATTTGTTAGGAAATTGTTGCTGTCATCGGCAAAGAATTGAACCCGTGGCCTTTGCGCCCGGCGGGGGTTTACGGGAAAATACGCCCCCGTTTTGCCGGCCATCGACAACCTCCGGCCGACGGAATCGCGGCAAGCTGGCCGTCAGAGCCGGGCCCGCAGCGCATCTGATGAACCGAAGATCCCAAACCGAGAGATCCCTATGTCTTCTACTCCGTCTCGCACAGAAAAGGCTAACGCCATTCGGGCCCTGTCCATGGACGCGGTCCAGAAAGCCAAAAGCGGCCACCCGGGCGCCCCCATGGGTATGGCAGATATCGCCGAAGTGCTGTGGAACGACTATCTGAAACACAATCCGGCCAACCCCGAGTGGGCGGACCGCGACCGCTTCGTGCTGTCCAATGGCCACGGTTCCATGCTGCTGTATTCCCTGTTGCACCTGACAGGCTATGACCTGTCCATCCACGAGCTGCAGAACTTCCGCCAGCTGCACTCCAAGACCCCGGGCCACCCGGAATACGGTTACGCCCCGGGCGTAGAAACCACCACTGGCCCCCTGGGCCAGGGCATCACCAATGCCGTGGGTTTCGCACTGGCCGAGAAAGTGCTCGCTGCCCAGTTCAACCGCGACGGCTACGAGCTGGTTGACCACAACACCTACTGCTTCCTGGGCGACGGTTGCCTGATGGAAGGTATCTCCCACGAAGCCTGCTCCCTGGCCGGCACCCTGGGCCTCGGCAAGTTGATTGCTTTCTACGACGACAACGGCATCTCCATCGACGGTGAAGTGGAGGGCTGGTTCACCGACGACACGCCCAAGCGCTTCGAATCCTACGGTTGGCACGTCATCCCGAACGTGGACGGCCACGACCCGGCTGCGATCAAGGCCGCCATCGAAGAAGCCCGCTCTGAGACCAGCAAGCCCACCATCATCTGCTGCAAGACCGTGATCGGCTTCGGCTCCCCCAACAAGCAGGGCCGCGAAGAGTGTCACGGCGCGCCGCTGGGCGACGAAGAGATCGCGCTGGTACGCGAAACCCTCGGCTGGAAACACGAGCCGTTCGTCATCCCCGAAGACCTGTACCACGCCTGGGACGGCCGCGCCAAAGGCGCCGAGCAGGAAGACGAGTGGAACGATATCTTCGAAGACTATAAAGAAGCCCACCCGGAACTGGCGGAAGAGTTTGTACGCCGCATGAAAGGCGACCTGCCCGCGGACTTCCTCGCCAAGGCCGACGAGTACATCAAACAGTGCCAGGCCGACGGCGAGAAAATTGCTTCCCGTAAAGCCAGTCAGAACAGCCTGAACGCCTACGGCCCGCTGCTGCCAGAATTCCTCGGTGGCTCCGCCGACCTCGCCGGCTCCAACCTCACCATTTGGTCCGGCTCCAAAGGCGTCACCGCCGACGACGCCAGCGGCAACTACCTCTACTACGGCGTGCGCGAATTCGGCATGAGCGCCATCATGAACGGCATCGCCCTGCACGGCGGTTTTGTGCCTTACGGCGCGACCTTCCTGATGTTTATGGAATACGCCCGCAACGCCGTGCGCATGGCCGCGCTGATGAAGCAGAAAGTCATCTTCGTCTACACCCACGACTCCATCGGTCTCGGCGAAGACGGCCCCACCCACCAGCCGGTAGAGCAGCTGACCGCCCTGCGCGCTACACCAAACCTGCAGACCTGGCGCCCCTGTGACGCCACCGAATCTGCGGTGAGCTGGAAAATGGCCGTATCCCGCAGCGACGGCCCCAGCGCCCTCATCTTCAGCCGCCAGGGCCTCGCCCCGCAGGCGCGCACCGAAGAGCAGCTGGCCAACGTCGAAAAGGGTGGCTACATCCTGCGTGATTGCGACGGCGAACCCGAAGCCATCATCATCGCCACCGGCTCCGAAGTAGAGCTCGCCACTGCTGCCGCGGACCAACTGTCCGGCCGCAAAGTGCGCGTCGTCTCCATGCCGTGCGCCGAAGCCTTCAGCGCCCAGCCCGCCGACTACCGCGAATCCGTACTGCCTTCCAGCGTACGCGCCCGCGTAGCCGTAGAGGCCTGCCACAAGGACTACTGGTACAAGTTTGTCGGCTTCGACGGCGCTATCGTTGGCATGGACACCTTCGGTGAATCCGCACCGGCGGGTGACCTGATGAAGCACTTCGGCATCACTGCTGAGAAAGTTACTGAAGCTGTCGAAGGGCTGCTGAAGTAATTACTAGGTAAGCTGCTTACGTAGTTCAGCGGCTTATCGAGAAGGGCAAGTGCCGGGCATAGGGTTTCGGAAGCGTCGGCGACAGGGACGTCGCCGACGCAGCGTACAGGGATGTATTCACAGCGGTTCCGAAACCCTATGCCCGGTGCTTGACCGCCACCGCACGGGACCAGAGCATTGACCGAAGGCGGTGGACAAGGCCCGAGGAATACATGCCCAACCAAGCACCAATAAGGCTCGCGATAAACGGCTACGGCCGTATCGGACGCAGTGTCCTGAGAGCCCTCTACGAATCCAACCTGCGCGACCAGCTGCAGATCGTCGCTATCAACGAACTGGCCGACTGCGCCACCATTGCGCACCTCACCAAATACGACACCGTTCACGGCCGCTTTCACGGCAAGGTCGAAGTGCACAACGAAACCCTGCACATCAACAGCGACCAGATCGCCGTCACCCATCACCGAGACCTCGAAGACCTCGACTGGCGCAATCCCCAGATCGACATCGTCCTCGAATGCACCGGCAGCTTCACCGAACGTCAGCGCGCCGAACTGCATCTAAAAGCCGGTGCCAAAAAAGTCATCTTCTCCCAGCCCGCGCAAAGCGACGTCGACGCCACCATCGTCTACGGCGTCAACGACACCGCGCTCAACGGAAATGAAACCATCATCTCCGCCGCCTCCTGCACCACCAACTGCAGCATCCCCGTCATCGCCGCCCTGGAGAGCGCCTTCGGCATCGAAGCCGGCGTCATCACCACCATCCACTCCGCGATGAACGACCAGCCGGTAAACGACGCCTACCACCACACCGACCTGCGCAAAACCCGCTCCGCCATATCCTCCATTATTCCGGTAGACACCGGCCTCGCCCGCGGCATCGAGCGCATACTCCCCGACATGGCCGGCAAATTCGAAGCCCAGGCCATGCGCGTGCCCACCATCAACGTGTCCGCCATCGACCTCTCGGTGCAGCTGAAAAAGTCCGTCACCCAGGCCGAAGTCAACTCTGTACTCAAGACCGCAGCGGAAACCCGATTCTCCGGTGTGCTCGGTTACAGCGAAGAACCCCTCGCCTCCTGCGACTACAACCACGATCCCCGCTCCGGCATCGTCGATGCCAGCCAGACCCGGGTGGCCGGCAATAAACTGGTCAAGGTGCTGATCTGGTTCGACAACGAGTGGGGTTTCGCCAACCGTATGCTGGACGTCACCCGCGCGCTGCAAATCCAGTGACGAGCGGACGGTGACGCGCGGACAGAAAGTTCAGTAGAGAGCGTAGATAGAGAGCGTAGATAGAGAGTGCAGATAGTCCTTCTCACCCACGAGCGCGAGTTGGAGCGCCCAACCAATACCGGGCGGCTGGCGCTGGATGTGTGTAGCGAAGATGCGTCTGTCAGTCTGCGCCGTCTTGTGTGGCACCGTACCGAACCGGATGCAACATTGCTCGCTTTGCTGGCGCAGTCGCGTACCGGGGTACTGTATCCCGATAGTGAGGTGCAAGTTGGCGGCAGCCAGACCGCTTCCCTTGGGATTGCAGAGTGCGACGTTTTTATCCTGCTCGATGGCACCTGGCAGGAGGCGCGTAAAATGTATAACCGCAGCCCGTACCTGCACGAGGTGCCGAGAGTGGATCTCAAGGTCGGCGGCGCCTCGCGTTTCACGCTGCGGCGCAATCAGCGCGCGGGTTGTCTGTGTACGGCAGAAACCGTTATTGAGATTTTGCGCGCAAAGGGGCGCGCGCAAGCGTCGGAAAGCATCGAGGCCAGGTTTAATCGGTTTCTAGCGGAAACTCCTTGAAAACCTTGCTCACTCAATCGGGTTTCACCGGGTTTTCTTCAATCCTGGCAACATTTGCAATCACCCGCAGCGCAACCAGTGTGTGGATCGCCGCGAGCTGGGTTTGCTGCCGCGCAAACGCGTTATATTCCGCGTAGTCGACATTTACCTTGCAGACGCTCTTCTGTTTACAGGGAGCCTCTTTCTTGTGGTAGTCGGGCTGCGTGACGGTAATCTCGCTCTTGCCGAAATTGTTGCCGAGAAATGAATCCGAATATTCGCAGAACTGGTCGTAATGACAGGGTTTCCAGAAATCAATCCAGGTGCGCTTGTTCAGTTCACTGTTGATCGTTGCAGAGTAATCACTGGATAAATTGATCACAGTTTCTGCGGCGATATTGTCTGGGATATCCTGAAGCAGGTTGATGCTTAGAGATTTTTTCCGGTCACCGGTGAGGGATCGATACTCAACGTCAACTTTTTCGCAAAGGCTGTCGTCCAGTGCGTTCGCAATTGGCAGCGGGTACTCATCGAATTCATCTTTCTGGAAAGTGCTGTGATAAATCGGCAATACGTGTGATGGGTTTGCCAGATCCTGTATGTAGTGGGAAAAGGCACCCAGAGATTGGGAAATTCCAGCCTTGTCGCCGGAATTGACGGCAGTGTTAATTTCGCGAATGGTTTTGCTCAGGTGATAGTCCATTCGCGGAGACGCAAAACCGGCTGCTCTCCGCGGGAGGGCTTTTTCCTTATCGTAAAAGTGCCAGTATGCGAGTCTGCGGATACTCAGGTCATCCTCCCCCTTTGACGCCTCACCGGCGGCACAGGCATCGATCCAGGATGTAAGATTTTTATCTTGCTCACAACGGCTTTGGAAGTGCTGTATGGCCTGGCAGGTAAGATGCTTGTGATTGCTGGGTGAGAATGACAGCGCTGTGAGTGGGTACGCAAATAGAATGCTAGTTGCGCATGTCGCGCGCGCAAATCGCGGAAGAGACCATCCGGAAAAATTTTTGGGCATCGACCTTCCCTGCAGGCTTGTTATTGGTGTTTGCTGAGAATGTTATCCCGAAACCGAGGGTCCATGCGAAAATTTGTCGATCGCCGCAATCTCGGCCGCATTCTCGGCCCCGACCCCGACCCCGACCCCGACCCCGACCCCGACCCCGCTCCAGCGGTGCCTCCGCGTGTCAGGCCTGCGATACTGTCTAGATCGCGCCTTCGGTGCGCCTACCTAATTAGTGCCACAGGAACCCAGGCGATTTTTGTACGGCTGGTAGTCGAAAAGGAATGTATCGTACTCCGTGCGAAATGCTGCGCAGGACGCTGTGCTGTCATCCGAGGTGCCGCAGCATCGAATGGCCTCACGCAGCGCCTGCTCCGATACCGCGTCGAATGACTGGGAATGTCCTGCGCCGTACATAATGCTGTCCTCCCAGGTTTGCACCGGTCGCCAGGAATTATTGCCGTGGGCGCCGCCGTAATAGCAGCCGGTACCCTGCAGGCAATCCTGCCCAATGTTTTCAGAGCCCCACACCGGCGTACATTGAGAGCCGAAGTAATCGTCAACGGTATCCTCTGACCAGCCGCAGCAACTGTAGTTGCCATTTTCATCGGTTTCACACGTGCCATCTGCGGTGCGCATATAACTGGTACAGCTCGCTCTGTCGGTGAGCGTCGGGCAGGTAGCGTTTGCGGACTGCACATACTCGGATGCTGGTTTGAAACTATTGCACCATTTGCTGCATCCAGGTCCGTCCAAATTTGCCCATTCTCTGGATAATTTGCTGGGCCACCCCTCTGCACTTATTCCGTCATTACTGATGGGGCTATCGTATAGATCGGCGAGACCGAAATTATGGCCAATCTCATGGATGACGATGTTGCGCAACTGGTGCAGGGTGGTTTCGATATTCAGCCAGTCCTTGTCGCTGGCAACGTAGATAATCTCGCCACCGGAAGCACCGTAGTCACTTTCACCGATAACGACCTTCAAAATACCGTGAATATCGTCACTGGCGCACTGCTCTAAAATGGCTCGGTGCACCTGCTCAGTGTCACAGCTGAAGCCGCCCTTGTCCCTGTGAGTACATCCCAGGGCGGAAAAGCCCGGCAGGTCGATTTCGTAGAAAGCAAACTGGCTCTGGAATTCGGAGAAAGGTGTCAGTGCGCGGAACTGATTGGTTACGGCATCCTGCACGATTTCACTGAAGAAGGGAGCAGAATCCAGATTGGCAAAAAGCACCTTGAAAGGGGCCTCGCTATTGCCGGCAAATGGCGTGCAGGAAGTCAGCTGGGCATATTCACCGGGATTCAGCGGGCTTTGTGATTCTCCGCTGCCGGTGGCTGGAGTGTTGCCGTCGGACGAATCCAGATCGTCTCCCGGAGCGTAAGATGGTGCGGGAGGCTGTAACTCTGTGTCTTCTACCGCGTCGTTTCCGCCTCCGCCGCCACAGGCGGCCAGTGTCAGCAAGGCGATGGCGCAAATCAGGCGCAGGGTAAGGTTTGGGCGAACGGAGAATTCAGGCATGTCAGGGGCTTGGGGCTATCAATTATTGTGTGTTGTCCCTGCGCGGCAATGAAATGACTGCCTGGTGCCCTTTTCCCTGATGCGGATTGCGCAAAATTGCGCCATTTTATGAGGCGTTTCCCGTTGAAGCCAGCGCTAAAAAGCCTGAAACTGCAACTGAATATCAAGTCACTTTTCGTGGGCGCGAGCGCCCGGCGGAATTGAAATCGTTTAAGGAGAGTAAGGTGAGAAAATTGTTTCTTTGGCTGAGTATGCTGACAATCGCTGTTCCGGCGTTGGCATTGGAGGTGGGAAGCCCGGCACCGGAATTTTCCCTTCAGGCGTCGGATGGAAAAACCTATTCCCTGTCTGATTTTAAGGGACAACAGGCAGTTGTGATCGCCTGGTATCCGAAGGCGTTCACCAAAGGTTGCACCATCGAGTGCAAATCTCTGGCGGAAAATGGCCACCTGATTCGCGAATACGATGTAGCCTATTTTATGGCCAGCACCGACGAGGTGGAGGACAGCACCAAGTTCGCCGCGGAACAGAAGGCCGATTTCCCATTGTTGAGCGACCCCTCGGGTGAGGTGGCAGCGGCCTATGAGGTGAAAATGCCTGTGCTGAATATGGCCAAACGCGTCACCATTTATATCGATAAGGCAGGGAACATCACCAAGATCGACAAGGACATCAAGCCTGCCACCAGTGCCCAGGATATGGCGCGCACTCTGGGTGAGCTGGGGGTTGCCAAGAAATCCTGATCTTAAAGTAAGAGATAATTGAGGCCGCAATTGCGGCCTCAATTATTTGGTGACTACCAGAGTGAGTCACCGCTCTCTGGTTCCGCCCCGGCGGCTTCGTTGCTTTTCCGCAGTAGATGCCGCTCCAGCGTTTCTCCCTTCATTTCGATCCCCGGTGCACGGTCCGATTGGGATGGATCTTCAATGATGGACAGTTTGTCCATAAAGTCCCAGAAGCTTACGAAAACTTTTTCGAGATCTTCCTGTGGTGGCTCGGTGCCGGGCTTCCAATATCCTTCAGGGAGTAATGACACCACCAGCAGGTGCTCATCGGTGAATGGGGTATAAAACGAGTAACTCCGGTCGACGGTGTAGCTGCCGTGATTAGATTGTATCCAGTGCCGGCCCTTGAGTTTATGGTGAATCAGCTCGTTGATTTCTTGCGGATAAATGAAGTCTTCCGGATCCAATTCTTTCGTGTTGGTAATATCGAAGACGCGATTCACAAACTCTTGTTTATCTTGCAAGCCGGAGGGCGATACCTGTAGTTCCGGGGCGGGCCAGCAAATATTGATTTTTACTCGGCAGAACCCGAGTGTCGCAACTTGCTCACCGTAGGGAACAAAATGTCGCCAGAAGATTGATCCTACATGCAAGTAGCTGTAACGGGGGCGGTTCCCATTAAACGGGCGGTCCAGCCCCGGGAAAATGTATGGCTCGTAAATATCGTGATTGTAAATATCCGAAGTGTGGGGAATGTATCCGGGGTGGTACTCGTGTGGTTCAGACGGTTCACCAGAAAAAATCAGTTGATTGCCGGATAGATCGAAGCAGCTAATTGAACTGTATGTAAATGGGATGTATTCGGCGTGCTCAATGCCAAGCGTTGTCATGCGCATCTAGTACTACCTACCAATTCACTCTGGATTTCAACTCACTGACCAACCTCACAAAGTTGTGAGCCTGGTTTGAGCTAATCGCTGCTGGGTTCTGCGCGTAATGAGTGATCGCCCTGTTCACATTGTTTAGGAGTGTGTTTGCCGGTTTAAGGTTATTTTCAAGTGCAGTCCAGCTTTTGCTATGTAACTGCAGTCCTCTGCGCGTTGCATCCAGGTCGAGGGCCTGGAAGGTTCTGGCGCCGAGACTTTTCATGCTCATATTCTTGTTGAACTTAGCCTGGAGCCGGTTTATACGAGGTAGCAGGCTGCCGAGGCTGGAGCGGGGCTCCACGAAGCTGAATTCATGGTGGGACAGGCTGGCAATACCTTTGGATTCAACCAGCACCAGGGCCTTTTCCAGAAGCTTTGCGCCGTGGCCGAAAACGTACCAGTGATGGGTCTGGTCTGTTTGTGCCCAGTATTCATTTTGCGTATTGATCAAGACCTGAGACAGCTCCTCCGGACCGGCCGATTCCGGTGTCACCTTTTGCTCGGGTGTTTTCCATGTTCCCAGTTTATCGATAATGTTGGTGGGACTGTAGTAAAGTGCAAAGTTGGTGCCGAGTTCACTGCCTTTTGAATTTCTTGCCAGATAATCTCCTACCGCCTCGCTAGTGCTCTGAACACCATACGATTGTGACTCACTATTGAAACTTGCAGCGATGCTTGCTATCGGGGTCGGAACCTTAAGGTCGCGTGCTGCCCTGCTTATCCACTCTCCACGCTCTAAAGTACAATTGTAAAGCCCGCCCGGATTTCCCTCTCCACGATTCAAATTCTGCTGAATCTTGCTGATGTACACCCCTTCGCCAAAACTACTCGGTGCTCCAGACTGCAGGACGCTGTAGGTGATAACAACGGAATGACAATCAAGTCGATGCTGGTGAGCGTTGGTTTGGTTGGACTGGCTGCCTATTCCGGCCGCTGAATTCTTGAGGCCGATCATTTTTTGCAGTGCCTGCTGGCCGTAGAGCTTGTCTTCTTCGACAAACTCCAGATAAGTGGTAAGCAGGTCGGGGTCAATAAACACCCGGCGACCATCCTTACCAACTGTTTCCTTGCTCAAAAAGATATATTCACTAAACGGCCGGGCGACTTCCTGTTGCATATTAATTCCATTGCAGCGTCAAAATTCAAGCCGGTTATTCTAGCGATGGGTTTTCCGTTGTTGAATGCCGAAAGGATTGTAATCTGTTGAAATATCGAATTTTGTTTTGTACGTCAGTACCGGTTTGATCGTTTTATCGAAAAGAAGGCCGCGCTGAATGGGGTTCAGGCGGCGAACACTTGGGGGTATAAATTGGTTCTGGGGCGGGACTACTGTCGTATGCCGGCTATTTGGAATCGATCAGCTCGATACCGTTCAGCTCAGGAATGGCACTGTGTAGCGCCAGCTCGAGCTGGTCCAGTTCCTGTACCTGTTCACACAGGCTATCCGCGCGGGCTTCTAACACTTCGGCTTTCGCTTCCACTACCTTCTCCGCTTCTTCTGCCGCAGCTTCGGCGCGCTCCTCGATACTGGCCCCGCCGGTGAACGCGGCTTTCATTGCATGCCAGGCAATCTTGCCGGCAAAGCGTGTGGCGAGATCTGCAATCTGCGGCTCCAGTTCGCTTTCGAATTTTGTACTGAAGTTGCCTTCCACCCAGGGGCTGCCAAAAGTAAACACTTCTCCCGGTTGCTCCATTTCTTTGGCAACGGTATCACGCAGGCGCCGAGCGTCGGCGAGGTAGGCGCGGGTGTCTGAATCATCGGGGCCGGCGAGCGCTACCAGGGCGATGCCCATGCCTTCGGTGGCAACATCAACCGCCGCGATGGCGAGAGCGGAGACTTCCCGCCCCGCACTGTGCAGCCCCTGCTGGTAGCCCTCCATCAACTCCTGCTGCTGGGCGGTAAGGATCAGGCCGGTGTCACCCACCGCGAGCTGGTCTGGCGCATTGAAGGCAAACAGCGGTTCTGCACTGTCTTTATCCCGGACTTCGAGGAAACCGGGGCCGACGGTAATCTGGTGGTGAATATCGATATTGCACTGCCGGGAGTACGTCTCAGCAGCTTCGTTCTCCTCGGTCGATGCTGCCGCCATTGGTGCGGAAACCGTGACGAGGGTGGATGCGGCGGTGAACAGTAGGGGGAGCAGGGGTTTCATTACTCGATCCAATTCAGTGGTTTCCTCTAGGACGTGCCTGGCCTCTCATTTGGATGCAGTGGTACTCAAATGGTCTCAATCACTGACCATCGGCCCCTCATTCCTCAGGTTCAGGGTTTAGGGCGGGACGTAGATGAATCGTCTGGTGATAGCCGGAAAATTGGTGACGTCTGCCGGTGGACTGGCGTTCTGCCAGTGGTACCCTTCAAACCCACCCAAAGAATAACAATTCATGTATAGGCAAAACCTCGGGGGATTCATGTTGCACCGGCTGATCATCGTATCTTTTTTACTGTTCAGTACCCTTGCTCACGGCGAACCTATTTCGGCAATGACTTCCGGAATGAATAAGCAGCAGGGACTCTTTGATTATTACTGGGATGAAAAGACCGGGCGGCTGTTGCTGGAAATCGATGAGTTCGACCGTGAGCTGTTGCTACTCACCGGTCTCGCCCAGGGGTTGGGTTCCAACCCTGTTGGCCTGGATCGCAATCAGGTCGGTGAGAGCCGGGTGGTAAAGTTTGAGCGTGTGGGCAACAAGGTCTTACTGCACCAGATCAACCTCAAGTACCGAGCCCTGTCGGAAAATCCGGCCGAGCGCCGCGCGGTTTCCGAGGCCTTCGCGTCTTCGGTGATCTGGGGCTTTGAAGTCATTGGTGAGGAAGGTAACAGTGTACTGCTGGATTTCACCCCGTTTATCCTGAGCGACCAGCACGGCATCGCCGCCCGTCTCAAGCAGACCGGCCAGGGCAGCTACAGCCTGGATGGCAGCCGCTCCGCGGTCTATCTGTCGCGCACCAAGAGCTTCCCGAAAAACAGCGAGTTTGAAGCGCAGCTGACGTTTACCGGCAGCGAGCCGGGCAAGTACCTGAAAGAAGTGGTGCCAACACCGGAGCTGGTGACCCTGCGTCAGCACCTCTCCCTGGTGGAACTGCCGGAAGAGGGCTACACGCCCCGCCGCTTCCACGCCAATTCCGGCTACTTTCCGCTGATCTATCGCGATTATGCGACCGCCATCGATCAGCCCATGGATCAACGCCTGATTTTCCGGCACCGTCTGGAAAAGCGCCCGGGCAGTAACGAGCCGGTGGAACCCATTGTGTATTACATCGACCCGGGCGTGCCCGAACCGGTGCGCAGTGCGCTGATCGATGGCGCCAGCTGGTGGAACGAGGCCTTTGAAGCCGCCGGTTTTGACAATGCCTTCCAGGTAAAACTGTTGCCTGAGGGCGCCGACCCGCTGGATGTGCGTTACAACGTGATCAACTGGGTGCACCGCTCTACCCGCGGCTGGTCCTACGGCTACTCCATTTACGATCCGCGCACCGGTGAAATTCTGAAGGGCAACGTTACCCTGGGGTCCCTGCGCGTGCGCCAGGACTTTCTGATCGCCCAGGGTCTGCTGCAGCCCTACGGCGATGAAAATGCGGATACAGAAAAACTGAAAGCCATGGCGCTGGCGCGTATTCGTCAGCTGTCCGCCCACGAAGTGGGTCACACCATCGGCCTTGCGCACAACTTTATTGCCAGCGCGGAAGATCGCGCCTCGGTGATGGACTACCCGGCACCGCTGGTGACCATGAACGACAATCGCCTGAACGTGCAGGAAGCCTACGACAGTGGCATTGGCGCCTGGGACAAACTGGCGATCCGCTACGGCTACGGAATTGCCGAAGGGGATGAGTCGGAATATCTCGAACGTGTGCTGGAGGACGCGAAGAAACAGAAACTGCGCTTTATTACCGACCGCGATTCCCGCACCATCAACAATGCCCACGCTGAATCCCACCTGTGGGATAACGGCAGCGAGCCACTGGAAGAGTTCCAGCGAATGACGGAACTGCGCAGGCACGCCCTGGAGAATTTCGGTCCCGCCGCAAATAGGCCAAGTGCCGCGCGCTCGTCTCTGGATGAAACCCTGGTACCGGTCTACTACGGGCACCGCTATCAGGCGGAAGCCGTGGGTAAACTTATCGGTGGACTGGATTACGATTACCTGTACAACGATGCCGGTTCAGAAAGTTATCACATGGTCGATGCCGACCGGCAGCAGCAGGCCATCGATGCTCTGTTACTTACCCTGCAGCCGGAATTCCTTACCCTGCCGGAAAAGGTACTGAGACTGCTGCCTCCAAAGGCATTCGGTTACAGCCGCAGCAACGAAAGCTTCCCCGCCTATACCGGCGTGGCCTTTGACGCGATTGCCATGGCGGAAGCGGCTGCGGGGCATACCTATTCCATCCTGTTACATCCGGAACGTGCCGCGCGGTTGCAGCAACAGCAGGCGCGCCGCGGCGACGGCCCGGGGTTCAATACCCTGCTCGCGCAACTTACCGAGCAGTCACTGGAGAAGGATAAGTATCAGGGGCTGCAGGCAGCGATCCACCAGCGGGTCAATCACGTGTATATCCATCAGTTGATGTTACTGGCCAGTGACAAAAGCGCACCGGAATCCGCCCGCGCCCGCGCTAACTTCGAACTGGCCAGATTCCAGCACGCGATCGGTGAAATGAAATTGTTTGGTGACGATCCCCAGGGATACAACGCCCATTATTTTTATGAGGCCAACCGTATCGCAGCGTTTATGAGTGGGGATCTGAAAGTGGACAAGGGTGACCTGAAACCCATGCCGCCGGGATCGCCGATCTGATGCCGGGGTCGATTTACGGCCCCAGACAATCAATCCAGCAATCGATCCGACAATCCCGAAAGAACCGCGTAAATTACGCGGCTCTTTTCATTTTTGGCTGTGTATTTTTCGCGATTAAAAGTAACAGCGGCCACCCCAACGGAAGCGACAGGTGGCATTTACATTTTTGCTCACCGAGTGGCTCGCGCCCGCATCGTCGGTCACCGTCAGGGTTACGCTGTAGGTGCCGTCCTCGGCGTATTCGTGACTGGGATTCCGGGCAGTGGAACTGCTGCCGTCGCCGAAGTCCCAGTGCCAGCTCTGGATGCTGCCGTCGCGGTCGCTACTGGCGTCACTGAAGCTGGCGGTAGAGCGGGCCACGGTAAATGTGAAATCCGCAACCGGTGGCTGGTTGGGTTCACTGCTATCTGGATCGGTGACGGTCACGCTCTGGCTGCTGCTGGCACTGGCGCCCTGGTCATCCGTCACCGTGAGGGAAACCGAATAGGTGCCGGCTGTGGCGTAGGTGTGGCTCGGGCTCTGCGCGTTGCTGCTGTTGCCGTCGCCAAAATCCCAGGCCCAGTCGGTGATATTGCCGTCGGCGTCGCTGCTCTGGTCCTGGCAGTCGATGCTGAGTTCATCCTCGCTGCAGCTGAACGCGGACACCGGTGGCTGGTTGCCGCCGCTGACTGCATTCAGTGCCGCGCGCGCATCCACAATGCCGGCGCCACAACCGCCACTGCAACTGCCGGGAAGCGCACGTGCGGTGTTTTGCAGCGCGTCGCTGACCTGATCCGGGGTAAGACCTGGGTTTGCCTGGTACAGCAGCGCCGCGACACCGGCCACATGTGGCGCCGCCATGCTGGTGCCCTGGTAGAACTGGTAGCTCTCGCTCGCGGGGCCCTGGGTGCCGCTGTTGAGGGTGGAGAGAACACCGTTGCCACTGACATTGGTCTCTCCTCCCGGCGCGCTGATTTCCACCGTCGCTCCGTAGTTGGAGTAGGAGGCGCGATTGCCCTCGCGATCGGTGGCCGCAACCGTCACCACGCCTGCGCAGTTTGCGGGGGTGAAATCCGCTGCGTTGGCGTTGCTGTTGCCCGCGGAAATCACCACCGTGGCGCCATTGCCCCGCGCGGTGTTGATCGCGCTCTGCATGGCCGCACTGCAACTGCCCTGGCCGCCCAGGCTCAGATTGATGACCTGTGCCGGGTTTGCATTGGCGGGCACCCCGGAGACGCTGCCGCCACTTGTCCACACGATGGCATCAATGATATCCGAGGTGTAGCCGCCACATTTTCCAAGCACTCGCGCCACCAGCACTCTGGCGCCGTGGGCGACACCGGCAACGCCCCGGTTGTTGTTGGTCATGGCGGCGATGGTGCCCGCCACATGGGTTCCGTGCCAGCTGCTGTTGCGCGGTTGGGAAGGATTGAAGAATCCGCATTCCCAGGCGCGCAACCAGTCACCGGGATCACTGGGATCACCGTCGCGGCCATCACCGTCATTGGCCACGGCGGTGTCGTCGATAAAGTCGTAGCCCGGAATGATGTTGTCGTTCAGGTCCGAGTGGCTGGTGATACCGGTATCGATCACCGCGACCACGACCCCGCTGCCATCGTGGGTGTCCCACGCCGCCTCCAGGTTGGTGCCGCCGGTGCTTTCGAAATAGTGCCACTGTTCGCTGTAGCGACTGTCGCCGGGAACCGCCGTGTGCTGCATCAGCTGGTCTACTTCCACGGTTGCCACACCGGGCTGTCGGCGCAATACCGTGAGCAGGTTTTGCAGGGCGGCTTCCGGCAGGGCCTGTTGCAGGGACAGCAGCTGGAAGCGACCACCGGCAAGGTTGCGTGCGAAACGCAGGTCGGTGCCGGTAATGTGCGAAAGTGTCGCCAGCCTGGTTTGGCGCTCTGCCTGCGCCGGCTCATCACTAAACCTTACTATCAGGCGCTGCGGCAGTGATGAGGTGTCATTCAGCGGAATGCCGGCTGTCGGTTGAGCCCAGGCGGTGCTGCCGAGCAGATAGAGGAAAAATACGGACAAGATACGCGTTGCGTGGCGGCAATAGGTGTTCACTTCAGCTTCCTGCTGTGACCGGCTGAATCCGCAGCCTGGATGAATGTTGCACGGGTGTCGTCAGTCGATCTGACAAGTAGTCGCGGGCGCACAGTTCCATTGCGCTTAACAAAAAGCCTAGCAGGGGCGCGGAGTTTGCGGGTATGGGTGAAAAGTATGAAAGCGCGGCGGAGAAAAGGCTGGGGCTCAGAGGCCCTTTGCGCAATCTAGCCGCGGATAAACTGGGACTTGCGAATCCAGTGGTCGCCACGATAGCGGCGCGTGGGGGTGGAAGTGGTTTTGGCCCAGAAGTAGTCCCGATTGAACTGAAATTCCACTTCGTAACCCTCTGCCAGTGCCGCCAGTGGCATTGCCTGCCAGCTGGCCTGGCGGCGTTTACTGGTGGCCTCCAGCAGGTATTCGGTGTTATCCACAATCGCCACCACCCAGGCGTGACCCTGCCCCTGATGGGTGCCAAGGGCAACCCGCGCGTCGACGCCGAGGTTGATCAACCAGTCAGCGAGCAGAATGGCGTGGTCTTCACAGTCACCGCGTTTCTGATAATAGGCCTGGCGCGAGGTCTGCCAGATATCGGCGAGACCCGCATACTGCAGGTGGTCGTACTGATACTCCTTGCGCACCGCCAGCGTGTACAGGGGCACCCACAGGGACTTGGTTTCAAATGGCTGGAAGCCCACCAGATAACTGTTGGCAAAGTGGTGCAGCCGGTCGAGACCGCGGGCGGAGGCGGTGACAGACTCCAGACCTTGCCAGTTCCAAACCGAGATATAGCTGCTTTCGTGCTCTGAGCGCTTGGCGACGGCCTGCTGTACCATGGCTTCGGTCAGCGGCGAGCCGCTGCCGCTGATGACCACGCTACCGCGCTGGTTGTCCTTGACTTGGGAGGTGTCTGTCTCGCTGCGGATCTCTGCGAGCTGGCGTTGGCTCAGTACCTGTTCCTCCGCCAGTGACTTCCACTGACGCGCCAGTTCCGGCCCCATCAGCGCAACTCCCACCAGAATGAACATCAGCCACTGTCTCACGGGGTGCTCCTAGCCTTTCAGACCGAATGAGATAATCAGGGCAACAAAAATAAGGATGGTCGATGCAAAAATGGCCACGGCGATGTTGCCGTTTTTCAGCTCGCCCTCGATATCCACATGCTTGAGCAGTTTCTTGTCGATGACCAGCAGCGCCACCATGCCGATCAGCAGTGCCAGTAGTGTATAGAGCAGGTTCAGCCCCAGATTGAACAGGGTCGCGGTGAGGAATTCTGATTGCACTTGGTAGGTCCATCTCGTCAGGTAAGGCCGTCAATTAGATCACAGCTTCACCGGATTTTCCTCCGCTTGCTCCCTGCCCCATAGCTCTTTATGGTATTCCATCGAATGAAAGCCCTCGGGAATGAAAGGAAATAAAAAGGAATGCCAAAGCTGACCAAACTGACACGACTACTACTGATGCTACCCCTAGCTGGGCTGGTCCTCGGGCTTTCCGCCTGCGCCGATCGGGTGGAGGTTCCACCGGCCCATGTAGGGAAGATTCTTACCAAGAACGGGTACAAACCGAACACGGTGCCGCCGTCCAAATTCCGCCTGGATATGTGTCTCTACTACTGCGACAAGCTGGTCACACTGGCTATCGCGGATTTTGGCCACATGGAAAAATTCAAACTGTTTATGCCCAGGGACCAGCTCAATATGAGTTTTGATATCCGCATGACCGGCGCGGTGAATGAAAAATACATCGACAATATTTTTGACCGGATGCCGCCCCACAACGGCAATATTTCCGTAAACCAGGTGTACAACACCTATGCCCAGCCGGTGATCCGCGATGTGGTGCGCCGGGTAATTGCCAAATACTCCATCAATGAAATCGCCTCCAGCCGCGAGATGTTGAGCCAGGAACTGTTTACCGCAGTGGCCACCTCCCTCGATGGCACACCGATCAAGATCAAGCGCCTGGGCATTGCCGATGTACAGTTTCCCAAGGTTATTACCGAGGCGAAAGAGCGCGCAGCGGAGCGGCGCGAGCTGATCGAGCAGGAGAAGGCCCAGTTCGAGATCCAGAAAATCCAGATGGAGCGCGACTTGGAGCGGGAAAAAATGAACCGTGCCATCGCCCGTGAAAAAGCCATGGGTCAGAAAGAGGTCAACGATCTGCTGGCCAAGTCGGTAACGGATAAATACCTCTCCTACCGCACCCTGGAAGTGCTGGAAAGCATGGCGGAATCCAACAACAAGGTCTTTGTTCCGGTGGAGGCGTTGGGCACTATTGGCCTGCAGCAGGCGGTATTTTCCGAGCAGATGAAACAGGTAGCGCGCAAGCGCTGATTGTGGGAGTCATACGATGGAGTTCAATTCGCAGATCGCCAACTGGTTGATGAGCGCCCTCGGGGGTCTCGCCAGCTGGATCGTGATCGCCGCCTGTGTGTTGTTGGCGCTGAATATTTTTCTGCGTGTGCAGTTTCTGCGTCAGCGTGGCGAGGGCTTGCACTGGTTGCTGGACCGCTCGGTGGTGATTCGCCTGCTGTGTCTTCTGTTTTTTATCTGGGTACTGATCGGCTTTAACAGCAATGCGCCGAAACTGGTGCTGGCACCGGATTACAGCGATGAACAGCAGGCTACAGAAAGAGCTTTGCAGGAAAAGCGGGGAGGGATAGAAAATATTGCTCCGAAAACCGCGGATGCAGAGGAAACGAGTGAGCGTTTGGCGGATCTGAGAGACGAGCAGAAAGAGGATTCGAAACGCGAGAATTAATTTCTGACCTCTGCGGGGATTGAAGTCATTTCAATGGTTTTATTTTTTAAAATTCATTGGGATGTCCAAATGCCGTGAGTAGACTACCGGGCACATTGGAGATGAGGAGATCATCATGCGTTACCTGTTACCTGTAGTTCTGTTTTGTTCAATCGCTGGTTTTGCCCAGGCCGACAGCACAATGACTCAGCTGCCGTCCGGTGCACAGGAAGTGCAGATCATGGGTAATACCTATTATAAAAGTGGCGACACCTTCTATCGTTTTAACGAGCAGGGTGGCTACTTTTATGAAACCAATCCGCCTCATGCAATGGATCGTCAGACCACTACGCACCAGTCTGTGGTAACCCAGCCTGGTCCGGGTGTGACTGCCGACCAGATTGAAGGTTGTCGTAACGTTGCGGCTGACAAGTCCAACGCGGTGCCCAATCGTGGCAGTTCGGTTTACATTAATGAGTACAACAGCTGCATCAATGATCTGCAGTAAGGCGTACTCCCGAAGCTGACAGGTGATACCTATCTTGTGACCTGACAGGTTCGTGAAATTAAAAGGCTTGCCGTATTCGCGGCAAGCCTTTTTTATGGCTCGCGCGGCAGGGCTAGACATCGTTCTCGTGTTTTAGCTGTACCTGCCAGTCACCCTCCATGTCCACGCTGACGAGCACCTGGATCGGACGACAGCACACGGTGCAATCCTCAATATAGTGTCGGCTGCCTGCGGAGGTATCGATCAGCATCAGGATGGTTTCACCGCAATAGGGGCACTGATCACTAAACTCTTCCACGCGCGCTTGCATTCCGTCCTCCGTACTCTCACTCGCTGTTTACCCAATATAGACCCGGAACCCGATCCACTGATTTTCGGTGCGGGTAGCCAGTGCGTGTTGGGGCCGACAGGAATTTTTTGCGTTCTTGTAAAAATGACAGCGGTGTCACCGCTGTATCCGCAGTGTGCGGTAATTCATTTACAAAACGGATTGATATACTCGCGCCTGTTCGAGCCGGCCCGGGGTAGCTGCAATAGCGCGACCCGGGGCGGTGACCGCCGGCGGCGCAAAAGCGTATAATCCGCGCCCGCTTTCCCCGCTCTAGCGGTGGGGGGAGTGAGTATTCAGGGCACCTCTTGAAATCGTAGCGAGCGGGTGCCTGGTGGTGGCCGCCGGAGCGGAGGCAGCGGAGTGTATAGCGATACATGAGCATGCCGAGCACCGCCGGACGCCGCCAGGCGCACGCGCAGTAGATTTGTAGTGGTGCCCTTCAGCAACCAGCAAAAGAGGATTGGTAATGGCGGTTAAATTGATGAAGGACCAGGATCTGGCGGGCAAGCGCGTTCTGATCCGCGAAGACCTGAATGTGCCGGTAAAGGACGGCGTAGTGACCTCCGATGCGCGTATTCGCGCGGCACTGCCCACCATCAAGGCCGCCGCAGACGCGGGCGCCAAAGTCCTGCTGATGTCCCACCTGGGCCGCCCCACCGAGGGCGAGTACGCGGAAGAGTTCTCCCTGGCGCCGGTGGCGGCGCACCTGGGCAAGCTGCTGGGTAAAGACGTGCCGGTCGTCAAAGACTGGCAGGGTGGCATTGAATTGGCAGACGGTGAAGTCGCACTGCTGGAAAACGTGCGCTTCAACAAGGGCGAGAAGAAAGACGACGAAACACTGGCCCAGCAGTACGCGGCCCTGTGCGACGTGTTTGTGATGGACGCCTTTGGTACCGCGCACCGCGCCCAGGCCTCTACCCACGGCGTGGCCAAGTTTGCCCCCATCGCCTGCGCCGGCCCGCTGCTGGCGGCGGAGCTCGACGCGCTGGAACAAGCCCTGGCCAATCCGGCGCGCCCGATGGTGGCGATTGTCGGTGGCTCCAAGGTTTCCACAAAACTGACCGTGCTCGAGAGCCTGTCGGACAAGGTGGATCAGCTGATCGTCGGTGGTGGTATTGCCAACACCTTCCTCGCAGCCAGTGGCAAGCCTGTGGGTAAGTCCCTGTGTGAGCACGACCTGCTGGATACCGCCAAGGGGCTGATGGCGAAGTGCGATATTCCGGTGCCCACCGACGTGGTGACCGGCAAGGAATTCAGCGAATCCGCGGCGGGGGAAACCAAGCCCGCCGATGCGGTGACCGAAGATGACATGATTTTCGATATCGGTCCGGACTCCTCTGCGGCGCTGGCGGACATTCTCAAAAACGCCAAGACCATTATCTGGAATGGCCCGGTCGGTGTGTTTGAGTTCGATCAGTTTGGCGGCGGTACCGAGCGCCTGTCCAAGGCGATCGCCGGTAGCGACGCTTTCTCCATTGCCGGTGGTGGCGACACCCTGGCGGCGGTCGACAAGTACGGCATTGCCGAGCAAGTTTCCTATATTTCTACTGGGGGTGGTGCTTTCCTCGAATACGTGGAAGGCAAGGTACTGCCGGCAGTGGCGATGCTGGAGAGCCGTTCAGCGGAATGAATAGCCGCTCGGCGGAATAGATAACCGCGAGTAGCCGACCTCGCGTTAAGCGGGGTCAACGTGGGCGGCTGGTCACAGACCGCCCGACTCAATTTTATGCTCACGACAACCAATCGTCGTGGTCGAGACCCGAATTAAAAAGAGATGCGACCGGAGCCCCGCTTCAGGAATCGCACGACAAAGTGGGGATTTCACAGGAAACCCACGCACTCAATACCAGCTAAATTTCGACGAGAAAGGGTTTTTTCATGGCTTTAATCAGCTTGCGTCAAATGTTGGACCACGCTGCCGAATTTGGATACGGCATCCCTGCGTTCAACGTCAACAACCTGGAGCAGATGCGCGCCATCATGGAGGCGGCCGACGAGACCGACTCTCCGGTGATCGTGCAGGCCTCCGCCGGCGCGCGTAAATACGCAGGCGCTCCCTTCCTGCGCCACCTGATTTTGGCCGCTGTGGAAGAATTTCCACATATTCCGGTAGTGATGCATCAGGACCACGGCACCAGCCCGGCGGTGTGTCAGCGCTCTATCCAACTGGGTTTCAGTTCGGTGATGATGGACGGCTCTCTGATGGACGACGGCAAAACACCGGCGTCCTACGAGTACAACGTGGACGTGACCAGGCGCGCGGTGGAAATGGCCCACGCCTGTGGTGTTTCCGTGGAAGGTGAGCTGGGCTGCCTGGGCTCGCTGGAAACCGGCATGGCCGGTGAAGAGGACGGCGTTGGTGCGGAGGGCAAACTGTCCCACGACCAGCTGCTGACCGACCCGGAAGAAGCCGCAGACTTCGTCAAGAAAACCCAGGTGGATGCCCTGGCCATCGCCTGCGGTACCAGCCACGGTGCCTACAAGTTCACTCGCCCGCCCACCGGCGATATCCTGGCGATCGATCGCATCAAAGAAATCCACGCGCGTATCCCCGATACCCACCTTGTCATGCACGGTTCTTCCTCTGTGCCCCAGGAGTGGTTGAAGGTGATCAACGAGTTTGGCGGTGAGATTCCGGAAACCTACGGCGTGCCGGTGGAGCAGATCTGCGAAGGTATCAAGCACGGTGTGCGCAAGGTGAATATCGACACCGATCTGCGCCTCGCCAGTACCGGTGCGGTGCGTCGCTTCCTGGCCCAGAACCCGTCCGAATTCGATCCGCGCAAATTCCTCAAGGTCACTACCCAGGCCATGAAAGAAATCTGCGTGGCCCGTTACGAAGCGTTCAACGCGGCGGGTAACGGCAGCAAGATCAAGCCGGTCAGCCTGGAAACCATGTTCCAGCGTTACGAGAAAGGCGAGCTGGTACCGAAGATCAACTGAGATTGGTTCAGCCAAAAATAGCGGGCATTGCGCCCGCTTTTTTGTGCCTGTGTTTTATGTCAGGGAAACTGCACGAGACTATTTTGCTTTCGGCTGTGGTTCCGCCGCGGGGTTCAGGTAGTCCGAGAAAAAAATCAGATCGCTATGGCTGGCATCCACGGTAAACGTGGTCTCCGCACCGGGATAGTATCCACAGGACTCGCCCGCCTCGCACAAAATACCATTGCCGTTGTGATCCGAGCCGCTGACGAGGCGGAAATTGCCCGCCGGCACATCCACAAACTGAAATGGGTAAGCGCCATTTTCGGTATCCAGAGTAACCTGTTCCACAAGAGCGTAATTCCCAGAGCCATCTGCAACGAGTAGTTGCAGGTACTGTTGACCGGCACTGACAGAGCCGGCCACAGGTTCGGCGTGGTGGAGCTGTACTGGCAGTAAAAACTGACGGGCGCCGGAGAGCGGGAATATGACGGTGCCGGTGTGGTCGCCATAGGGCAGCGCAGTGCGGTCTACCCACACGGTGTATTGACCGAAGCCGCGTGCATCCACGGACTCTGCTGTGTCTACCCGAACAATCCACGGCTGGTCGCCGCCGGGAGCCCCGTCAATGGCATTGTCGCCACCACTGGTATCGGAAATCTCCACCGTCAGCCTGCGGTAGCTGCCGGCGAAATCCAGGTGGCCGGGTTCCGCGCGGACGCTCTGTTGCGGGGTCTGGTTGGCGGAGAGGGCGGCGGATTCCGCGTCAATCAAGCCGTAACCATACTCTTTGTCTTTACCGGCTTCGCCGATATCCCGAGTCAACTCTCCTTCCTTCAGCAGTGCATCCACATCGTCCGGCGAGAGTGCGGGGTTGAGCGATTTCATCAGTGCGAGGGCGCCGGCGACATGGGGTGCCGCCATCGAGGTGCCCTGCAGGTTGCCGTAACTGGCGGTGTTGGTTGCGGCTTCGGTGACATAGGTGCTGAAAATTCCATCTTCAGTATTGAGGCGCATGTCTCCCCCCGGGGCCGCGATATCGATCCAGTTGCCGAAGTTACTGTAATAGGCGAGAGCGTCCGCGGTATCGGTGGCGCTGACCGCAATCACACCGCGCAAGGCGGCGGGGTAGGAGGGTGTCTCTGCCCCATCATTCCCGGCCGCGGCCACCGCGATGACGCCGGCACTGCGCGCGGCGTCGATGGCATCCTGCATGATCTGCGAGTAGCCACTGCCGCCAAAGCTCATATTGATGATATCGGCGCTGCGGGTGGGCAGAGCGCCGGATGCATTGGCGAGCCCGGCGGCATACAGTACCGCTTGCGCGGCGTCGTAGCTGGTGCCGCCGCCGACCCCCAGAACCCGCAATGGCATGATCGCGGTGTCCCAGCCGCTGCCACTGACCCCTTCAGTATTATCGGTGTCCGCGGCGGCCGTGCCGGCGACATGGGTGCCGTGCCAGGAGCTGCGCGGATCGCTGGATAGGTCGCCCGGATCTTCCGGGTCGGGGTCCGGCCCGTCCCCATCCCTGGCCCGTTGCGGGTCGCTGATCAGGTCGTAACCGTCCCGTAGTTTGTTTGCGAGATCCGGGTGTGCACTGAAAATGCCGGTGTCGAGCACCGCAATCACGGTGTCGCTGTTGCTCTGGCTCAGGCTCCAGGCCGCGGGCAGCTGGATATTCCGGTAATGCCACTGGCGCAGGTACAGCGGGTCGTTTGGTGTGGCGCTACTTTGGTAAACGAAATTGGGCTCGACCTGTAAGGAATCGCTCTGTGCCAGCAGCGATTTGCGCGCGTACAGCAGCTGTAGCCGCTGCAGCAGTGGGCCGGTGAGATCGGGATGGACAGAAAGTGCCGCGCTCAGTGCATCGTCCAGCAGCGTTGGCGACAATACCTGCCGCTGCCAATCCTGCGCAGCGTCGCCGCCTCGCTGAACCAGCAGCTCACCGGCCACCATGGGGTCGGCAACGGATGGGCTGGCCTGAGTGTGAGACTGGTTTTGCCGATCCAGCCGCAGGGTGTAGTTGCTGTAACCGCGCGCGGCATTTACCCGCAGCAGAAAGTCGCCGCTTTGCGGAACCGTCAGCGACTCGAATTCGTCGATATCGGTACTGGATGCAATGGGCTCCCCTGAGTTCTCCGCGGTGTAGAGGAAAAGATCCAGATCATTCTGTAGTGGCAGCAGGGTCTGGTGGCGGTGAATCTGCAACAGAACTTGTGTGCCAGACACGGCGGAAAAGGTGTACCAGTCATCGCTATCGGTCTGGTCCCGAAAACGGCCGCTGGACTCGCCGGTGGCAGCGGCGGTAGCGAAGCCACCTATCAGGGCGGGCACTGTCACGGGCTGCGCATCGGCCGCCCGGTTATTCGCTGTCGCGCTGGCGTGTGCGTCATTGGTATCGGCGTCACTGCCGGAAAATGGTCGCGCCTGGACGCGGCCGCTCAGGTTAAAAAGCCCTGAATCACCACCGCTGGAAGTGCTGCCCGAGGAGCTTCCAGAGGAGCTTCCAGAGGAACTGCCCGAGGAGCTGGAAGAACTGCTGGCGTCCCCGCCAGACGACCCACCCGGTGTATTCCCGCCGCTACCGGATCCGCCTCCACCGCAGGCAGCGAGAAGGATTGTCACGGTAAACGCGGATATCAGTCGTGTAGTTGTCATATCTGGAGGATGTCGATTCGTCTTACCGGATGCTCCCAGAATCTTCCCGGAGTCTCAAGGTACCCCGTCGCAGGCTGGGGATGGCGGCGGCAGGGAAATACAGTACCATTGAGTCATGGATCTGTTGAAAGACTTCAGTGCCGTCGATACCAGCCCGGTCATCCACCGGCCGGATTACTCCGCCCTGCGCAGCCAGTTACCCACGCTGGATTTTTCCTGCGGCCAGCCCCTGCCGGAATCGGTAATTTCCTACCGCAATTTCTATCGCCTGAATTTTGCCGAAGCCAGCGGAACCGGTATTGGTACTTTTTCTTCCGCCGGATTCGAACTGGTGGCGCAGTACTGGCGAGTGGCCGACCCCAAGGGCACCCTGTTTATTTGCCACGGTTACTTCGACCATACGGGGATATACAGTTCCGCTATTCGCTTTGGTCTGGAGCGCGGTTTCAATGTGGTGTCTGTGGACTTTCCCGGGCACGGTCTTTCCAGCGGTGAGCCCGTGGCCATTGATACGTTTATGCAGTACCGGGAAGTTCTGGAAGCCCTGCTGAGCCGTGCTCGGGGCAAGATGCCGGGGCCCTGGCACGCCATGGGGCAGAGCACCGGCGGCGCTACCCTGCTGGCGTATCTGCAATTCAGTCAGTGGCAGCCGTTCGACAAGGTAATGCTGTTGGCGCCACTGGTGCGCCCGGCGAACTGGCATCTGCGCAAGTGGATGTTTTACCTGGGGCGCTTTTTGTTGCCGCACCCCAGCCGGGGGTTCAACATCAATACCCACGATGCAGAATTCGCCCGCCGTCAGGCCCACCGCGACCCGCTGCAGTCACCGGTCATGTCAATTCGCTGGCTGGGGGCAATGGTGGACTGGTTGTCGCTGTTTCCGAAGACCCGGCGCAATGCCAAGGCAGTACTGGTGGTGCAGGGCACCGACGATAAAACCGTCGATTGGCGCTACAACATGGGCGTGATTGGCGACCGTTTTCCCAACAGCAAGCGCGTCATCGTGCGCGGCGCACGCCACCAGATGATCAACGAAACTCAACCCTACCGACAGAAAATTCTCACCGCCCTCGACGAGTGGCTGGCCCAGTAAGCTGCGCTCTAGTTTCCCGCTCGCACTTCCATCTTACAAATTCGCCTTGCGCAGCTGCCGGCGCTTGCGCCGCTGCACCAGTGCGTCCGCGGAGTAAAATCCCAATGCTGCCCACACAAAAATAAAGGTCACCAGTTTTGCGTGATCAAAGGGTTCATCGAACAACAGCACCGCGAAGAAAAACATCAGCGTCGGTCCGAGATACTGCAGAAACCCCAGCGTGGACAGGTTGAGCCTGCGCGCGGCGATATTAAACAGCAGCAGCGGGGTCAGGGTTACCGGGCCGGCCAGCAGCAGTAAGCCGTTCAACTGCCAGGAATTGTTCAGCAGGTTGCTGGTAGGGCTGCTGGTCCAGAACAGGAAACCCAGCGCAAGTGGCAGCATAAACAGGGTCTCCACGGTGAGGCCGGTCAGGCTGTCTACCGGAGTTTGCTTGCGCACCAGACCGTAGAACCCGAAGGTGATCGCAACGCCCAGCGCTACCAGCGGCAGGCGGCCGAACTGCCAGAGTTCGTAGCCGATACCTACCGCCGCCAGCATTACTGCCAGCCACTGCAGTGGCCGCAGTTTTTCCCCGAGTACCAATACTCCCAGCAATACGCTGATCAATGGGTTGATGTAGTAGCCGAGGCTGGCATCCAGCAGGTGATTGTTGGTGACCGACCAGATAAATATCAGCCAGTTGGTGCTGATTAGTGCGGTGGAAATCAGCAGCGCCAGCATGGTTTTACGCGAGCGCAATACCGCGCCCATACCGTGCAGCTTTCCCAGTACCGCTAGCAGCACAATCGCCAGTAGCAGCGACCAGATGCTGCGGTGCGCGAGAATCTCCGGAGCTGAGAGATATTCCAGCAGCTTGAAATACAGCGGTGCAAACCCCCACAGGAGGTAGGCGCCGAGGCCGGCCAGCAAACCTGCGGCGGCTGAATCGGAACTCGCGTTGTTTGCAGTCTGGTTTTGCACTGGGGGATCTGCTCGCTGGGTCGACAGGGAAAGGCGACAGGAAAAAAGAAACCCGGACAGCGGGATAACGCTGGTCCGGGTTTCCGAAAGTGTAACAGACCTCCGTGAGGTCTGTCAGAAGCCTGAGGGTGCTGTTAGAAAAGTACGCGGCAGCGCAGGGTACCGGGGATGTTCTTCAGTTTTTCCAGCGCCAGGTCGGAGTATTCCGCATCCACATCGATCACCACGTAGCCCACAGATTCGTTGGTCTGCAGGAACTGCGCGGAGATGTTGATACCGTTGTCGGAGAACACCTGGTTGATCGCGCCGAGTACACCGGGCACGTTCTTGTGAATGTGCAGCAGGCGGTGTGCGCCGGCGTGGCCGGGCAGTGCAACCTCCGGGAAGTTCACGGAACTGGTGGTGGTGCCATTGTCGGAGTAGAGCGCCAGTTTGTCGGACACTTCCACGCCGATATTTTCCTGGGCTTCCACGGTGGAGCCGCCCACGTGCGGGGTCAGCAGGGCATTGTCGAGGCCGCGCAGGGGTGACTGGAATTCGTCGTCGTTACCGCGGGGCTCCACCGGGAATACGTCGATGGCGGTACCGGCCAGGTGGCCGCTCTTCAGCGCTTCCGCCAGCGGCTCGATTTCCACTACGGTGCCGCGGGAGGCATTCAGCAGGATCGCGCCCTTCTTCATCTTTGCGATCTGCTCGGCGCCGATCATCCACTTGGTGGAGGGCAACTCCGGAACGTGCAGGGAAACCACGTCGGACTGCGCCAGCAGTTCGTCCAGGCTGTTCACCTGGCTGGCGTTACCCAGTGGCAACTTGGTCACCACATCGAAGAAGATCACGCGCATACCGATGCCTTCTGCCAGCACGGAGGTCTGCGAGCCGATGGCGCCGTAGCCGACAATACCCAGGGTCTTGCCGCGGGCTTCATAGGAGCCCACCGCAGACTTCTGCCAGCCACCGCGGTGGCAGACCATGTTCTTCTCGGGAATCCCGCGCAGCAGCATAATGGCTTCGGCAATCACCAGTTCGGCTACGCTACGGGTGTTGGAATAGGGTGCGTTGAACACCGCAATACCCAGCTCGGTGGCTGCTTCCAGGTCCACCTGGTTGGTACCGATGCAGAAGCAGCCTACAGCGATCAGCTTGTTGGCGCTCTCCAGTACCTTGCGGGTCAGTTGGGTCCGGGAGCGGATCCCGACGAAGTGCGCGTCGGCAATCTTCTCGATCAGCTGGTCTTCCGGCAGTGCGGTCTTGATGTACTCGACGTTGGTGTAGCCGCGGGAACTCAGCAGGTCCACGGCGGATTGGTGCACGCCTTCCAGCAGCAGGATTCGGATTTTGTCTTTTTGAAGAGAAATCTGAGGTGCCATATCGAGTCTCTTGGCCGTGCGTAATGATGAGATTACGCGAAAGGTTGTCGAAATATAGTTGGAGACCGCCGGGAACCCGGCGAGGGCGGCATCATAACATAAGGGCTATATAAAGCTTTATACGCAATATCTATCCTAGGTATCGAATCTGGTTATGTATAAACACGAATTTACCTGCAAAACACCTGTGGAACTGCCGCTGGGCAAGATTGTATGCGTGGGGCGCAACTATGCGGCTCATGCGGAGGAGCTGAACAACCCGGTTCCGGAGGAGCCGCTGTTGTTTATCAAGCCGGCGACTTCGGCGGTGCCGATGGCGGAGCCGATCCACTTACCGCGGGGCCGGGGCAGTTGCCATTTCGAGGGGGAGCTGGCGCTGTTGATTGGCGAGCGTCTGACGGACGCGAACCCTGCTGATGTCCCCGCGGCGATTGCGGGTTTGGGGTTAGCCCTGGATCTGACCTTGCGTGAGCTGCAGTCGGACCTGAAGCAGCTGGGGCAGCCGTGGGAGAAGGCCAAGGGCTTTGACGGCGCCTGCCCCCTGTCGCCGTTTGTGAAGTTGGATTGGCTGCCGGACTGGGACAATCTCACCTACACCCTGTGGCTGAACGACGAGATCCGCCAGCGGGGTAAATCCAACCATATGCTGACGCCGATTCTGGATCTGGTGGCTTATATCAGTAGTTATTTCACGCTGTTGCCGGGGGATGTGGTTTTGACCGGTACACCTGCCGGGGTGGGAGAGTTGCAGATTGGGGATCGGGTGGTTATGGGGTTGGAGGAGGATTGGTTGCGGTGTGAGAGTTTGGTGGTATAGGTCTTTTTGCTAGTTGGGTGGCGCTGGAGCACCGGGTGATAGGTTTCAAAACCGCTGTGAATACATCCATGTACGCTGCGTCGGCGACGTCCCTGTCGCCGACGCTTTTGAAACCTATCACCCGGTACTCCAGCTTCTATTCCGACCAATTACTTCGTAGTGATGAAGGTTGGTGCGAAGGTTGTGATGCCGGATGGGGACTTGCGAGACCTTCTAAAACAGGGATGTTTTAGAAGAGCCCCCAGGGATGGGTTCACGGCGTGTCTCGCAAGTCCCCATCCGGCAGCACAACCGCCAAGGAGGTGTTAAAGGCGATAGCTTGCGGAGGTCATCGCTTTAGATACGAGGGTCATTAATCCCTTAACCGGGCTGGGGAACCGTGCCCCCCCCGCATCCAGCGCAGCGTGCTGATGCTTGGCCTCATCCTCCAACATCTGCTCAACCACCGCGCGACTTTTCTCGTCCTGCGGGGGCAGTTCTTGCAGGTGGCTTTCCAGGTGTTTGCACACCTGCTCTTCAGTAGCGGCAACAAAGCCGAGGCTGACCTTGTCACTGATCTTGCCGGCCGCAGCACCAATCCCAAATGAAAGCCCATACCAGAGCGGGTTGAGCACGCTGGGGCGGCTGCCGAGTTCGTCCAGGCGCTGTTCGCACCAGGCCAGGTGGTCGATCTCTTCGTCCGCGGCGTGTTCCATTTCCGCGCGAACCTGGGGCAATTTGGCGGTGAGTGCCTGGCCCTGGTACAGGGCCTGGGCGCAGACTTCGCCGCTGTGGTTGACCCGCATCAGGCCTGCCGCGTGGCGACGTTCACTGTCGGCGAGTTCCGCTTCATCCACAGACTTCGACGGCGACGGGCGCTCGTGACAGGGCGAGCCGGGGCTCAGGGTGCGCAGGGCGCGGTCCGCCTGCAACAGCAGGCGGTCGAGTCCGGTCAGTTGGCGATGGCTGCTCACTGATGTGTTCCTCGAAATGCTCGAAACAATACTTACGCTTTCTCGGCTTCTTCCCGCTCTACCGCGCGGTAACCGATGTCTTTGCGGTAAAAGGAGCCTTCCCAGTAGATCTTGCGCGCGCACTCGTAGGCGTTGGCCTGCGCTTCCGCCACGGTGTCGCCGAGGGCGGTTGCGCACAAAACGCGGCCGCCGCTGGTGACGACGCGCTCGCCGTCCAGTGCGGTGCCGGCCTGGAAGACCTTGGCGTTTTCGCTGTCGGCCTTGTCCAGGCCGGAGATGGGGTCGCCCTTGCGATAGCTGCCCGGGTAGCCGTGAGCGGCGAGTACCACGCCCAGGGCGGGGCGGGTGTCCCACTCGACGGTTACCTGATCGAGGCGTTTTTCCAGTGCTGCCATGCACAGCTCTACCAGATCGGATTTGAGGCGCATCATGATTGGCTGGGTTTCCGGGTCGCCGAAGCGGCAGTTGTATTCGATGACCTTGGGTGCGCCCTGTTCGTTGATCATCAGGCCGGCGTACAGGAAGCCGGTGTAGGGCATGCCTTCGCTGGCGAGGCCGCGCACGGTGGGCTCGATGACTTCTTTCATCACCCGGTCGTGGACTTCCGGGGTGACTACCGGTGCCGGGGAGTAGGCGCCCATGCCGCCGGTGTTGGGGCCGGTGTCGCCATCGCCGACGCGCTTGTGGTCCTGGCTGGTGGCCATGGGCAGGATGTTCTCGCCGTCGACCATGACGATAAAGCTGGCTTCTTCGCCGGTGAGGAATTCTTCGATGACGACACGGCAGCCGGCGTCGCCGAAGGCGTTGCCGCTGAGCATGTCGCGCACGGCCAGTTCGGCCTGTTCTACGGTTTCGGCGACGATGACGCCTTTACCGGCGGCGAGGCCGTCGGCTTTGACGACGATGGGGGCGCCCTGTTCACGCACGTAGGCAACGGCCGGTTCGACTTCGGTGAAGTTCTGGTAGGCGGCGGTGGGGATGGCGTGACGTTCGAGGAAGTCTTTGGTGAAGGCTTTGGAGCCTTCGAGCTGGGCGGCGGCTTTTTCCGGGCCGAAGATGTTGTGGCCGCGGCTGTTGAAGAAGTCGACGATGCCTTCGACCAGAGGTACTTCGGGGCCGACGATGGTGAGGTCGATGCCTTTTTCTTCGACGAGGTCGGACAGGGCGGAGAAGTTGTCGACGCCGATGTTGACGTTCTGGAGTTTGGGTTCGCGGGCGGTGCCGGCGTTGCCCGGTGCGACGAAGACGGTGTCTACGGCGGGGTTTTGGGCGGCCTTCCAGGCCAGTGCGTGTTCGCGGCCACCAGAGCCGATTACCAGGATGTTCATTCTTGAGTTTCCCCGTGCCTGTTATTTAGGTGGGCTAGTTTAGCATTGTGCGCTGGGTTGCCGGGTAGGGACTGGGAGTTGGGAGGTATTTAAGAGTGCTTCGTTGCCAGTCCTGTGGCGGTCCTGGAGCTGGTGCCCCTTTCCGAGACACGCCGTAAACCCATCCCTGGGGGCTCGGCTGCGGCCGTCCTGGCCGCAGACGGTCTCGGAAAGGGGCACCAGCCCCAGAACCTTCCCGTATAGCGCGGGAATATTACGTACCTATGTCGGTAAGCGTAGTTAGTCGTCAGAAGTCGCGGTTAGTGACGGAAGTGGCGCATACCGGTAAACACCATCGCCATACCGTGCTCGTCCGCTGCGGCGATGACTTCTTCGTCGCGCATGGAGCCACCGGGCTGGATCACGGCGCTGATGCCTACCTTGGCGGCGTTGTCGATGCCGTCGCGGAAGGGGAAGAAGGCGTCGGAGGCCATAACGGCGCCCTTCACTTCGAGGCCGGCGTGTTCGGCTTTGATGGCGGCGATGCGGGCGGAGTTGACGCGGCTCATCTGGCCGGCGCCGACGCCGATGGTGCGGCCGTCTTTGGCGTAGATGATGGCGTTGGATTTGACCATCTTGGCGACTTTCCAGGCGAACAGCAGTTCGTCCAGTTGTTCGTCAGAGGGCTGTACCTTGGTGACCACTTTGAGGTCTTCCCTGGCGACCATGCCGTTGTCTTTTTCCTGTACCAGTAAACCACCGGTGACGCGCTTGTAGTCGAAGGCGGTGGGGCGGGTGCTGTCCCATTCGCCGCATTCCAGCAGGCGTACGTTCTTTTTCGCAGACACGGCCTGGGCGGCTTCGGCGCTGACTTTGGGGGCGATGATGACTTCGGAGAACTGCTTGTCGACGATCAGCTGGGCGGTCTCGGCGTCCAGTTCGCGGTTGAAGGCGATGATGCCGCCGAAGGCGGATTCCGGGTCGGTGGCGAAGGCCAGTTCGTAGGCGGTCTTGATGTCCGCTGCTACGGCCACACCGCAGGGGTTGGCGTGTTTGACGATGACGCAGGCGGGTTCGTCGAACAGTTTGACGGTTTCCAGGGCGGCGTCGGTGTCGGCGACGTTGTTGAAGGAGAGTTCCTTGCCCTGCAGCTGGCTGGCGGTGGAGACGGACGCTTCTTCAGCATCGGCTTCCACATAGAAGGCCGCTTTCTGGTGCGGGTTCTCACCGTAGCGCATGTCCTGGGCTTTTTCGTACTGGACGTTGAAGGTGTTGGGAAACTCGCGGGCTTCGTTTGACGTGTTACGCGCGCCGAAGTGGTTGGCGATCATGCCGTCATACTGGGCGGTGTGTTCGAAGGCCTGCACCATCAGGTCGTAGCGGGTTTCGTAGCCCAGCTGACCGCCGCCCGCTTTCATTTCCTCGATCACGGTGTCGTAGCTGTGGGCGTTGACCACGATGGCGACGTCTTTGTGATTCTTGGCCGCGGAGCGAACCATGGTAGGGCCGCCGATGTCGATGTTTTCGATGGCGGTGGGCAGGTCGCAGTTGGGATCGGCGACGGTGGCCTTGAACGGATAGAGGTTGACCACGACCATGTCGATGGGCTTGATGCCGTGTTCATCCATTACCGCGTCGTCTTTGCCGCGACGGCCAAGGATGCCGCCGTGCACTTTCGGGTGCAGGGTTTTGACGCGGCCGTCCATCATTTCCGGGAAACCGGTGTAGTCGGAAACTTCCACCACCGGAATGCCGGCTTCGCCCAGCTGGCGGTAGGTACCACCGGTGGAGAGGATCTCCACGCCCATGGAGGAGAGTTCGCGGGCAAATTCCACAATGCCGGTTTTGTCGGAAACGCTGATCAGCGCGCGGCGAATGGCCACCTTGTCAGTCATAGCTGTTGGTCCGTCGTAGTTTCTGAAAAGGGTAATTGTTTACGAAGTCGCTAAGTCAGAATCGAAGCCAAAGTGCTGGGTACGGAATTTCGAAACCGTCGGTGCCAAGGATGGCACCGCCGGAGCTACATGGATGTATTTATGCGATTTCGAAATTCCGTACCCAGTGGTTTGGCGCCACTGCACCGGATCTGAAGTGCTGAGCGGGCAAATTGCATCATTAGCAAATAGCGAGGGGGGATGAGCCTGGCCCATCCCCCCTCGTCGAATTTTTACCGCTCCGGCCTGTGTCTGCCGGTAGCGGCGGGTCGCCTTACAGCAGACCGTAGCGCTTGAGCTTCTTGCGCAGGGTACCCCGGTTGAGGCCCAGCAGCTGTGCGGCGCGAGTCTGGTTGTGGCGGGTGTGCTTCATCACCACTTCCAGCATCGGCGCTTCAATCTCGGACAGCACCATATCGTACACATCGGTCACCATCTGACCGTCCAGGTGACGGAAGTAGTTTTCCATCGCCTGTTCAACCGCATCGCGCAAGGCCTGCGGTTGTTGTAGTTGAGTCTGGCCCCCAGTGGATACCACATCGCTGGTATCCGGAATCAGTGCTTCGTTAGTCATGCCGCTTTTGCCCCTCTAGTTATTCGGCGTTCAAACCACTCACGAACGCTGGCATGTTGTGCTTCTGCGCTTTCTAATTGGTTAAAGGTCTTGCGAAAGTCCTCGCTGTCCGCGAGTGTTTTCACGTACCAGCCCACGTGCTTGCGAGCGATACGTACCCCCATAACCTCACCGTAGAAACGGTGCAGTTCACTCAGGTGAGTGCTTAATATATCCCTGACTTCATCCAGTGAGGGCTCCGGCAGCTGCTCCCCTGTTGCCAGGAAGTGCGCAATCTCCCGAAAAATCCATGGACGTCCCTGAGCCGCGCGGCCAATCATGACCGCTTTGGCGCCGGTGTAGTCCAACACCATGCGGGCCTTTTCCGCGCCGGTAATATCGCCGTTGGCAAAGACAGGTATCTTTACCGCGGACACAATCTCGGCAATGGTATCGAATTCGGCCTGGCCATGGTAGCCACAGGCGCGGGTGCGTCCGTGAACTGCCAGGGCAGAAATTCCGAGATCCTCGGCCATCTTGGCCACCGTTACCCCGTTGCGGCTATCCGTGCACCAGCCAGTGCGAATTTTCAGCGTCACTGGGACTGAGACGGATGAAACCACCGCTTCCAGAATGTCGGCGACCAGTTTTTCGTCGCGCAGCAGGGCGGAACCCGCCGCTTTTTTGCACACCTTTTTCGCCGGGCAGCCCATGTTGATATCGATGATCTGGGCGCCGCGCTCGACGTTTGCCCGCGCTGCGTCCGCCATCATATCCGGGTCGCCACCGGCTATCTGTACCGAAATGGGCCCAGCCTCACCCGCGTGATCCAGGCGCATGCGTGATTTGCGGCTGTTCCACAGGCTGGTGTCGGAGGTAACCATCTCGGAAACCACGAGACCGGCGCCGAGCTCTCGGCACAATTTGCGGAAGGGGCGATCGGTAACGCCGGCCATTGGCGCCAGAATCACTGGCGCCTTTATTGTGTAAGGGCCTATGGCGAAGCTGCCTGGCTTTTCCGTGGGCAACTTGCCCTCCCGCGGGTCTGGTCTCATTCGGTGTCAAAGAGCGGCCTATGATAGCGGCTGCCCGCCGGCTGGAAAAGCGAAAAAGCGCGCAAATTGTTCGATGGCTGGTCGTTTAGGGCGAACTTTGTGCAAATTTTTGTCGGTTTTGCCGCCAGCACACCCGCTCGGTTCGCGGGCGCGGGATGGGGTTTCGGTGGAAGCCGGGCTTACTGCGGCGAAATACGCAGTTCGTAGTTCACGGCTTCCGCCCCGGGATCGACGATATCGAGCGCGATATGCACCGGGTTACCCGCGGGCATCAGGCGGCGCCCGGAGAGCTCATCACGCAAGTAGTCCTGAGGGCTGAAGCGACGGCTGGCCACCGGCGTGTTCTTCAGGTCAGTGAAGCGCAATTGCAGGGTGGGGAAAGGCTGGTCAAAGGGGGCCCGGTTCAGCAGCACCGCTTCCACCGCCAGGGCACCAGCGATTTGCGGGTGGCTGCGCACTACCAGGTTGGCGGTGTGGATGGCATTGATATCCACTTGTGGTGGCAGGGTACAGCCGACGATGGGGCATACCTGGGCATAGAGGTCGCGCCACGGGTCCCGTTTGCTGAGGGTGTCGAACTGGAAGTAGGCAGCCTGCGCGACGAGGCCGAGCAGCAGCACAACCGAACCCAGCGCCCACAGCCAAACCGGTACCCGATTGTGACGTTTGGGCTGCCAGGTGACCTCGATGGGGGCGGGACCGATGGCTGAGATCAGCTGGTCTTTGGGTAACAGGGGTGCGGCTTCAAGTTGCCCGGTGTCCAGGTGGCGCTGGTCCAGCTCCGCAGCATCGAGGTTGCCATCTGGCAGGGCGCTGAATGGTTCTTCCCCCGCGGGAGAGGTGTCAGGCTCTTCCGGGGCGAAAAAGTCGTGCTCCTCGGCCGGGGTGATGCTGTCTTTGGGGGGCTGGTGCTGGTCGGCGAAGAGGTCTTCTTCCGGTTGCAGTGCCGGCGGTTTGGCATCGATACCGCTGGATTCTTCACGGGCGATTTCTTCTGCCCACGGGTCTTCGGAGACGGCGCCGAGCTGGTCTATCTCGGATTCGATGTCTAGTTGCTCGCCGTGGTCGCTGACTTTTTCGCTATCGAGGTCCTGCCACTGCTGTTCACCGAAGGCGTCGTCGATCAGGGGACTCTGGCGCTCTTCTTTCTTCTCTTCTGTTTTGGGCGGCTGGGCCTTCTGCTCGGCTTTTTTGGGCCGCGGCAGGTCTTCGTCGTCGTCGCCGTCGAGGTCAATATCATCGTGGATGAGGAAGTCGTCGTCTTCGAGCAGTTCTTCGATGGCTTTCTTGGTCGCCGGCTGCGGGTCCCCCTCGTTGAAGACGATATTCTCGTCGGCGCGGAATACCTGCAGGCAGGAACCACAGCGCACGGCGCCACGGGCGGCGCGCAGCTGTTGTTCGCTGACGTGAAATGAGGTGCTGCAGTGGGGGCAGCGGGTGACCAGTTGCGACATGGAATTCGACGATTATTGCTTTAGCGGGGGAGTTTATCAGCCCCGTGCCCTCTGGCGTAGTGCTGTGGCCCGGGAGCTGCGTTGTTGCTTGGGTGGCGGCGCTGCTGCCGATGGTCCTTTGCGGGACACGCTACAAGCACCCGCAAGCGGGCCCGGCCGCCAATCAAGATTGGCGTCGTTCGGCTGCGCGCGAAGCAGTGCTTCGCAAACGCTTGCCCCACCCATCTGCGCTCGGACACGGCCATCCATGGCCGCGTAAGGTCCCGCAAAGGACCATCGGCATCAGCGCCTTAGCGTTTGGCTTCGGTCTACTACCTAGCCCTTGTACCGCTCAGGCGCACCCACTCTTCTTTTTCGCCATTCTGATCAAAGTCGATCCACTGGCTGTAGGCGCTTTTTACCTTCTCAGCTTGGCTATTGAGAATGCCCGACAGGCAGATACGACCGCCGACCTTGGTGCGCTCTACCAGCTGCGGTGCCAGCTCGACCAGCGGGCCGGCGAGGATATTGGCGAGCATGATGTCGGCACTGGACTTCTCCGGTTTGGGGGCCTTTTCCGGCAGGTAAACCGGGAAACGCTCGGGATCCAGGCCGTTGCGCACCGCGTTGTCGCGGCTGGCGAGCAGGGCCTGGGGATCGATGTCGGTGCCCATGGCGGATTCGGCGCCGAGCAGCAGTGCGCCGATGCCGAGAATGCCGGAGCCGCAGCCGAAGTCGACCGCGGTTTTACCTTTTACCGGCTCGCCGGCCAGCCATTGCAGGCACAGGAAGGTGGTGGGATGGGTGCCGGTGCCGAAGGCTAGGCCAGGGTCGAGCATGATGTTGACGGCTTGCGGCGCTGGCGGTTCGCACCAGCTGGGGCAGATCCACAGGTTGTCGGCACACTGGATGGGTTTGTAGTGGCTCATCCACTCCCGTTCCCAATCTTTGTCTTCCAACTGTTCCCAGCGGGCGTTGGGGAGGAGTTCGCAAAGGTAGGAGGCTGCTTTGGCTTCGGTGACGCTGGTGTCTACTTCGGCGTCGAACAGGCCGGTGACGAGGGTTTCGTCCCACAGAGGTGTTTCGCCGAGGCCGGGCTCGAGGATGGGTTGGTCGGCATTGTCTTGCAGGGTGACGGAGACTGCGCCGGCGAACAGCAGGGCATTTTCGATCTTCTCGGCCTGTTCGCGGTTGGTGTTCACTCTTAGTTGGAGCCAGGGCATTGGGTTCGTCCGGGTTTTGTGGTCTTTGGGTGCTCGGATAGTTCGTGGCGTCACCCCTGCCGGTAAGACTTTGCGGGACACGCCGTAAACCCATCCCTGGGGGCTCGGCTGCGGCCATCCGGGCCGCAGACGGTCCCGCAAAGTCTTACCGGCAGGGGCGACTTCCATTCGAAATTCGGTGCATTCTACAAGTGAACTGGGAAGCTAACAGGGTAGGGAGGGAATTGCTGAAGGGAAAGTGCCGGGGATCCATTTTCAAAAGCGTCGGCGACAGGACGTCGCCGCCGCAGCGCCCATGGATGGGTTCACAGCGGTTTTGAAAATGGATACCCGGTGCTTTTCCGCCACGGAGGCTAACCAAAACAGCTTACCTCCGGGGCGGGTAAAGAACCCGAGAGAATTATTCGAGCCCCAGTTTCTTCTCGAGGTAGTGGATGTTCACCCCACCCTTGGCAAATTCCGCATCGCGGACCAGTTCTTCCTGTAGAGGAATGTTGGTCTTGATGCCGGTGATGATCGTCTCGCTCAGCGCTACACGCATCCGCGCCAGGGCGGTTTCGCGGTCTTCGGCGTGGGTGATGATCTTGGCGATCATGGAATCGTAATTGGGTGGCACCGAATAACCGGAGTAAAGGTGTGAATCCACGCGTACACCCAGGCCGCCCGGCGCGTGGAAGTTTTCCACCTTGCCGGGGCTCGGGAAGAAGGTCTTCGGGTCTTCTGCATTGATACGGCACTCGAAAGAGTGGCCGGTGATCTTGATGTCTTCCTGTTTGAAAGACAGCTTCTCACCCGCACAAACACGGATCTGTTCCTTAATCAGGTCAACGCCGGTCACCATCTCGGACACCGGGTGCTCCACCTGAATACGGGTGTTCATCTCGATAAAGTAGAAACGCTCGTCTTCGTACAGGAACTCGAAGGTACCGGCACCGCGATAGCCGATATCGATACACGCCTGCACACAGGCGTCCTGCACGTCTTTGCGCACCTTGTCCGGGATGCCCGGCGCCGGGGCTTCTTCCAGCACCTTCTGGTGGCGGCGTTGCAGGGAGCAGTCGCGGTCGCCGAAGTTGACCGCATTGCCCTGGCCGTCGGACATCACCTGGATTTCCACGTGGCGCGGGTTCTGCAGGAATTTTTCCATGTACACGGTGCTGTCGCCAAAGGCGGCACCGGCTTCGGACTTGGTCACCGAGATAGCGTTGATCAGAGCGCCCTCACTGTGCACCACGCGCATACCGCGGCCACCACCGCCAGCGGCGGCCTTGATGATCACCGGCAGGCCGATACGACGGGCGATTTCCAGGCACTTCTCACCGTCGTCCGGCAGCGGGCCGTCGGAGCCCGGTACCGTGGGTACGCCGGCCTTTTTCATCGCGGCGATGGCGGAAACCTTGTCGCCCATCAGGCGAATGGTGTCCGCGTCCGGGCCAATAAAGGTGAAGCCGCTTTTCTGCACCTGCTCGGCGAAGTCCGCGTTCTCGGCCAGGAAACCGTAGCCCGGGTGCACGGCAACCGAGTCGGTGATTTCCATCGCCGCGATGATCGCAGGAATATTCAGGTAGCTCTGGGGAGACGGGTTGGGGCCGATGCATACGGCCTCGTCCGCCAGGCGCACGTGCTTCAGGTCGCGGTCGATCTGGGAGTGCACCGCCACGGTGGCAATGCCCATTTCCTTACAGGCGCGCAGCACCCGCAGGGCGATCTCGCCGCGGTTGGCAATCAGTATTTTCTCAAACATGCGTAAACGCCCCCGCTCAGGAAATGACGACGAGCGGCTGATCAAACTCTACCGGTTGACCGTCTTCCACCAGGATGGATTCGATGGTGCCAGCTTTGTCGGCTTCGATCTGGTTCATCATCTTCATGGCTTCGACGATGCAGATCACGTCGCCGACTTTTACCTGCTGGCCCACTTTTACAAACGGGTCGGCGCCCGGGCTGGAGGCGGCGTAGAAGGTACCCACCATCGGGGATTTCACCGGGTGGCCAGTCAGCGCCGGTACGGATTCTGCGGCGGGCTCTGCCGGTGCGGCGGCCGGTGCCGGAGCGGCGGGGGCCTGCGGCGCCATTGGGGCAGCCATCGGCATGGCCATCTGCGGCATCTGCATGGCGGCGGCGCCACTGGTGCCGCGGCTGATGCGCACGGACTCTTCGCCCTCTTTAATTTCCAGTTCGCCGATATCGGACTCTTCGAGCAGTTCGATCAGCTTCTTGATTTTGCGGATATCCATAACGTTCACTCTCGATTTTTTGATTGCTGGTTCCCCGGCGCGCAGCCGGGGAATGAAAAATCTGTATTGCCTTTGTACGGGGTAGTGCTTAGTTCAGCCGCTTGAGGGCCGCCTCAAGGGCCAAAGTGTAGCTATCTGCACCGAACCCGCAGATAACACCCTGCGCCAGATCGGATAAATACGAATGGTGGCGGAAAGCTTCACGGGCGTGGGGGTTGGACAGGTGCACTTCGATAAACGGGATCGATACGCCCGCCAGGGCATCGCGCAGGGCGATGCTGGTGTGGGTAAAGGCGGCGGGGTTGATGACGATAAAGTCCACCTTGTCGGCGAATGCCCGGTGGATGCGCTCTACCAGCTCGCCCTCGTGGTTGCTCTGCAGGCTGTCGAATTCACAGCCGGCGGCAGCGCACTGGGCGCGGGCGGCTTCGTCGATCTGGGCAAGTGTGGTGGAGCCGTAGATGGTCGGCTCGCGGGTGCCCAGCAGGTTCAGATTGGGGCCGTGTAGCAACAGCAGTTTCGCCATTCTGTGCCTCGCTCTATGCCTCGCCCGCAGATTTGGAGGGGCGCGCGAAATTGTGACTAAAATCCGGAAAAAGTCATGTAACTGCCCGGAAAACAACGTCAAACGGCAGATTTACCGAAATTGCGCCGGAGTTTGCCGCAAAAGTGACCCTCTGTCCATGCCTCAAATGTCAAAATAGAGAAGTTGCGCGCAGTTCGCCGAAATTCGCGCCCTAATTAGCGCAAAGTTTTAAGAGGGGTGGCTGCTTCACCTATTTGAATGGCTGGAATGACGGTGGTCTGGGCTGATTCTGTGGCAGTGGCGCTACAGGCGGTAAATGTGTGGCGCCGGCGGCATTGCTGCCCGCCGGCTTTCGGGAGGCTGTTGGCGTTGGTTTTACCGGCTTTCCACAACCGCTTGGTCGCTGACAGCGTTGCGCATGGCGGTCAGCAGTCCATCGCGGGTGAGTATCTGCGGCAGTATCTGGGGCTCACCGCCACCGGCGGGGAACAGCAGGTAGAGAGGCACGCTGGAGCGGCCGTAATGGGCCAGCAATTCGGTGATCTGCGGGTCCTGGTTGGTCCAGTCCCCTTTCAGCGCGGTGAAACCCATGTCGCCAACGGCGGCCTTGATGGCGTCGCTGGACAGCACCACTTTCTCGTTGGCCAGGCAGGTGATGCACCAGGCAGCGGTCATATTGATCAGTACCGGGCGGCCTTCGCTGCGCGCGCTTTCCAGCGCTTCCGGGGAGTAGGCTTGCCAGTAATCGCTTTTGCTCTGGGCCAGTTGACCGGGTGCGGTGCTCAGGTTGGGCAGTACCCAAACCGCGCCGGCGATTGCCGCAATGGCGACGCCGCTGCGCAGCCAGCGCTTACCGTTAAAGGTGGCCGCTGGCCACAGCCACAGGGCGAAGGCGATGGCCACGGCACCGGCGAGTACCAGTGCCACGCCATCGCTACCGGTCTGGCGTCCCAGAACCCACAGCAGCCAGACCGCGGTCAGGTACATGGGGAAGGCCAGCAGCTGCTTCAGGGTGTCCATCCACGGGCCGGGGCGCGGCAGGCGCTGGGCCAGGGCGGGAATATAGGTGAGCAGCAGGAAGGGTGCGGCCATGCCGAAGCCCAGTGCCGCAAAGACCGCCAGCGCGATGGGTGCCGGCTGGGTAACCGCAAAGCCGAGGGCGGAACCCATCAGCGGCGCGGTGCAGGGGCTGGCAACCACCGTGGCCAGTGCGCCGGTGGAGAAGGAGCCGCCGAGGCCCTTGCTCTCGCTACCGGCGCCAAGGCCCATCAGGTGGCCGCCAAATTCGGTCAGCCCGGACAGGCTGAGCCCCATGGCGAAGAACAGATACGCCAGCGCGGCGACCACCACCGGAGACTGCAACTGGAAGCCCCAGCCTACCGCTTCACCAGCGGTGCGCAGCGTAAGCATCAATGCCGCAATCAGCAGGAAGGTGGCCACCACGCCGGCGGTATAGGACCAGCCGTGCAGGTGCTGGCGGTCGCCGTTGTGGGTAATCGCCAGGGCTTTGATCGAGAGTACCGGGAACACGCAGGGCATCAGGTTCAGCAGCAGACCGCCGCCGAAGGCCAGTGCCATGGCCAGTAGCAGGCTGCCACCGCTACTGCCCGCCGTACTGGTGGCTTGCAGGGGCTTGGCGGTGTTTGTGGTTGCGCTGCCGCCGGAGCCAAATCCACCGCTGCCTTCAATGGCGGTCGCGGTTTTCTGTGTCAGGTCCAGTTCGAAGTTGCGTATCTGCGGCGGATAGCAGAGCCCCGCATCAGCGCAGCCCTGGTAGTGCACCTGTACCTGGGCTCTGCCTGTTCCACTAGCCAGTGCCAGGGGTACCTCCAGTTGCCAGCGATAGACTTCGGTTTCTTTTTCGAAGTAGTCATCCCAGATGACTTCACCGGCCTCAAGGGTAAGAGGCAGCTCGCGCTTGTTATCGCCGTCCACCAGGTACACCGAGAGCTTGTCCCTGTAGAGGTAGTATTCCGGTGCAATCTGGAACAATGCAGTGGCATTGCCGTCGGAGAGAAGGAAGTCCAGCTGGTATGCCTGGTCCACCGGCAGGAATTCATCCTGCCCGCTACTGAGAGCTGCGAACGGATTGTCGGACGCGCGGGCTGGGGTGGTCAGCACCAGGCCCAGCAGCAGCGCGGCGAGCATGGCCGCGGCTGCGGTGATCAGGCGGGCTCGCAGCCCCTGCCTGCCCGGGCTCAGGTGTTGGAAATAATCTCCGACGCTGTATGTCTTCGCAGTCATTGGCAATAAAATTCTTTATAGTCGAGCTGAATTGGACTGTTGTGGCCGGCCGGTGTTCCCTCGGGAACAGAGTGGCTTCGCTGGAGTGACTGGCGCCTCTTGCAGCGATAGGGGCCGAGCGCAGGCAGTATAGCGGTGGTCTTGGTACAAAAAAACAACAGTGGCTGCTGCGGCCACTGCCTGCGTGGAGGTGGTTATCAGAAAGTTGATATCGGTCGCAATTCGGAAGCGGGTTGGCAGGGCTCGGTACTTGGGTGCCGTGCGTCGTATGCCGGCGCCATCCAGATTGACGGTTTGCCTCGCCCTTGCATTGCTCGCGGGGTGCGCGACGCCACCGCCGGAACCGCCTCCGCCAGTGGTTGCGCCGCCGCCCCCGTCGGGACCCAGTCAGGAACAAATCCGCGCGCGCACCGTCCGCCATTTTCTCGGGCGCGCGGAAGAAGCGCAGCGGGAGGGTTTTATTACCATGCCGGCGGGTGCCAGCGCCTACGATTTTTACCTGCAGGTGCTGCAACTGGACCCGGGCAACACCCAGGCCGCGGCCGGTATCCAGACTCTGGTCATGCAACTTGTGGATCAGGCCCGGGATGCGTTGCGCCAGCGTTCGTTTGGACGGGTGAACAGCCTGCTGAACACCGCCGATGAGATCGCCCCGGGCAACCCGCTGTCTGCCGAAGTGCGCAAGCAGGCGCAGCGGGAGCAGCAGCGCGCCCGCGAGGACGTCACCCTGGATGGTCCGGGTGCGCAGACGGTTGCCCTGCCGCCTGCTGAGCTGTCGGCCCGCTCTGAAGCCATGGTGCAGATACTCACCGGTATCGCGCAGCGTATTCGGCAGCATCAGTTGCGGGTCATTATTGTTGCGCGGGATGACAGTGAGGGGCGCTGGATCTACGGGCAGTTGCGCCAGGCCGTGCCCGGTTACCGTGTGCGCGGTGATATAAAACTCGGCAATCCACCCCGATTACTGTTACAAAAGAGCCCGTGATCTTTGGATGCGAGGGAAGAAGCATAATGACAAGAATCCACTCCTTGATTGCCGTGTGCATGACGGTCTGTTTGGCTGTTGTGGCCCGGGCCGATACTCCGCTCGCAGCAGGCGCAAGCGCATCGACGGTCGATGCGCTCGGGTATGCCAGAGAAATGCCTCCCGGCGCACCGATGGGGGCGGCCTATCTGCATCTGCGTAATCGCGGTGACAGCGCGCGAACACTCGCGCATATTGCGTTGCCCGGCCACCCCGGAGCTCGGATTGAGCTGCACACCACTCAGCAGGTCAATGGTGTGAGCAAAATGCGGCCAGTGAAGGAAATTTCTGTCCCCGGCAACGGGACCCTTGAAATGCGCCCGGGTGCCACCCACCTGATGGTGCACGGCGTGCGTCTGAAGGCGGGTGACACGCTTGAGCTCCAGTTGATCTTTGTCGACGGTGGCAGCCAAAAACTGAAGCTGCCTGTGCTGGGGCTGAACGACTCTCTACCCGCGGGCATAAGCGGGGGTGAGGTGGAGGAGCACCACCACCATCATCATGGTCACGGGTAGATAAAATCGGGTTCCGCAAACGAGAAAAGTGAGCAGGTAACAGAAATTAGTCTCTCTTTCTGTTGTCATCAGTCCGCGAAGACCGATGTCTCTCGATCCCTATTGGATTCAACTTTATTGAATTCAACCTTTTTGGTTTCAACATCGAATAGTAGCGGCGCCGTGTGTGACCGCTCGCTAACAACAAACTGGAGAACGTTATGAAAACACTGGCCGCAATACTGGTGACAGGTTTTGCAGTCATGCTTGGTGCCTGCGCCCACAGTCCGGTACAGGTGGAGATCAAGCCGCAGGTTGCGGTCGCGCCGGACAATATCGGTAGCGGTTATACCCTTTCTGCGCGTGGCACCAACCAGTTGGGTGGAGAAGGGCTCGGCTCGCTGGGTGGGATCTACGCGGACTCTTCCAATGTCACGCTGGCCAACAATATTGAGCGGGCGATGTCCGATGCGCTGTATCAGGGCTTTGAGTCGTGGTCATTCCGCGGTGTCGAAGGTGCGGGCGATGTGCAGGTTGTGGCCAATCTGACCGAGCTTACCTATAGCAGCCCGAATAAGCTGTACACCACCAAGGTAGATTCCGGTGCTGCGATTCAGCTGCAGGTGACGGTCAAGGGTGCGACCTTTTTCGGTAACTACAGCACCAGTGGCAAGGATCGAAACCTGATTAAGCCCAGCCAGGAAGAGGTAGAGAGCACGATTAATCAGCTGCTCAGCGCGACCTTGCAGCGGGCGTTTGAAGATGAAAAGCTGAAAGCATTCCTGCGCCAGCACCTGTGATAAGCTGGCCGAGTCGTTTGCATGCACTGTGTAAACAGCAAGTGTGACCGTGAAGGCCCATTGAACTGGATGTCCCTTGACTGAATTCGACCCCAATAACGCCACTTACCATGGCCTGCTCGATAATGCGGCGCCGGATCCGCTGCCCGATGGGCAGTTGACTGCCGCGGCGGCGGAGCTTGCGCTGGGTGAAGTGGCGGACGGCGTTGTGATTACCGATCGCTACGGCCGTATCCGCTACAGTAATCCGCTGGCCGGAGAGCTGTGTGGAAACCTGATGGGGTTGCTACCCGGGCAACAGCTTTCCGAGAGTCTTTCGCTACAGGGCGAACAGGGCGAGCCACTGGATCTGGCGTTGAGCAGTGGTGAGGGCGAAGAGGTGCCCAGCCGTCGCGAATTCCGCGCGTTCATTCGCCGCGACGAGGACCACCGCGGGGCTGAGGGCGAGCTGGTAGAGCTCAGTATCCAGATCCATAGTGTCAAAGAGGGCGTCAATCTGGAGGGTTATGTGCTGGTATTGCGGCACACTTCCGAAGCCCGCCGTATTTCCTCCCGCCTCAGCTGGCACAGTAGCCACGACGCCCTGACCCGCCTCCCCAATCGGCAGACTTTTGAACACACGCTGCAGCAGCTGCTGACCAGTGACACCGGTCCTCGCCAGCACCATATTCTTTTGTATCTCGACGTTTACCAGTTCAAGGTGGTGAACGACACGCTGGGCTACAGCGCCGGCGATGCGCTATTGATTGCACTTGCCGGTATTCTCACCCGCTGTCTTGGCAAAGGTGACCTGCTGGGCCGGGTTGGCAGTGACGAGTTTGCCCTGCTATTGCGCGACTGCACGCTGGAAGAAGCCAAACGTATTGTCACCCGCCTGCGGGAGGCGGTGAACGAGTTTGTGTTCGAGTGGGAGAGCAGTGAGACCCGCCCGGCGTTGTCGATCGGGGCGGTAAGTGTGGATGCCCATGCACCGCCCGCCAGCCAATTGTTGGCATCGGCCAATGACGCCTGTAGCGCGGCGCGGGATCAGGGGCGCAACCGGGTAAAATTTTTCGGGGATTCCCGCAAGGCGCTGGAGAAGCGTCGCGAGAGTACCTGGCTTGCGGAGATCCACGCGGCGATTCGCGAGGACCGCTTGATGCTGTATCGCCAGCCAGTGGTGGCGCTGCAGGAAAAAAACCGGGTGCACCATTACGAGGTGCTGGTGCGCATGCGCGGGCGCGATGGTGACGTGATTTCTCCGGGGCTGTTTTTACCGGCGGCGGAGCGCTACGGCATCATTGATGATGTGGATCGCTGGGTGATCCGCAAGATCTTTCACTATATGGCGCTGGAGCAGAGCAGTGGTTCCGGTGGTTTCCACTATGCGATCAATATCTCCGGGATCAGTCTCGGGGATGAGTACTTTGCGGATTTTGTGCTGCGCGAGTTGACGGAGGCCGGTGTGGCCCCGTCCCGGGTGCAGTTTGAAATTACCGAGACGAGTGCGATCAATAACCTGGACCGGGCGCTGATGTTTATTCACAAGCTGCGCGCGGCGGGTTGCAGTTTTGCCCTGGATGATTTTGGTCGCGGTGCCTCTTCGCTGGCGTACTTGCGTCAGTTGCCGGTGGATTATCTGAAGATCGATGGGTCCTTTGTGCGCAATATGCTGGAAGATGAGATCGACAGTGCGATGGTGAGTACCGTGGATCATCTGGCGAAGCGGATGGGGATCAGTACCATTGCAGAGTTTGCGGAGACGCCGGAGCTTTTGGAGAAGCTGCGGATGATGGGGGTGGATTATGCGCAGGGGTTCGGGATTGCCGCTGCTGCCTGTTTGCCTGAGATTAGTGGGCCGCGGCCTTCTTCTGTAAATTGACTCCTTCTGGGCCTTGGGTGGTTTTGAATTTCCTTTGGTGGTGGCCAAGCGCTGGGGGGGGGTTTTCAGGACTGTTGTGAACCCATCCTTGGGCGCTGTGGCGAAAACATCTTGTTGGAGACGCTCCGGAAACCCCTTACCTGCCGCTCGGCCTTCTCATCGGCTGTATGACTTCGTTGCCGAGTAATCTTTATCGCTTTTACGCGTTTGCCGTCTGTTCCAGCAGCTCCTTGTGCTGCTCCGGGCGCAGTCTCGGTCCATACTGACTCACCACCTGTGCCGCCGCGCGGCAGGCTAGCTCACCGGCTTCGGCAAAATGCATTCCACGATTGATTCCGAACAGGAAGGCGCCTGCGAACATGTCGCCGGCGCCGTTGGTGTCGATGGCCTTTACCCTGGGGCTGGCGACGCGGGTTTCCTGTTCGCCGTCCCACATCAGTGCGCCGTCGGCGCCGAGGGTGATGGCGAAGGCTTTGCAGGAATTGCGCAGGGTCTGGGCGGCTTCTTCGAGGGATTCGGTGTTGCAGTATTTGAGGGCTTCTTCGCGGTTGCAGAACAGCAGGTCGACGCCACCGCCGATCATTTCTTTGAGGCCGTCGTGGAACAGTTGCACCATCATGGGGTCGGATAGGCTCAGGGCGGTTTTTACGCCCCCGGCTTCGGCCTGTTCGCGCAGGGCGATGGCGGCGGCGCGGCCGGTGGGGGAGGAGACGAGGTAGCCTTCGATGTAAGCCCACTTGGATTGTGCCAGGGCCTCGCTGTCGAGCTCACTGACGGAGAGGTCGGCGCTGATGCCCAGGTAGGTGTTCATGCTGCGCTCGGCGTCTGGGGTGATGAGCACCAGGCATTTGCCGGTGGTGCCGCTGTCGGCGCTGTTTAATACCTGCGGGTAGGCGACGCCGGCGGCGGCGAGGTTGTCGCGGTAGAAGGTGCCGTTGTCGTCGCTGGCGACTTTGCAGGAATAGAAGGTGCTGAGACCGAAGTAGCTTGCGCCGATAATGGTGTTGGCGCCGGAGCCACCGCAGGCGTGGCTGGCGGTGACCAGGTGGTTTTTGAGATCGTCGACCAGCTGCTGCTGGCGGCTGTCATCCACCAGGGTCATTACGCCCTTGTCTACCCCGAGCGTCTGCAGGTCACTATCGGTGACTTCGATTTCCGTATCGAGCAGGGCTGCGCCGATGCCGTAGAGTTCGTACTTGTGTGCGGGGTTTTGCATGGGGTAGAGCGTCCGTAATGCTTGCCTGAATATTCTTGATTGGGCGCATTATGGCGGCCAGCCGGTGCAGTGCAAGTTTGCCGGCACTCGTCGGCGCTGCAGGGTGGGGTGAAATGGCGACGGTTCGACGGTCGTTGGCGCGCCGTGACCCGCCGGGTTTGACTTGTGCGCGGCCGACCTTATAAATGCCCGCTATAACAGCTTGAGGCACGCCCGAAACAGGCGGATTTGCCCAGGCCCGATGTACTTGTTACTCCATTTCTTTTTCTGATCGTATTCCGGATTTCTATGCCAGCGAAACAACGCCGCTCCAATAGCAAACGTACCAATCGCAGTGAGGGACGCCTTGGCCGCTGGATCAAGCGGCTCAGTCTGCTCGCCCTGCTGGGTGTTCTGGTGCTTGCGGGGTACATGGTGTGGCTCGATATGCAGCTGCGCGAGCGCCTCGATAGTCGCCAGTATCAGTTGCCTGCGCGGGTGTTCGCCCGTCCGCTGGTACTGAAAGAGGGCATGGTGATGCGCCCGGACGAGCTGGAGGCGGAGTTTGCGGCGCTCAATTACAAGAAGGTGCCGTCGATTGATGAACCCGGCCAGTGGCAGCGGGACGGCATGGAGTACGTGGTGTGGCGGCGGGACTTTATCCATGCCGACAAGCGCGAGCAGGCCGCCAGGGTACGCTTTCGCCTGCGCAATGACGAGCTGAGTGGACTGCGTGACGAAAGCGGTGCGACGATCAAGGAATTCCGCCTGGATGCCGCTCCCATCGGCACACTGCTCGGTGGCGGCGATGACCGCACGCCGGTGCGGATCGAGGAAATTCCGCCGTTGTTGGGGGCAACCCTGATCGCGGTGGAAGACCAGGATTTTGCCCATCATTTTGGCGTCTCCCCCCGCGGTATTGCCCGCGCCATGGTGGCCAACTTCAAGGCCGGCGGTGTGGTGCAGGGCGGCTCTACGATCACCCAGCAGCTGGTGAAAAATATATTCTTCGACCACAAGCCCAGCCTGTGGCGGAAGTTTAACGAAGCGCTGATGGCGATCCTGATGGAGATCCATTACGACAAGGCCTATATCCTGCAGGAGTACATCAACGAGGTCTGGTTGGGGCAGCAGGGCAGTCGCGCCATTTACGGCTTTGGACTGGCCGCTGAATTCTATTTCCACAAACCCCTGAATCAATTGGAGCCCCATCAGATCGCACTGCTGGTGGGGCTGGCCAAGGGTGCGTCCTATTACAACCCCTGGCGGCACCCCAAGCGCGCGCTGGAGCGCCGCAACACCGTGCTGGATGTGATGCAGGAGCAGGGTTTGATCAGCGCCGAGGATCTCGCGCGGCTGAAGAAAAAGCCGCTGGAAGTGGCCACTGTCGGCGCGGCGGCCCAGAACCCTTATCCGGCGTTTACCGAGCGTCTGCTGGAAGAGCTGCGTCCCTATTACTCGGTGGAGGAGCTGCGCACCGCAGGCCTGCGGGTGTACACCACTCTGTCGCCCTCGGTTCAGCAGCTTGCGGAAGACGCCATCAGCGATGGCGCGACCAAGCTGGAGAAGGATCGCGGGATCAAGGCGGATTCCCTGCAGGGCGCCACGGTCATTCTGGAAAACCACAGCGGCAATGTGCTCGCCATGGTCGGCGACCGCCGGCCCCACTACCCGGGCTTTAACCGCGCCCTCGAGGCGCGCCGTCAAGTTGGATCACTGATCAAGCCGGCGGTGTATCTGACCGCCCTGGAGCGCGCTCACGAATACAACCTGGGTACCCTGATCGACGATGCGCCGCTTCGCGAGGTTGGTGATGATGGCCAGGTGTGGATGCCGGCCAACTTCAATAACCGCAGCCACGGTCAGGTGCCGCTGTATGTGGCACTGTCCCGTTCCTACAACCAGGCCACCGCGCGTCTGGGGTTGGACCTCGGGATTGAGAACGTGCGCCAGACGATCCGTCGCCTGGGGGTGCAGGCGAGCCTGCCGCGGGTGCCATCGCTGTTTCTGGGGGCGGTTGAATTGACACCCTATGAGGTGGCCGGGATGTACCAGACCATGGCCAACGGTGGTGAGCATGTGCAGCCGCGCACCTTGTTGGCGGTGTCCGATGCCGAGGGTGCGCAGGTACAGCGCTTTCGTCCCAAGACCAATCGCGGCGTGGACAAAGTCCCAATCTACCTGCTGCGCTACGGTCTGGAGCAGGTCATGCGTGAGGGGACCGGCAAAAGTGCCTACCGCCGCCTGCCCAACAGTGTGCCCTTTGCCGGCAAGACGGGAACGACGAACGACTATCGGGACAGCTGGTTTGCCGGCTTCAGTCCGGGCGTGACAGCGGTGGTATGGTTGGGCCGGGATGACAACGAGCGCACCAGTCTCACCGGCGCCACCGGTGCGCTGAATATCTGGACCGAGATCATGCGCCAGCTACCCCATCGTCACGGCCGCATCCAGGCGCCGCGCGGGGTGGAGTGGAAGCCCATCAATGAGAAAGGCGAGTATATGGACCCGCGCCACTGCCAGGGCGGGCGCGAGGTGCCGATTTCCACCGAGAGCCGGCTGGTCACGGATCCGCGCTGCGAGCGCCGAGGATGGTTCCGCAACTGGTTTGATCGGGACGATGAAAATGTGGCGCCGCGAGAGGACATGACGCCCGGCTGGGGGATTGACCCGGAGCAGCAGCGCCGGGAGCGCCAGCAGAAAGAGCAGCAGGAGCGTGAGCGCCAGTTGCGCGAGCAGCTCGACCGCGAAGGGCAGCCGGTGCCCCAGCAGCCGCAGCAATACCCACCCCAGCAGCGCATTCCGCAGACGGAAGCGGAGCGCTTGCAGCGCCTGGAGGAGTCCGGCCGCCTGCAGGAGCAGCGCTATCTGGAGGAGGAGCGTCGCGCGCAGGAAGAGCGGCGTCAGCTCGAGCAGCGCCTGCAGGAACAGGAGCGCCGCCGCGGTGCGCCTGTGGAAGACGCCCAGCCCTGGCCGCCGCAGGAGGAGGACGATCAGTGGCCCTGATCCGGCCAATATGATCGCGTCACCCGGTCGATTACAGGATTTCGTACTGGCCTTATACGCAGACGATCGTTCATAATCTTTCGCCGGTAACGATTCCAAATCCGTCAGACGATGCAGTATCGATTCGACAATTTTATTCTGGATATGGCGCACCTTCGCCTGACCGCAGATGGTCAGAGCGTGGATGCGGATGCGCGCCAGTTGCAATTGTTGGCGTTGTTGATTGCTGCTTATCCCGAATGCTGTGCGCGGCAGTCCCTGCTGGAACAGCTGTGGCCAGATACCGTGGTATCCCAGTGGTCGCTGGGGCGGTTGGTTTCCGACACTCGTAAACGGTTTCGTGAGTTGGGTTACAGCGGTGAGTTGATCCAGACCCAACACGGGCGAGGCTACCGTTTGTCGCCCGAGGTCGCGGAGCAGTTACACCGGATTGAGCCCGTCGCAGAACCCGGTCCGGCACTTGCGTCAGCCCCGGAAAAGTTGGCGGAACTCGCGCCGTCCTCTGAAGCGGACCCCATCCGTGAGCCGGCCGCTGCGCTGGAGTCCCCACCGCGGGGGCGCAGCGGAGTGCTTTCCGGAGCCCGTGACCGCAGTTTCTGGCGGCTTTTTTCCGCGGTCGCGGTGGTGGTGGTTGTCACCGCACTGGTGGTGTATCTGATCACCGCGCGCCGAATTCCCGACGATGGGGCGCCGCTGGTTATTGGCGAGGCACCGGACGTGCGCGGGCGAATCCTTTGGGTGGATGACAACCCGGACAACAACCTCAGTGAGCGCAGTCACTTCGAGTCAAAAAATATTGCGATTTACCTGGCGACCAATACCGAGGACGCCATGACCCTGCTGTCCATGTATCGCTACGACGCGGTGATCTCGGACATGGGCCGCGGCAGCGAGCCTCTCGCCGGGTTCAAATTGATGGAGCGCATCCGCAGCAAGCGCGACCATACCCCCTATTTTCTCTACACCATAATGCCGTCGGAAACCCAGCGACAGCTGGTTCATCAGCGCGGCGGAAATGGTGTGGCGGTGACCGCCGAAGAGCTGTATCAGATGGTGCTTCCCCTGTTTGAGGCGGATCCTGCTCCCGTCTCCAGCCCACTGTGATTAGTCCCAAATAGCACGGGAGTCAGCGCGGGCTTGGTGATTTTTTGTCCGTTCGCAATCTCTCTGTTTTGCCCCTCCAATACCCTGAGACCCCCGTCATTTCTTGTGTTCACAAGTATTCACAAGCTTTCAAAGACCTCCGGCCAGCTCGCTGGCTACATTAGCCCCATTGATCCTCTGGAGCCACCCCACGCGGGTGAGGCTATTCGGCAAAGACCGGAAACCGGGGGAGCTCGAGAATTTAAAGCTGGTGTTTTGAGCCACGGCTTGATGGCCGGGTTTCAGTGCAATGGACGGGGGAGTCATGTTGGGGTCAGGACTTGGGGCGGTGCTGTTGAGGGCTGGGGAAGCATCCGGTGAAAAAAGTGCGGCTGGTGTTGCGCAGGCACCGGGCGCCGTCGATGTCGGGCCGGCGCCAGTGCGGACACTGGAAACAGCGCAAAACGATGCTGTGGTTGCGCGGGAAGGTGCCCCGTTCAGCCGGCGGGAGCGCCAGGTGCTGGAGCAAGTTGCCAGTGGTGCCACCAGTGCCGAAATTGCAGAGCGGTTGCACATTTCTATTCATACGGTCAAAAACCACCGCAAGAGTATTCTGCGCAAAGCGGGCTGCCGCAACTCGGGCCAGCTGGTGTCCCGCTGCGCGGCACTGGGCCTGATCTGATACCGGGCAGTCTCAAGGGCAAAGTAGGTACCGCAGAGAGGTTCCGGGGATTTGGTATTAGATACCAGGATCGAGGGGCCGGCTGCCACATCGTACGGCCTCGGCCCCTGACGCTTTTCTCCTAGGCCATCACCGCTGCAGCAGCTTCGCGGCCTCTTCTGCAAAATAGCTCAGCACCCCGTCTGCCCCGGCGCGCTTGAACGCGAGCAGGGACTCGAGAATCACCGCTTCGCGATTGAGCCAGCCATTTTCAAACGCCGCGCAATGCATGGCGTACTCACCGCTCACCTGGTAGGCAAAGGTGGGCACCTTCAGTTCGTCTTTCACCCGACGCACGATGTCGAGATAGGGCATGCCTGGCTTCACCATGATCATGTCTGCCCCTTCCGCCAGATCCAGCGCGCATTCGTGCAGAGCCTCGTCGCCGTTGGCCGGGTCCATCTGGTAGCTGAACTTATTGGCGCCCTTCAGGTTGCCAGCAGAACCCACCGCATCGCGAAACGGCCCGTAATAGCTGGATGCATATTTTGCGGCGTAGGACATGATCTGGGTATTCACATGGCCATCGCGCTCCAGCGCGGTGCGCACGGCACCGATGCGCCCGTCCATCATGTCGGAAGGTGCCACCACATCGGCGCCCGCTTCCGCATGGGACAGCGCCTGCTGTACCAGCACTTCCACAGTGTCGTCATTGACGATATAGCCGGCGTCGTTCATCAGCCCGTCCTGGCCGTGACTGGTGAACGGGTCCAGGGCTACGTCGGTGATGACACCCAGTTCTGGAGCGGCATCTTTGAGCGCGCGCACCGCGCGCTGGGCCAGCCCGTCCTTGTCGTAGGCGGCGCGGGCGTCGTCGGATTTTGCCGAGGGGTCTACCACCGGGAACAGCGCCACCGCGGGAATACCCAGTTGCACCAGCGCTTTGGCCTTGGCGGTGAGCAGGTCCACGGTCAGTCGCTCCACCCCGGGCATGGAGGCCACTTGCTGGGTTTCACCGCGGCCCTCAATCACGAACAGCGGCAGTATCAGGTCGTCGGTGCTCAGGCGATTTTCCCGTACCAGGCGGCGGGAAAACTCGCTGGCGCGCAGGCGGCGCGGGCGGCTGTGGGGATAGGGGCCGCGATGGGAACTGAAACTCATGTTGTGGGCACTCCGAAAATTGGATGGGCAGGGCGCGACTTGGTGATTGCGCCTGCTCGACAGGCGCGCATGATAGCAAACACCAGAACACGGGTTTCACTGGCACGGGTTTCACTGAGCACGGGTTTCACTCACGTCGGTCTTTGAGGTGCTCCACCAGCACGCGCCCCGCGGCGGCAATATGCCGCTCAAGCAGCGCGCATGCCGGAGCGAAGTCTCTCTGCTGTAGCAAATCGAGCAGTTGATGATGCTCCCGCTGGCTGGTGGCCTGGTAATCGAGAGTGCGATTCTGATAGCCGATGTAACGTTCGCACTGGCGCTGTAGCTGTTCCACGGTGTTAAACAGCGCAACCCGAGCAGCGGCGCGGTATAGCGTGGTGTGGAATTGCCAGTTGCGCTGGCCCAGCGCGGCCGCGTCGAGTGCCGGGTTCCGATCCATGGCATCGAGGATGTCCCGCGCCCGCCCGAGTATCTCGCCGCTGAGGTTCGGTGCCGCGCGCTCCAGTAGCAGAGGTTCCAGGTGCATACGCATCAGGTACAGGTCTTCCGCTTCCTGCCGGTCCAGCACCGGCACGGCCACGCCCCGTTTGCCGTGTTCGCACAACCAGCCTTCCGCTTTTAATCGCGCCAGGGTGTCCCGCACCGGGATGCGGCTGACACCGTAGCGCTCCGCGATCTCCGTCTGTTTGAGTGGGGTTCCGGGGGAAAAATGCCCCCGTTGCAGGTCTTGTTTGAGTTGCTGGTAAAGATCCATTACCGCCCCCGCTGCAACAGCCAGTGGCAAGTGAGGCCGCCCGCGAGCCCCCAAAACGCGGAACCGATTCCGAAAAAGCTGACTCCGGAAGCGGTAATCAGCAGGGTGACCAGCGCGGCCTCGCGACTGTCGGCGTCCGCAGTGGCGCCGGCAAGACTTGTGCCGATCACTCCGATTAGTGCCAGCCCGGCGACACCGGCGATCATCGCATGGGGGAGTGCCGCAAACAGCATCACCACGCTTGCACCAAACAGTGCCGTCAGCAGGTAAAACACGCCCGCAGCGATGCCGGCAATATAGCGCCGTCCGGGATCGGGGTGTGCCTCTGGGCCGGTGCAGATGGCGGCGGAAATGGCCGCGAAATTAAACGCAAAGCCGCCGAATGGTGCCAGTACCAGCGCGGCCAGCCCGGTGCCTCCCACCACGGGTGACACGGGGACCCCGGAATAGCCGCTGGCGCGCAGGATGGCGACCCCCGGTAGATTCTGTGAGGTCATGGTGACGATAAACAGCGGCAGTCCCACACCCAGCAATACCGCCGGGTTAAACACCGGCGCCACCCACTGCAGTTGGCCAAAGGACCAGTTCAGTTGCTCTGTGTGAATTTCCCCGAGTAGCCAGCTGGCGCCAAAGCCCACGGCCAACACCAGTGGGATGCAGTAGCGCGGTAGCCAGCGCCGTCCCAGCAGGTAAGTGAGCAGCATCGCGCCCACCAGTGCAGGGCTGGCCTGCAGGGAGGTGAAGATAGAGAGCCCAAACTGCAGCAGAATCCCCGCGAGCATGGCGCTGGCCAGGGGTAGTGGCACCCGCGCCGCAATCCGCTCGAAAGCGCCGGAGACTCCCAGAACCAATGTGAGCACGGCGCTGAACAGGAAGGCCCCAACCGCCTCGGGCAGGGAAACCCCGTGCAGGCTGGTTATCAGCAGTGCGGCCCCGGGGGTGGACCAGGCGGTAACCACCGGCGCGCGGTAATACCAGGAAAAGCCGATGCAGGTGAGGCCCATACCGAGGCCGAGGGCCCCGATCCACGAGACCATTTGTGCCTCGCTGGCGCCGGCAGCCTCAGCCGCCTGCAGCACGATGGCAACGGAGCTGGCAAAGCCCACCAGCACGGCGGCAAAGCCCGCACTGATGGCGGACAGCGTGGTATCGGCTTTGAGAGAGCGCTGCGCGACCTGCTCCATAAAATGTATACCTAATTGGAAATGTATACATTTTTGATCAGGTGAGGATCGGGCGCAACAGGGACTTGCGTGAAAAGCCGTTGCTGCTCCGCCACCGCTTGAGTCGGGTCGCGGAGCAGCAGTGTGGTCAGTCGAGGCGGGCAAACACGCGTCGCGCGGCGGCGATGGTGTTGTCGATATCTTCATCGCTGTGGGCGGCGGACATGAACCCGGCTTCGTAGGAGGCCGGTGCCAGGTATACGCCCTCTTCCAGCATGCCGTGGAAGAAGCGGTTGAAGCGCTCGGTGTCACAGGCCATGACCTGCTGGTAGTTACTGACCTTATCCGCGTCGGTAAAGAAGAAGCCGAACATGCTGCCCACCTTGTTGGCGGTGAGCGGGATACCCGCCTCTTTGGCTGCGGCCAGTACGCCATCTACCAGGCGATCGGTCTTCGCGGTGAGTTCGTCGTAAAGGTTTTCTTTCTGGATCAACTGCAGGGTCTCGAGGCCCGCCACCATGGCCATGGGGTTCCCGGACAGTGTACCCGCCTGGTACACCGGACCCAGCGGCGCGATCTTTTCCATGATTTCACGCTTGCCACCGAAGGCGCCCACCGGCATACCGCCACCGATCACCTTGCCGAGGGTGGTGATGTCGGCTTCGATACCGTAGTGGCCCTGAGCGCCGGTCAGGCTGACGCGGAAGCCGGTCATCACCTCATCCAGAATCAGTACCGCACCGGACTGGTCGCAGACCTCGCGCAGGGTTTCCAGAAAGCCCGGCAGTGGTGGAATGCAGTTCATATTGCCCGCCACCGGCTCGACGATGATGCAGGCGATCTGGTCGCCGATCTCGGCGAAACACTTTTTCACACCTTCGATATCGTTGTAGGTGAGCGTGATTGTGTGGTCGGCGAGCGCTGCGGGGACACCGGGGGAAGAGGGTACGCCCATGGTGAGTGCGCCGGACCCGGCTTTGACTAGCAGCGAGTCCGAGTGGCCGTGGTAGCAGCCTTCGAATTTCACGATCTTGTCGCGCCCGGTGTGGCCGCGGGCCAGGCGGATGGCGCTCATGGTGGCCTCGGTACCGGAGTTGACGAAGCGCACCAGGTCCATATTCGGCCATACGCGGCACAGCTCTTCCGCCAGCTCGGTTTCCAGCTCGGTGGGGGCGCCGAAGCTCAAACCGGACTGTGCCTGCTCAACCACCGCGTCGATCACATCCGGGTGCGCGTGGCCGAGAACCATTGGGCCCCAGGACTGCACGTAATCGATGTAGCGCTTTTCGTCGGCGTCGTACAGGTAGGCGCCCTCGGCGCGCTCAATAAATACCGGAGTGCCACCCACTGCGCGGAAGGCGCGCACCGGCGAGTTGACACCGCCGGGGATGACTTTCTGGGCTTCGGCAAAGAGGGATTCGGATTTGCTCATAGAAATACGGACACCGGATTTGAAAGTGTGAAGGGAATTCGGGATCGGAAATTGAGCCGTATTATCGGCGGCGTCGCCATCGGTCGCAAACCGGATGGCGAATTATCCACTGGGCGGGGCCGGGAGGCTTTCGATCAGTCCTTGCAGGTCCAGAACAACCGGTTGGGGACCGGGCGCCCCATTCCCAGGCGGCGGCTGTCGGCGATGGCGCTCCAGGTGAACTGCTGGCTGCGATTGACCGCCTCCAACATGGTGAGGCCGTGGGCGATGTGGCAGGCGATGGCGGTGGTCAGTGTGCCACAGGCTCCGTAGGCTGCCGGAGGGAGTCGCTGCCAGCGGAATTCACGCACCAGGCCGCGCACGTCGTAGAGGCGGTTTTCCAGTTGTTGATCACAGGCGGGTACGCCGGTGAGCAACAGGTAGCGGCAGCCGGTTTCCAGTAGCTCCTGGGCCTGGGCATCGTGCACATCGGCCTCGCCGGCCATGGCGCGGGCTTCGCGTCGGTTGGGGGCTACCAGGGTGGCCAGCGGCAACAGCAGGTCACTCATGGCTTTCCACAGAGGGGGCGCCAGCAGGCTTTCTTTGTCGGCGAGGGTCGCATCGGGGTCGATGATCAGCGGGATATCCGGGTAGTCCCGCAGCACACTGTGCAGCGCGTGGACATTTTCTACCGAGCCCAGGTAACCGATTTTGATCGCGGCCACCGGCATATCCTCAAGTACCGCGCGGGCCTGCTCCACCAGCAGGCTGTCGTCCACCGGTGCCACTCCCGCCAATTCACTGGTATCGCCCACGGTGATTGCCGATACCACGGAGGCGCAGTGGCACCCCAGGCTTGCAGCGGTTTCCGTATCGGCGGCAATACCGGCACTACCACTGGGGTCGTGGTGAGTGACGGTGAGGACAATAGGCTGGCGTGTATCCATGGGCGTTTGGGAACTCCTCGCAGATTTCCTAATTCTAGCCGGGGCCGCTGTGGCCGGGTGGCCTGGCGCGCCCCTGTCGCGGTGGATTGGCCCCTGGGAGGCCGGTTTAGAATGGCTTCACCACCGCAAGAATCACAATGGCCAGCAGTGCCAGTACCGGGAGTTCATTGAAGATGCGGAAATAACGACCGCTCTTGGTCACGGTGCCCGCGGCAAACTTTTTCACATAGCTGCCACAGATATGGTGGTAGCCGACCAGCAGCACCACCAGCGTCAGCTTGGCGTGTAGCCAGCCGGCAGCCCTCATGTATTCGGGGTTGTAGGACTGATTGATGTAAATCAGCCAGATGCCAAACGCCAGGGTGGCAAGCATAGACGGAGTGGCAATACCCCGGTACAGGCGGCGCTCCATGATCTTGAATCGATCCCTGCTTACCGAATCGGTAGCGTCGATGTGATAGACGAACAGCCGCGGCAGGTAAAACAGTGCGGCAAACCAGCAGACCATTGAGATGATGTGAAAGGCTTTTACCCAAAGCATCGAAGCTCCTTTTCCGGAGGAATACCGGTTTAATCGATAGTGCAGTTCGTCGTTCGGCGTTCTCAGAGAGGTTTATTGCCGGTAATAATGTTCTATGTGTTGCGGCAGGATGATACCCGCCACATCGCTGTTCAGTACACCCGGGCTTCCCTGGTCGTAATCGCGCCCCACGTAAAGGGCACCCGCGCCGCGTTTCTCCAGTTCCTGCTGGGCCTCCAGCAGGGTGGCTCGCCAGCTCAGCGGTGCCAGCTGCAGACGCTCCCCGGGCAGGCGCAGCAGGTCAATTTTCTCTGCTTCGCTCTGCTCCGGTTCACCTTCTTCCCCTTCCTTTTTCGGCCGCTGCAGGAAGTTCGCCAGATCCGCCGTGCGCAGGGCCTGAGCGCCGTTTTCTCCATCCACCAGTAGCCATGCGGGCTGCTGGTGGATCAGCCGTTCTGCCTGGCTGCGCGCGAGAAGTTGCGGTGTGACGGTCACTGCCCGCTCCATGGCGCCAGCAACCCCCACGCGGCTGAGCATTTGCGCGCGCCATGAGGGGGTGCCGCTTTTCCCGAGGGCGCGCAGGGATTCCTGATATATGCCTTCGGTGGAAAACAGCTGGCGGCTCACCAGGCAGGCCACCACGATGGTCATCATGGCGGGAAACAAGACGTTGGGGTTGTAGGTAAGCTCGAGTATTGCCAGCAGCGCGGCGAGCGGCGCATTGAGAAGCGCTGCCATCATCGCCGCCATTCCCACCATGGCATAGAGCCCGGGGCTGGCGGTAGCAGCACCGAGCCAGAGGTTGGCCAGGTGGCCGGCGGCACCGCCAATGCAGGCGCCGAGAATCAGGCTGGGACCGATTACCCCGCCGGGGATGCCAAGGCCCGTGGCCAGCGCGGTGGCGGTGAGTTTCGCGAGGACGATGGCGGAGAGGGTGGCGATGCCCAGTTGCCCGAGCATGGCCATTTCCAGGGTGTCGTAGCCGGTACCCAGTATCTGTGGCACCCAGAGTGCGAGCACACCGGTGGCAACGCCGGCTGCTGCAAATCGCCACAGTGGGTGGACGCGCAATTGCAGGGGTAACAGTCGGCGCTGGCTGACAATAAACAGGGCGGCGAGCGCACCAACCACCAGCGCGCAAAAGAACAGGATGGGCAGTTCCGCCAGGGACTGTAGCTGCGAGGCGGGTACACTGAACGCCGCCTGGTGACCGAAGGCAAGGCGGGTCGCCGCACTACCGCTGACTGCGGCGATCATCACCGGTAAAAAGCCCGCAACCGTGTATTCGAGCATCACCACTTCCATGGCGAAGATAACCCCTGCCAGCGGCGTGTTGAACGAGGCGGCGATCGCCGCGGCCACCCCGCAAGCGAGCAGGGTGCGCAGGGCGTTGTTTGGCAATCGCAAACGGTGTGCGACCCAGCTGCCGCTGGCGGCGCCCAGATGCACCGAAGGCCCCTCGCGACCAATGGACTGGCCACTCAGCAGAGCGAGGGATCCGGCAAAAAACTGCAGCAGAGCATTCTTTACTGGCATCTTGCCCTGATGGTTGTGCAGCCGGTCGAGTACGTGCACTACCCCAACCGGGCGCCCGGAAGGCGCAACCCAGTGGAAAATGATCCCGAGCAGGATGGCGCCGCCGAATGGCAGCAGGAAGCGCCAAAGCGGTGGCAGGGATTCAAAATCTTCCAGGCGCGGCAGGTACAGGATCGCCGGGCCCTCACTCAGCTGTCTGAAGCCGATCACTACAAGCCCCGCGCAGATACCAATCACCAGTGCCAGGAGCACCAGTAGCGACAGTGCTTTTTGCGCGGAAAGATCGAGCTGCAGTCGGTCCAGCAGTCGCGGGCGAGGGCTCTGGAGCGGAGGGGCGGATGGGCTGGTAGGAGGCTTCGACTGCGTTCGGCGCCGCACGGTTAATCCTTTAATCTGGGTGGCTTATGGTAGAGTGCACGGCTCAGTATACAGGGGGCATCAGCCGGCAACAGGCGGCCCCGGCAAGGATTGAAACCCGCAGGCAGGTTAAAGGAGCAGATTTGTGAGTGTCATCAAAGCGGCGATCGTAGGTGGAACAGGATATACCGGTGTAGAGCTGCTGCGCCTGCTGTCTGGCCACAATGGGGTGGAAGTGCGCGCGATCACTTCCCGAGCCGAGTCGGGCACTTCCGTGACGGAACTCTTTCCCAGCCTGCGCGGTCACTATGACCTGAAATTTACCGCCCCCGATGTGGACGAACTGGCGGCCTGTGACGTGGTGTTTTTTGCCACGCCGCATGGAGTGGCTCAGGCTCAGGTGCCAGAGCTGATTGCTCGCGGAGTGCGGGTGATCGATCTGTCGGCGGACTTTCGCCTGCAGGATATTCCCACCTGGGAAAAGTGGTACGGCCAGCAGCATGGTTGCCCCGAACTTGCCGCCGCGGCGGTGTATGGCCTGCCCGAGGTAAACCGCGCACAGATCGCTGGTGCTCAGTTAATCGCTTGCCCCGGTTGTTACCCCACTGCGATTCAGCTCGGGTTCCTGCCGTTGCTGGAGTCAGGGTTGGTGGAAACGACCGGTCTGGTTGCCAACGCGGCCAGTGGTGCCAGTGGAGCCGGTCGCCAGGGCAAAACCGATTTGCTGTTCGCCGAGAACAACGACAGCTTCCGGGCATACGCTGCCGGCGGTCACCGCCACCTGCCAGAAATCGAGCAGGGGCTTGGGCGCGCCGCAGGCGGCCCGGTCGAACTGACCTTTGTGCCACACCTGCTGCCCATGGTTCGCGGTATTCACGCCACGCTGTATGCGAAACTAAAGGACTCGTCAGCCGCCGCTTCCGCGCAGGCAGCCCTGCAGGCACAGTTTGAGCAGCGCTACGCCTCCGAGCCGTTTGTGGACGTGATGCCGGCAGGCAGCCACCCGCAGACCCGCAGCGTGAAGGGAACCAATGTGTGCCGCCTGTCGGTGATGCGGCCACAGGACCGCGATACTGTGGTTGTCTTGTCGGTCATCGATAATCTCGCCAAAGGGGCGTCGGCGCAGGCAATCCAGAACATGAATATCATGTTTGGTTTAAATGAGAACCAGGGGCTAGAGAGCCCGGCACTGCTGCCTTAGAATCAAAGGCAGAACGAAAACAAGAAATCAGACGACAACAAAACGACTCAAACTCATGGCGCGCAAAGTCAAAGGCAGCAAACAGTACCGCATGAAGGTGGTGCCTCACCGGCCCATCCACGGCGTTTTTTCCGCGCTGGGGGTGAGCCTGCTGGTGTTGTCCACCAGTGCCGGTGCCTTTTTCGCCGGTCAGTATCAGCTGAGCAAGAGTCTGGACGAGAAGACCCGGGCCCACGCGCGGATGCTCGACGAGGTGGATCGCCTGCGGGCGGACATCGAGACCTTGCGCGTGCGCGCCACTACAGCCGAACAGTCGGTTGCAATCGGCGAGCAGGCCAGCGAGTCGGTACGCGCAGAACTGGTGTCGAAGGACAACCAGATTGCGGAGCTGCGCCAGGAAATTTCCTTTTACCGCGGCATTATGGCGCCGACCGAAGGTAGCGATGGCGTGTCGATTGGCCGTTTCAGTATTTCCGAGTCCGGCGATCGACGCTACCAGTACAAGTTGTTGGTGCAGCAATCTGCGGCCCGTCACCAGCTTGTGACTGGGGCAGTGCGATTCACCATTGTCGGACAGTCAGGGGGGGAGGCCCGCCGCTACGCCCTGTCGGACCTGTCATCTCAGGTGGATAGTGAGTCTATTCCCCTGCGATTCAAGTATTTTCAGAATATTGAGGGAGAGTTGCAGTTGCCGGAAGGCTTTGTGCCGGAAGGCGTGGAACTGTCGCTCAAATCCAGTAAGCGCAAAGGTTTCAGTATTGATCAGCGCTATGGCTGGCTGGTACAGCAGAGCTGACTCGCTGATGGCGTGTGTGCGCCGGTGGAGGTTTTGGTGCGATAGGCCACACTTAACTCCATACAATTCATGAGGTTTCGGTTGAATTATGTTGAAAAAGAAAGAGAAAACTATGGCTAGCACTGGTGGCAACAGCACAACCCTGATCGCCCGTCACACCGAAGTGACCGGTGACCTGCATTTTCGCGGCAACCTGGTGGTTGAGGGCAAGGTGAAAGGAAATATCAGTGCCCACAGCGACACTGACGCACGACTGCAGGTTGTCGACGGTGGCACTATTGAGGGGGAAATTCGTGTCCCCAATGTGGTGGTCAACGGCAATGTGAAGGGCGATGTGCATGCCAGCGGTCACCTGGAGCTGGCCTCCAAGGCGATGGTTGAGGGCAATGTGCATTACAAGCTGATCGAAATGGTCAAAGGCGCCCAGGTGAACGGCTCCCTGGTATCCAATGTGGAAGTGGATACTGCCGATGAGACCCGTATGCTGGGCTACAACTCTGAAGAAGTAATTACCGACGCAGAGTGATCTTATCGGGCCAGTGGGTGAAGTCCGGTTGGTGAAGCCTGGTCAATGGGTCAATACTTGACCCGTTTGCTGGGTTTTATCCATAATGCGCCCCGTCAGCACCCGCAATTGGGTGGGGGCTGCAAACTGTGTTGAGAAAGTTCTATGTCCGAAGCTGTTTCCTTTTCACCCGAGCCGATCCAGGTGACCGAGCAGGCCGTTGCCAAGGTAAAGGGCTTGCTGGAAGAGGAAGGCAATCCTGAGCTGAAGTTGCGGGTATTCGTGACTGGTGGCGGTTGCTCCGGCTTCCAGTACGGGTTTACCTTTGATGAGCTGGTGGCGGAAGACGACGCGATCGTCGAAAAAGACGGGATTCAGGTCCTGGTAGATGCCATGAGCTACCCGTATCTGGTAGGTGCCAGCGTAGACTACGAAGAGGGACTGTCCGGTTCCCGCTTTGTGGTGCAGAACCCGAATGCATCCTCCACCTGTGGTTGCGGCTCGTCCTTCTCCATCTGAGGCGTTTCTGCCGCTTGATTCCCGTGCCGCTCAGGCCGGGAATATTCCTCCCAGAATGGTTTCCTTTGCTGCTCCGGTCACTGCGGGGCAGTTCCCGCTGAGGCCTTGCATGGTCTGGTGTGCCAGCCAGGCAAATCCAGCACCTTCTACCCAGTCCGCATCAATCCCGTAGTGATCGGTTGGCGATACCGTCCAGGTAGGCAGGCGTCGGCGCAACCGCTCCATCAGGTCGCTATTACGCGCTCCGCCACCGCACACCAGAAGCTCACCGCCGCGCGCAAATTCATGCACGCCGTTGGCAATGGTTGCCGCGGTAACCTCCGCGAGTGTGGCCTGCACGTCGGCCGGGGTCACTTCGAGCCCGGCACTGGCGCGCTCCAGCCAGCTGGGATTAAAGGCTTCCCGGCCGGTACTCTTGGGCGCCGGTGCGGCAAAGAAGGGGTCGTTCAGTAGCCGGTTGAGCAGCTCGGGGTGCGGGTTACCGCTGGCGGCCCAGGCGCCGTCGGCGTCGTAAGCTTTGCCTTTGTGCAATTTTACCCAGTAATCCAGCAGTGCATTGCCCGGCCCGGTGTCGTATCCACGTACGCCACCCGAAGCGGCCAGCTCGGTGATATTGGCCATTCCGCCGATGTTCACGACCGCTCGATCGCGGTCGGTGCGAAATACGGCGTTGTGAAAGGCGGGCATCAGTGGTGCACCCTGCCCCCCCAGCGCCATATCCCGGCGGCGGAAATCCGCAACCGTGGTAATGCCTGTAATGGCTGCGATGGTGTTTGGGTCGCCAAGCTGGAGGGAGAAGGGAGTGGAAACTGCACCTGGCGGGCGGTGGCGGACCGTCTGGCCGTGACTGCCAATGGCCCGAACCGCCTCCGGTTTGATGTTGGCCTGTCGTAACACTTCCAGGGTGGCGGAGGCAAACTCTTCGCCCAGCTGCCGATCCAGCTGTCCTGCCCGATCCAGCTCGGAAGGTCCGGGAGCACACAGCGCGAGAATAGCTTCGCGCATTCCCGTGGATATCGGATGTCCTATTGCCGCGCGAGTCTGGCAATGCAAGCCGTTTCCTGTATCAGAATCCGATTCGGTGAACTCCACCAGCACCGCGTCGATACAGTCGACACTGGTGCCGGACATCAGGCCAATATAAAGATCCGTCATTCAGTTTACGGAGTCCTTTTCGTCGTCGGCCTGCGCCAGGGCGGGCTGCTCAAAACGTTCAAGCTGAGCAATCAGCGGTTGGGTTTGTGCCAGGAATCGGTCCATCTCCGAGCTGGCTACCGCTTTGGCTTTGGGCAGCTTGCGCACAATAGTGGCCGGGTTGCGGTGGCGGCCGTCTACCAGAAATTCATAGTGCAGGTGCGGGCCAGTGGCGTAACCCGTTGAACCCACGGTACCGATTACCTGGCGTTGCTTGACCCGTTGACCGCGCTTCACGTGGCGTTTGTTCAGGTGCAGGTAGCGGGTGATATAGCGCTCACCGTGCTGGATAAATACATAGTTACCGTTGGCTTTGCTGTAACCCGCCTTGATCACGCGACCGTCGCCGGCGGAGTACACAGGAGTGCCGCGGGGGGCTGCATAGTCGGTGCCGTTGTGTGGACGTCGGGTCTTGAATATGGGGTGCAGGCGGCGCGGGTTGAAATGGGAACTGATACGGCCGATATCCACTGGAGTTCGAATGAACGCCTTGCGCATGCTCTTGCCGTCGGGGGTGTAGTAATTGATGTCGCCATTGCTGTCGATATAGCGCACCGCGCTGAAGGTTTTCCCCTGGTTGGTAAAGGTAACGGCCTGGATAGCGCCATTACCGATTTTCTCACCGTCGAGAAATTCTTCGTCAAAAATCACGCTGAACTTGTCGCCCTTGCGAATATCCAGTGCGAAGTCGATGTCTGAGCCGAAGATGTCGGCCATTTCCATAATGAGGTTATTGCTCAGGCCTGCTTTGCTGCCGTCAACAAACAGGGAGCTCTGGATTTCCGCCTGGCGAAATGCGGTATAGCGTTCTGGGTCGCGCTGGTGCAGCGCGTATTTGTACTCGTCGGAGCTGTCGCGACTGAATTCGACCTTGCTGAGGCGGTCGCGGTGTAACTCGAGGGTCTGCAGGCTGCCGTCGCCATCGATCTGGAACGTGAGCTCTTCGCCCGGTACCAGCTTGGCCAGTTGCTTGGCTTCTTTGCCGCTGGCGAGCAGCTGGTACATCTCGGCACTGCTGATTCCGGCGCGCTGGAACAGATCGGAGAGGGTGTCACCATTGCGTACGGTCTCCTGAACCACGCGCAGCCCCTCCATTACGCTGGGGCTTTCCATTGGCACCGCCACGGAAGTTTCGGGTGCTGCCGGTGCTGGCTGCTCGGTGGTTTCCGGCAGGCTCAGGGTGACTGGCAGCGCGGTGCGCTTGGCTTCCACTTCCGGAGGGGAAACAAACAGCGCGAGCGCCAGTGCGAAACTCGCCGCTCCGGCTGCCAGAGCGTGGGTACGCGGGAAGTGCTTGCCCATAGCGCCCAGCAGGCGCGGGTTTTTGCGTCGATTTTGCATGGTTCTATATAGACGTAGCGCTGATTGTGATTGTTGTGTAGTTCTGGTTCTGGAGCCGATGGCGCGCAAGTTGCCGCCTAAAAAACGAACACCGGGGCGACTTTATAACAAAATTACCGCCTTGGTTCACGGGATAATTGACCTGTCTTTCCATGATTCGGTTCCTCGCTTCCGGGAGAAAGTCAGCCGTAAAGGTGCTTTTGCGTTGTGCATGCGTGGGATGGGTCGGGCACATCGTCGAGCCGGTCGTGACTGCCTGGATCCGCTTGTATTTGCTGCTGGATTCGGTACATTTGCAGCCCAATTTTTCGCCGCCGAAACCCACATCCGCGGCAATCAAATAGCTCAATCTGAATTTACCGCAAGGGGATACCATGGCCGGAGTGGATGCGACACTGCTGGACGATCTCACCCGCCGCGGGTTGGTCAATCAGGCCACCGGCGACGGAGAACTGGAACAGCACCTGGCAGAAGCAAGTCGCACACTGTATTGCGGCTTCGACCCCACGGCAGATTCCCTGCATATAGGCAGTCTAGTCCCGCTGCTGACACTCAAGAGGTTTCAGACGGCAGGACATAGACCGATTGCTCTGGTTGGCGGCGCAACCGGCCTGATTGGCGACCCTTCCTTCAAGGCACAGGAGCGCTCGCTGAATACGCCGGACGTTGTTTCCAGCTGGGTGGAGAAGATCAAGGCGCAGGTCAGCGCGTTCGTAGATTTTGAGTCTGGCGACAATAGTGGCCTGGTAGCCAACAACCTCGATTGGACCCGGGACCTGAATGTCCTCGACTTCCTGCGGGACGTCGGCAAACACTTCTCCGTCAACAATATGGTGAACAAGGAGTCTGTAAAGCAGCGGATCCAGCGGGAAGGTGAGGGCATCTCGTTTACCGAGTTCGCGTACATCCTGCTGCAGTCCATGGACTTCTCCGAGCTCTACAAGCGACACGACTGTACCCTGCAAATTGGTGGATCCGATCAGTGGGGCAATATTACCGGTGGTGTGGATCTGACCCGTCGCCAGCATCGCGGCAAGGTGTTCGGTTTGACCCTTCCGTTGGTTACCAAAGCCGATGGCACCAAATTCGGCAAAACCGAAAGTGGCACCATCTGGCTGGACCCGAAGCGCACCTCTCCCTACGCCTTCTACCAGTTCTGGCTGAATACGGCGGATGCGGATGCGTACAAATTTCTCAAGTACTTCACCTTTATCAGTGTCGACGCCATCGATGCGCTTGAAAAGGCAGATGCCGAGCGTGCCGGTAAGCCGGAAGCCCAGAGCGTGCTGGCAACTGAAGTTACGCGTCTCGTGCATGGCGAAGAAGGGCTGGCCGCGGCAGAGCGAATCTCGCAGGCACTGTTCTCCGGTGGTATCGACGACCTGTCCCAGGGGGATCTCGAGCAGCTGCGCCTTGATGGTTTGCCCAGTTCAGAGCTCCCGGCGGCATTCGCAGACCAGAGCCTGATCCAGTTATTGGTGGATGCGGGATTGGCGCCGTCCGGTAAGCCGGTAAAGGATGCCCTCGGGCGAAATGCTGTGCTGGTGAATGGCGAGAGCGTTGGCTTGCAGAGTAACGGCGAGCCGGCGGGTGTCTTCACTGCTGCTCGCGCACTGCACGGCAAGTACTTCATTGTTCGACTGGGCAAAAAGAAGTACCACCTTTTCTACATGGCGGGCTGATTGAAATTTAGCGAAAAAGAGCGTGAAAAATCTTTTTTACAGTTTTGTCATAAAAGTGCTTGCGTGACCTCCGGCAGGCTCGTATAGTTCGCGCCCTCACCGCTGCGGGGGCAGCCCCGAAGCGCGGTGAGCTGGCAAGATAACTGATTGATTTTCAAAGAGTTTTCTCTAAATAAGAAAATCAAAAAGTACTTGCCAAGGTCGAAGAGGTCGCTATAATGCGCGCCACTTCAGCGGTCACCCAGGGCGGTGGTCGAGAGGCCAGAAAGCGTTGATTTATAACGGTTTCGCGCTTCA
>NZ_JBSWXV010000012.1:0-107544 GCF_056160765.1 Microbulbifer sp. ABE4_465
TTTACATCCTGTCCAAGGACGAAGGTGGCCGTCACACCCCGTTCTTCAAAGGCTACCGTCCGCAGTTCTACTTCCGTACCACCGACGTAACTGGTGCGGTTGAGCTGCCGGAAGGCACCGAAATGGTAATGCCGGGCGACAACATTCAGATGTCTGTGACTCTGATCTGCCCGATCGCCATGGAAGAAGGCCTGCGCTTCGCGATCCGTGAAGGTGGCCGTACCGTTGGTGCTGGTGTTGTAGCCAAGATCATCGAGTAATCTTTACTCCTGATCTGAAGCATCAAAAAAGCCGCAGTGGAAACACTGCGGCTTTTTTTGTGTCTGGGCCAGATCGGTCTGAAGGGCTGTTAAATCTGGTGTTTTAGTTCTTTGAGTAATGAATGGTAATACCCGATCACCGGCGCATCTTCCGGGAATATTTCCTCATAAGTACGTGCCAGAAATTCGCAGCGTTCAATCGCTTTACCGATTTCCCCGGACTGTTGGTAAATCTCGATTTCCAGTGCATCGTTCTTCAGTACGATGGGGTGGTTCCGCTCAAAGGTTTTCAGCCGAATGGAGCGAGAGAGCGCGTTCAGGCGTAGCGCTTCGTTGAAATCCTTATCGTGCAGGGCGATGCGTGAAAATCGCATATAAAAGCTCCCGACACCGTAATCCTCCGCACCATACCTGTCGATATTGTCCTGAAGTGCCTCATTTAGGATATGCATGCCGGCTTCTCGCTCACCAGTCAGTGCCATAATCTCGCCGAGATTCGTACGGGGCATGAGCGTCGAGCCAGAGCCGCTTGGGTAGAGTTCGGCGTAAATGGCCACTGCGCGGGCAAAGTCACTTTCCGCCTCGTCGATACGGCCCAGTTTAAAGTAAAACTCCCCGCGCTGGTTGTGCAGTTCTGCGCTTCCCTCTAGTGCAGCTAGGTCTTCTTGTAGAAATTCACTAATAATTTCCAGCGCCTTTTCATGATCGCCAAAAGCGCTTAGTAAGCGGACGTAAGTGAGGACGCAGTGGCGATAAATCTTACTGTCGGTTGAAAACAGGCTCTGGCTACTATAGTAGGCTTTTTCGGCGAGAACCCTCGCTTCATCCCAGCGACCAATTCGCATATAGCTCCTGGCAGTGAAGCGGTAGCTATTCAGTGTATCCGGGTGTGTATCCCCAAGTAATTGTATTCTCCGTGCCAGCACCTCTGATTCCGATTTCGCCGCCATTGGAAAGTCGGGTTTGTTGTAATAGGCGCTGGATAGACTGTGCCCGGTTGCGAGGCCGAGCTCGCCTCCCTTATCGGGCATTTTTTCCCAGATTTGCTGCGCCTTAGTGAGTGTTGTAATGGCATCGTCGGGACTGCCTACACGTGAAATCAATTGCCCTTTTCGGTGTAGTGCTTGTGCCAGCAGAAAGTCATTTGGGTAAACACCCAAAATCCCGATCGCTTTTTCGAGGACGCTTTGTGCTTCGTTTGTCGCGCCGATTTCCCGCTGGTAGCGGCCTTGCTGTATAAGCTGTTCCGCTACATTGTGGGCTAGATCTTTGGGGAAATTTCGGGAAGTCAAATCGCCAAAACTCTCGAAATAGTTCAGCGACTCCTGTTGCAGCGATGCTGCATCATGATATTTGCCCAGGTTGTAATGTACGCGGGCGAGAGCGCTTAGTAATTGCGATTTAACTGCGGGCTCTTCATTGAGGGAGTCGCGAGTTTTGTTGGTGGCAATGTCTATCAATTCATCCACATTTACGGATCTCCCTTGCGCATGGGCAGGGGATGCAGCATCGAACATGTCGACGAGCAAGTCACTGGTTCTTCGTGCTGTACTGACCTGTCTCTTTATTTCTTCCTGTGCGGCCAAGAGGCTATCGCGCTCTCCTCGCAGCTGGTTTGCCAGATGCAAAGACGCGCCGAGCCCGGCAGTAATTGCCAGCACTACCGACGCCGATAGCGCACAGGCCAGCGGGTATCGCGAAATCAGCCTGCCGGTGCGATAAAAAAAACTTGGCGGTGTTGCCAGCACCGGTTCACTGCGTAAGTAGCGCTCGATATCCCGTTGCAATTCGCTGGCACTGGCATAGCGTTGTTCCGGCTCCTTGCGCAACGCTTTACCTGCGATATTGTCCAGATCTCCTCGCAGGGCTCGGCGCTCGGCAAAGGCCGCCGATTTGGCCAGCGCGCGGCTAGGCAGTGTGGGTTCCGTGCGACAAATCGCATCGATTACCTTCTCGGCACTGCTGTCACCTACATCGTGGGGAGACTGCTCGGCCAGCAAGCAGTAGAGCAGGGCGCCCAGTCCGTACACATCTGTTGCGGTTGTGGTGCGCAGTCCTCGCACCTGTTCCGGACTGGCGTAGGCCAGGGTCATGCCCTTGAGTGCGGTGGCATGGGTGCGATCGCCTTCCGCCTGCAGTGCTTTGCCGATACCGAAGTCCAGGAGTTTTACCTGACCGTTTTCAGTCACCAGCACATTTTCCGGTTTGATATCCCGGTGAATGATCAGGTGGCTGTGGGCATAGCTGACCGCTTCGCACACATCCGCAAACAGGCGCAGCCGGGCTTTCAGATCCAGGTTGTTATTGCGGCAATGCTCGTGAATCGGGCTCCCCGCCACATATTCCATGACCAGATAGGGGCGACTGTCATCGGTGGTGCCGCCGTCCAGCAGGGTGGCGATATTGGGGTGCTGCAGTTTCGCCAGTATCTGGCGTTCCTGGTGGAAGTGTTTCAGTTCCTCGCTGCTGGCAAAGCTCGGTGCAATCTTGATGGCGACCTGCTGTTCATAGTTGCCATCTGCCCGTCGCGCGCGAAATACGATTCCCATACCGCCGCGGCCAATTTCTTCTTCGATGGCAAAGGCGCCTAACATCTGCCCTTGCGGCAGGCTCTGGCTCAGGGTTTTCAGTTGCTGGCCGATGATACTGGTCTGGCTGCCATTTGTTGCTGCGGTGTCGTGAAAGGCCAGTAGGCGCTCCACCTCCTGAATTTCTGCAGGGGTGGCATTGCTCATATTCAGTAGCGCTTCGCGTTCGCTGCGGGGGGTGTCAGCGCAGCGGTCGAACAGCGCTTTGACGACTTTCAGTCGCTTGTCGGTCAGTCGCTTGTCAGTGATGGACATATTCGTAGGGGGCCGTTCAGGCGCTTGCCGGGTGGTGGAGTTCCTGGAGGCGGTCGGTAAGGAAAGCGCGTGCGAATTTCAGCTCCCTTTCCACCGTTGCCACGCTGACTTCAAGTACCTCTGCCACCTTGGCCTGTGTGAATCCAGCGAGATAGTGCAGCTCGGCGATACTCTCTAGCCGATCACTGATCTGCGACATCTCGGTCAGAGTCTGATCAATGGTCAGCAGGCCCAGGTTTACATCGATATCTCCCAGCAGACTATCCATCCAAACGGTACGCATGTGTTGCCCGCTGCGCTTCTGGGCTGATTTCGCGCGCGCGTGATCCACCAGCAAGTGGCGCATGGCTTTGGCGGCGCAACGGTACAGATGGGTGCGGCTTTCAAACTGGGTAGGGGACTCCATTAAGCGCAAACAGGCTTCGTGCACTACATCGGTTGTTTGCAGGGTCAACCCTTCCGACTGGTTTGAGAGGATACGGCGGGCACAGCGCCTCAGCTCCTCATAGAGCTGCCCGGTAAGTTCTGGCAAATGTACTTGCTGAGACATGGTGTCGCTATCTTCGGCTTGCTGTTTCGTTGTTCTTGTGAGCGCGGGCCTGATGCTTTTAGGCCCGCTGCTGTTTTAGAGGTTGTTGCAAAATTGATCAATAGAAAATCGCAAAAATAATTTTCCTCAATCATGAGGGAAAGTTCTGCTCAGTTACGTAACTACTTCTAAGGATTCTCATTTGCCATGAATGGCCAACGAATCAGTACCCGAAACGCCCTGACGGCGGGAGGCACACACATGCTCAAACAATTTCTGGTAGGACTTTCCCTGGGGGCTTCCGTGTTTTCATTTGTGGTGCTGAGCGCCCGATCAGAAGTGGGCGACCGTCTAATTTTACGCGGCGCTTCAATAAAAGAGGCCGAAGGCGCTGCTACGAGCAAGTTACCGGATTTCGGGCAGCTCTATTCATTGCCACACAACCTTTACTTACGTGACTTAACTGTAGAAATGTGAATGATACCGGAATTAATTCTAACTTCGTCACGAGAAAGTCGTTAAATTTATCACATTATTCTGTTCCCGCGGGCCTTTTGTAAGGGGCCGATTTATGAAGGGAATCATACAAAAAAATATATATCTAGATTTTTACGGAATAAGAAAATGCGCGAATTACTGTTCTATTCAAAACCTGTTGCCCTGAACCGGGAAAATCACCGCAATCTGAAATTTTCTCCCAGTGACAGATTTCGTTTCTCTAGCGAAATCAATTCAGTGCCCCTCACCGGTATTGAATTCTTCGAAGCCAGTCGCGATCTGCCCATCTTTTTCAGCCGCAATGAAGCCGGCGAGTACTTCCCTCTGGCACTACTTTCCCTGCGTAACAATCAGCACACCCAGGTGGATGAGGAGGGTATATGGCAGGGCAATTACGTACCCGCGTTTATTCGTCGCTATCCCTTCGCAATGACCGATAGCCAGACGGTCTGCTTCGACGACGAGAGCGGCCAGTTCTCCGAGCAAGATGGTCAGCCGCTTTTTGACGAGAACGGTGAAAACAGCGAGACGCTAAACAATGTGCTGCAGTTTCTTACCAACTTCGACAAGTCTTTCAGGGTAACCCGTGAATTCTGCGCTGCGCTTGCCGAGCAGGACCTGTTCAAATCCTTTGATATCCAGGTGATGGCAGGAGACGGCAAGCCGGTACGCCTCGAGGGGCTGCACGTGGTTGATGAGGCCAAACTAATCGACGTCGATGCCGGCAAGGTGCAGGCCTGGTTCAAGACCGGCCAACTGGCTTGGGTTTATGCGCATCTGCACTCTCTGGGGGCGCTGCGTCAGCTGTCCAAAAAGCAGCTGCAGGCAAATGCCGTGGCGGAGGCGCACGAGAAAGCCGAAGCCGGCGCACTGAACTAGCGCCAATTCACTGTGCCGGTCGACCGGCAGAAAGCCGGGCCTGTTGAAGTAGTCTGGTCCAAAGCAGTCGCAATCCGGAAAAACGGTGCGGCTGCTTTGCTGTTTTAGCAAATACTGAAATGGCGCCGCTTGCGCGCACGAAAAATTACAACGACGAAAACCATCCCAGCCGTTTTCAAGGATCCTGAGCATGAAGCCCTTCCGTCACCACCTGCTTGCCCGCGCTATTCGCTTTGCTACTCGCAGCAGCCAAAGTGCACAGCCGAGCCGGAATAAGCGTCCACATACCGGCAAGGCCGTCACCCTCGGTGCGGTGCTGTCCGGTGGCGCGGTGAACCTGTTGGCGGCGACCCATAATATTGATGCGGTGGATGCATTTACCGAGGTCGAGGACCTGGGTAATAACGTCGAAAAAGTTACCAGCAAATACAAAAACGGCAGCGTTGGGGTCAACGTCTTCAACGATTTTGTGGTTGGGGATCTGAACACGGTCAACCTGGAGCTGGATAGCGATATCGACCAGCTGGTAAATATCGTGCGCGACAGTCGCCCGGAAGTGCACGGAGTACTGAACAGCTACCAGGATGGCAGTCTCGGCGGCAACGTGGTGTTTGCCAGTTCCTACGGATTTCTCGTGGGTCCGTCCGGCATCATCAATGTCGGACAGCTCTCGGTAAAAACCCCTTCCCAGAGTGAACTGGACAGCTGGCTGGATCTCGGTGCGACGTCTTTCTCCGAGGATGGACTCGTCGCGCTCGACGACAATTCCTATACCGTTTCCAGCAGCGGCCTGGTAACTGTGTCCGGCAAGATCAATACCGCTACCGGCATCGATATCCAGGGCAATCAGGTGGTGGTGGATGCCGGCGCGGTGATGACCGCGGGCAACGCCATCCAGGCGATTTACGTGGATGCGGCGATGGTGAATGTGGGCGATGCCAGCGCCCCAACCGAGCTGCAACAGGACGGCGGGGGTATCTATATCAGCGCTGCTGGCGGTGGTGTGAATGGTGATCATGTGGCCATCAATGGCGACCTGTTTGCCGATGGCGGCATCACCATCAGTGCCGACAGTATCAATGTTTCCAGCACCGCCACCGTGGATACCCGAGATGCGGTAACGGCAAATGACATTGACTCGATTGCTACCTTTCTCGGGGATACCGTTAATCTCGCCGGTGAAGTACTGGCGAGCAACGTCAATATCACCGCGGATACCGAAGTCACCATCAGTGGCAATATCACCGCGCTGGGTACCGACGACGGCGATACCGTGACCATTGGACTGATCGATATTGACGGCGCTACCGCGACCATCGATGGCGGAGCCAATGCTGTGGTTCTGGCGGATACCGCCGGTGATGCCGAGGCGCTGTCCGCGAGTGCTGGTGATCTGGTACTCGTGGGTAATATCGATGCCTACGACCAGCTGGATATTACCGGCAACCGCGTGGTGATTACCGCGGGTAACAGCGTTTCTGCTTCTGACGCCAGCCTGCACAGCAGCGATATCAATATCGACGGCAGCCTGATTGCAGACGCGACTGCCGCCGACAGTAGTGGACGCATTACCCTGGACGGTGATGCGGAGTACGGCGATCTCGATAATATCAGCGCGACTGTTGTGCGCGTCGATACCAGCGGTGACTTCACCATCACCGCCGACGCGACGGGTGTATCTGCCAGTGCCGGCGATATTGTGTGGGAGGAAACCGGTGGTGCGGTCGACCTGGGTTTTGCCCTGGAAGTGGATGCGGACAATGTCACCACGGAAATCGATGTCACCGCTGTGGATATCAGTCTCGCCGCAACTAATGGGGTGCAGGCAGATGGCTGGCTGAATGCTGCCGGCGATGGCACAACCCTCGGTCAGATCGGATTGTCTGGCGGTACCCTGGCTTTCGATTTCGCCAAGCTTTCCGCCGATGGGCTCTCGCTCACCACATCCAACAATATGGTGTTTGCGGCCAGTGCTAGTGACACCGCCTACACCGGCGCGGGTGCTAGTGACTTTAAACACCTTGGCAATGTGGATTTCGATGGTGACCTGACCCTCAACGCCGCCGCGGTAACGGTCACCAGTGGAGCGGATATCAGTGCGCGCAATATTGCCGTGCAGTCTTCCGCGACAGCGGTTGATGGCTCCCTCACCGCAGATTCCGGCAGTGGTAGCATCCGACTGATCGACGATGCGGATTACAGTATTCTCGACAATCTGAGTTTCGGCACCCTTGCCATAGAAACCGACAACGCCATCGTGCTCGCCAATAGCAGCAGTGATGGTGCCGTGACCGGCGCCGGTAGCGATGACATTGTCTGGGTCGACACTGGAAATTTCGATTTCAGCGGCAGCGATATCATTTTCGATGGCGGCGATCTGACCCTCGTAACCGACACCAGCTTTACCGCCGATAATATCGAACTGGATGTCGACAGCTTTACCAATAACGGCACTATGGCAGCGAGCGAAAGTATTCTGCTGCGCTCCAGTATCACCGACAGCCTCGATCTTTCCAGCCTGACCGCAACCAAACTTACCCTGGAATCCGACAGCCTCGTCTGGACCAAGGCGTTGATTTATGCCGGTGAACTGGCCTTTATCGCCGACGATATCACCATCGAATCTACTGCCGATATTTCTGCCGCGGCCATTTCCATGGAGGCGGATAGTATCGATGTAGCTGGCACCCTGCGCACCAGTGCAGGCACCGGCGATACGGTGGGCAATATCGAGTTGGATGCCGCCACCATTAACCTGGCCAGCACCAGTGTACTGGATACCGCTGACGGCGATACTGACACGACCGACGGCGATGTGATCCTTACCGCCACGCAAAAGGATTCTGTTGGCTACGCGTCTGCCAGTGCCGAAACCGGTATCACCATCGCCGGCGCCATCGACGCGAACAATGTCACTGCAACTGCATTCAGTTCTGCCATCAGTTCCATGTACGAAGAGATCGGTATGACCCTGGGGTTGAAAGCGGTGTCCGCACTGGGTGGTGTCGATTTCAACTATATGGAGGCTGATGCCGACGCAACGGTAACCGTGGAATCCTCCGCGGACATTACCGCTTCCGGCGACGTCAACCTGTCGGCCACGTCTCACGCTGTAGCCGAGGCGATGGCGTTGGTGATGGGGGGCGATCTGTTAACTGCATCACTTGCTGGCATCTATGTTGGCGGTAGTGCCACCAGCACTGCAAAAGTGAAGTCCGGCGCGACCATTTCTGCCGGTGGGGACTTGTCGGTTACCGCGCACAACGAGGCTTACGTATCTTCCAGTGCCTTTGTGTTACAGGCGGACGATGCCAATAAGGTGGTGGCTGCGGTCGCGGTGGGCGAAGCGGACGTCGACGCGAATGCAATTATCGAAACCGGCGCGAACCTGGAAGCCGATAACCTCCTGGTGGCCGCAGAAAACCTGAATCGCTTTTATGCCTCGGCGTCGGTCTATGGTTTGGCCAACACGCGCTATGGCATCGCCGTGGCAATTGGAGATTTTGATACCAGTGCCACCGCGGAAATGGGGGCGGACCTCGGAACTGATCTGGCGCAAGTGGGTGATGTCTCCGTGGTCGCCCTGGACCGCACCGTGGAGCAGCGTGTGCACTCGGGTGTAACTGTTGGCAGCAGTATTCTCGCGCGCACCATCGGCTCAAAGCTGGTCAAAGGGATGGGTAAGGTTCAGGGAGGTGTTTCTACCCTGGTAAGCAAGTTCATGCCGGACGGCGTCGAACTTAGTGAGTCGGATGACTCTGCCGATTCTAGTGACGACGCCGGTGATGATGCCGGGGATGAAGCAGAAGATAGCGCAGAAACGTCAGGCACCGTTACGTGGAAGGGAGGCCTCGCCTTCTCACTGAACCTCTCGGACAAAGAAGCCTACGCCTATCTCGGAAACAACGTTGGTGGTGCAGAAGATGCGCCGACCATCAACGCCAGCGGCAATGTGCTGGTGGCCGCTGCCACGGATCTTGGAACCGACAACGACGAAGTGATCGGCGGCGATGGTCGTGGAGCTGTTGGTGGTGACCAGGGTGGTTACCGCACCTCCGCGGAAGCGGTGGTAACTTCGCCGAAGGAAGGTACGGTCGGCGCACAGCAGACCAGTGCCGCAGAAAAGAGTGCCGCATTCGCGCTCAACTTTGCCATTCACGAAGGCGATGCGGTGGCGGAGATCGGCGATTACACCACGATAATTTCACAGAACCTCGGCGTGGTGGCAGAGCAGAAAATGCCCATCGTCTCCACCTATGACCGCTGGGAATCACTTTCCGATGTCATAGGCAAGTTCAACGGCACCGGTGGCCTGCAAAATAATATTCTTACCAGCTTCGCCAATGCCGGTGCGGGTGCCGACAAGGAAGCCTACGGTGGCAGTGTCGATGTTCAGTGGAACGAGATCGGTACAAAAGCGTGGATTGGCGACGGAGTACAAGTCACTACCACAGGTACAAGCGACTGGAGTGTTTCTTACGATCTCGATTCGGAACTGGCCAGCCCGGGTATCTTCAGTGATTTTGAACCTTTCAAGGACGTCACCTACAGTTACGACTTTGACAGCTCGGTGGCGGTGCGTGCCTATAACCTGATTGAAAGTGCCCATGTGGCCGGCAATATCGGTACTCTCGGTATCCTGCCAAATGGCAACGGCACCAACGACGAAGGTAAATCGGTCGGTGGTACCATCGCCTATGTCCAGCAGAATGCGCAGGCGGTAGCGGGGGTTGGTGATGCCAGTATTACCGCCGCCGACGATGTGGAGATTACCGCGGAAACCGACGAGCGCCATTTTGTTATTACCCCGTCTTCCGGCATGGGTACCGGTACCGGATTCAACGGGGTGATCGCGATTCTAAATAGTGAATCCCTCACCCACGCTTCCCTATCCAACAGCGCCTATGTCAGCGCGGATGACCTGGTTGTTGTCGCCGACCATCAGATGGGCAACTGGACCGGTGCCGGTGCAGTGAACTGGACTGCCGGTGAAAGCGCGGTGGGCATCGCCATCGCTACCAATATTACCCAGGGCGATACAAAAGCCTTTATCGGTGATAACAGCGAAGAAGCGGAAAAAGTCGATTTCAAAAACGGCACGCAGCCGGCCCCTACTGCTCCGACCAACCCCGAGCAACCGAGTTCGCCGGTGATTATTGCGCGTAACGTCGAAGTGCGAGGTAAATCCAGCGGCACCAACGGCAGTGTTGCCGCTGCCGGTGCTTTGCTGACAGAAGATACCGGTGAGCCTGGTGTCGGTCAGAAATTTGAAGACTGGTACGGTAGCAAATTCGGCAATTACTCGGCCGATCTTTCCAGCAATACTTCGGACAGCGCCAACAGCGCAAACAGCAGCTCGGGTGACAGCTCTATTGGTAAATCGTCCGAGAGCGGTTCCAACGATAGCGACAGCGCCAGCAGTGAGGAAAGTGTCGCGCAAGTAGACTCCGATGCGACCAGTTTCGCCGGCGCTGGTAGTGTCACTATTGTGGTGCAGAACCTGGATGCCAAGGCCATAGTGGATGGTGTCACCATCAAGGGACACACCGGTGAAGAGGTCACCCTGGATATCCAGGCGCTGCAAAAAATTGTTTCTGCTTCCGCCTCTGGCTCTGCCGCCTTCAACCTGTCTACATCGACCAAAACACCTACCAGCAGTGCCATGGCGGGTGCCATTGCCTACCAGATCAGCTTTAACGATGCTTTGGCGTGGTTAATTGATTCCGATGTGCGCAACCTGGATGACCTCTCGATTCAGGCGCTGCACGGTGGTGAACTGACTTCGGTTGGCCTGGCATTGGCTGTGGATAAACCCTCGCAGGGCGGAAAGTCTACATCTGCGGGTCTCTCTATTTCCGGTGCCCAAGTGCGCGATGGCACCTCCGCGCGTATGGAAGGCACTGTGGTCAGCGCCAGTGGTGTTGGCGACAACGATTTTGAAGTTTCCGCCTACAACAATACCGATATCGGTGTGGGTGGTGGCACCCTGTATGGTGGTGGCCAGCAGGGTTACGGCCTGGCAATTACCTTTGCGGATATCGACGATCCGGGCAACCTGATCGGCGACAGTAACCCCGATGGTAACAATGTTCTGTCTTCGGCTTACAACGAGGACGTATTCAGCGGCAAGGCCGTTGAGGCCATCGTTACCGATTACGAGAAGGGGGGCTTTTTCTACAACAGTCAGATATATAACTTTGACAACATTGATATCAGTGCGCGTGGATTACAGCGCATTGGTATTGGTGCGGCCGGGGTCGGTTATAACGATAACGCTGAAAACTCCATGGGCTACATGGGCAGCTTTGCTATCGGCTCGATCAAGGGCGACACCAAAGCGTTGCTTGAATACGTCACTATCAATGGAGCAGATAGCGTTGCAGTCAATGTGGCTGGCACCAAAGTAGGTAGTCTCGACAGTATTCTCGATGGACTGGGCAACAGCGAAGTCAACAAGGATTATGATTTTACCGGTGCTGCGGCCATCGACAATACCGAAGTGCATACCAGTGACGACGGCACCGGATCTGCTTATGACTACAGCTCTGAAGGGGAGCGGATTATCGCGGTCGCCGGTGTGGTGCAGGTGGGTAAATCCAACCTGGGCCTTTCCTACGCCCATGCGGATGTACAGACCGAAAAAACTGCGCGTATTCAGTACTCCGATATCAATAGCGGCGATACTGCTGCAAGTAGTGTTGATGTATCAGCGCGCAACGAAGCACTGCTGTACAGCGTTGCCGCGGGTGTCGGTGTCGCCACTGGCAAGTGGTCCGGTATCGGTTCTGTTGCGGTAAACAGTGTCAACAATACTGTAAAAGCGGAAATAGGTGATTGGAACGGCTACGACTACGGCACCATTAATACGGATGACGTCTCGGTGCTGGCTCAGAACGATATGGATCTGGTGAACGTTGCCGGCGCGATTGGTGTTTCCACCGGCAGCGGCGCAGCGGTGGGCCTGGCGGTTGCCATGAACCTGATCGGCGATAGCGGCCACGAAACCCGCGCGCGTATCGGCAACGTGGATCTGCAGGCGTCCGGCGACGTAACCGTTAAAGCCGCCAGTGGTGCAGATGACGATCACAACCTGCTGGTGGGCAATGCCATTGCGATTGGCGCGTCTACCGGTAGCGGCGGCCTCGGCTTCGCCGGCGCGCTCAGCGTGACCGATCTGGATCAGACGGTGCAGGCGGGGATCAAGAATACCGGCGATAATTCCGCAGGCTCCGCGAGCAGTACCGGTGGCAATATCAATGTCCTGTCCGGGGACTTCACCGACAGCGTATCCACTGCGTGGATGGGCGCCGGCTCTTCCAGCGGTTCTGCTGGTGGAATTGCTGCGGCGGTGAATCGAGTTGACTCCGATGTGACCAGTGAAATTCTCGGCAACGGCAGCAGTGACACCAGTGCCAAGTTCAAGGCAAAAAATGTCCATGTGATTGCCGAGCGGGACAACTGGCTGCTGACCATCGATGCCGGTGTCGCAGCGGCGAAACAGGTGGGCATTGCCCCGTCGATTGGTACCGGCGTAGTGGATGGCAATGTCACCGCGCGCATCGCCGATAACGCCCATATCAATGCCTATGGCAATGTCACCGTGGAGGCGGAAGCCAATACGGAAAATCTGGTGGGCAGTGGTGCCGTGGGCGTGGGCCTGAGCGGCGGTGCCGGTGCGGTGGCAATTTCCACCGCGGCGGAGTACGGAAAAACCCAGGCGTATATCGAAAACGCTACGGTGAAAGCCCTGGGCAATGCGGGCGACTACGCCATCAACAGTGGCGAACTGGTGGGCACAACCGATCTGCCGGATCTGTCCGCCACCGAAGAAGACGGCGACGGCAATTCCAATGCGGTGGGTAACTCCGATGTCAGCATGGATGATCTCACCACCGCGTTTGGCTCACAGAACCTGAGCGAGCGCACCGAGCGGGTTACCGGTGTGGTGGTCAATGCCACCAGCTATGTCAAACAGCAGGCGATTACCGTTGGCGGTTCCGGCGGCAAGAATGTGGCGATTACCGCAAACGTCGCCACCAACGTGTTTGAATCCAGCACCGATGCCTACATCAAGAATTCCACCATCAACAGCGGTGTGTCCGGCGAAGACAATGCAGATGTGGTGGTGCGTGGCTCCAGTCACGATTACGGCCTCAGTGTGTCTGCCGGTATTGCCCTGTCCACCGGTGGTGCCGGTGTGGGTGGCTTTGCCAGCAACCATATGGGCAAATCCGCCAGCGCCGAGATCAACGGCTCTAGCATCAAGGCGGACGAACTGACCCTGGACGCAAACTCCACCCAGCTGGCGCAGGCGGTTTCTGCCGGTATTGCCGCGGGCGTAGGCGCCGAGGGTGGCATCGGCGGCACCGCTTCGGTCACCATCAACAACATGCTCGGCGGTACCAAAGCCTGGCTGCACGACAGCACCGTCACCGCTTCCGATGTGGTGGTAAATGCGGAGCGCCGTCAGGACGTTAATTCCGCAGCGGGCTCGGCCGGTATCGGCACTTCCGTGGGGGTGGGGGTTGGCCTCGCGGTGAATGTGATCGGCGGTAACAGCACCGCATTGATCGGCAACGACCTGGACGATTCCGGCGATGCGGATAGCACCGTAATCAAAGCCGACAACGTCACCGTGGATGCGGATCGCCTGGAAAGCGTGAACAGCTATTCCCTGGGTGCTGGTGTGAGCACCGGCTTTGGCATCGCGGCGATGATCAACGTCACCGAATTCCGCGGTGAGACCCGCGCCGGGGTGCACGGCCTGCTGCACGACAACGGCACCAGTGGCGATAGCGCCGACGATTACTTCACTACGCAGATTCTCGGTAAAGACGGCGCCTCCGATGCCACCAGTGTAACCGTCAATGCGCAGGAAATTCTCGACGTCGACCAGGAAACCCTGGGTATCGGTGCGGGTAATACCGTGGGCGTGGGTGCTGTGGCCAACGTGGTACTCGGCCGCAGCCAGGTGTACTCGGAAGTGGTGGGTTCCGATATCGACGCGACCCTGCTCGATATCGACGCCACCGCACAGCGCGAAGCCTGGATGATTTCCATGGCCGGTGGTGCATCCACCAATGTGGGCGCGGCGGTGAGTATCGGTGTGGCCCTGTTCGGCCAGGGCGATACCACCACCGAAGACGGCACCAACGCGGAAAACGAATTCGATCCTTCCCGCCAGGCCGCCAACAATGTGATGTCGGAAGACACTGCGGCCTACAACCCGCATCTTTCTGACGATGATATTGCGGCGATCGAAGAAGAGAGTGGCGTAACCATTGAGGCAAGCGCCGTACCCTCTACGGCCACCAGTACCGAATCCGGCGAGTCACTGAAAATCGGTGGCGAAAGCGTGGTGGCTGCGCGTATTTCCGGCGGCGATATCGATGTGGACACCCTGGATGTGGACGCGCAGACCATGCTGTTCACTTATCAGGGCCTGGGTGCAGTCTCCCTCGGCAGCATTGCCATCTCTGGTGCTGTGGGGGTTACCCGCCTGTATGACATGACCATCGCCACGGTGGACACGGATCTTACCGCCAACGACGTCACCGTCGATGCGCAGGTGATGAATGTGTCCGACGACGATGCGGCCGGTGAAATGAAATCCTGGGTGGTCAGCGGCGGCGGCACCGGCGTGACCGTCAATTACAATGATGTGCGCAGTGAATTGCGCACCGTGGCCGGTGTGACTTCTGCAACCGGTGACGACACCGGGGATATTTCCGTATCCGCCCGCGATACCACCGAACTGCGTGTGGGCGACCTGGACAGTGGCAAACCGGATGACCCAACCGAAGGCTCTCTGAGCGTTACCGTCGGTGCCGGTGCCATCGGCGTTTCCATTGGCTTTGCGGAAAAGAATAGCGATGTGGATGCCTGGCTGGGTGAAGCGGGCCAGGCCATCAGCGGATTCAATAATGTCGAGCTGGAGGCATTCTCCGGAGGTTTGGTAAAAACCAGTGCCTTTGCGTTAGCCGGCGGTTTGCTGGTTGGTGTTCAGGGCGTGATTACCGATGCCCGTGACGAGTCCAATGTCAATGCCACGGTACACGGCACCATTGATGCGGATGGAGTGGTGAATATCGATGTCCAGGCGACTCCGGAAGTTTTCTCCCGCGCATACGGCGTTACCGTAGGCGGCGGTGGAGCCATGGGTGGCTCCTTCTCCTATGCCATCGCCGATACCAAAGCACAGGCGGAAGCCGGTGACGGTACCTATTTCACCGGTACCGCGGATGTAAATATCCGCGCGGAAACCGGCGATGGTTCCGATGACGATTATGTCAGCGCCGATGCCAATGCGTTCGCCGCATCCGGCGGTTTGCTGGCCGGTGTTGCCGGCTCCGAAGCATTGGCAGAAAACAGTTCCCAGGCTGTAGCCAAAGTCGGCGACGGTGTGCGTATTCCGGATAACGATTTCGGTGTTTACGCGCGCAATACCGCGGTGCAGTACGCGGATGCCAATGGCTACTTTGTTGGCCTGTATGCGGGCGGCTTCAACTGGTCCACCGCGGAATCCAGTACCTCTGCGCGGGTGGAATACGGCAGCAACCCGATTTCCAACGCGGTGCTGCGTACCGGTGATTTTATTCTTGACGCCTACAACTACGACGAAAACCAGAGCTTCACCACCGCGGGAGGTGGCGGTTACTACTCCGGTTCCGCCGCCGTCTCCAATGCCAACAGCTACAACAATTCCAGTTCCAATAAGGCGGCCAGTGTAGAAATCGCCGATTGGGCCTCAGGCTATACCGCCGTCCCGATCATGGGTGGCGAAGTGCGACTTTCTGCGGCACACGAAAGTCAGTTCTTTGCCGGTACCGATTCCACCACGGTTTCCGTGGTTGGTGGTTCCGGTGCGGTATCCAATTCCGATATCGATAACGATGCGGAAGTCATCCTCGGCAACAACGTCAGCTTTGAAGCGCTGCAAATCGAAATTGAAGCGGACAACGCGGCGCTGCAAATCCAGAATGCCGCCAAGTCTGGTTTCGAAACCAGTATCAATGCCGGTGCCGGCGGCGCAGCCAATGGCTCTGCGGGTCTGTCCTATCAAGATCTCACTGGTGTCGATGCTGCGGTGGAAATTGGCAACAACGCCGTGCTGGCCATCAGCGACCTGGCTTGGGTCGACAGCACATACGATCACGGCATCTTTATCGATGCTCACACCCGTTTCTATGTGTATGACGCTGCCGTTCTGAAAGTGGGTGGCGCTTTGCAAGGAGCCGGTTCCGAATCCGATGTGGATGCCAAGTCCAGCAATACGGTCACCATCGGCGACGGCGCATTGTTGTACAACCCGGTAGGTGAAATTGGAATTGGTACTTACACAATTGGCTCGGCCACCGCGCAGGCGGAAACCAGTGTATGGGCGATTGCCGGCGTCGCCGGTGGCGTTTCCGATGTAAATGTCACCGTCAATAACAAGGTGGATATCGGGGAAGACGTAATCATCAATGCCCTGGAAAATGTCGGCATCTACGCCGGCCGCGGTTCCCGTTATCTGTTTGAAAACCAGCTGGTGGCAGACGCGCGCACCAATGTATACAACTGGACCGCGGTACCTATCCCCGCGGGCAACAAAGCTGACGCGGACGTAAATGTTACCAACAAGGTTGTTTTTGGAGATGACATCGATATTGGCAGCGACAGTCATGTCACCATTGAAGCCAATGAGGGTTCTGTGTATGCCAACGCGGACGGTGTAGAACGCAACCCGTACCTGGAACTTTTCTCTACCGAAACCACTTTCGGTTCCAACGATACCGACAGTGAAAATACCCTGGTATTTGAAGGCTCCGGTTCCGTGGTTGCGGGGCAGAATGCCTATCAGTGGGTTGATGTGGATGACGAAGGCAATATTACTTCCGACCTCGCCGGGTACGGTACTGCGGAACAGTTAAGTGATAAGTTCTCTTCCCGTGCGAGCTTGCAGGCCTATATCGATGAATTGCAGACCCTGGTAGATGAGTACGAAGCCTGGACCGATGCTGGTACCAGTAATGACGGTAGCAAGGCGGATGGCAATGAGGACACTGGTGATACCGGCAGCGGTGGATCCAGTACTGAAACCAGCACCGGTAGCTCCGGTGAGAACCCTTACACCGACGAAATCAATGAGCTGAACACAGAAATTGCCGCTCTATCAGTAATCCTCGATACCTTGTCGGCAGAAGAAAACAATGTGATTTCTGTGACCGATATCTATGCCTCTGCCGGTAACGTGAGTCTGGTGGCGGACAGTATTGACCTTGAAGGTGGAAGCAGTAATCACCCGGAAATTATTGCCCGTGGTGACGCTTACATTGATGTTAGTAATCGCGATGACCAGCATCTTCTGGTTGGTAATTTATACATTGCTAATCAGACCGGCGGTAATGTCTATGTCACCGGCGGTGCGTCACTGGATGCGGCGTATATCACTGAAGAAGACAGCACGACGACCGGTGTAAGCTCCGGTATTCATATTAATCACAACCCGGCGGGTGACGATAAGCTGAATTCCGATGTGATTGTGGATGGTGCTATTACCAATTTGCTCTCTACGGTAAATATCACCCTGGAAGAAGGTGACCTACTCCAGCAAGCTACTATCGAAGCCAACACCATTAATTTAACGGTGGAAAATGGCAGCTTGGTGGTGAACGCAGGCAACAGTGATGTTTACTACGGCCGCTCGCCGTCTTCGCTGGTTAACTTTGTCGACAAGTGGAAGCCTACGGATGCGCAAGATTTTGTTCAGTACTGGATCAACTACACCTACGAAGATGATATTGATGCGACCGGTATAGATGAGTTTAACAACTGGTTTTATTCCTGCGCTACTGCCAAAGACTGTTACATTGGGGGTGTTGAAGACAACAGCGAAGACCCCTACTACGCCGGCGATTATGACACCGTCCATGTTTTCTTTAACTGGGGCTTCAGTGATTCACAGGAGTATGAAGGTGCCGATCAGATTCGACTGAAGTTTAAAACCGACAGTAGCAGCCGCGGTGGTAGGAACTGGCGCTTCAAACCAGTGGAGGACAAGCAGAGTAACCTGATCCGCACCGCGAATTATTCGAGCGTGAAGAGTGATATCGGAGCGCCCGGATCCACGATCGTGGGTGAAAAGGTCGTTATCAATGCGCGCCGCGTCGACCTGAATGGCACCATTGAGGTAGGCACCGACAACAACTGGTCGGTTAGCGTGGGTAGTGGCTTTGATGCGGCGATTGCCGAATACATCGATAGGATGGGGCTATCCAGCGGAGACCAGATTGAGCTGGAACCCGGAGAGACACTGCGGGTAGAAAACCCGGCGTACGTGAATGATTTTATCACTCCGTTTGAACAAGAATACATCTACATAGATCCGCAGATTTCCAAGGTCAGTGGTGCAGAGAGTATTACATTGACCTATGACGTTGCCTCCGGTCAGTTGCTGGTGGATGACGTGCCGGTCTCCGGCGGCGGTTACCTGTCTATCAATGCCAAAATTTCCTCTACCAGTGAAGATGGAAAAATTCTGGTGCGCGATGGCCTCGGTCAGATTGATATTGACAATGCGTCAAGCACCGAACTGGTGATTAACAGTCTGGATGCCGGTGATGATGCGGTGGGTATCGTGCGGATCACCGATTACAACTTCACCAAAAATATGAATGACGGTGGCAGTACCAGTGATTACTTTAGTCACTGGTATGTACACAGCCCCGGCGGCAAGATTCAGGAGTACGAAACCACTTCATACGCCACCAGCTATGAAGACGGCACCTTTATCGGGACCTCTGGTGGTACCGGTACTACGTCGAGTACGACATATAACCCGCTGACCGGGCAGCTGTATTACATCCGTGAAGACGCTTCGGTTAGCCGGACCTATACCGACTTCGAAGATGGATATCTGGCGAAATACCCCAATACAGTGGGCGAGTGGCAGGGGACCGGTGCCGGCGGTGCGCTGGAGTGGAATGTGGAGGCCAATTACTACACTACCTGTGCAGCAAACCCGGATGTGTGTACCAATGGCACTGCGACGGATTATATTCGCCACGAATTCGATGCAGATACCATTCGTCGCTATTGGTGGGCGATTGGCTACAGCTACGACAAATACTACGGCTCCAATTGGACCGATACTGACCCCAGTGTGTATATCCCGTATTACCTCAATATGGAAACGCACACCTATGTAAAGGCGGATCACAGTATCGGCATTTCTTTTACCGGTTTGGCTACCGGTAGTATCGATATCGACTCTACAGCCAATGTCACGATCAACGGTAATATCTATAACCCACTGGGTACCACTGACATCAATACCCTGGGTGCCCTAAATGTGGGGACAGGCTCCTCGTTCGATGCAGAAACCCTGCGGCTGTATGCCGGGCAGGGCGATCTGGGTACGCTGGACGACCCGCTGAATATTGCTACCAATACGGTATCTCTGGATGCAGATAACGGCTCTCTGTACTTCGATATCACCGGTAAATCCGGTGCGGTGCAGCTGGAGAAATTCCGTGCGCGATATGACATCGTCGGGACCGTAGACAAAGGTCTGGAAGGGGTGGGCAGTGGCACCCATATCCAGGGTGATACTCTGGACCTGGTGAGTTACTCCGGCAGTATCGGTTCCGCGGGCACTATTGGTGAAACCTCCACTTACGACTACATCAACCTCGATGTAAACGAAGTGACACTGGAAGCGGCAGATGACATTGTGATCTCCCAGGCCTCCGGTGATCTCGCGGTTAATACCATTACTGCCAGCGAAGATGTGGTAATCAGACTCGGCAGCGGTAGCCTGATTAACGGCATCGGTCAGAATGAAAAGACCGATGAAGAACTGGCCTACTTGCAGACCGTATGGGATCGCCTGGGTCTTCAGGATGATGATGCCGGCGAGGTCGCGGTCACCGGTTATGAAAACCAGTTCACTAGTAAGTATCACAGTTACTGGTTGATCAAGCAGCGCCTGAGTGATTCTTCTGAAGCGGGTTTCACCATCGACAGTGCCTTCGAAGAAACCTTTATGAGCCGCTACGGCGTTTCAACCGTGGCGGAAGCCACCGCGCTGGCGAAAGAGGAATTCCTCGGTCTGGAAGACTGGTTTGCCGACCAGGTCGCGGCGCCAGATGTCTATGCCAATGAGGAAGACGCCATCGGCGTAGAGCAGAAGGGGACTCTCGAAGGTTACGACTACGGTGACCTGCTCTCCAGCAGCTACAACAGTGACTATGCCCTGGTGATTGATGAAGCCAGCGGCTGGTACGCCAGCCTGGTAGACGGCGCCCAGTGGAGCCAGAGCCAGCTGGATATCAGTATCAATGCCGCAGCACTGAATGCCGATGCCCAGGCGACGTTGACCAACCGCGAAGCCAATGTTGTCGCGCCGAACCTGGACATCAGTGTCAGCGGCGGCAGCGTGGGCGAAGACCTGGCAGACCTGGTCTTCGCTATTGATCGCAACAACCCGACCATAACCGACGCGCAGAAAATTGCCCTGCTAGAAGCTGGCCCCGGAGATATCGAAACCACGGAATCCGGCTCACTGGTGATCTTCAACGTATCTCAGGTGGACCCGATCAAGATCGACACCACCGGCGTGCTGAATATTACCGCCAGTGAAGAAATTTATGCGGAATCTGCCAGCGGTCTGACCCTGGGCAGCATTGTTTCCAGCAACGGGGATGTGCGCCTTGCGGTTAACGGTGCGATCGATTCGATCAGCGGCACCAATATCTCCGCGAACGATCTGTATCTCGCCAATACCCAGGGAGATATCGGCAGCGAATCCCATTACGTACAGGTGGATTTGAGCGGCGTGCTGCGTCAGGCCGGTGCCGCCAATAACCTGTACCTCTCCCAGGTGGGTGGTGATCTGGTGGTGGATGCCGTCAGTGCCGGGGGTATCGCCAACCTGCTGAGTGGTGGCGGTGTTTATGGCCTGGACAGCGACAGCGTCATCTCCGGTGATGGGATTCAACTGGAAGCCAGTGATGATCTGGGAAGCGTATCGCAGGCACTGAATTTGCGTATGTCCGGCGGTGGTGACCTGAGTGTTGAAGCAGTTAATGCATGGCTGAATATTGCCGGTACTTCGGAAGCACGCCTTGCGGCCGAAGTTAACAGTGTGTTGAGTGTCAATGCCAGTGGCAATCTGGTGATTGACGGTGATATCAGTGCAGCCGAATTGGATCTCTACGCCGCTGGCGACATTCGCGATAGCGATGCGTTCACGGTCACCGTAACCAACCAGGCAAAGCTTTCTGCAGATAATATCGATGTCGATGCGGTCAGCTTCAACATTGGCAGTGGCGATTTCGATGCAACTGCCGGTAGCATGATCCTCGGAGATATCACTACTCGCGGAGACCTGGATCTGTTGGCGACAGGTCAGTTGCAACTGAATGGCAATCTGGATATCGCTTACACCAGTGCTTCCAGTGGCGGTGACGCCGGTCTTCTGGCGGATGCCCAATCTATTGCCATGGCTTCCGGTAAAAAGATTCAGAGCGAAGGCGATATACAGCTTCTCGCGATCGACAGCTTAAACCTGCAGACGTTGATTGCCGGTGGCGATATTAATCTCACAGCCCTGAATAATCTGGACAGCGCCATTGGCGGTATCGACGCCGTGTACCTGCAGGCGAGAAATGTCTTTGCGGATGCGCAGGCGGGATTGCAGATCGGCGATGTCGATGTCAGCGCCTCTCCATTGGGTGTGGTCGACCTAGAGGGGGAGACTCTGCTCGTTACAGGCGATCTGCTTGGTAGTGGACAAGTCAGTCTGACCGCGGAAAATGGCCTTGAGGTGCAGGGAAATATCGGCAGCGCGACGAGCAAAGTCGCTTCGATTTCGTTGCAATCCGGTATCGGCGTCATGAACCTCGGAGGGGATGCCTATACATCTGGGCAGTTCACCGCAAATGCGGGCGGCCTCTTCACACTTTCCGGCGGCAGCCTGGTGGATGCCATGGGTATCAACATTAACGCTGACGGTGTTTCTGCGGCGGCCACCAGTAACTTCGATGCCATTGTCTCGGCATCTTTTGCTCTCGGCGATTCCGACAGCACCTTCGGCAGTATCAACGGCGGCTCTGCCCTGCAAATTGATAGCGGCAGCGATATTACCTTCGGCAATACGGTGATCACTTCGGGCCACCTCAGCCTTGAAACCCTTGGTGATGTGTTTGTCTCTGACGGTGTGACACTGGATGTCTCGGGTAACTTGCGCGGCATCAACGGCAGTCCTCTGCTGGCGCAAAGCTGGCAGATGGCCAGTGGCAGCCAACTGTTGGTCGGCAACAATGCCGAAATTGAAACCACCGCGGGGCAGCAATTTGAAGCACTGACCGTTAGCCGAAACCTGACTCTGCGCGCCGGTGACGATATTGCGTTTAATGGCAATACGAATATCGGTCGCAGCTTTCACCTGACCACTAGTGGCGAACTGTCTCTGACCGGCGACCTCGCCGTTGGTACCGCGGCGACGTCCGCAATGACCTTGCTGGTAGATGGCACTGTGACACAGGCCGCCAACCAATCGAGCAGCGCCAGCGGCGCGGTAAATGTAACCGCAGGCGCCTGGCTTGCGGATGCCAGTAGCCTGCTGGAAAGTGGTACTGCAGCCACACTCGATTTCGCATCGGCGAGCCAGTTCGGTTCACTAACGAGCGGCGGCAATCTCACGATCGACAGCGATAGTGACATTACATTCCTGAACGATGTCATGGTCGGCTCTGCTGCCTCCCCGGCAAATGCGAATCTTGATTTGAGTGGTTCGGTAACCCAAACAGCGGCAACCACGTTTGATGTTTCTGGAGCGCTCACTGCTTCCGCCTATCGTTGGAACATGGGTAGCGATGCATTGCTCAAAACGGGCGATGCACTGGGTATTTCCTCTGCAGCGGGTATGGACCTGGCGCAACTGGATAGTGCTTCCAGTGTCACGCTGAATAGTGGTACAGAAATCGCCTTGCGTGAGTCTCTTGTGGCAACCGGCGCTGTAACTCTGACTGCAGCCGACGCGATCGCCATGAGCGAGAATGCCTTGCTGCAAAGCGGTAGCGATCTTTCCATTACCGGCAACAGCTTTGCCATGGGCAGTAATGCGCTGCTGGATATTACCGGTGGCTTTATTGCTGGCACCGATGCTGAGCAGTTCTACGCAAAGGTGCAGATTGACGGTGATTCCGAACTCACAGTCGGCGGTAATATTACCTTCAGTGAAGCAGCGGATTTTGGCGGTGTACTTACTGTTATTGACGGCAATAACCTGAAACTGGTGGGTGATGTTACGGTCGGATCAGCTGGCGCTGGTTCTGCCAACCTGACGCTGCGTGGCAATGTTACGCAGTCCGCTGCACAAACCTTCGATATTGCGAGTGATCTAACTACATCTGTAAACAGCTGGAGCATGGGCGACGGCGCGCTGCTGAAAACCGGCGGGGCTGTGGATATCTCCACTGCTGCGGGCATGGATCTGGCGCAGCTGAACAGCGCTTCGAGCGTAACGCTAAATAGCGGTGCAGAAATCAAATTGCGTGAGTCCCTGATTGCGACCGGCGCGGTTACTCTGACAGCCGCCGACGCGATTGCCATGAGCGAAAACGCCTTGCTGCAAAGCGGTAGCGATCTTTCCATCTCCGGCAACAGCTTCACCATGGGTAGCAATGCTCTGCTCGATATCGCTGGCGGCTTCACCGTGGGTACCGATGCTGAGCAGTACTACGCACAGGTGCAGATCGGAGGTGATTCTAAACTGACGGCCGGCGGCGATATCAGCTTCAGCGAAACTGCCGACTTCGGCGGTGCGCTTACTGTCATTGACGGTAATAGCCTGAACTTGGTTGGCGACGTAACTGTTGGTTCCACAGGTACTGGCGCTGCCAATCTGAACCTGCGCGGAGACGTCACTCAGTCCGCAGCGCAAACCATCGAAATAGCCGGTGCCCTGACCGCATCCGCCAACAGCTGGACCATGGGCGACGGCGCGTTACTTAAAGCCGGCGGCGCGATGAATATATCCACCGTTGCGGGCATAGATCTGGCGCAGCTGTTCAGCGCTTCGAGCGTAACGCTGAACAGCGGTGCAGAAATCAAATTGCGTGAGTCCCTGATTGCGACCGGCGCGGTTACTCTGACAGCCGCTGGCGCGATTGCCATGAGCGAAAACGCCTTGCTGCAAGGCGGCAGTGACGTTTCTATTTCCGGCAACAGCTTCTCCATGGGCAGTAACGCCCTGCTCGACATCGCTGGTGGCTTCACTGCGGATACCGATGTTGAGCAGTACTATGCACAGTTGCAGATCGGCGGTGATTCGGTGCTCGCCGCTGGTGGTGATATCAGCTTCAGCGAAGCGACCGATTTTGGTAGTGCGCTGACAATCGTTGATGGCGACAATCTGAATCTGGTCGGCGATGTAATAGTAGGTTCCGCAGGCACCGGTTCTGCCAACCTGACGCTGCGTGGAGCCGTCACTCAGTCCGCAGCACAAACCTTCGATATTGCTGGTGATCTAATTGCATCTGCTAACAGCTGGAGCATGGGCGATAGTGCGCTTTTGAAAACCGGCGGTGTGATGGATATTTCCACCATCGCAGGTATGGATCTGGCTCTGCTGAACAGTGCATCCAGCGTAACGCTCAGCAGCGGTGCAGAACTCAATCTGCGTGAGTCCATGGTCGCGACTGGGACGGTTACTCTGACAGCAGTCGATGCGATCGCCATGAGCGAACACGCGTTGCTGCAAAGCGGTAGCGATCTTTCCATCACTGGCAACAGCTTTACCATGGGCAGCAATGCGCTGCTCGATATCGCGGGTAGCTTCACCGCGGGTACCGATGCTGAGCAGTACTACGCACAGGTGCAAGTTGACGGCGATTCTGAACTCACCGCCGGTGGTGATATCAGCTTCAGTGAATCAGCCGATTTCGGTGGTGCGCTCACTATCATTGACGGTAATAACCTGAACTTGGTTGGCGACGTAACTGTTGGCTCTACTGGAGCAGGCTCTGCCAGCCTGACTCTGCGCGGTGATGTTACCCAGTCTGCGGCACAAACCTTCGATATTGCTGGTGATCTGATCGCATCCGCCAACAGCTGGAGCATGGGCGACAGTGCGCTATTGAAAACCGGCGGCGTGATGGATATTTCCACTGTTGCGGGCATTGATCTGACTCAGCTGGACAGCGCTTTCAGCGTAACGCTGAGCAGCGGTGCAGAACTCAATCTGCGTGAGTCCCTGATCGCAACCGGTGAGGTTACTCTGACAGCAGCCGATGCGATCGCCATGAGCGAAAACGCTTTGCTGCAAAGCGGTAGCGATGTTTCTGTGACCGGCAACAGCTTCACCATGGGCAGCAATGCTCTGCTCGATATCGCAGGTAGCTTCACCGTGGGTACCGATGTCGAGCAATACTACGCGCAAGTGCAGATCGGCGGTGATTCTGAGTTGACTGCCGGCGGTGATATCACCCTCAGCGAAGCGACCGACTTTGGTGGTGCGCTGACAATCGTTGACGGCAATAACCTGAACTTGGTTGGCGACGTAACTGTTGGCTCTACTGGAGCAGGCTCTGCCAACCTGACTCTGCGTGGAGCCGTCACTCTGTCCGCAGCACAAACCTTCGATATAGCCGGCGACCTGACCGCGTCTGCCAACAGCTGGAGCATGGGTGACGGCGCGTTGCTTAAGACCGGCGGTGCGATGGATATTTCCTCCATCGCGGGTATGGATCTGGCTCAGCTGGACAGCGCATCCAGCGTAACGCTGAACAGCGGTGCAGAGATCGCTTTGCATGAGTCTCTTGTGGCAACCGGCACTGTAACTCTGGCTGCAGCCGACGCGATCGCCTTGAGCGAAAACGCGTTGCTGCGAAGCGGCAGTGACCTTTCCATTACCGGCAACAGCTTCACCATGGGCAGCAATGCTCTGCTCGACATCGCCGGTAACTTCACCGCAGGTACCGATACAGAACAGCTCTACGCACAAGTCAAAATCGGCGGTGAAACAGAACTGACAGCCGGCGGTGATATCAGCTTTACCGAAACAGCCGACTTCGGCGGATCCCTGACGATCGTAGATGGTAATAGCCTCAACCTGATCGGTGATGTCGCGGTTGGTACAGCGAGCCCAGCCAATGCAAACCTGAGCCTGCGCGGTGCTGTGATGCAGGCGGCCGGTGAGCGTTTCACCATCAGTGGTGATCTGGTGGCCAGCGCGCACTCCTGGACAATGGGCGATGCCGCGCTGCTGCAGGTAGGCGGCCTGATGGATCTCAATATCGCGAGCGATCTGGATCTGGCGCAGCTGGAAGTTGGCGGCGACTTTAATCTGCTGAGCAGCGGCGATTTCTCGATTCGTGAATCCCTGATCGCCGGCGGCGCTATTTCCATCGATGCTGACGGTGCTGTCAGCCTTAGCGATAGTGCGCTGCTGCAAAGTGGTGGTGACCTGACGTTGGCCGCTGCCCAGTTCACTATGGGTACCGATGCTGAGCTGATGGTTGCGGGAGATCTGGATGTACTGACTTCCGGTCTGCAGCGCTACGCACTGGTGGATGTGGAAGGGAACGCGTTGCTGGCAGCCGAACGCGGTCTGGGGAATCTTGTTTTTAATCAGCAGGCAAACTTCGGTGCAGACCTCACTATTAATGAGTTCTGGAACCTGGAGATGAACGGTGATGTTGCCGTGGGCTCCAACACCATAGGCGATGCGACGATCACGGTACTAAATCGTCTGACTCAGGCTGCAGGCCAGAGCTTTACCAGCAGTGGTGCGATCTACGCCGGTGCGGGAAGCTGGACCATGGGTGACGACAGCCTGATCCAGAGTGGTAACTTTGCGACCCTGTACGCGTGGCGCGAAATGGACATGGCTCGCATTGACAGTGGCAGTGTGCTGTCCCTGAAGAGCTTCACTTCCGATATTACGTTGCGCGATCACCTCACTGCCGCAGGCCCGATTTATTTGTCTGCTGCTGGCGGAGTGCATGTTGATCCGAATGTAGAACTGCATAGTGGTGGCGCTTTCGCGCTGGAAGCCGATCACTTCGAAATGGGAGCAGGCAGCCTGCTAGACGTGGCTGGTGCAACCGATATCGATAGCGCCCGTGATGTAGTGTTGGCGCAGTTTATCGGCCAGGGCAATACCACCATTAATACGGGCGGTATGCTCCAGTTTAATGAGCGCGCAGAATCCTTCGGCAGTATGCAGCTGGATGTCGTCGCTGACCTGTTGCAGGCAGAAGGCCAGCATCTGGTGGTACACGGTGATTTGGCAGCGTCCGCTGGCAGTTGGCAGATGGCTGCTGACGCACGTCTGCAGGTACTCGGCGACGGCAGCCTTGACCTGCAAGGCGATGCGGATCTGCAGCTACTGAACCTCGGGGGTGCACTTGCGCTCGCCAGTGCCGGTAACGTTGCCTTGCGCCGCAATGTCTACACCGGTGGCGCGCTGACGATGCAGGCTGCCGGCGACATTACCCAGTCAGCCAATACGCTGGTGAAAGCCGGCGACACTGTGGCCATAGAGACCAATCGCTGGACCATGGGTGCCGGTACCCGACTCGAGTCTCTGGGCGGTATTCGCGTGCACAGTAGCGAAACCATGTTGCTGTCCGAACTGAGTAGCAGCTGGAGCGGTGACTACGCGTTTGACCTGCGCAGTGGTGGTCGCATCGACGGCCGCAGCGATGCCGAGCTGCATCTCGAAGCCGCCGCCGGAAGTCGCAGCTACCTCAGCGCCGCCACCGGTATTGGCGATGCGCTGGTCATGGACCTTCCCTGGTTCTCCGCAACAACCGATGACGGTGATATCAACCTTGTATTGCTGAACGACGCCCACGCGGAATTGCTGTCCGCCCGCAATGGCGATGTGCGTATGCGCGCGTTCGGTGATCTGGATATCGCTGAGCTGGTAGGTACACCGCACCTGTGGATTGACGGATTCCTGCTGGCCAATCAACTGACGATTCCGGAAGGTTCGTTTATTGCCAATGATGGTATCCAGCTGGATCAGGTGTTTATGACTGCTTCCGGTGAGCTGGAGCTGCGTGGCCCAACCATCGATATCAATGTCGACAGTCAGGGACATGACGAATTGTTCCTGACCCTGACCGATATCGGCGGTGCCGCGGCGCAGTGGGTGGGTGTGAATGTGGATAATTCCGCGCGACTCACCATCGATCGCCTGATGACGGATTACGGTGCCATCCGCACCAGTGGTGATTTGCGTATCGAGAGCGCGGAAGTGATTACCGAGCTGGATATGCAAACCGGCACCTTGAGTATGGCGCTGGACAATGCGGACATGTCGCCGCAGGACGTCAGTGGCCAGCTGGTAACACCCTACGGTGAATTCTGGCTGGATACCCAGGGCAACCTGTTGCTGACCAATGCGCAGGTGACCCGCTACCGCAACCCGCTGGTCTTGACCTATCAGGGCAAGGACGGCGAGTACACCCTTGGCGAACCGGGCTTCACCCGACTGTCTATCGAACATCAGCTGGAGAATGCCGTAGACGGTGAGCGCGCCGAAGGCGAAGACCTGTGGCGCCTGTGGTACAGCCGTCCGCTGGATTACCTCAATGCCGACGAGTACTTCTGGAACCCGGTCGATTGGCTGGACCCAGACGAGTACAGCGAGCTGGACCCGGAGACAGATGAACCCGGCTATGCGGAAATCAATTTGGACGAAGCGTTGGCCATGCGGGACTGAGAGTGAGGTCCTTGTGGCCATCGAACAGAAAAATGAACTGGTGTGCTCTCTAAAAAGTAAAACAACCGGCCCGATGCCATGGTGCAGGGGCTGGTCACTGATAAAAGTGGTGATTGGGGTGGTAAACAGAATCGCAAATCGAATAGCGCAGTTTTGTCGGGGGGGAATGGCCCTGGTAACGGTGGCTGCACTCACCGTGGTGGCAGCTGGCGCACGGGCTCAGGATGAGGGCGCTGTCCCTGCCTATATCCCGGGTGCGGATGCCGGCGCTCAGGCGACGGAGCTACGCCGCCGCGAGCAGCAGTTTATGGATCGCCCGATGCAGCTTGCGCCGGCGCCGATCAATGAAATTGAGGTGGAGGGAGACCCTGCTGATCTGGAAGGCCCGGTATTTGAGTTGCGCAGTGTGCGCTTCAGTGCGTCTGAGTTGCTGAGTGAGCAACAACTCCGGGACATCGTATTGCCATACCTGGGGCAGCAGGTGGCGCATAGCCAGCTGATGGAAATTGTTGAGGCGGTAAACCGTACCTATCGCGAGGCTGGGGTTTACACCGCGGTTGCGGTCTTGCCGCAGCAGGAAGTACGCGAAGGTGTGGTCGTGATCCGGTTAATCGAAGGCAAACTCGGACAAATTCGATTCGAGGGCAACGAATATACCTCTGAGGCGTTCCTTTCCCAGTGGATGGCCCGGCACCAGGGGCAGGAAACCGTCGATATGCCGCGCCTGCAGGCGGATATCCTCGAGTTTAACCGGGTTCACGATGAGCGCATCCGCGCCGAGCTGCGCCGGGGAGAGTCCTTCGGATTGACCGATATTGTGGTGACCGTTCAGGAGCCGGAGCGCGGATTTTTTCAAACGTTCGCAGACAACTATGGCTACCAGAGCTCCGGTCGCGAGTCCCTCGGATTTATGTACCGTCGTCAGAATTTGCTGAGCGACGGTGACCGCTCAATCGCCTACCTGTCTGGCAGTGAGGGCGCCCAGTCTCTCAGCCTGAGTTACAACCGCCCAATGGCTGGATCCCGCTGGCGCCTCGGCGGCAGTGCATCCGTGACACGCACGGATTTGACCGAAGGCGATTTTGCCACTTCGAATGTTCAGGGTGATTCTCACCGCCTGGGTCTGGAGTCCTCCTGGCTCGCCTGGTCTGGCGAGCGTGTGTGGCTGAACCTGCTGGGAGCGGCAGGCTACACCCGCTCGACTACCGAGATTGCCGGTGTGGTGTTCAGTGATGACGCGATTCTGCAGGGGCAGCTGGGTGCCGACCTGAACTGGGTGGGGAGAAACTGGCAGGTTACCGGTCGCCAGATGCTCGCCTATACCGACTTTAATGATAAATCCGATGTGGGCGATGCGCGCCAGAGTACCGAGGAAACCTTGTATAACGGCAGCCTAACCGGCTACGTTCGGGCGGGTAACAGCGGTTTCTATGGATTGTTCATTTCCGCCTGGCAATTCAGTGACGATGCTCAGCTACCCGGTTCCCTGTCGTTTTCGCTCGGCGGTCCTGCCAGTGTCCGCGGGTATCTCCCCAGCGCGGTGAGTGGTGACCGCGGCTGGTATGGGCAGACAGAAATCCATTACGACGGCTGGCGCCCCTGGGATGTGACCGTCGAGCCGTATCTGTTTTACGACTACGGTGAAACCAAATCCCTGGATCGCCGCCAGGACGGCGCGGAAGATATTCATGTGAAAACTGCGCTGGGTGCTGTAGGGGTTGGCCTCGCCCTGTCCGGGCGTCTCTGGTCTCTGTCCATGAACTACGCGGAGCCCTCCAAAGAGGCCATTCCCGAGCAGGACACTGCGGTGTTCTATGCCCGGGTCAGTATTCGTTACTAACGCTCTTTAAAAGCACCAGGACGAAAAAAGCCGCAGCGAGTACGCTGCGGCTTTTGCGTTTATGGTACAGCACCGGAGGTGCATGGCTCGTTACAGCGCGCCTTTATGCCATGGGCCGCGAATAGCAAAGGTCACGCCGGGGGACTGCACATTGGCAAACAGCCAGTCACCATAAAAGGTGGCGCCGGCCCATTCCCGTGAACGGAAATCGCCGGTGTGACTGTCGTGGAAGTGCTCCCGGGTGCCGGGATAAATTGCATCGATTTTGTCCAGGTCGCCGTCTGCCAGCTGAATACGGTTCTCTGCAAAAGGAAAGGTCTCACCACCGCGGCTGAGGCCGATCAGCCGCTTGGGGTCCGAGCGCCCATCTTCACACAGAATAATGCCGCCCCGGGGGCTGATGGCGATATTGTCCGGGCCGTCCACATCCGATGCATCGGTCGATTCATAAGCCAGCGTGAGGGTCTCCCGGCGCGGGCTGTACATCCACACCTGCCCGAGTCCGGCGGTACCGCCGTCGGTGGATACGAAGTAAATATTGCCGCTGTCCTCCCAGCAGCCCTCGCCGCGGGAAAAAATGGCTGCGTTGGGGGCCGAATCAAAAGCGCGGCCGTGGATGCCTTCCGGGTCTGTCACCAGCTCCCAGGTCACATCAAAAGTGTCGCCGAGGGTGAACCCGCCGCGGAAATTTTTGGAGGGAGCATTCTTGGCCACCAGGGCGTACAGGGCTCCGCCGTCGCGTAGTCCTTCACCGCGGCGGTGGCGGCTGCGCCAGTTACGGTGTCCTGCGCCGGGCTGCACGTACTTATAGAAGGCGCTGCTGCCCGCGTCTTCGGTTTCGTACACGATACCGGTACGGGGATCCACGGCGACGGCTTCGTGGGAGAAGCGCCCGGCCGCGCGGATGGGTTGACCGTTACTGATGCCGAATGCGGGGACATCGAAGATGTAGCCGTGGTTGTATCCGTCGGGGCGCCAGGTGTGGAAGGTCTCTTCACAGGAAATCCAGGAGTCCCACGGGGTCGGGCCGCCGGAACAATTGCGGATTGTGCCGCCGAGACTGGTATAGCTGTGGGTGAACTGACCGCGCACCAGGTCAAACTCGGGAGTGGTGGTACCGCCATATTCGGCCGGGTTATACATGCCACCATCGACCAGGCATTGATTGCTTTCACCCGCAGACAGTTCATGGTTGCGGACCATGGCAATGGTGCGGCCCCGGCGACCGCAAACGGCCATTCCGTCATGATCCGTGGGGGGTGGGCCGTCCGTCGTCCATCAACTGTCCGGTCCAGCCGAATGACAGATACTCGAAGCCGACTGGCAGGGCCAGCAGGGTGAGCCCTGTCGACTGACAGGTCGCAGGCTTCAGCGGGCCGTAATCGGGGGAGTGTGGCTTGCGGTAGCGTTCGCGCTCTCCGCGCCCGCGATCGTGGTGGTTGCGCGCCTCCGCGGAGAGGGCGCCAAAGGCGAGACTGGCTGCGCCGCCGATAAGGCTGCTGCGAACAAAGCCCCGTCGGCTGAGGGTGTTGGTTTCTTTGCGAGCCTGGTTGTCTGCTTGCAGCTCCGCCATTTCATTTGGGTCGAAAGTCTCCATACGATCTTCCTTATTTGTTACGCCTGTTGAGATTGTGTGTTGGTGGTTCGAGGTGGTCCTCGCGGTGCAGGCTGCGAGACGTCTGTGACCGCCAGCGGGGCGTCGTGTGAAGCTTTTGCGACCGGAGAGGAATAGGGCAAGGGATCATAGGATCAAGGGGATACAGGCGCCCCAGGGAGCGCGACTGACTGTTTGGTTATGTCCGTGCTTGTTTCTTTATATATAGATACGGAAAAGCCGGAGGGCGCTGGCTCGCGAGCGATAGGGCACCACTGGAAACTATCCGGATAACTGGTTGACAGGCCAAAAATTCACCCGTAGACTTCGCGCTCCTTTTCGCCCGCCCTCGGGGCTGCGTAAAAGGACGTTCTTTAGATTTACAACTGGAGTTTGATTCCATGCAGGGTCAACGCATCCGAATTCGCCTGAAGGCGTTCGATCACAAGCTGATCGACGCGTCTACTCAGGAGATCGTAGAGACGGCCAAGCGCACTGGCGCACAAGTACGCGGTCCCATCCCGCTGCCGACTCGCAAAGAGAAGTACACCGTACTGATTTCTCCGCACGTCAACAAGGACGCGCGTGACCAGTACGAAATCCGTACTCACAAGCGTTTGCTAGACATCGTAGAGCCTACCGAGAAAACCGTTGACGCGCTGATGAAGCTCGATCTGGCGGCCGGTGTAGAGGTTCAGATTAGTCTCGGCTAACACTTCAAATTAACTACCGAATCCCAGGCGAAAAAGGTCTGGGTAGTGTAACGCTCTGAAATTGGGCGGCCGCAGTGGGTTAAAGCCCCGTGCACTGAGAGGTTGAAAAGATGACTATAGGTATTGTCGGCCGCAAGAGCGGCATGACTCGCATCTTCACTGAAGATGGCGCTTCTATCCCGGTAACTGTTATCGAGGTAGCTCCGAATCGCGTCACCCAGGTGAAAACCGTGGAAACTGATGGCTACTCCGCAGTTCAAGTGACTGTGGGTGCTCGTAAGGCTTCCCGTGTCTCCAAGCCCGAAGCGGGCCACTTCGCCAAAGCCAATACTGAGGCTGGCACTGCTCTTTACGAACTGCGCACTGACGGTTCTGAAGAGTCCTTCGACATCGGTTCTGAAATCACTGTATCTGGCTTTGAAGCCGGTCAGAAGATTGACGTAACCGGTACTTCCAAAGGTAAAGGTTTCCAAGGCGGCGTTAAGCGCTGGAACTTCCGTACCCAAGACGCTACTCACGGTAACTCTCTGTCTCACCGCGCTCCCGGTTCTATCGGTCAGTGCCAGACTCCTGGCCGCGTGTGGAAAGGCAAGAAGATGGCCGGTCACATGGGTGCCGAGCGTGTTACCACGCAAAACCTGGAAGTAGTTCGTGTGGACGCCGAGCGCAACTTGCTGCTGGTCAAGGGTGCCGTACCTGGCGCACCTGGCGGTAACGTTATCGTTCGTCCGGCAGTTAAAGCCTAAGTCTGAGGGGAAATAGATATGGAACTGAATATCGCAACTCCCGAAGGCGCTAAAGGCACTGTTGCAGTCTCTGAAGTGGCTTTCGGTCGTGAATTCAATCAGGACCTGGTACACCAGGCAGTCGTCGCCTATATGGCTGGCGCTCGTCAGGGCACCAAGGCTCAGAAAAACCGCGCTGCGGTTTCCGGCGGCGGCAAAAAGCCGTGGCGTCAAAAAGGTACTGGCCGTGCTCGTGCCGGTACTATCCGCAGCCCGCTGTGGCGTTCTGGTGGCGTAACCTTCGCCGCTGAGCCGCGTGATCACAGTGTTAAGCTGAACAAGAAAATGTACCGCGCTGCACTGCGCTGCATTCTCTCCGAGCTGGCTCGTCAGGAGCGCCTGGTTGTGGTTGAGTCCTTCGACGTTGAAGCGCCGAAGACCAAGCAGCTGGTAACCAAGCTGGCACAGTTCGATCTGTCTGAAGCGTTGATCGTGACCGAAGAGGTAAATGAAAACCTCTACCTGGCCGCGCGCAACCTGCACAAGATCGACGTTCGCGACGTACAGGGTATCGATCCGGTAAGCCTGATTCGTTTTGACAAGGTCGTGGTTACCGTTTCTGCACTGAAGAAAATTGATGAGGTGCTGGGATGAACCAAGAGCGAATCTACAAAGTATTGCTGGGTCCGGTAATTTCCGAGAAAGCTGCTGTGCTGGCGGATGCCGCCAACCAGGTAGTGTTCAAGGTGACCACCGATGCCACCAAGGCTGAAGTAAAAGCTGCGGTAGAAAAGCTGTTCAACGTAACTGTTGAGCAAGTTCGCACCGTAAACGTTAAAGGCAAGACCAAGCGCACCCGCTACGGCATGGGCGTGCGCAATGATTGGAAAAAAGCCTACGTTCGTCTGGCCGAAGGCAGCGACATCAACTTCGAAGCCGCTGAGTAAAGGGGAAATTTGCAATGGCTATTGTAAAAACAAAACCGACCTCTGCCGGCCGTCGTCACCTGGTCAAGGTTGTTAATTCCGACCTGCACAAAGGTGCGCCTTACGCTCCGCTGGTTGAGAAGAAATCCAAGACCGGTGGCCGTAACAACAACGGTCGCATTACCACCCGTCACATCGGTGGTGGTCACAAGCATCACTACCGTATGGTGGATTTCAAGCGCAATAAGGATGGCATTCCGGCCACCGTTGAGCGTCTGGAATACGATCCTAACCGTACCGCGCATATCGCCCTGGTGTGCTATGCCGACGGTGAGCGTCGTTACATCATTGCACCGAAAGGCCTGAAGGCCGGTGCCAAGATCCAGTCTGGCGACGCTGCGCCTATCGCTGTAGGTAACACCCTGCCGCTGCGCAACATCCCGGTTGGTTCCGTGATTCACGCTATCGAGCTGAAGCCTGGTAAAGGTGCTCAGCTGGCCCGCTCTGCCGGTGCCTCTGTTCAGCTGGTTGCCCGTGAAGGTCAGTACGCGACTATCCGTCTGCGCTCTGGCGAAATGCGTAAAGTGTTGTCTGAGTGCCGCGCCACCCTGGGTGAAGTGAGCAACTCTGAGCACAGCCTGCGCAAACTGGGTAAGGCTGGTGCCAAGCGCTGGCGTGGTGTTCGTCCTACCGTTCGCGGTGTGGCGATGAACCCGGTAGACCACCCGCACGGCGGTGGTGAAGGTCGTACCTCCGGTGGCCGTCACCCTGTGACGCCTTGGGGTGTTCCGACCAAGGGTAAGAAAACGCGTAAGAACAAGCGCACCGACAACATGATTGTACGTCGTCGCGGCAAGTAATTCTCAATAGAGAGTTAGTCGCGCACGATGTGTGAGCATCTAAAGAGGAATCTAAAGTGCCACGCTCATTAAAGAAAGGTCCCTTTATTGATCTACATCTGATCAAAAAGGTGGAGGCAGCGATCGAAGCCAATGATCGCCGGCCGATTAAAACCTGGTCCCGCCGTTCCATGATTATGCCGGAAATGGTGGGCCTGACGATTGCTGTTCACAACGGTCGTCAACACGTACCGGTACTGGTCAACGAAGAAATGGTTGGCCACAAGCTGGGTGAATTCGCTGCTACCCGCACTTACCGTGGCCACGCCGCGGACAAGAAAGCGAAGAAGCGCTAAGCCGAGGTTATAGAGATGGAAGTACAAGCAAAATTACGCGGTGCTCGTCTGTCGGCACAGAAAGCGCGTCTGGTAGCTGATCAGATTCGCGGCAAAGGTGTCGAGGAAGCCCTGGACATCCTGGCTTTCAGTCACAAGAAAGGTGCTGCGATCGTCAAGAAGGTTCTGGAATCTGCAATCGCCAACGCTGAGCACAACGACGGTGCTGACGTTGACGAGCTGAAGGTTTCCACCATCTTCGTGGATGAGGGTATGACCATGAAGCGCATTAAGCCGCGTGCCAAGGGTCGTGCCGATCGTATTCTTAAGCGTACTTGTCACATTACTGTGAAAGTAGCCGAGAAATAAGAGAGCAGGCGAGAAAACCATGGGACAAAAAGTACATCCTACCGGCATTCGTCTGGGTATCGTTAAAAAGCATACCTCTGTTTGGTATGCCGGCAGCGACGAGTACGCAGACAAGCTGTACACGGATCTGAAAGTTCGCGAATTCATTCGCAAAAAACTGGCCCACGCTTCCGTGAGCCGCATCGAGATCGAACGTCCGGCCAACACCGCTCGTGTGACCATTCACACTGCGCGTCCGGGCATCGTGATCGGTAAGAAAGGTGAAGACGTAGAGCGTCTGCGCAACGAGGTGAGCAAGCAGATGGGTGTGCCTGTGCACATCGACATCGAAGAAGTGCGCAAGCCTGATCTGGACGCAACCCTGGTTGCCCAGAACGTTGCTCAGCAGCTGGAGCGTCGCGTTATGTTCCGTCGTGCTATGAAGCGCGCCGTACAGAACGCTATGCGCCAGGGCGCTGAAGGTATCAAGATTCAGGTTGGTGGTCGTCTTGGCGGTGCCGAGATTGCCCGTACCGAATGGTACCGTGAAGGCCGTGTGCCGCTGCACACTCTGCGTGCCAACATCGACTACGGCACTTATGAAGCCAGCACTACCTACGGCATCATCGGTGTGAAAGTTTGGATCTTCAAAGGCGAAGTCATCGGTGACGAAATCCCCGAAGAGAAGCCAGCGAAGACTCGCAAGAAAGCTGCTAAGTAAGGGGTGCGCAGATGCTACAACCGAAGCGTACAAAATTCCGCAAGGTACAGAAGGGTCGCAACCGCGGTCTTTCGCAGCGCGGCTCTAAAGTGAGCTTTGGCGAGTTCGGCCTTAAGGCCATCGGTCGTGGACGCATTACTGCGCGTCAGATCGAAGCGGCTCGTCGCGCAATGACTCGTCACGTTAAACGTGGCGGTAAGATCTGGATTCGTGTGTTTCCGGACAAGCCCATCACCAACAAGCCTCTCGAGGTTCGGATGGGTAAAGGTAAGGGTGGCGTTGAGTACTGGGTTGCCCAGATTCAACCAGGAAAGGTCCTCTATGAAATGGAAGGCGTTTCTGAAGAATTGGCTCGCGAAGCTTTCGAGCTCGCCGCAGCCAAGCTGCCTGTAAAGACAACTTTCGTTAAGCGTTCGGTGATGTAATGAAGACTGCAGATCTACGCTCAAAGTCAGTTGAGGAGCTGAACCAGGAACTGCTGAGCCAACTTGAAGCACAGTTCAAGCTGCGCATGCAGAAATCCACTGGTCAGCTGACTCAGACTCATCTGCTGAAGCAGACTCGTCGCGACATTGCTCGCATTAAGACTGTGTTGACCGAGAAGGCAGGTAATTAATCATGGCTGAAGCAAAACTGAAGCGTACTCTGACCGGTAAGGTCGTGAGTGACAAGATGGATAAAACCATCACCGTTTTGATCGAGCGCCGTGTTAAGCACCCGATCTACGGCAAAATCGTGAGCAAGTCCACCAAGCTCAAGGCACACGACGAAAACAATGAGTGCGGCATCGGTGATGTTGTGACCATTGAAGAATCTCGTCCGCTGTCCAAGAGCAAGTCCTGGTCCTTGCAGACTATTGTAGAGCGTGCGGCGAAGGTTTAATCCTGGCCCATTGACTGTGAAGACCTAAACAGGTTTTCGGAGAGGAACAATGATTCAAGCAGAATCCTACTTAGAAGTAGCTGATAACAGTGGGGCTCGCCGTGTCATGTGCATCAAGGTGCTGGGCGGCTCCCACCGTCGCTACGCTGGCGTTGGCGACATCATCAAGGTAACCGTTAAGGAAGCAATTCCCCGCGGTAAAGTGAAGAAAGGTCAGGTGATGAACGCGGTTGTGGTTCGCACCAAGAAAGGTGTGCGTCGCCCGGACGGCTCCCTGATCAAATTCGACGATAACGCAGCGGTGTTGCTGAACCAGAACCATGCTCCGGTTGGCACCCGTATTTTTGGCCCGGTAACTCGCGAGCTGCGCGGTGAGAAGTTCATGAAGATCATCTCCCTCGCTCCCGAAGTTATCTAAGCCACGAGCGGAGAAGAGTAATGCGCAAGATCAAGCGTGACGATGAAGTGATCGTTATCGCCGGTCGCGACAAGGGCAAGCGTGGCACCGTACGTAAGGTGTTGAACGATGGCCGTCTGATCGTATCCGGTGTCCAGATGATCAAAAAACACCAGAAGCCGAACCCCCAGCTGGGCGTTGCCGGTGGAATCGTTGAAAAAGAAGCCGCTATCCAGGCTTCCAACGTTGCCATCTTCAACCCGAATACCCAAAAAGCTGACCGGGTAGGCTTCAAAGTACTGGAAGATGGCACTAAGATCCGCGTCTTCAAATCCAGCGGCGAAGCCGTTGACGCATAAGTCAGGTGGAAAAAATGGCAAGGCTTAAAGAGCTCTACACCAAAGAACTCGCGTCCAAGCTGAAAGAAGAGCTGGGACTTGAGAACGTAATGTCCGTGCCGCGCATCACCAAAATCACCGTCAACATGGGTGTCGGTGAAGCCATTGGTGATAAGAAGGTACTGGAACACGCAGTCAGTGACATGACTGCTATTACTGGTCAAAAACCTATTGTGACCAAAGCGCGTAAGTCAATCGCGGGCTTCAAAATCCGTGAAGACTGGCCGATCGGCTGCAAGGTAACTCTGCGCGGTGAGCGTATGTATGAGTTCCTGGAGCGACTGATTGGTATCGCGATCCCACGTATCCGCGACTTCCGTGGCATTAGCCCGAAGCAGTTCGACGGTCGTGGTAACTTCTCAATGGGTGTAACCGAACAAATCATCTTCCCGGAAATTGACTACGACAAAGTAGACAAGATCCGCGGTCTGGATATTTGTATCACTACTACAGCAGCTAACGACGACCAAGGTCGCGCACTGCTGAAAGCATTCAACTTCCCTTTCAAGGGTTAAGAGGATTCCATGGCGAAGAAATCCATGATTGCGCGTGAGAACAAGCGCGCTCGAACCGCAGCTAAGTACGCTGAAAAGCGTCAAGAGCTGAAGGCGATCATCGCCAGTGCCAACGCTTCCGATGAGGAGCGTTGGGAGGCTCAACTCAAGCTGCAACAACTGCCGCGCGATGCAAGCCCGGTACGTCAGCAACGTCGCTGTCGTATCACTGGTCGCCCCCACGCTGTATACCGCAAGTTCGGCCTGTGCCGTAACAAACTGCGTGAAGCCGCTATGCGTGGTGATGTCCCCGGTCTGGTTAAGTCCAGCTGGTAAAACGGCAGACTTGAGGAGTCTTAAGTAATGAGTATGCAAGATCCGTTGGCAGATATGCTGACCCGCGTCCGCAACGCTTTGGCGCGCGGCAAGGGCAGTGTTTCTATGCCTTCTTCAAAACTGAAAGTAGCCGTAGCCAACGTACTGAAAGACGAAGGTTACGTTACTGGCGTAGCGGTCGGCGAAGGTGCCAAGCCTGAGCTGACTATTGAACTGAAATACTTCCAGGGCAAGCCGGTAATTGCTGAGCTGGACCGGGTTTCCCGTCCAGGCCTGCGTAACTACGCAGGTAAAAAAGCATTGCCATCCGTTCGCGGCGGCCTGGGCATCGCTATCGTCTCCACCTCTCGTGGTGTGATGACTGATCGCGCAGCCCGTCAGGCTGGTGTCGGCGGCGAAGTGCTCTGCACCGTATTCTAAGCGGGGGTTAATATGTCTCGAGTAGCTAATAGTCCCGTAAGTATCCCCGCTGGCGTGTCCGTTGACCTGAAAGGTCAGGACATCGCTGTTAAAGGTGGTAATGGTAACCTGAACTTCAACATCCACTCTGACGTGGAAGTGAAGCAGGAAGAAAACCAGCTGACCTTTGCTGCACGCAACGGTTCCAAGCAGGCACGTGCCCTCGCCGGCACCACCCGCGCGCTGGTTAACAATATGGTGGTCGGCGTCAGTCAGGGTTTCGAAAAGAAACTGCAGCTGAACGGTGTAGGTTACCGTGCGAAAGCATCTGGTAAATCCGTGAACCTGACTCTGGGCTTCTCCCACCCGGTAGATTACGACCTGCCGGAAGGTGTTACCGCAGAAACCCCGAGCCAGACTGAAGTTGTACTGAAGAGCAGCGATAAGCAGCTGTTAGGTCAAGTGGCCGCAGAGATCCGCGCATTCCGTCCGCCGGAGCCCTACAAAGGTAAGGGTGTCCGCTACGCCGATGAGCGCGTGTATCGCAAAGAGGCCAAGAAGAAGTAAGGCATAGATATGAACGTTAAGAAGCAATCCCGCTTGCGTCGTGCACGTCGTGCCCGCGCCAAGTTCCGTGAGCTGGGCGCCGTTCGCCTGACAGTGAACCGCACTCCCCGCCACATTTACGCACAGATCCTGTCTGCCGACGGCGACAAGGTATTGGCCACTGCCTCTACTCTGGACAAGGACCTGCGTGAAAGCAAAACCGGTAACGTCGACGCTGCTACAGCTGTTGGTACCCTGATCGCTGAGCGTGCGAAAGCCGCTGGCGTTGAAACGGTAGCCTTCGATCGTAGCGGCTTCAAATACCATGGCCGTGTTAAGGCCCTGGCAGACGCTGCCCGTGAAGCCGGTCTGAAATTCTAAGGGTTGAGTTATGGCTAGAGATAAAGTCGAGAAGAGCAACGACGAAGGCCTCCAGGAGAAACTGGTCCAGGTCAACCGTGTTGCCAAAACCGTAAAAGGTGGTCGTATCTTCGCGTTCACCGCTCTGACCGTAGTTGGCGATGGCAATGGCCGCGTTGGCTTTGGTCGTGGTAAAGCGCGCGAAGTGCCAGTTGCCATCCAGAAAGCTATGGAAGCTGCACGTCGCAACATGATCCAGGTAGACCTGAACGGTGACACCCTTCAGTATGCTACCAACGGTCGCCACGGCGGTTCCAAGGTATACATGCAGCCCGCTTCCCAGGGTACCGGTGTAATTGCCGGCGGTGCCATGCGCTCCGTACTGGAAATGGCTGGCGTCCACAACGTACTGGCAAAGTGCTACGGCTCTACCAATCCGGTAAACGTCGTCCGCGCTACCTTCAGTGCTCTGGGCAAAATGAGCAGCCCGGAAGACGTTGCCGCCAAGCGTGGCAAGTCTGTGGAAGAAATCCTGAACTGATTCGGTTTGGGTCGCAGCCGCTCTATCGCTGCGACCCACTCTGAACTTGCTTTGAGTGAATGAGTCATGGCTAAGAAGACCATCAAAGTAACCCAGGTCAAAAGCATCAACGGTCGTCTGAAGAATCATCAGGCGTGTGTTGCTGGTCTGGGTTTGCGCCGCATTGGTCACACTGTGGAAGTGGAAGACACTCCCTCTGTGCGCGGCATGATCAACAAAGTGAATTACCTCGTAAAAGTAGAGGAGGCGTAACATGCGTTTGAATGAACTGTCTCCCGCTGAGGGTCACAAGCACAGCGCCAAGCGCGTTGGTCGCGGCATCGGTAGCGGCCTGGGTAAAACCGGTGGCCGTGGCCACAAAGGTCAAAAATCCCGTTCCGGCGGTAGTGTTCGTCCGGGCTTCGAAGGCGGTCAGATGCCTTTGCAGAAGCGCCTGCCGAAGTACGGTTTCTCCTCTCGCGTCGGCCGCTTTGTTGCGGAAGTGCGTCTGGCGGAGCTGGCCAAGGTTGAAGGGGACACGATTGATTTGGCAGCGCTGAAGAATGCCGATATTATCGGCAACCACATTAAGCGCGCCAAAGTGTTCCTGTCTGGTGAACTGACCAAAGCGGTTACCGTGAAAGGTCTGGGTGTCACCAAAGGTGCTAAAGCGGCCATCGAAGCTGCTGGCGGAAAAGTAGAAGACTAAATCGAGGCCCCAATGGCACGACCAGGATCTGGTGTTAACTCCCTGGGCAACGGCAAGGGATTAGGCGAGCTTTGGGCTCGCCTTCGTTTTCTGTTTCTCGCGATTCTTGTTTATCGCATAGGGACCCATATTCCGGTGCCCGGTATTGATCCGGAAAAGCTGGCGAACCTGTTTAACCAGAACCAGGGAACCATCCTTGGTCTGTTCAACATGTTCTCCGGTGGTGCACTGGAGCGGATGAGTATTCTGGCGCTCGGCATCATGCCTTACATCTCCGCGTCCATCATCATGCAGTTGATGACCGCGGTAACGCCTTCACTGGAGGCGTTGAAGAAGGAAGGTGATGCAGGCCGGCGCAAGATCAACCAGTACACCCGTTATCTGACGGTTTTGCTGGCCCTGATCCAGGGTATCGGTATGACCTTTGGTCTCGCCGGTCAGAACCTGGCTTACTCCGCGGAACCGGCATTCGGATTTTACTTTGTGGCCGTAGTGTCACTGGTTACCGGTGCAGTGTTCATGATGTGGCTGGGTGAGCAGATCACCGAGCGCGGCGTCGGCAACGGCATTTCCATGCTGATCTTTGCCGGTATCGTTGCGGGTCTGCCCAGTGCCATCGGTCAGGCTTTCGAGCAGGCGCGTCAGGGTGAGTTACACATCCTGATGCTGCTGGCCATCGGCTTTGTTGCACTGGCGGTTGTCTACTTCGTTGTAGTGATGGAACGCGGCCAACGTCGCATCACCATCAACCACGCCCGCCGTCAGGCTGGTCGTTACTCTCAGGCGCCGGCGGCTCAATCCAGCCACCTGCCTCTGAAGGTCAACATGGCCGGTGTGATCCCGGTGATCTTCGCCAGCAGTATCCTGCTGTTCCCTGCGACTCTGGCGCAGTGGTTCGGCCAGGGCGGCGAGGGCATCGGTGCACAGATTCTGCAGTGGATGGCGCTGCAGTTGGGCCCGGGTCAGCCGCTGAACATTATCCTGTTCGCACTGCTGATCGGCTTCTTCTGCTTCTTCTATACGGCGTTGATGTTCAACCCGAATGAAGTGGCAGATAACCTGAAAAAATCCGGTGCATATGTGCCCGGTATTCGCCCCGGCGAACAGACCGCTCGTTACATCGACAGCGTGCTGACTCGTCTGACTCTGGTGGGTGCCTGTTACATCGCATTGGTATCCCTGCTGCCGCAGTTCCTGGTAGTTGGGCTGAACATTCCTTTCTATCTGGGAGGTACCTCGCTGCTGATCGTTGTGGTCGTAGTGATGGACTTCATGGCGCAAGTGCAGTCGCACCTGCTGTCCCACCAGTACGATGGGTTGATGAAGAAGGCAAATCTGCAAGGTTACGGCCGCCGTTGATCGGCAGCCGTCGCAGCAGGATTGAATTGAGGTAAGGTCATGAAAGTACGCGCTTCTGTTAAAAAGATCTGCCGTAACTGCAAAATCGTACGTCGCAAAGGTGTTCTGCGGGTTATCTGCAGCGCCGAGCCCCGTCACAAGCAGCGGCAGGGCTAATCGACGCTCCGGCGTCGATTAGCGCGACTCACCAGGGACGGTGAGTCCGGTGACCATATCAGGGATAGGGCTGGTCACCAATTGATCGTGAAAGTATTTGCCTCTTTGCACCGCCCCGTGTAAAAAGGCGCACCGCAGAGCGATATGCCTGCGGCGAAACTGGAAAGTCACCTTCGGGTGGTATGAAAGTTTCAAAAAAGGGGGCGTTGACTGTCGTCCGTTTTACCTTGGGTTCAGGCCCTGGGAAGGCGGGCTATTGCAATTTGGTGTATGAAAAGCTATTCTTGCGCGCCTTTTTGGTGGTGTTGATGGCTTTTTATTCGCTGTCAGCGCCGAAATGAGAAATGAGCTGCGCCATTACCAAGTTGCGCTGTTCACAATACGTGGAGTACGCCTCTATGGCACGTATTGCTGGTGTAAACGTACCAGACCACAAGCACGCCGTGATCTCCCTGACCCATATCTTTGGTGTCGGACGCACTACGGCCAAGTCTATTCTGGCAGCGGTAGGTATCGCTGAATCCACCAAACTTCGTGATCTGTCCGAAGACCAGATCGAAACCATCCGCGGTGAAGTTGCAAAACTGACCGTTGAAGGTGATCTGCGTCGTGAAGTTTCCATGAACATCAAACGTCTGATGGACCTGGGTTGCTTCCGCGGTCTGCGTCACCGTCGCAGCCTGCCGCTTCGCGGTCAGCGCACCAAGACTAACGCCCGTACCCGTAAGGGTCCGCGCAAGCCGATCCGTAAGTAACTCTTTGTTACTGCGTCGCGCAAGTCTTCACAAGTACAGGATTTAGGATACAGGTATGGCTAAGCCAAAAACTACTGTTCGCAAAAAGGTCAAAAAGACCGTTGTCGACGGTGTTGCCCACATCCACGCATCGTTCAACAACACGATCGTGACGATCACTGACCGTCAGGGCAATACTCTGAGCTGGGCTACCGCTGGTGGCTCCGGTTTCCGCGGTTCTCGTAAGAGCACCCCTTTCGCAGCCCAGGTTGCCGCTGAGCGCGCAGGTACTGCCGCTCAAGAGTACGGCCTGAAAAACCTTGATGTCGAAGTTAAGGGCCCCGGCCCTGGCCGTGAATCTGCCGTTCGCGCCCTGAACAACTGCGGCTACAAGATCACCAACATCACCGACGTGACGCCGATCCCGCATAATGGTTGTCGTCCGCCCAAGAAACGTCGCGTGTAAGAGGGGGTTGACGAAATGGCACGTTATATTGGACCAAAATGTAAGCTTTCCCGTCGGGAAGGTACCGATCTTCAGCTGAAAAGTGGCGTTCGCCCGCACGACTCCAAGTGTCGTGCAGAAACCAAGCCGGGTGTTCACGGCGCTGGTCGCGGCCGTCTGTCCGACTACGGTATTCAGCTGCGTGAAAAACAAAAAGTACGTCGTATCTACGGTGTGCTGGAAAAGCAGTTCCGCAACTACTATAAGGAAGCGGCGCGTCTGAAAGGTGCAACCGGTGAAAACCTGCTGCAACTTCTGGAAAAACGCCTGGACAACGTGGTTTACCGCATGGGCTTCGGCTCTACTCGTGCTGAAGCACGTCAGCTGGTATCTCACAAGGCGATTCTGGTGAATGGCGCTACCGTAAACATCCCTTCTTACTCTGTTAAAGAAGGCGACGTTATCTCCATTCGTGAGAAGTCCAAAAAGCAGATGCGTATCCAGAACTCCGTTTCCCTCGCTGCACAGCGCGGTGACGTTGAGTGGGTAGACGTGAACGCGACCAAGCTCGAAGGTACCTTCAAGCGTGTTCCGGATCGCGTGGATCTGCCGGCAGAGATCAATGAAAACCTTATCGTGGAACTCTACTCCAAGTAAGGCTCTGTTCCATTTAAGGAATAAAACTGTAATACAGGTATGGCTATGCAGACTGCTGTCAACGAGTTTTTGACACCTCGTCGTATTGACGTCACCGAGTACAACCAGAACCACGCCAAAGTGGTTCTGGAACCGCTGGAGCGTGGTTTCGGCCACACTCTCGGCAACGCACTGCGCCGCATCCTGCTGTCCTCCATGCCAGGCTGCGCCGTCACTGAAGTTGAGATCGACGGTGTTGAGCACGAGTACAGCGCAATCGAGGGTGTGCAGGAAGACGTTATCGAAATCCTGCTCAACCTGAAGGAAATTGCGGTGGTGATGCACGGCAAGGACCAGGCAGTGCTGAGCCTGAGCAAGAAAGGCCCAGGCGCGGTTACCGCTGGCGATATTCAGGTGGACCACGACATTGAAATCGTGAACCCTGAGCACGTTATCGCCAACATCACTGGCGACGTGGAACTCAACCTGCGTCTGACCGTCGCACGTGGTCGTGGCTACCAGCCCGCCGACGCGCGTCGCGAAGACGAAGAAGAGACCCGCGCTATTGGCCGTCTGCAACTGGACGCCTCTTTCGGCCCGGTTCGCCGTGTTTCCTACAGCGTGGAATCCGCGCGTGTAGAACAGCGCACCGACCTGGACAAGCTCGTTCTGGACCTGGAGACCAACGGTACTCTGGATCCGGAAGAAGCCATCCGTCGTGCCGCCACCATCCTGCAGCAACAGCTGGCAGTGTTTGTGGACCTGGAAGGCGAGAAGGATGCAGCGCCAGAAGCCAAGGAAGAGGAAGTTGATCCGGTGCTGCTGCGCCCGGTTGATGACCTGGAGCTGACCGTACGTTCGGCAAACTGTCTGAAAGCAGAAAACATCTACTACATCGGCGACCTGATTCAGCGTACCGAAGTAGAACTGCTGAAGACCCCGAACCTGGGTAAGAAGTCCCTGACCGAGATCAAGGACGTTCTGGCCTCCCGCGGTCTGTCCCTGGGCATGCGCCTCGAGAACTGGCCGCCGGCCAGCCTCAAGGGCGACAGCAAGCTGAGCCCCCTGTAAAGCGTTTGTGGCGCGGGTGATTCACCCACGCCATGTGAGAAACCCGAGTGGTGTGTGTCGTTAGCAGATACCACTCACAGACGACTTGCTGAGAAAGCAATTGAAGTCGTGAGGAATTGAGTTATGCGTCATCGCTATAGTGGCCGTAAATTCAGTCGTACCAGCTCTCACCGCAAGGCCATGTTCAAGAACATGACCGCTTCTCTGGTAGAGCACGAACTGATCAAAACCACACTGCCGAAAGCCAAAGAACTGCGCCGCGTTGCCGAGCCGCTGATCACCCTGGCCAAGAAAGACAGTGTTGCTAACCGCCGTCTGGCTTTCGCCCGTATCCGTGATAAGGATGCTGTGCGCAAGCTGTTCGACGAACTGGGTCCCCGTTACGAAGCCCGCCCGGGCGGATACATCCGCATTCTGAAATGCGGTTTCCGTGCTGGCGACAAGGCTCCAATGGCCTACGTTGAGCTGGTGGATCGTCCGGTTGCGGACGAGACTGCAGAAGCTGCAGAAGCCTAAAGCATTTTGTTTTAGGTTTTCGGAACTCGCATCAGCGGTTTCCGGACATGGAAAAGCCGGTCATTGACCGGCTTTTCTTTTATCCGCCCCATGTTTTTCTGAAAAGAGATTAGCCTCAGATGTTCCAGTCTCTCGATGATTTATTGAAAGTGCTCAATCCGCAGATTGTTGGCAGCCTCAAGCGTGCCATCGAATTGGGCAAGTGGCCGAATGGTGTCGCGCTGACTGCAGAACAGAAAATACTGTGCGGTGAGGCGATCGCCTACTGGGAGCAGCAACACGCGGCACCCACCGAGCGAGTTGGTTATGTGCCTCCCAAAGCGACCCCTTGTGCGGATAAGTCAGACGTAGAGGAAACGGTCACCTGGGTGAAATCCTAGGCTCTCTTCATTTTTTGCCTGAGGCATGGTGTACCCGCTGCGTAGGGACTTACAGCAGGTCAGGTAATTTCATCAGTAGACTGGCTTTCTCGCGCTGGATCTGCCGTGCTACCTCTGCATCGATCGTTTCCAGGTTCAGCGGTGTTCCAGCCGTCAACTGACCAAGCCGGTGGACGTCGGCACTGATGACATGTGCGATACGTGGGTAGCCGCCGATCGTCTGACCTTCCACAAAGCTGATAATGGGCAATCCATTCGGCGGTACCTGGATTGTGCCTGGGCACAAAGCGGAAGACACCTGCTGCGGCGCGCGCTCCTGGGGTAGGGGTTGGCCGTTCAGGCGGATGCCCATGCGGTTGCTCTGGGGGGAGACGGTAAAGTTCCCCGCACACAGTTGCTGCCGGGCGCCCTCTGAAAAGTAGTGTGCCTCGACACCGTCGACAGTGCGTAGCAGCGGTCGGCTCCCATAGTCCAGGCGGTACGGACCCGGAAGGCTGTGTGTCTTTTCTATTCGGCAATTGCGCAGGGGCAGCTGATCGCCAGCTTGCAGCGCGCGTCCCGCGAATCCGCCAAATCCGGCAATCACATTTGTGGAAAGGCTTCCCATACGGGGGGCGATGGCAAGCTCTGCTGCCAGAGCAATATACGCACGGGCCCCCGATCGGAGTGCGCCGAAGCGGAGGATGTCGCCGGGGCGCATCTGAAGTACCTGGTCGTTGCCCACCGGCGTGCCGTTGTGTAGGAGATCGAATTCTGCGCCGCAAATGACGATGGATAGCTCGCAGGTAAATTCCAGCTCCGGGCCGGTAAGGGCGACCTCAAGGCAGGGATGCGATAACGGGTTTGCGAGCAGCAGATTAGCCAGGGCCATGGCAAAAGTATCCGCCGCGCCACCTCGCGCCACCCCCCATCGCAGGTTGCCGGGGCGCCCCGCATCCTGAACAGTGGTCTGTAGGCCTGGTTTCAAAACGCGCAGGGTCACTGCTGTACTCCCCTTGTGGAAAGCGCGCAGAGTGGCATTTTTTCTGGCTCGGAATGCGGGTCGAATTGCGCAAATTCTTGCATGCTTATCTGCACAAATTTGACTCGGTCCAGGGGGCGGGCAATAAACGGCTGCGCCTGATCTGGCCGAAACAATGCCAGGGGCGTGCGGCCGATAATCTGCCAGCCACCGGGAGTGGCCTGGGGGTAAATACCAGTCTGCTTGCCACCGATCCCCACAGAGCCAGCTGGCACACTGAGTGCCGGTCGCGCCTTGCGTGGGCTGTGCAGCGAGGTATCCAGTCCGCCGAGGTAAAGGAACCCCGGGGTGAACCCGAGCATATGCACCAGGTATTGCGGTGCAGTGTGACGGGCGACGATTTCCGAAGCGGTCAGCCGGGACTGCGCACACAGTGCGGGCAAATCCGGTGCGAATTCGTCGTCGTAACACACGGGAATGCGGATCAGTTTGCGGGTGCCGGAAATCGACGTCGGGTGTGCAAGCGTCGTTTGGGTCAGCGACATCAGCGCGTCCAGCAATCTGGTGGTTTCTGTCACATGCAGCGGATCGAAGCATACAGTGAGACATTGGTAGGCTGGGACCAGCTCGGTGACGGCATCCAGGGAGGCCGTTTCGATAGCCTCGGCGAGGGCAATGATGGTCTCACTCAGCTGTTCACTGGGCTCGGCTGAAAAACGGATATCGAAGGCCGCGTCGCCATTTGGCAGTACCTCAAACCCCCTTGCTAACGGCATAGTCTGTACCCGGCGCGCTGCAGAGCCTGCTGGAGGTTTTGTGCAATCGATTCCGCCTGGGGGTTATCCCCGTGCAGGCAGATACTATCGACGGTAAATCGCAGCGGCTTTTTATCGATCGAGGAAAAGGTGGTGCCCGCGGTGAGCGCCAGTACCTGCCCGAGGCATTGATCAAAATCTTCGATAATGGCTTCGGACATGCTGCGGGGCGACAGCTGATGGTCGTTCAGGTAGCGGCGATCCATAAAACCTTCACGCAGCACAGGGTAACCGTGTCTGCGCGCCGCCCGTTCAACGGCTGCATTGGCGAGGGCAAGTATGTTCAACGTGGGAAAAGCCCGGCTAAACATGCGCACAAGGTCGTCGGCGAGGGTGTCATCGGCTTCGGCGTCGTTATACAGGGCGCCGTGCAGTTTGATATGGGTAAGCGCAAACTGTTCCTGAAGTGCCAGGCTTTGCAGCGCCTGAATCTGCTCCTGTACCGAAGCCAGTAGTGCCTGCCGTGGCATCGTCAGGGAGATGCGGCCGAAGTTTTTCCTGTCCGGATAGCCCGGGTGCGCTCCGGCGGCGATCTGGTGTCTGTGCGCATTGATCAGTGAAAGCCGCATGGTTTCGGCGTTGCCGGCGTGACCACCACAGGCGATATTGCAGCGGGAGATATACCGCATGATGCGCGCATCCCGCGCGCAATGCAGCTGGTCTTCTCCCTCGCCAAGATCGCAATTGATGTCTATGGTTTTCACAGTTTGCGTTCCGTGCCGTTGTCGTGGTGTGGTGTAGTTCTACTTTTTCAGCATGGGCTTCAGGAAGCGCCCTGTATGTGAACCTTTTACCTTCGCCACCTGCTCCGGTGTACCGGTGGCAATGATTTCACCACCGCCGGATCCGCCCTCCGGGCCCAGGTCTACGATCCAATCAGCAGTCTTAACCACATCCAGATTGTGCTCGATCACCACAATGGTGTTGCCGTGATCGCGCAGCCGGTGCAGTACGTCAAGCAGCAATTGAATATCGGCAAAGTGCAGGCCGGTGGTAGGTTCGTCGAGAATATACAGGGTTTGCCCGGTATCCCGTTTCGACAGCTCGCGGGACAGCTTAACCCGTTGCGCCTCACCACCGGACAGCGTGGTCGCAGCCTGGCCCAGTTTGATATAGGACAGGCCCACGTCCATCAGCGTCTGCAGTTTTTTGGCGATCGAGGGAACCGGGTCGAAGAATTCCCGTGCGTCCTCTACTGTCATCTCCAACACCTCGTGGATGCTCTTGCCCTTGTACTGAACCTCGAGCGTCTCGCGGTTGTAGCGTTTGCCTTTACAGGTATCGCAGGGCACGTAGATATCCGGCAGGAAGTGCATTTCCACCTTGATCACGCCATCACCCTGGCAGGCCTCGCAGCGGCCGCCTTTGACGTTGAAACTGAAACGGCCGGGCTTGTAGCCGCGGGAGCGGGCTTCCTGGGTGCCGGAAAACAGTTCGCGAATCGGAGTGAAAATACCCGTGTAGGTGGCGGGGTTCGAGCGCGGCGTACGGCCGATGGGGCTCTGGTCGATGTCCACGCACTTGTCGAAATGATCCAGCCCCTCGATCGCTTTGTGCGGTGACGCTTTCAGTGTGGTGGCCTTGTTCAGTGCGGTGGCCGCCAGCGGATACAGGGTGGTGTTGATCAGGGTGGATTTGCCGGAGCCGGACACGCCGGTGATACAGGTGAACAGGCCCACCGGAATTTCCAGGTCCACATTTTTCAGGTTGTTACCAGTGGCGCCTTTGATGCGCAGAAATTCGTCACCGACGGGGTTGCGCTTTTTCGGTACCGCAATCTGTTTGGTGCCGGAAAGGTATTGGCCGGTCAGCGAGCGCTCACAGGCAGCAATCTCGTCGTGGGTACCGGCGGCGACCACCTCGCCCCCGTGTACACCGGCACCGGGGCCGATATCCACAATAAAATCTGCCGCGCGGATGGCATCCTCGTCGTGCTCGACCACGATCACGGTGTTGCCGATGTCCCGCAGGTGGGTGAGGGTATTCAGCAGACGCTCGTTGTCCCGCTGGTGCAGACCGATGGAGGGCTCATCGAGAATATACATTACGCCCACCAGGCCGGCGCCGATCTGGCTGGCCAGCCGGATGCGCTGGGCCTCACCGCCGGACAGGGTTTCCGCGCTGCGGTTGAGGGTCAGGTAATTCAGTCCCACATCCACCAGGAAGCGGAAGCGGTCGCGCAGTTCCTTGAGAATCTTGTCCGCGATTTCTTTCTGCGCGCCCTTGAACTTGAGCTGGTTGGCAAAGTACTCAAATGCATCGCCCACCGGCAGCTCAGTAATCTGTGCCAGTGTTTGGTTGTCCACAAAGACGTTGCGCGCTTCGCGCCGCAGGCGGGTGCCGTGGCATTCCGGGCACTTCTGCGAGCTCAGGTATTTGGCCAGTTCCTCGCGCACAGACTGGGATTCGGTATCCCGGTAGCGGCGCTGGAAGTTGGGAATGATGCCCTCGAAGGTGTGGCGACGCACGGTGATATCGCCGCGGTCGTTGACGTAACTGAAATCAATCGGGGTGTCGCCGCTGCCGTGCAGGATCACAGCGCGATATTTCTTGGCGAGTTTTTTCCACGGTTTGTCCAGGTCGAAGCCGTAATGCTCGGAGAGAGAGTCGAGCATGTGGTAGTAGTAGATATTGCGTCTGTCCCAGCCGCGGATAGCGCCTTCTGAAATGCTGCTCTCGGGGTCGAGGATCACCTTGTCCTCGTCGAAGAACTGGTTGACGCCGAGGCCGTCACAGCTGGGGCAGGCACCGGCCGGGTTGTTAAAGGAAAACAGGCGCGGTTCCAGTTCGTCCAGTGAGTAATCACATACAGGGCAGGCGTGGCGTGCGGAGAACAGGTGATCATCGCGGTCGCCGTCCATAAAGCTGATGGACGCGATACCGTCGGTGAGGTTCAGGGCGGTCTCGAAGGATTCCGCCAGGCGCAGCTGCAGGTCGTCGCGGACCTTGAAGCGGTCCACCACCACCTCGAGGGTGTGTTTTTTGCGCTTGTCCAGCTTGGGTGTGTCGTCGAGATCGCACACGGTGCCATTGATGCGCGCGCGCACGAATCCGTCCCGCCGCAATTGTTCGAACACATGCAGGTGTTCACCTTTGCGGTCGCGTACCACTGGCGCCAGCAGCATCACCTTGGTGCCCTCCGGCAGCGCCAGTACATGGTCCACCATTTGGCTGATGGTCTGGGCCTGGAGCGGTACGTGGTGATCCGGGCAGCGGGGCTCGCCGACGCGGGCAAACAGCAGGCGCAGGTAATCGTAAATCTCGGTGATGGTGCCCACGGTGGAGCGCGGGTTGTGGGAGGTGGACTTCTGCTCAATGGAGATGGCCGGAGACAGGCCCTCTACCGTGTCCACATCCGGCTTTTCCATCATCGACAGGAACTGGCGCGCGTAGGTGGAGAGCGACTCCACATAACGGCGTTGGCCCTCGGCGTACAGGGTGTCAAAGGCGAGTGAGGACTTACCAGAACCGGACAGGCCGGTAATCACAATAAGCTTGTCGCGGGGAATATCCAGGTCGATATTCTTCAGATTGTGGGTGCGGGCACCCCTGACGTAAATCGTGTCCACTCGGATTCCTGTTTCGGTATTTGGTGTGACTCGCGCGTCGGGTTAGGCGGGACCCGGCGGAAGCAAACGGTCAAGTATAATGTGCTGCGCCGTTGTGCCAAAATCCCCGGCCATCCGAACGTGAATAATTCTGCAGTGGATACGGCAATCATGATCCCCGTTATTTTGTGTGGTGGCACCGGTTCGCGCCTGTGGCCGCTTTCCCGCGAGGCCTACCCGAAACAATTTCTTTCCCTGGTCGGTAGCGAGACCATGCTGCAGGCCACTGCCCTGAGGCTGGAGGGGCTGGCCGAGGTGCAGGCGCCGATACTGGTGTGTAACGAATCCCACCGCTTTGCCGCCGCCGAGCAGCTGCAGGAAGTGGGCCGTGCCGCCCAGTCGATTTTGCTGGAGCCCTGTGCACGCAATACCGCGCCGGCCATTGCCCTGGCTGCGCTGGCGTCGCTGGAAAGCGGTCAGGATCCGCTGCTGCTGGTGTTACCGGCGGATCATGTGGTCGCCGACAAGACCGCTTTTCAGGCGGCGGTGTCTGCGGCAACCCCGCTTGCCGAGTCCGGTCGCCTGGTGACCTTTGGCATCGTGCCCACCTCTGCGGAGACTGGGTATGGCTATATCCGTAGCGGCGGCCGCCTTGAGGGCGGATGGGAAGTGGCCGAATTTGTGGAAAAGCCGGACCTTGCCACCGCGGAAAAATATCTCGCCAGCGGTGATTACAACTGGAACAGCGGTATGTTCCTGTTCCGCGCGTCCCGTTTTCTTGAGGAGCTTGCTCAGTTCCAGCCGGAAATTCTGGAAAGCAGCCGCGCCGCCATTGCCGGTGCAGTGCGCGACCTGGACTTCACGCGGGTGGATGCCGAGGTGTTCGCCCGCTGTCCATCGGACTCGGTGGACTATGCGGTGATGGAGAAAACCGAGGCCGCAGCAGTGGTACCCATGGATGCCGGCTGGAGCGATGTGGGCTCCTGGTCGGCACTTTGGGAGCTGGCGCAAAAGGACGAATACGGAAACCTGTTGCAGGGCGATGTGCTGACCGAAGATGCCAGCGGCTGTCTGATACACGGCGGCGACCGGCTGATCGGTGTGCTCGGCGTCAGGGATCTGGTGGTGGTGGATACCGACGATGCATTGATGGTCGCGGACAAGAGCCGGGTACAGGACGTCAAAAAACTGGTTGCGCAGCTTAAACACAGCGAGCGCAGGGAAGCAGAGAATCACCGCAAGGTGTTCCGTCCCTGGGGTTATTACGACTCCATCGATGCCGGCCCCCGCTTCCAGGTGAAGCGCATCGTGGTCAAACCCGGCTGCCAATTGTCCTTGCAGATGCATCACCATCGCGCCGAGCACTGGATCGTGGTGCGCGGCACCGCAAAAGTGACCCGCGGCGACGATCAGCTGCTGCTGACCGAAAACGAATCCACCTTTATCCCTCTCGGGGTGGTGCACCGTCTGGAAAACCCGGGAGCTATCCCCCTGGAACTGATCGAGGTCCAGTCCGGCAGCTATCTCGGCGAAGACGATATTGTGCGCTTTGAGGATCAATACGGGCGCGACTGAACGGCCGCCCCGCCATAGCTTTGCACTATGTTGCTGTTTGGCCGCAGGGGGATCATTCCCCGCGGCCAGCACTGGTACAATGCCCGCCGTTATTCCCTGTGTCCGGATCTTTTGAATGAACTCCACCGAACGCCGCGCGCTCGCCGGTCTCGCTTCCCTCTACGTCTTCCGCATGCTCGGCCTGTTTATGGTGCTGCCGGTACTGTCCCTGTATGGCAGTGATTATGCGGGTAGCACGCCGGCTTTACTGGGGCTGGCGCTGGGTGCCTACGGCTTGAGTCAGGCGATTCTGCAGATCCCTCTAGGGGTGTTGAGCGACCGGTGGGGCCGCAAACCGGTCATCTTCCTGGGGCTTATCGTGTTTGCCCTGGGGAGCGTGGTGGCGGCGACCACCGACTCTGTATACGGGCTGATCGCCGGGCGAATCCTGCAGGGGGCCGGCGCTATCGCCGCTGCGACTATGGCCCTCGCCGCCGACCTGACGCGGGACGAAAACCGCGGTAAGGCGATGGCGGTCATCGGCGCCTCCATCGGAGTGGCGTTTGTGCTGGCCGTGGTTCTGGGGCCGCTGGTCGCGGGGCTGGGTGGCCTGTCGGCCATTTTCTGGCTGACCGCGGTGCTGGCCCTGTTGGGGATGCTGCTGGTGTGGCGGTTGGTACCGAATCCGGAATGCACTGAACGCCGCGGCCCCCAATCCGGTGACTTCTCGAAATTGCTTGCCGACGGCTCCGTGTGGCGCCTGGTGTGCGGGGTGTTCTTCCTGCACTTGCTGCTCACCGCCCTGTTTGTCCCGCTGCCGCTGATGCTGGTCGAACAGCTGCAATTGCCCAGTGAGCAACACTGGAAGCTCTATGCACCGCTAATGCTGGGTGCCTTTGTGGTCATGCTGCCATTGATGCGCATGGCGGAAAAGCGCCAGCAGGTACCTGCGGCCATGCGCCTCGCCTTGCTGGGACTGGTATTTGGCGGTGTGGCTCTGATGCCCTCGGTGCAGGGAAGCTGGATTGTGGTCTGCCTGGGGTTGTTCTTCCTCGCCTTCAATCTGCTGGAAGCCTTGCTGCCGGCGCAGCTTACCCGGGTGGCTCCGGCGGAGTGTCGCGGTGCGGCAACCGGTCTCTACGCCACCGCCCAGTTCCTCGGCGCGTTTGTCGGTGGCAGTGTGGCCGGAACCCTGTTTGGGCTGGGGGGCGCGGGCCCGGTCGCGACCTTCGTTCTGGGCGTGCTGGTGCTCTGGTCCATCAGTTGGCGGCAACTGCGCGGTACCCGCGTGCCGGTTGTCAGCAGCTGATTCGGCGATTTCTGCAAATCTTCCATCGAGTCGGGCAGGTCGGCTGCGGCGGCGGTGACGGTGACGGCGCCCCGCCGAGTGTTGTATCCTGCTGGATATAAATACACTGCTGGCTGCGCTCAGAGCCCCGGACGAGGGTTCCGAAAGAGGGGGCTTATTGAAAGTCCTGAGAGCGCTGATTTTCCGTCAGAATTTTTAACTTTATCTTGAACATGAGAGCTCCCGTGATTTCGGGAGCGGCAGAGAGGAGAGGCACATGGCTTCCAGAGGCGTGAACAAAGTAATCCTGGTGGGCAACCTGGGTGGTGATCCGGAGACCCGCTACATGCCGAGCGGCGGAGCCGTAACCAATATCACGGTAGCCACTTCCGAGACCTGGAAGGACAAACAGAGTGGCCAGCAGCAGGAGCGCACCGAATGGCACCGCGTGGTGTTTTTCAACCGCCTTGCGGAAATTGCCGGTGAATACCTGCGTAAAGGCAGCAAAGTGTATCTGGAAGGCTCTCTGCGTACCCGCAAATGGCAGGACAAGAACTCCGGCCAGGATCGTTACACCACCGAGATTGTTGCCGCTGAAATGCAGATGCTCGACAGCCGTGGCGAAGGTGGTTACCAGCAGAATCAGGGTGGTGGTTACCAGCAGCAACAAAACCAGGGTGGCTACGGTCAGGATCAGGGTGGCTACCAGGACGACTACTCCCAGGGCCGCTCCTCACCGTCTCCCATGGCCCCGGCGCAGCAAGGCGGCCAGCCGCAGAACAAGCCTTCCAATCAGCCGCCAGCCGGTGGTTTTGACAACAGCTTCGACGATGATATTCCGTTCTAATCGAGGCTGAGTTTCGATGCAGCATACGGGCTACAAACCGGATACGGTGGCGGTTATCGGAGCCGGTAACGCACTGGATAGCGCCCTGCAGAAAGGTCTGCAGAAGGTGGGGTTTCGGGTGCAGCTGCTGGGGGCGGAACAGTTTGCTTCGGGCGGTCTTACCGCCGGCGCCAAGCCGATTGTGCTGAATGCCGCCAGCTGTGCTGGCGGTGCCCGCATGGGCGAAGCCAAGGCGGTGTGTGAAGCTCTGTTGGATCAGCCCTGTCATGCGGTGCTGCATCTTTCTTCCTACGGTGTTTTTGGTCGCGTTCGCGGCAAAAAAATTGATGAGGAGTCTGAGCCCGGCCCTCTGTCCGAGCGCGGTAAAGACTGGCTCGCTTGCGAGCAGATCCTGTCCGGCGTGGATAATGCCAGTGTGCTGCGCCTTGGCTGGCAGGTGGATCGCAGTGAGGATGCGCTGCTCGGACGGATACTGCGCAGTCTGCTGGATGGGCGCGCGGTATCACTAGACGATGTGAGTCGCGGCAACCCGGTGACTGTGTCGGATCTGGTGCGGGTTGCCGTCGCGGTTACCCAGCAGCTGGCCAGCGGCGCCCCTAAATCCGGTTTGTATCACTACGGCTCCGCCGATACCTGCACCGCCATGGATTTCGGCCGTGAGGTGGTGGACCGGGTGCGCTCCCTGTACGGGGAGGACTTTGCCGCGGAACTGGTTACTCTGGAGCCAGATGAGGAAGACCGCTCGTCGGTACTTTCCTGCGAGCGACTGCGCGATGTGTTCGGCATCCAGCAGCGCAGCTGGCGCCAGGGGCTGACCCGTCAGGTGGAGTTGTGGCTCGAGCGGTTGCAGAAGAGCGCGATCTGACCGGACTGATTGCTGAGTTTCAACACGAAAAAGGGCGAATCCCACGGGATTCGCCCTTTTTCGTTCTGCTTGCCGGACAGTGCCCGGCAGCGCAATCAGATCTTGTCGAAGATCAGGCTGGCGTTGGTGCCGCCAAAGCCGAAAGAGTTCGACAGCGCGCGATCGACTTTGGTCTCCCGCAGCTCGGTCACCAGATCCAGGCCTTCCGCCGCTTCATCCACAGTCTCCACATTGGCGGAGGCGGCGATAAAGTCGTTCTGCATCATCAGCAGGGAGTAGATGGCTTCCTGTACGCCAGCGGCGCCCAGGGAGTGGCCGGTCAGGGACTTGGTGGAGGCAAATGCCGGTACCTTGTCACCGAATACTTCCTTCATCGCGCGCAACTCGGCCACGTCGCCCACCGGGGTGGAAGTGCCGTGGGTGTTGATGTAGTCCACATCGCCTTCCAGGCCCTTGCCGTCCATACCCGCCAGTGCCTGCTGCATGCAGCGCGCCGCGCCCTCACCGCTCGGTGCGACCATGTCGTAACCGTCAGAAGTGGCGCCGTAGCCCACCAGCTCAGCGATGATGTTGGCACCGCGGGCCTTGGCGTGTTCGTACTCTTCCAGCACCACACAGCCGCCGCCGCCGGCGATGACAAAGCCGTCGCGATTGGCGTCGTAGGGGCGGGATGCGGTAGTGGGGGCATCGTTGTACTTGGAGGACAGGGCGCCCATGGCATCGAACAGATGGGTCAGGCTCCAGGCCAGCTCCTCACCGCCACCGGCAAAGACCACGTCCTGCTTGCCCATCTGGATCAGCTCCGCACCGTTGCCGATACAGTGTGCGGAGGTAGCACAGGCGGAGGAGATGGAGTAGTTGACGCCTTTGATCTTGAAGGGGGTGGCCAGACACGCGGACACGGTACTGCCCATCACCTGAGGTACCCGGTAGGCACCTACGCGGCGCACACCCTTGGTTTTCAGGATGTTGGCGGATTCGATAATGGCAGCGGTGGAAGTACCACCGGAGCCCATCACCAGACCGGTGCGCGGATTGGAAACGTCGGATTCTTCCAGACCGGACATTGCGATGGCTTCCGCCATGGAAATGTACGCATAGGCGGCGGAATCGCCCATAAACCGCAGGTGCTTGCGGTCGATATGCTCTTTGAAGTCGATATCGACCACACCGGCGATCTGGCTGCGCAGACCCAGCTCGGCGTACTCATCCATGGTGCGGATGCCGCTGCGGCCGGCTTTCAGGGAGGCCAGCACTTCTGTCGTGTTGTTACCGATGCAGGAAGTGATGCCCATTCCGGTAATGACTACCCGGCGCATAGTGATCTCCAGTAAAACTTGTTGTGTAAATTGTTATTGTTTTATGTGACAGGCGGTCGTTTGACCGCCGATCGGATCAGAAGTTGTCGGTGCGGGTGAACAGGCCCACACGCAGGTCTTTGGCGGTGTAAATCTCACGGCCATCGACGGAAACGGAGCCGTTGCCGATACCCATCACCAGCTTGCGTTCAACCAGACGGCTCATCTGGATATGGTAAGTCACTTTTTTGTTGGTCGGCAGGATCTGGCCGGTGAACTTCACCTCGCCACAGCCCAGGGCGCGTCCGCGGCCGGGGTTGCCTTTCCAGGCCAAAAAGTAACCGAGCAGCTGCCACATGGCATCGAGGCCGAGGCAGCCGGGCATGACCGGGTCGCCGGGGAAGTGGCAGTCAAAGAACCACAGGTCCGGCGTGATATCCAGTTCGGCGATCAGCTCCCCTTTGCCGAATTCACCGCCGTCTTTGGCAATGTGCGTAATGCGATCCAGCATCAGCATGTTGGGAGCTGGCAGCTGGGCGTTGCCCGGGCCGAACATTTCGCCCCGGCCACAGGCCAGGAGTTCTTCACGGGTGTAGCTGCTTTTTTGAACGAAATTACTCATTGGGTCCCCGATTCTGGGTATTTCTTACACGAGCCGGCATTCTAAGCGCTAAGGCGTCCTTGTCCAGTCGGTCATAACCCTTTTTGTGACCGGAACTGTCCCAATTAGCCCTTGACCAGCCATCTGTGGCTTGAAACTCCGGACATCTTGCCAGATTGCCCGGCCACGCTGCCGGATGCGAGCTGGCGGGATATTGCACCTGAATGTTGCAACAGAATTGTGATAACTTTCGGCGTTTCGGGAAATGGCCAGATGCTGCCACAGGTTCCCAGGCACGAATATTAATGAAGGGAGTGTCATGCTCAAAAAATGTCTTTTCCCGGTTGCCGGCTACGGTACCCGCTTTTTACCCGCCACCAAGGCCATGCCCAAGGAAATGTTGCCTCTGGTCAACAAGCCCCTGGTGCAATACGGAGTCGAGGAAGCCATTGAGGCGGGGTTGACTGAAATCGGCTTTGTGACCGGTCGCGGCAAGCGCGCCATCGAAGACCATTTCGATACCAACTTTGAGCTGGAACACCAGATTGCCGGAACCGGTAAAGAGCGCTATCTGGATTGTGTGCGCCAGGTGATCGACAGCGCCAGCTTCTCCTACACCCGCCAGGGCGAAATGCGCGGCCTCGGGGACGCCATCCTGCAGGGGCAGCGGCTGATTGGCGATGAGCCCTTCGGCGTGGTGCTGGCAGATGACCTGTGCCTGAATGAGGAGCTCGGTGTACTGGGCCAGATGGTGCAGCTGTACAAGCAGTTCCGTTGCAGTATCGTAGCGGTCGAGGAAGTGCCCAAGGAGCATATCCACAAGTTCGGTGTGATTGCCGGCAACGAAATCAAGCCCGGCCTCTACCAGGTCACCGACATGGTGGAAAAACCCAAGGCCGAAGATGCGCCGAGCAATATGGCGATTATTGGCCGCTATGTGCTGACCCCGGATATCTTCGATCTGATTCGTGAAACGCCGCCGGGCAAAAACGGCGAGGTGCAGATCACCGATGCGCTGCTGACGCAGGCCAAACGTGGTTGCGTTCTTGCATACCGTTTTAAAGGCCGCCGTTTTGACTGCGGCTCGGTGGATGGCTTTATCGAAGCCACCAACCATGTATATCAAAATATCTATCTGCCCGGGGAGAGTGGCTGAATGTCTGAGTTAACCTGTTTTAAAGCCTATGACCTGCGCGGCCGCGTGCCGTATGAGCTGAACACGGATGTCGCTTATCGAGTAGGTCGCGCCTTCGCGCAATTCCTCGACGCCCGCCGCGTCGTGGTTGGTCACGATATCCGTCTGACCAGTAGCGAACTGACCGATGCCCTGGCCAATGGCCTGCGCGATGCCGGCGCCGACGTTTACCACATCGGTGAATGCGGTACCGAAGAGATTTATTTTTCTACCTTCCATGGCGACTTTGATGGCGGCATCTGCGTGACCGCCAGCCACAACCCCATGGACTACAACGGCATGAAGTTCGTGCGCGCCGGCTCCCGCCCGATCAGTGGCGACACCGGCCTGCTGGATATCAAAAAGCTCGCCGAAGACAACAACTTCGGCGAAGTGGAAAAGCGCGGTGAGCTGCACACCTTTGCGCACCGCGACGACTTCGTGGAACACCTGCTCGGTTATGTGGATGTTGCTGAATTGAAGCCGCTGAAACTGGTGGTCAACGCCGGCAACGGCGGTGCCGGTAGCGTGGTCGATGCACTGGCTCCACACCTGCCGTTTGAGTTTGTGCGGGTACACCACGAGCCCGATGGCAATTTCCCCAACGGTATCCCCAACCCGATCCTGCCGGAAAACCGCGAGTCCACTGCGGCCGCGGTGCGTGAAAGCGGTGCGGATTTCGGTATCGCCTGGGACGGCGACTTCGACCGTTGTTTCTTCTTTGATGAAAGTGGCAACTTTATTGAAGGTTACTACGTTGTCGGCCTGCTGGCGGAGGCCTTCCTGAGCAAGCACCCGGGTGCGAACGTGGTACACGATCCGCGTCTGACCTGGAATACCGAAGACATCGTAAAGGCGGCCGGCGGCGAGCCGGTGCAGAGTAAAACTGGTCACGCGTTTATTAAGGAGCGCATGCGCAAGGAAGACGCTATTTACGGCGGCGAGATGAGCGCACACCACTATTTCCGCGACTTTGCCTACTGCGACAGCGGTATGATCCCTTGGCTGCTGGTGGCCGAGCTGGTAAGCCGCAGCGGCAAGTCCCTGTCCCAGCTGGTGGGTGAGCGCATGGCTGCTTTCCCTTGCAGTGGCGAGATCAATTCCAAAGTGGAAGATCCCAAAGCGCTGCTGAAAGCGGCGGAAGAAAAATACGCGGGCGGCGCCAATAGTGTCGAACACGTGGACGGCCTGAGCGTTGCATTCGACGATTGGCGATTCAACCTGCGTATGTCCAACACTGAGCCGGTTGTGCGTCTGAACGTTGAATCCCGTGGGGATGAGGCGTTGATGAAGGCCAAGACCGAGGAGTTACTCGGCCTGATTCGCGGGTAGTTATTTGCTTCGTAGAGATGTGTTTTCGGCGCTCGTCGTTGGGTTCTATCGAGCTCCGTAGTTGAGGCTAGTGGCGGCTCTGCTACCGGGTACGACTTTGCGAGACACGCCGTGAACCCATCCCTGGGGGCTCTTCCGCGAGGTCCCTCTCGCGGAAGGTCTCGCAAAGTCGTACCCGGTATCAGAGCCTTAGCGTGAAATCTTTTACTTCGTTTCGTATAGAGCAAAGGAATCGAAGCGCAACAGTTAAGTGCGAAGGCGGGGTGCCGGGGGAAAGGTTTCGAAAGCGTCGGCGACAGGGATGTATTCACAGGGGGGCGCCTAGCTCGGTTTCGAAACCTTTACCCCGGTGCCCCGCCGCCACCTCAAGAAATTAAAGCCTCTAAAACCAAGAAAGCCCCGAAATAACTCAGGGGCTTTTTGTTAAGTGGTCCGCTGAATCGAAAACTCTGCCAGCTGCCGAAGCGCAGTCTTGTATTCACCGTCCGGCAAAAACTCCAGCTTCTCCAGAGCAAGCGCGACTTCGTTCTTCGCGCGATCAAAGGTGTAATCCAGGGCGCCGCAGCTCTCGATGGCGGCAACGATCTCGGTGAGCTTCTCTGAACTCTTCTGTTCAATGGCTTCCCTTACCAGTGCCGCCTGTTCCGCAGAGCCATTGGCCATCGCGTAGATCAGCGGCAGAGTCGGTTTGCCCTCGGCCAGGTCATCGCCCACATTCTTGCCCAGCTCCTCGGAATTGCCCCGGTAATCCAGCGCATCGTCCACCAGCTGGAACGCGGAACCCAGGTGGCGGCCGTACAGTTTCAGGGATTCCCGTTCGTCGTCAGTACAGCCGGCCAGTACTGCCGCGGTCTCACAGGCGGCCTCGAACAGGGCGCCGGTCTTCTTGTGGATAACCGTCAGGTAGTTTTCTTCGCTGACCGCGGGATCGCCAGCGTTCACCAGTTGCTGCACCTCACCCTCGGCGATGGTGTTGGTGGTGTCGGATAGGATGGACATGATGTCCATATCCTTTAACGCCACCATCATCTGGAAGGCGCGAGAGTAGAGGAAGTCCCCCACCAGCACCGCCGGCGCATTGCCCCACTGGGCATTAGCGGTGATGCGGCCGCGGCGCATGTCCGAGGTGTCCACCACATCGTCGTGGAGCAGGGTCGCGGTGTGGATAAACTCGATGATCGCGGCCAGGGTGATATGGCTGCTGCCCTGGTAGCCCGCCGCGCGGCTGCACAGCAGAACTAATAGAGGCCGCAGGCGCTTGCCGCCCGCCTCGACCAGATAGTGTCCGATGCTCTCCACCAGAGGAACGTCGGAGTGCAGCTGGTCAATGATATGTTGGTTGACGGCCGCAAAATCGTCGGCGGCTACCTGGTGGAAGGGCAACATGCAGGGGTCCTTACTAGGGTACTTATCGATTACTTATCTATGCGCTGATCATTTCTCTCGGCGGCAAGACTAGCCGTTTTGGCCGCGGTCGGAAAGGCAGGTTGTTCGCTTGGGGACTGCGAGCTTGAACGAGGGCCACAAAGCCCGCCTGTCCGAAAAACGCACTATTGTATCAATCGGACGAATTGATTAGAATCTGCGCCCCGCTCGAACCGGGTGCCTTGTCTGTGGATACAGGCTATGGGTACCGGGCGAAGGGAAAAGAAGTTTTCAACATCAACGGCGCAAGCTCCCAAAATGCTGGCTGACCGGTCATTTTTAACCTGACCAGGCCGCTGCTTCGTGTCGTCCATTTTGGAGCATAGAAATATGTACGCTGTTATCGAAAGCGGTGGCAAACAACACCGTGTAGAAGAAGGCGAAGTACTGCGCCTGGAAAAAATTGAAGTCGCTACTGGCGAATCTGTCGATTTCGACAAGGTTCTGATGGTAGTGAACGGTGACACCATCAACATCGGTGCGCCGGTAGTGGAAGGTGCCAAGGTGACTGCAGAAGTGCTGAGCCACGGCCGCGGCGAAAAAGTACGGATCATCAAGTTCCGTCGTCGTAAGCATTCCATGAAGCGTCAGGGCCACCGTCAGTGGTACACCGAAGTTAAAATCACTGGCATCAAAGGCTAATCACCAGGTAATAGAAGAGGAGTAACTACTCATGGCACATAAGAAAGCTGGCGGTAGTACGCGCAACGGTCGCGATTCCGAAAGTAAACGCCTGGGCGTTAAGCGCTTTGGCGGCCAAGCGGTTTCCGCAGGCAGCATCATCGTTCGTCAACGCGGCACCAAGTTCCACGCTGGCGTAAACGTTGGTATGGGCAAAGATCACACCCTGTTCGCAACTGCCGATGGCGTTGTGAAGTTTGAGGTGAAAGGCGCCAACAACCGCAAGTTTGTTTCCATCGAAACAGCCTAAGCGGTCATAACGCCCGATCGAAAAGCCCCGCATTCGCGGGGCTTTTTTGTATTGATCAGCCGCAAATTACACTGAAGACCGGACAACCCGGTAAGTAGAGACATGAAATTTGTAGATGAGGCGCCGATTACGGTGCAGGCCGGCAACGGCGGTAAAGGGTGCTTGAGCTTCCGTCGTGAGAAGTTTGTCGCCAAAGGCGGCCCCGATGGGGGTGACGGCGGCGACGGCGGCTCCGTATATCTGGTGGCCGATGAGTCACTGAATACTCTGGTGGATTACCGCTACCAGCCCAACTATCAGGCCCAGAACGGCGAGGCCGGTCGCGGCCGCAACTGTACCGGTGCCAAGGGCGAAGAGCTGGTGCTCAAGGTGCCTGTGGGCACTACCGCCATCGACGTGGACACCGGCGAGACCCTCGGCGACCTGCTGGAACCCGGTGAGAAGCTGCTGGTGGCCCAGGGCGGCTGGCACGGCCTCGGCAACACCCGCTTCAAATCCAGTACCAACCGCGCCCCGCGCCAGACCACGCCGGGCAGCGAAGGTGAGCGCCGCAATATCAAGCTGGAGCTGAAGGTGCTGGCGGATGTGGGCATGCTCGGTTTGCCTAATGCGGGCAAGTCCACCTTTATTCGCGCGGTGTCTGCGGCCAAGCCCAAGGTTGCCAACTACCCGTTTACTACTCTGGTGCCGAATCTGGGCGTGGTGAAGGTGCAGAAATACCGCAGCTTTGTGATTGCCGATATTCCCGGTCTGATCGAGGGTGCCGCGGAAGGTGCCGGCCTCGGTATCCGCTTCCTCAAGCACTTGACCCGCTGTCGCGTGCTGCTGCACCTGGTGGATCTGGCGCCGTTCGACGGCTCCGATCCCGTGCAGAACGCCCTGGCGATCGAGCGCGAGCTGGAAGCTTTCAGTCCGACCCTGGCCGGGCGCGAGCGCTGGCTGGTGCTGAACAAGACCGACCTGGTGCCGGCGGACGAGCTGGAAGAGCGCTGCCAGTCGGTCGTCAATGCGCTGGGCTGGCAGGGTCCGGTATTCCGTGTGGCGGCGATTCGCGGCGAAGGTACCGATGTGCTGTCCGGTCAGCTGATGGACTACCTGGAAGATGTCAAGGAGCAGGAGGAGCGCGACGGCGAGCTGTTCGAGGCCGAGCAGGAAGCCCAGCGCCAGATGCAGCGGGAAGCCCGCGAACGCATCGACCACCTGCGCGAGGCCCAGCGTGCCAAGCGCAAAGCGGCGAAAGAATCTGGTGAGGATGACGAAGATTGGGACGACGATGACTACGACGTCGATGTAGAATATCGTCCCTAAGTAGTCTGCCCCTGCAGCGCAAAATCCTGTGTGAGGATTTGACCGCAGGGGCATATCCCCACACGAGGAAGAAATGGACTCCATCTCGCCGCGCCAGCAGCTTGCCGCCAGCAAGCGCTGGGTCGTAAAAATTGGCAGTGCCCTGTTGACCGACAACGGCCGCGGCGTAAACCGCGCCGCCATTCAGAACTGGGCCGGCCAGATCAGCGCCCTGCGTCGTCAGGGCATCGAAGTATTGCTGGTTTCCTCCGGGGCTGTGGCGGCGGGGATGGATCGATTGGGTTGGCGCAAGCGCCCGGAGTCCATTCATCAATTGCAGGCGGCGGCTGCCGTCGGTCAGAGCCATCTGGTGCAGGTCTACGAGCACGCCTTTGGCCAGTTCGACTGCCGCACCGCGCAGATTCTTCTCGATCACGACGACCTCTCCAATCGCACCCGCTACCTGAATGCCCGCAGCACCATCAAGACATTGCTGTCTCTCGGCGCGGTGCCCATCATCAATGAAAACGACACGGTGGTGACCGACGAGATCCGCTTTGGCGACAACGACACCCTGGGTGCGCTGGTGGCCAATCTGGTGGAGGCGGACGTGCTGTTAATTCTCACCGATGCCGATGGCCTGTTTACCGAAGATCCCCGCGATAACCCCGCTGCCGAGCTGGTGCGTGAGGCGACAGCGACGGATCCGCGCCTGGTGGCCATGGCGGGCGATTCCCGCAGCGGTCTTGGCCGCGGCGGTATGTCGACCAAGGTGCGCGCGGCGCAGCTGGCGGCGCGCTCCGGTGCCCGTACGGTGATTGTGGGCGGCACTGCCGAGTCGGTGATTGAGCGTGTGGCGGCGGGGGAGGATCTGGGCACGCTGCTGCTGCCGGAGGCCGATCTGCTGACAGCGCGCAAGCGCTGGCTGGCGGGGCAGTTGCAGGTGCGCGGCAAGCTGGTGCTGGATGCGGGTGCCGAGCGGGCGCTGCGCGATCAGGGTAAGAGTCTGCTGCCGGTGGGTGTTGTGGAGCTTGAAGGCCGCTTCCACCGCGGTGAGCTGGTCAGCTGTGTGAATAGTGCAGGGGAAGAGATTGCCCGCGGGCTGGTGAATTACGACAGTTCCGAGGCGGTAAAAATCTGTGGTCAACCCTCTGACCGCATCGTCGAGCTGCTCGGCTATCGCGACGACGACGAGCTGATCCACCGCGACAACCTGATTCTTCTTTAGGTTTTCTTCTGGATATTTTGGCGGTTCCGCTACCGGTTAAAGCCTTGCGAGACACGCCGTGCACCCATCCCTGGGGGCTCTGCGAAAACATCCCTGTTTTCGAAGGTCTCGCAAGGCTTTAACCGGTATCGAAACCTTCTCGTCGGCTGCTGGTAGTTTCTTTCCGGCAATAAAAAACCCCGCATTAGCGGGGTTTTTTGTGCTCAAAAAGCGGCGGCTTAGGCAGCCAGCTTCTTGATCTGGGCATTCAGGCGGCTCTTATGGCGAGCGGCCTTGTTCTTGTGAATAATGCCCTTGTCAGCCATGCGGTCGATAACCGGCACAGCAGCCTCGTAGGCAGTCTTGGCTTTTTCCGCATCACCTGCATCAATGGCCGCAACTACCTTTTTGATGTAGGTGCGCACCATGGAGCGCAGGCTGGCGTTGTGATTGCGGCGCTTTTCGTTCTGGCGCGCGCGTTTCTTCGCTTGGGGTGAGTTGGCCACCGGTTGCTCCTGTCTGGAATCTGTAAAATCTCGAACAATCGGGCCGGGGGCCCGTTTGGGACGCGACATTATCCCCAGCGTTGGTTGTTTGTCAACCGCTTGGGGTGTCAGTTTGTGACCACCTAGGCGGGGGTGGATACGCCTCGATGGTTTGCCTGATGTAAAACCCCGTCATGCCGGACTTGATCCGGCATCCAGCGTCGTGGCACCGGATTCCGGGTCAAGCCCGGAATGACGGAATTGGAGGGACGAGAAGCGCTGCGAATCGATTGCTAGCGGGGCAGTAAAAGCGTAAACACGACGCCGCACCCGTCTTCCCGGTTGGCTGCCTGTAGCTCCCCCTGGTGGAAATCCGCGATCAAGCGCGCGATATGTAAACCCAGTCCCAAATGCCCCGCCTTGCCGCCGTCGTTGCGCACCGACACCAGTGAGTCAAACAGCTTCTGCCCGAATCCTTCCGGCAGTAGCGGGCCGTCGTTGCTGACGCTGAGACGGTAGGCCCTGGCGGTGGCTTCCAGTCCAAAGCGGATTTCGCTGTCTTCCGGGGCAAAGCTCACCGCATTATCGGCGAGCTTGTCCAGTAACTGCGCCAGCAACTCGGGGGCGCCGTAATAGAGTTGCGGGCCGTCCGGGCTTTGCAGGGTAAAGCGGTGCTGTGGGTGTGCGCCGGCGTAGCTCTGAGTGAGTAGTTGCAGCAAGTCGTGCAGGTCAAACTCTTCCCGGTCCGCCTGGCTGATACTCGCTTCCAGGTGATTGGCGGCAGACAAGGCGTTGAGGATGGAGGACAGGCGCGCGCCACCCTCGGCGGCGCGCTCGGCGTAGCGCCGGCTGTCTGCATCCAGTTCGCCGGCGCCCAGGTTGTCCAGAGAGGAGCGCATCACTGCCAGGGGCGTGCGCAGCTCGTGGGAGAGTTTGCTGGCAAGACTGCGCAGATACTGGTGGTAGTGATCCAACTCGCTTAACAGACTGGCGAAAGCGCGATTCAGTGCGCCCAGCTCGTCGTTGAGAATTGGTTTGGGAAAGCCGCCGCGCAGGCGCCCGCTGGAGTCGACGGCGGTTTGCGCCGCCTTGTGTAGTTTGCGGATGCGCCAGGACAGCCAGCTGGCATAGCCCAGCAGGAGCAGTAACACCAGCCCCGCGGCGCCCGCGGTGGTCAGCCACAGCCGGCGTGCGGCGGATTCGGTGAGGGACTGCAGGGCGCTAGTGGACTGGGCGGTGATTACCCGGCCCAGTAGTGGCCGCTCGATAATATTGTCCGCGCGGGTAACGACCGGCACGCTCACCGCGCCGATACGTTCGTCGCTGGCGGCGCTCCGATAATCGGAGGGAGCCCCGAACCACTGGCTGCTGGTTTCCCTGTTCTGCGTCAACACCGCTGGGAAGTGGCTGTCGGGCAGTGGCGGCAACTGGGCGGTGGCGAGCACCTGCCGGTAGAACCAGTCCCTTAACCAGTTGTGGCCCTGGCTGTCGCCGTCACCGGCTTCCCGGGAGTGCCAGTCGCGACCGGTGCGAGCCAGTACAAACCCCTCCTGATCGACAACCGTCAGTTGTAGTTCCGGCCGTGCGAAGTGCTCGAGCTCCTGTTGCAGCGCGGGTAAAGGTTCTACCAGAGTGCCCGGTCGGCCGTCGGCGGGCAGGGTGCTGGCGGTGCGTGCCGGTGTGCCGCCGTCACTGCGCTCTCGATCCAGTACCCGAATCGCCAGCTCTCCATCGGTAAGGGCAAACGGCATGGCCAGCTCCAGCTGGTAGCCCCGCGGCGAGGCGGTCCAGCGGCCGCGGATGCGCAGTTCTCGCTCGTACTTCCCGCGCCGCGGGTTGTACCACATGGCCTGCACCGGCCCTTGGCTGGCCACCGGCAGGGTGTATTGCTGCCGTGCGGTAAACAGTTCGACGGTATCGCCGCTGGAGATCGCCGCAACACGAGGGTCCCGGTAGCTGGGGGTTTTGTCTTTGGCGGTAAGTAGCACGTAGACCTGGCTGCCGCGCCTGCCGAGGGTGATACGTGCCTGCGCTTTGCCCTGTTGGTCCTTCAGCACCCTGGGGCTTAGTCCGCGTGCGCGCCACTCTTCGCCGTAGCCGTCGAGAACCGGTGTCTGTTCGAGTGGGTTCAGGTACAGCTGTGCACCCGGGGGGCGACCGGTGCGCCTGGAGTCCGGTGCAATCAGTTCCGGTGCGCTGGCGAGACGCGCGGCGATGGCATTGCCCGTCGCCTCCAGTGTCTGCATCTGCCCCTGGCTCAGTGCTCCGTCCACCTGGCGCAGGTACTGGCACCCCGCCCAGGGCAGGGCGAGCGTACACAGGCTCAGTAAAACCAGTTGGCTGCGAAGCTTCATTTCTTGGGGGAACCCATGACTTTTTATACCTGCCAGCGATAGCCCATGCCATAGGCAGTGCTGATGGCGTCAAAGCTGCTGTCGATGGTCTGGAATTTACGGCGGATGCGTTTCACGTGGGAGGTGATGGTGTTGTCGTCCAGTACCACCCGCGCGGCTTCCATCAACTGACTGCGGGATTTGACGTGGCCGGGGCGCTTGGCCAGTGCGTGCACAATCCAGAATTCCGTTACCGTGAGGTCTACCGGCTCGCCCTTCCAGTGGCAGTGCAGTCGCGAAACGTCCAGTTCCAGGTCGCCCTGGGTAATGATTTCCTCGTCGCCACTTTTCGACTGCATGACGCTCACCCGGCGCAGCAGGGCGCTGATGCGTGCCTGCATATGGGGCAGCGAAATATCTTTAGTGAGGTAGTCGTCGGCGCCGAGACGCAGACCCGAAATGATATCCAGCTCTGAATCCCGCGCGGTCAAAAACAGAATCGGCAGCGTCGGCGCCATGGCGCGCAGTTCCCGGCAAAGTTCGAAACCGCCCTCGATTTCCGCACCGAGCCCCACATCAATCACCGCAAGATCCGGCAGTCGTTGCTGGAAGGCGGCCAGGGCATCCGGGCGCGTGTGGTACAGGTTGACCTGGTAACCGCTGCGGCGCAGGGCGTCGCGGTAATTTTCTGCGATGGCGATTTCGTCTTCGACGATGGCAATGGTGGGGCTGCTCATGGGGCTTTATTCTGATTTCCGGCGGAGAAAAACGGTTATTCGTATGGGATGCGGAAAATCATGCCCGAAGTGCGTGGAGCAGGCAAAAGTAACTGGAGGCCGTTGCTTGATCGTCGCGGGTTCAACACAAAAAAGCGCGCAGCCAGTGGCGCTGCGCGCAAGGTTACTGCTTACAGGGTTGCACTTGAGTTGCCCGGTGAGCCGGTTACCGCTTTTGTAGAGCGGTAACCGGCGACTATTCAAGGGACCGAGAGGTCGAATGGTCGGTTCGGGGGGGGTTAGAATGAGCCGGCTACAGCCTCTGGCATTCCGAAGTGGATGTCGACACGACGCTCCATCGCGTAGGCGTCGAGATCACCTTTGCCGGCTTTGGACTGGCTGGCGCCAAGGGCGCGGCGTTCGATGCGCTCGGGAGCGACGCCATAGGCTTCCAGGGAGCGCTGGACGCTCAGGGCGCGCTGGTCTGAAAGTACATTGTTGTAGCCGTCGCTGCCGCGCGGGTCAGAATGACCTTCCAGGTATACCTGCAACTGCGGGTTGCGATTGAGGAAGTCTGCCATGGCGGCCACCTGCTGCTCCTGCGCCTCCTGCAGCTCGTCATCACCGGTAGTGAACAGCATCTGGAATTCCAGGCTCTCCAGTGCCAGCTCCCGGGCGTCGTTGGCGGACAGTCGCGCCGCATCCAGCTGTTGTGCGAGGTTACCCAGTTCGGTACGGCTATCTGTGAGTTGAGTTGCGAGCATGTCTGCCTCTTCTGCTTGCTTGATCTGTTCGCCCAGCCAGGCTCCACCGAGGGCGCCGGCAATGAAGCCGATCGGGCCACCCACGGCGGCGCCCGCAACTGCGGCGCCGGTAAATACTGTGGCCTGCTTGGCCGGAGTCAGGGCAGAGCCCTGTAATTCTTTCTCGGTGTCAGTAGCGGCCTCGGCGGAAGCAATAGCATTCAGGGTCAGAGTGCTTACGGTTACTGCCATCAACAACTTTTTCATGATCGTGTTCCTTGCGATTGGATAGAAATGACTGCTCTTTGTTTCCGACCGGGTGTGTTTCCCGCTTCGGTTGAGTGTCATTTAAATCCCGCAAGGAGGCACTGACGTGGCGCCTCTGGGGCAAATTCCGCAGCAATTATGGCGAAATGTGGCAATGCCCCCCGTGACTTAGTTCAGCGTCTGGATTTGAGGGCTGTCTCAGTCTCCGCGTCGCCGGTAGCGCCGATCCCGTGGCTGGTCGATGCGCACCCGTACCCGCTGGGGGCGAGGGCCCATGGCGACTGCGGCGTACAGTAGTACCGCCAGGATCAGTGCGATAATTAACGCGTTGATGGTCATTCCGTCTCTCCTTTGTTGCTACCGCTCCCTGTAGCGCGCCAACTGCTTAACCTGAGTATAGTTCCCCCTCGCGCCAAACGTAGGGCGCCTTTTGGAATGAAAGAGGGGTTACCGTCTCAGACCAGATGGCCGAGAAAGTGGATTGCGGTAGACTTGCCGGCCATTATGTAGCGATCACAAATCAGGAATCAGGGAAGTGGCAGGAACTTCGCCAAACCAGACGCCTAATCCGCAGCCGGAATCTTCCGAGCAGGCACCGCAGGCTCCAAAAGATAGTCCGCAACGGGGGTTGTTGCGCGGAACCTCGGTAGTGGGTGGTGCCACTTTATTGTCGCGGGTAATGGGGCTGGCGCGAGATATCGTCTTTGCACGACTCACCGGCGCCAGTGATGCCGCGGACGCATTTTTCGTGGCGTTTAAAATCCCCAATTTCTTCCGCCGGCTATTTGCCGAGGGTGCCTTCTCGCAGGCCTTCGTTCCTGTGCTGGCGGAATATCGTACAAAGGGTGGCATTGCCGCGGTGCGCGAACTGAATGACCGGGTGGCCGGTGCCCTCGGTGGTACCCTGTTGCTGGTGACTCTGTTCGGCGTGCTGTGTGCGCCACTGGTGGCCGGGCTCTTTGCCTTTGGCTGGTGGTGGGGCGGCAGCGAGCCGGCAAAGTTTGCCCTGGCCACCGAGATGCTGCGCATCACCTTCCCCTATCTGATGCTGATTTCGCTGACCGGCTTTGCCGGCGCCATGTTGAACAGTTTCGACCGCTTCGCGATTCCCGCATTGACCCCAATTCTGCTGAATCTGGTGTTGATTGGTGCGGCCACCATCGCTGCCGGCTGGTTTGAGCCCGAGGTGATGGCGCTCGCCTGGGGGGTGCTGGTTGCCGGGGTGGTGCAACTGCTGTTTCAGATTCCGTTCCTAGTGCAGCAGGGGTTACTGCCACGGCCCAAGTGGGACTGGCAGTATCCGGGGGTGCGCAAAATCCTGCGCTTGATGGCGCCTGCGATCTTTGGCGTGTCCGTCACCCAGATCAGCCTGGTGCTGGATACGGTGCTGGCTTCCTTCCTGCCCACTGGCTCCGTAACCTGGCTGTATTTCTCCGATCGCCTGGTCGAGTTGCCCCTGGGGGTGTTCGGGGTGGCGGTCGCCACTGTGATATTGCCCAACCTGTCCCGCCAGCACGCCGGTGGCGACCCGAAAAAATTCCGCCACACCATCGACTGGGCCCTGCGCAGCGTTACTCTGATTGCTCTGCCCGCGGCGGTCGCTCTGTTTGTACTTGCGGAGCCGCTACTTACAGTGTTGTTCCAGCACGGCAATATGACTCCGTGGGATATGGATATGGCTGCCTGGTCACTGCGCGCCTATACCTTCGGCTTGCTGTTTTTCATGCTGATCAAGGTGCTCGCACCGGGCTATTTCGCCCGCCAGGACACGGTAACTCCGGTGAAATTTGGTCTGATCGCCATTGCCTCAAAAATGGTGCTGAGCCTGTTGTTCGTGATCCCTCTGCATATTTACTTCAAGCTCGGCCATATGGGCCTTGCCGCGGCCACTGCCGGCCAGGCTGCCATCAATGCCTTCCTGCTCTATCGCGGTCTCCGCCAGGGTGGTGTGTATACGCCGGAAGCCGGTTGGCGCGGGTTTCTGGTTCGCCTGTTGCTGGCCAATCTGGCCATGGCTGGTGTGTTGCTGGGCATTTTGCATTACTGGCCGGATTGGCATCTTTGGGTCTGGTGGGAGCGTGCCTGGCGCATGGGCGTGGTGGTGGCCGCTGGCGGCGCCACCTACGGGTTGATCTTGCTGGCCAGTGGCCTGCGACCGCGGCATTTCCGGGCGACGTCGTGAGTGCGGGCGGTGCCCAGATGCCATGGAAATCCGGTATACTGCGCCGCTTGATTTTGCAATGGCGACTTAAGGTGGTGGAAGCACTGTGACCGAGCAACGGGAGCTGATACGCGGGCTGCACAACCTGCGGCCGCACCATCGGGGCTGCGTGGCCACCATCGGTTCATTCGACGGGGTGCATCTGGGCCATCAGGCCATTATTACCCAGCTGCGCGCGCGGGCGGCTGAACACAGGCTGCCCTCAGTGGCCATCGTTTTTGAGCCGCAGCCCCACGAGTACTTCTCCGGAGAAAAAGCGCCGGCGCGGCTGATGCGCTTCAAAGAGAAGGTGCTGGCCCTGTTCGATGCCGGCGTGGACCGGGTATTGTGCCTGCAATTTAACGAGCGCCTGCGCAGCCTGAGTGCCGAAGCGTTTATCCAGCAGGTGCTGGTTGATGGCCTCGGCGTGCGCCATCTTGTGGTGGGCGACGATTTTCGTTTTGGCTGCGATCGCAGTGGTGACTATACGCAGCTGCACAAGGCGGGTGCGAAAGCGGGCTTTACCGTCGAAGACACCGCGACCCTGGAAATCGCCGGCGAGCGGGTGAGCAGCACGCGCATTCGCGACGCGTTGCAAAATGCAGATTTTGAGCTGGCCGAGCAGTTGCTGGGCAAGCCTTACCGGATCACTGGCCTGGTCGCCCGCGGCCGCGCCCTTGGCCGGCAACTGGGTGCACCTACCGCCAATGTGCGGCTGCATCGCTACCGTTCGCCGCTGGTGGGGGTGTATACCGTCACCGCCAAGCGCACTAACGGCAGCCCCATGAGTGGTAGCTGCATGGAGGTCGCCGGTGTTGCCAATGTGGGTTTTCGCCCAACGGTAGAGGGCGAGGGTGCTAAACCATTGTTGGAAGTGCACCTGTTTGATTTCAGTGGCGACCTGTATGGCCGTGAAATTGCCGTGACCTTCTGCCACAAACTGCGCGATGAAGAAAAGTTTGAGTCCCTGAATATTCTTAAACAGAAAATCGCCGAAGATATCGAAAACGCGAAAGACTGGTTTGCGCACCGCCCAGCAATTTAAACCTGGGCGAATCAGAACCAGCGAAACAATTGACCCTTCGCATCTGTCGCAATCTGACGATGCAAAACTCCTGAGCTACAACTGAAGTAGATAGCCAATGACCGACTACAAAGCGACCCTGAATCTTCCTCAAACCGACTTCCCCATGCGTGGCAATCTGCCCAATCGGGAGCCGGAGATTCTGAAAAAATGGCAGGAAGGAAAGCTCTACGAAAAAATTCGTGAAGCCCGTGCCGGTCGTGAACAATTTATCCTGCACGATGGCCCTCCCTACGCCAACGGGGATATTCATATCGGGCACTCGGTCAACAAAATTCTGAAAGACATCATCGTCAAATCGAAAACTCTGAGCGGCTTCGACGCTCCCTACGTGCCCGGCTGGGACTGCCACGGCCTGCCTATCGAACACAAAGTCGAGCAGAAAGTCGGCAAAGCCGGCGTCAAGGTGGACCACAAAACTTTCCGCCAGAAATGTCGGGAGTATGCCGCCAAACAGGTGGAAGGTCAGAAGAAAGACTTTATTCGCCTGGGCGTGTTCGGCGAGTGGGACAACCCCTACCGCACCATGGATTTCGAGTTTGAAGCGGACATCATCCGCGCCCTCGGCGGCGTGGTGAAAAATGGTCATCTGTCCCGCGGCTTCAAGCCGGTGTACTGGAGTGTGGTGGGCGGCTCAGCGCTGGCGGAAGCGGAAGTGGAGTATCAGGACAAGACCTCCTTCTCCATCTACGTGAAATACCCGGCCACCGATGAAACTGCGCTGGCCATTGCCGATGCGGCCGGTGGCCACGCCGGTGACGGCAAGCTCTCTGTGGTGATCTGGACCACTACTCCCTGGACCCTGCCGTCCTCCCAGGCGGTTTCCGTCAATGCGGATCTTGAGTACGTCGTGGTGCAGGTGGGCGACGAGCGTCTGCTGGTTGCGACAGAGCTGAAAGATGCGGTATTGGAAGCGGCAGGCCTGAGCGGCGACGTTGTCGGCCGTATTCAGGGCGCTGCGCTTGAGCACCTGAAGGTCAAACACCCCTTCTACGACAAGCAGCTGCCCATCATCCTCGGCGACCACGTTACCACCGACGCCGGTACCGGCTGTGTACACACCGCGCCGGACCACGGCCCCGATGACTTCAACGTGGGCAAGCGCTACGGCATTGAGACCCTGAACTATGTCGATGACAACGGTCTGTTCCGGGATAACGTACCGGTCTTCGCCGGCGAGCACGTGTACAAGGTGGACGGCAAGATTGTCGAGCTGCTGAAAGAAAAAAGCGTGCTGTTGCATGAAGACAAACTGGTGCACAGCTACCCGCACTGCTGGCGAACCAAAACGCCGTTGATCTACCGCGCCACCCCTCAGTGGTTTGTGAGCATGCAGCAGAATGACCTGCTGGAGCACGCGCAAAAGGCCGCGGACGAAGTACAGTGGATCCCCGGCTGGGGCAAGGCCCGCATCGACTCCATGCTGGACGCCAGCCCGGACTGGTGTATCTCCCGTCAGCGGACCTGGGGTGTGCCCATCGCGCTGTTCGTCCATAAAGAGACCCAGGAAATCCACCCGGATACGCCGGCGCTGATGGAGAAAGTCGCGCAGAAGGTGGAGCAGGGCGGTATGGATGTCTGGTTCGATCTGGACGCCAAAGAACTGCTGGGCGACGACGCGGACAACTACCAGAAAGTCACCGACACCCTGGACGTATGGTTCGATTCCGGTGTAACCCACCACGCGGTGCTAGAGCGCCGCGAAGGCCTGCGCTTCCCCGCGGATCTCTACCTGGAAGGTTCCGACCAGCATCGTGGCTGGTTCCAATCCTCTCTGAAAACCTCCATCGCCATCAACGACTGCGCGCCCTACAAACAGGTACTCACCCACGGTTTCACTGTGGATGCCCAGGGCCGCAAAATGTCCAAGTCCATCGGCAACACCGTGGCGCCCCAGGACGTGATCAACAAACTGGGTGCGGACGTGCTGCGCCTGTGGGTTTCCGCCACCGACTTCAGTGGCGAGATGGCGGTATCCGACGAGATCCTGAAGCGCACCGCGGATTCTTACCGACGCCTGCGCAACACCGCGCGTTTCTTCCTGTCCAACCTGGCCGGCTTCGATCCCGCCAAAGACCTGTTGCCGGTAGACGAACTGCTGGCACTGGACCGCTGGGCCATCGAGCAGGCGGCCAAACTGCAGGAAGAAATCATTGCGGCCTACGATCGCTACCAGTTCCACCAGATCTACCAGAAGTTGCACAACTTCTGTGTGGTAGAAATGGGCGGTTTCTATCTGGATATCATCAAGGACCGCCAGTACACCACCAAGGCGGACAGTGTTGCGCGCCGCTCCGCGCAGACTGCGCTGTTCCACATCATGCACGGGTTCGTGCGCTGGGTCGCTCCGATCCTCAGCTTCACCGCCGAAGAGCTGTGGCAGTTCGTGCCCGGTAAAAAAGAAGACAGTGTACTGCTGGCCGAATGGCACGAATTCCCCGAATTGCCGCAGAACGCGGAAATGGACAGCGAGTTCTGGGATGCCATCGCCGATGTGAAAACCGCGGTGAACAAGGTGCTCGAAGAACAGCGCGGTGCTGGCAATATTGGTGGCTCTCTGCAAGCCTCCGTCACCCTGTTCGCGGATCCGGCCCTGCAACAGAAACTGGATGCACTGAAGGACGAGCTGCGCTTTGTATTGATCTGCTCTTCCACTTCCGTGCAGCCGCTGTCGGACGCCGCCGGCGCAGAGGAAACCGAGCTGGCCGGACTGCGCGTTGCAGTGCACAAGGTAGATGCACCCAAGTGCGGCCGTTGCTGGCACTACCGTGAAGACGTGGGCAGTAACAGCGAACATCCAGAACTGTGTGGCCGCTGTGTGGAAAACGTCAGCGGTGATGGCGAGGTGCGTCACTATGCTTAAGGCTCTGCGCTCCCCATGGCGCTGGTACCTGCTGGCGCTGGTGGTGATTGTGATCGATATCGCCACCAAGGTGTGGGCGGTAGAGCGCTTTATGTACGGCCCGGCGATGCAGATCATTCCAGGCCTGCTGCAATTCACCTACGCCGAAAACTACGGTGCTGCGTTCAGCTTCCTCGCCGATGCGGGCGGCTGGCAGCGCTGGTTCTTTGGCGCTGTAGCGCTGATCTTCAGCGTGGTAGTTATTGTCTGGATCAAGAAGTTACCCCTGGCCAAGCGCTGGGAGCCCACTGCATTGGCACTGATCCTCGGCGGCGCCCTCGGTAATCTGTGGGATCGCATGCTACTGGGCTATGTGCGTGACTTTATTTCCGTCTACTACGGCAACTGGCATTTCCCTGTATTTAACGTGGCGGATATGGCCATTTCCGTCGGCGCTGCCATGCTCGTGATTGAATTGCTGTTCTTCAAAGACAAAAGCGAAGAGCCCGGCAAAAGCAGCGCAGAAGTGTAAAAAATTAGAGAAGTACGATGAGCAATAATGTAATCGGTGAACACAGCCGGGTAACCCTGCACTTTGCCCTCAAGCTCGACGATGGATCAGAGATCGACTCCAATTTCGAAGGGGATCCGGCCACGTTTATCGTTGGCGATGGCAACCTGCTGCCGGGATTCGAGCAGTCCCTGTTCGGTCTCAAGGCCGGTGACGAAGCAGAAATTGAAATTCCCCCGGAAGCGGGCTTCGGCCAGCGCAACCCGTCCAATGTCCAGAAAGTGAAGAAGGGCCACTTTTCACCGGATATGGAACTGGAAGAGGGGCTGGTCGTGTCTTTCGATAACGGCGATGGCGAGCTTCCCGGCGTTATCCGGGAGATCGGCGAAGACGATGTGGAAGTGGACTTCAACCACCCCCTCGCCGGCCAGACTGTATTTTTCCACGTTAAAATTCTTGAAGTGGCCTCAGTAAACTAATTTGTTGGTTCAGAAGGTCAAGGACAGAACAAGCATGCAGATTCGTCTCGCTAACCCCCGCGGCTTCTGTGCCGGTGTCGACCGCGCGATCGATATCGTCAACCGCGCCCTCGACGTGTTCGGCGCGCCTATCTATGTGCGCCACGAAGTGGTTCACAACAAGTTCGTGGTGGACACACTGCGTGAACGCGGTGCGGTGTTTGTGGACGAGCTGGATGAAGTGCCTGACGATGTCATCGTCATCTTCAGTGCCCACGGCGTCTCCAAGGCGGTACAGCAGGAGGCCGAAAACCGCGGCCTGAAAGTCTTCGATGCTACCTGCCCGCTGGTGACCAAGGTGCATATGGAAGTGAGCAAATTCAGCAGCGATGGCAGTGAGTGCATTCTGATCGGCCATGAAGGTCACCCGGAAGTCGAGGGCACCATGGGCCAGTACGACAGGAGTAATGGTGGCGCCATCTATCTGGTGGAAGACGAACAGGATGTTGCTGAACTGGAAGTGAAAGACCCAGACAACCTGACCTTCGTCACCCAGACAACCCTGTCTGTGGATGATACCTCCCGGGTTATCGACGCCCTACGAGCCAAGTTTCCCAATATCCGCGGCCCGCGCAAGGACGATATATGCTATGCGACGCAGAATCGTCAGGATGCGGTGCGTCAACTCGCGCTGGAGTGTGATCTTGTACTGGTCGTGGGGAGCCCGAACAGCTCCAATTCCAATCGACTACGCGAGTTGGCGGAGCGCTGTGGTACAGACGCTTTCCTCGTCGACGGCCCAGATTGTGTCGACTCATCGTGGCTGGCGGGCAAAAGTGTTGTAGGTATCACCGCAGGAGCATCCGCACCAGAGGTGTTGGTTGAGAGAGTCATCCAGAAGCTGCGGGACCTCGGGGCAAATGTTCCCGATGAAGTGGACGGTATCCCGGAAAACATTAGTTTCAGCTTACCCCGAGAGTTGCGTTGAATTTTTGAGCTCCCGCACAGTGGGAGCTACCCCGCTTTGATCCGCTTGTCGGCCTCCCATTACCGCCTGTCAGGTCCGCGGAGAAGAGTCGACGCCTTCACTTCCTTTCCCTCCTTGAACTGATATAAAGCCATAACATTCGTGTATTGGGCTGAAACTCAGCCCTCCCGTGATTCAGGTTGAACAAACAATGAACAACACTCCAAGTCAGAGGGGCTTTACACTCGTAGAGCTTATGGTCGTGATTAGCGTGCTTGGCATAATCGCGGCTGTAGGGGTGCCCTCCTTCCGCTCATTGATTCAGGACTACCGGATCGTGACCAAAACTGATGACATCAATGCGGTTCTTCAATTCGCGCGCGCCGAAGCGGTACGCTCAAGTGGCGGCGTCGGTGTGAGCGCTGTGGGCGGTGATGTGGGCAACGGGCTCAGAGTTTACGTGGACGACAATGGTAATGACAGTTTCGATAATAGCGACACTGTGTTGCGCGTTTTCGATATCGAGAATGCGAGCCTTGCCGTGACAGCTGATGTTGGTGGTACCGATACTGCCAATCTGCAATTTATGTTTAATGCTCGTGGTGAGTCAGATTTGACTGACAAGCTTACTCTGGGTGTCTGCGACAGTCGTGCTGGCAATCACGGGCGCCAGCTGGAAGTGCTGGTGTCGGGAGCCGTACGCCTTCTTACCAATACCGCCTGTAGTGGCTAGGGGTCAGGGAAATGAAACATAAAGTGAAGCGCGGGATGTTAAAGCAGCAGGGTGCCACCTTGATAGAGGTGCTGATTTCCGTTCTGGTTCTTGCCGTTGGGTTGTTAGGTGTTGCTGCAACGCAGACGCTGAGTTTGAAAAATGGTAATGGGGCCAATCAAAGGTATATGGCTGCATTGGCTGCTCAGGATATCGTCGAGCGCATGCGCGCGAACCCCAGTGGGTTGGAACAGGGGAGTTACGACGGAACGGTAGATGGAAGCGAAACTCGCGGTAATAGCTGTAATTCTGCTTGTACGGTAAATGAATTGGCCAGCCTGGATCTATACGAATGGGGGCAGGTGATTAAATCTAACTTACCCTCGGCGTCTGGCACCATCGGCCGAAATGGTGATGAAGTTACCGTGACACTGTCATGGCAGCAGCAGCACACCGGTGAAAATTACGGTAGCTCTGAAGGTGGAGCGGAAGACACCAGTTTTGTTATGACGGTGGAGCTTTGATATGCGACTGATTGCCCGACAGCGAGGTTTGTCATTAGTGGAGTTGATGGTGGGTATCGTTCTGAGCTCACTTTTGCTGCTCGGTGTGTTACAGGTATTTCAGAGCAACACGAGCACCTCCCGCACTCAGACGGCATTCTCTCGTATACAGGAGAGTGGTCGATTTGCACTGGATATGCTGAGCAAGGAAATTCGTGCTGCCGATTACTGGGGATGCGCACCAGATCGAGACAGCATTGTAAACAACCTCAGTTCGCCGACCGGTTTTTTCGCGGCGATAGGTGCTGATGGAATTCAGGGAATAGACAACGCAGGGGCAGGCCAAAAAGTCGGCAGTATGGATGTGATCGCAGGTAGCGACATTTTGGTTATCGGAAGTTCGGCGGACGCGTGCGCAGGCGTGGGAAGAATGGCCAATGGCGGAAATCAGGTGACTGCTAATTGCCCCATTGCAGCGGGCGATGTCGTCTTGATTTCAAACTGCCGGGTTGGCGATGTGGTCTCAATTACGGGTGTTACAGGTGATATTGGCGCGGGAAACCGGACCTTTGCTCATGGCGCGACGCTACAAGAGGTGTATGGAGCTGAAGCCAAAATTTTAGCGCCATACCAGCGCACGTACTTTATTGCCGAAAGTACTGCGGGAGATAACTCTCTCTTCGTCCGGAATGAGAACGGAAATTCCCAGGAGCTGGTTCCTGGAATTGAAGACATGCAAATTGCGTATGGCCGTGATACCTCCGGTGATGGCGTGGTAGATGTCTGGCAGGGTGCGGATGGCAACCTGGATAATATGGCTGAGGTAACTTCGATTAAATTGCAGTTGCTGGTGACTAGTGACACGGCTGCGGGTGTCGATACGCAAACGATTACTGAGCTTGATGGAACTGAAACGACGTATACGGACGGTCGATTGAGAAAGCTCTATGTTGCCACCGTCAAGGTGCGTAACCGGGGGAGTATGTAATGCAAAAGGTTCACGCCCAAAAAGGGGCGGTTCTCATAGTAAGCCTGATCTTGCTGATGGTTTTGACACTGATAGGCGTTTCCGGAGCGCAGAGCGTGATAATGGGGGAGCGTATGACGTTTGCCTCACGAGACGCTAAAGTCGCCCTGGAAGTCGCCGAATCAATGGCTCGGAGAGGTGAGCTGGTTATTGACGGATTGGCGGATACTAGTGGTTTTGGGACAACCGGCTGGATGCGAACTGCCGGGGATGGACCGGACGATCTTTTTGCCGGCGCGACCTGGACCGATACAAATACCACGGAAATAGACGTAGGTATGACTGATCATCAAGGCAACGCATTGAAAGGGCGTATGTACATTGAAATGTCAGGGTTGGCGTCTGATGACTCGAATGCATCTGATGTAGACCTGAGTACGGGAAACACCGGACAGGATTATGAAGATATTCAAGTATTTAAGATCGTAACCCGAGGCGTAGGTGTTGGTGGCACAGAAAGAATAATTGTGACTTTTTACGGGCGATCTATGTAGGGCGATTTGCCGGCATAGTTTTCGAATAGAGACCGAACAATGAAATGGAATAACAGAATGAAAGCGAGACTATCTTTCTGGACGATATCTTCGTCATTCTTGCTGACGCTAGCAACCAGTGCCTCTGCTGCCCCGGGAAATTTGTCTGATGTACCGCTCTATACCCGAGGCTCTGCAGAGCCAAATATTATGTTTGTTCTCGATTCGTCGGGATCTATGGAAACAATGGTTTTACCACCTTCTGGATACGATGAAGATACAGATTATGCCAGTTGTGCGAGCCCCTTACCTGCGACTTACAGGTACTACGACTACGATAGTGAACGTTGGCGAACTGGGACTTATGAAATTGACTTTCGTGTCGATTCGGATGGTATGAACAAGGGGGAGGTCGAGTTTCGCCTGGATAATGATGGTGAGGGCTGGCGAACCTGGAACTCCAGTAGTAACTGTTTTGACAATGATACTGATTACCGAGCCTGGCTTTACGCTGAAGGTAATGACGGTGACTACTACATGTCAAACTCCGATAGTGGGAACTATCGGAAAAACTCTGTTAGTGGGCATTTGTTGAACTGGTATTTTTCTGAAGAAAGCGGAGGCTCTTATATCGCCGCTGACTTTGTGGATGCAAATGGCGATGCTCGTCGTTCTAAAATTGATATTCGCCGTACTGATATCATGAAAACCGCTGCAGCGGAATTGATTTCTGGCCTGGAGGATGTTCGCGTAGGGCTGATGCAGTTTGATGGCAGTGACGGTGGTAGAGCATTGCAAGGTCTAACGAGTATTGATGACAGCAGCAGGGCGGATTTGTTAAGTATTGTTTCCGGGGTCAGTGCTGGTGGTAATACTCCTTTGGGTGAGACATTCGAGGATGTTGGCCGTTACTTTATTAGTGGCCATGAAACTCAGCAGTTGACGTACGTTGATGACACGGGGACGGAAGTCAGTACTGCAGGACAAAATATATTTGCGAGCTCTCCGGATTGGAATGATGTTGATCCTGAAGTTCCTGTGCCTACAGCTTCAGGTGAGGGCGCGGCAATACAATACTACTGTCAGAAAAGCTTCATGGTTGCACTTACGGATGGTGCTCCAACGAGCGATAGCAGTGTTAGCGATATATTAGATGATTACGACTACGCGTGCAGCGGCCCCAAAGGTTGCACCTCAGGAAACAATGACTCAATGGATGATGTCATCAAGGCGTTGTATGACATAGATTTACGACCTGACCTAAAAGAGCCGGATGGGACCTCAGTAAAAAACAATATCATTAGTTACCTGATTGGATTTGCTAATCAGGGACTCTCCGACAGCAACGTAATGGTGAACGCTGGCCACCATGGTGGTGGCGGAGTTTATTCTGCCGATAATGCTGCCGAACTTAGTGTGACGTTTAATCAAATTATCAGCAAAGTACACGCAATTGTAGGTAGTTCCAGCTCAGTTGCATTTAATTCCACTTCGTTAGAGGCGAACTCTGCGCTGTATGCCGCTAAATTTGACAGTGGTGACTGGAGTGGTGAGTTGTCCGCGCTTTCGATCAATAGTGACGGAAGCATATCATCCACTTCTTCCTGGGAGGCGGGGAGCATCCTGGATCAGGCTGATATTACCCAGCGAGTGGTATTGACCCATAACGGGAGCAGCGGTGTTCCATATACTGAGGCCGGCCTCGATTTCACTGGTGCTGATGGTGGCACGGAGCTGGACCTGAATATCAACACTTCTTCAGGTGTTGCTGTTCAAGATGGTCGTGCTGCAGAGCGAATTGCTTATCAGCGTGGAGATCGAAGTAATGAAGGCAATGCCAGCGACGAGTTCCGTCAACGGGGTAGTCGGCTGGGCGACATTGTTAATTCTACCCCTGTGTATCTCGGTGCTCCCTCATCGAGTTGGGATAGTGCTGAATTTCCTGAGGCGAGCAGTTATGCAGCCTTTAAAAGTAGTAAGGCAAACAGAACCCCTATGGTTTATGTAGGGGCGAATGATGGTTTTCTACACGGATTTAATGCGTCAATGTCAGGAGCGAATGCTGGCAAGGAATTGATCGCGTATGCACCAGCTGCTTTGGCGAGCACTACTGCTGATGAGGGGGTCCACTCCCTGAGCTCGCAAAATTATCTTCACAAGTACTATGTTGATGGTACACCCACCGTTGGTGATGCTTATGTCGGAAGTGCGTGGAAAACCGTTCTTGTGGGCGGGCTCGCCGGAGGCGGCAAGGGGTATTTTGCTCTGGATGTGACAGACCCGGGGAATTTTTCCGAGACAAATGCTGCGTCGTTGGTCCTGTGGGAGTTCTCTGACAATGACAATAGCAACCTCGGGTACTCATTTAGCCGCCCTCAAATTGGTCGTATGTCAAATGGAAAGTGGGCCGCGATTTTCGGTAATGGCTATAACAGTCATACAGGAGATGCTGGCTTGTTTATCGTGTATCTCGACGGAAGCGGGCATGTGTATATCTCTACCGCGACCGGAAGCCAGGGAAATCCTAACGGCTTGTCCACACCGGCAATTGTCGACTCGGATCTCGATGGCACTATCGACCGCATTTACGCGGGTGACCTGCGCGGCAATATGTGGGCCTTTGATGTGGAGAGCACCGGTCAGTGGGCATTGGAAAGTAATGGGGGCTCTCCTGCACCGCTGTTTTCTGCGACGGGAGAACCAATTACAGCGGCTCCCCTCGTTGCACGAAATACAGCCTATGAGAGTGGCCCGGGTCCCAATCTGCTTGTCACATTTGGAACTGGTCAGTATTTAACTGCGACCGATACCGCAGATACTTCTGCAGGTGGCTTTTATGCAGTATCCGATAATGGCGTATACGGACTGGATAAGAGCGATCTGGTTTCCCGATCTATTGGTGAACAAGATGTGCCCCAAGAAGGTGGTGGCACTGTCACTCATCGGACATTGAGCGGTGACGAGTTGAGCTGGACGGAAGATTCCGGATGGTATATTCCTCTCGAGGCTGGAACCTCGCCAGACGGTGGGGAGCGGGTTACTACACGGCCAGATCTGCTTCGCAATGTCCTTTTCTTCAATACGCTGATTCCGACCGGCCAGGTGTGCTCTGCGGGAGGCTACGGTTGGCTGATGTCCGTAGATATTCGTACCGGGTTGCCGCCGACTAAATTCGCTGTGTATGATGCAAATGGCGATGGGGTGATTGATAGTGCCGATATGGATTACGTAGGTGAGCTGGTTGATGAAGGGATTCCAAACAAGCCAGGATTTCTGGGGGCAAAGAGACAGTATACGTCGACCAGTGCGGGCACAATTAACGACCGGGATGTTAACGTTGGCGGTGGGGCGCGCGAAGGGCGACTGTCCTGGGAAGAGATTACTCCTGAATAAACCGGTAATACCGAACAAATGTTCTTGGTTAAATAATTTTGAGTAGCACTATGAATCAACAGCGCGGCTTTTCACTTATCGAGCTAATGATTGCTGTGGCGATAATCGCCATTATTGCCGGTATCGCGATGCCTTCATATCAGGAGTATGTGAAGAACTCTCGGCGTGCAGATGCACAGGGAGCATTAATGGGGTTGGCCCAGGCAATGGAGCAACATTTTACTCAGAATGGCAGTTACAATGGCTCTGAAGCAAGTAACGTGCCTCTGATTTTTGCGACTGAAGCGCCGCTCGACGGCGGCACCAAATACTACAATTTGCGAATTACCCTGAGTAATGGTGGCAGTAGCTACGAGTTGCAGGCTCAGGCCAAAGGCGCACAAGCAGATAATGGTAATCTGCTGTTGCGCTCCAATGGCGAGAAAGGTTGGGACAGGGGGCGGGACGGTTTCGGCGCAGGTGATATGTGCTGGGATAAAACCTGCAGCTAAGTAAATAAACTGGCAGCCTAAGAGATGCTGGCTCAAGTGCCACAGCTGAGGTTTTTCCCGCTACCGGTTTCTGCGACGCCATCGCCGTCCTTATCTTTTCCAAGATATGGGCGGCCAATTGTGTTCAGTATTATTATCCAGCCGTCTTTTGCGTATCCACTGGGAGGGCAATATGAAAAATTTCCGCTTTGCGCTGGTGTTGTCCCGTTGGGGCGGAACATAATATAGCCCTTATTGTTGAATGCATTCCAACTTAAAGCCCCCCCGGACTCTGCTCCCGAAAACAGTTTTTCGACCTGCTCTCCTGAGTCTTTATCTCCATCTCCATCGAGATCCGCAAAAAGTATAGCGCCCGCTGACCAGTCGCCACCGCAGTTGGTGTTGTCGCTACTCGGGCAAAGTGTGTATTTTTCCTGTCTGTTGTAAGCTTTGCTTCGCATCAGGATTAGCAGGTTGAACAGTTCCCTGGCTTTCATGTGCGTTCGATAGCGATCGACCAGATCGCCCATAGCGGGCAACGCGATTGTTGCGATGATCGAAAGAATTGCGAGAGTGACGACAAGCTCTATTAGTGTCGTGCCATGGTGCCGTTGCATCAGCAGCATCCTCATCCTTGAGTGTGCATAGCAGCATACCAAGGCCCAAGAAAATGCCAATCACAGGCTATTACAGTACGGGCGTGCTAACTTAGTCGTCCAGATTGAGCTTTTTCAATCGGTACCTCAATGAGCGAAAGCTTATTCCAAGCTTTTCCGCCGCGGCAGTCTTGTTCCAGCGAGTTTCATTTAGCGCGGCTTCTATCGCGTCTCGCTCAATTACTTCCAGAAAATCATCCAGTGTCTCGAAACCTGCGGCGGTAAATTGCCCCGGATAAACTGATCGGGGGTGTTCTGCTGGCTCGCTGGTTTCCGGGGATCGGTCTTCGGCCTCCGGCACCGGAGGTTCATCCGTAAGATCGAGATCTTCAGCTCGAATGGTATTGGACTCGCACCGTGCAAGTGCTCTCTCTAGTACATTTTCCAATTCCCGCAGGTTGCCGGGAAATGAGTGCGCCTGCAGGGCCTGGGTAGCGTCCTGGCCTGCTCGGGGAGGGCTGCCTGGGGTGCTCTCTGTTAGCCTGCGGAGCAGGAAGCGCGTCAACAGCGGGATGTCTTCCTGCCTTTCTCGCAGGGCGGGGGCAATCACCTCGATGACGTTAATGCGGAAATACAGGTCGCTGCGGAATTCACCGCGACGGGTTTCACTGGCAAGGTTTTTCCGGCTGCTGCTGATCACACGGATATCGAGGGATTGAGATACCTCACCGCCAATAGGCTGGAACCGCTTTTCCTCTATGACTTGCAGAAGTTTGACCTGAATTTCTTTGGGAAGCGCGGTGATTTCGTCAAGAAACAGGGTTCCGCCATTGGCAGACTGCAGTAGTCCCTGTACTTCTTTGCCGGCAGTCTGATTTCCGAACAGCAGTTGCTCAAAAAATTCGGCAGGGATACTCGAGCAGTGCAGGGGCACAAATGGGCTTTCCGCACGTGGCCCCAGATCGTGAATACAGCGCGCCGCCAGTTCCTTCCCTGCACCTGGCTCGCCCGTCAAGTGCACCGGCGCGTCGCTGCGCGCTGCTTTGCTCAGTGCGTCGCGTAGCGCCTGAATAGCAGATGACTGTCCTTGCAGTAATGGTGGAAACTCCTGCGCCTTGAGAAATCGGTCTTCACCCAAACGCAGTGCGAGTTGCACCAGTGTACGCAAGCGCTCAAGGTTTACCGGCTTACTGACAAAATCAAAGGCTCCGAGCTTCAGTGCTGAAATTGCAGTGTCCATATTGCCGTGCGCGGTAATGACGGCAACAGGAATCGCCTGGTCGAATGGGCGGTCCTGGATGGTTTCTACCAGGTCCAGTCCATCCCCGTCGGGGAGGCGCATGTCAGTCAGGCAGAAATCGTACTGTTTTTCCTGCAGGCGGCGGCGGGCTTCTGTCACTGACATGGCAATATCCGCGCGAACGCTCATGCGCTGCAGGGTCATGGAAATCAGTTCGCAGATGTCTGGTTCGTCGTCCACAACCAGGGCGATGGGTTGACGGTCGCTCATATTCTTCAGCGTTATTATTGATCGACAATCAGAAGCTCGTTAGAAAATCTGTTCGGCGTTGGCGAACTCTATTCGGAAACAACTGCGCATTTTTTGGTCTTTGCAGTAATAAAGATTCGCTCTGGTAGATTCGCATAATTCCCGGGCAATATACAGTCCCAAACCGGCACCGGTGGCTTCGGTTGTGAAAAAAGGCTCAAAGATTTTGTCTTTGTGGTCTTCATCCACCCCGGTGCCTATATCTACAAAATCGAGCTGGGCACGCTCGCGCTCCGGGTGTAACCGAATGATCACTTCCGCATAGTAGTGGCCGGTTGCATCGTGGGAGTGTCGCACAGCGTTGTTACATAAATTTGTCGCGACCTGTGCCATTTGATGCGGGTCGAATCGCGCATAGATGGGAGTTTCCGGGCACCGTACGATGACTTTGTATCTGGTGTCTGTTTCCCGCTGGTAGTCGCCCAAAAATTGCTTGGTCCAATGGCAAAGATCGAGAAGTTGTGTCCGTGCAGGCTGTCGCCGAGACAGTTGCATCACGTTCTCAATGATCTGGTTTACGCGCTGGCTATGCCGACCTATGATTTCGGTGAGTTTCCGGTCTTCCTCGGAGATGGTGCTGGATTCCCCGAGCAGTTCTGCCGCGTGATTGATCGCGCTGAGCGGGTTGCGCACTTCATGGGCGATGGACCCGGTGAGGCGGCCCAGTGAGGCGAGTTTTAGCTGCTGAGCCTGTTGGGTCAGCTTGCGATGGTCTTCGAGAAACACGAGGCTGCTATCACTTGCCTCATTACCCAAGGCCGTGACGCTCGCGCGGATTTCGCTGTGCTCGCCACCCTGAAAAATGCCGCTTGAAGTTTCCGACTGCTGCCTGAGTTCTGTCAGGTTCCGGTGCAATTCTTCACTGAGAGTTCTTCCTTCGAATTCCTGTGGCCCGAGAAGTTGCCGGGCGGCGCGGTTGATCAGCTCTACTTCCCCTTCGCCGTTCAACACCATCACACCGGTGCGCATCTGCGCCACAATTTGCTGGGTCAGTCTCTGTAGCCGTGCTGCCTGCCGGCGTTCTTTCTCAGCTTTTTCGTTCGCGAGTCGAATATGTGTCGATAGGTACTGGAGGGCGGTTACACAGGTAAACAGCAGAATGCCAAGACTGCCAGCCGAGACAATATCCTGGGTATCAGCCTGCCCATATAAAATGCCAATCAATTGCTGGGCGATGACCGCGATACTGGTGATTGCTGCGAGGAACGCGCCCATGCGTCGGTCGAGGAGCAAGGAACCTACGGCACACGTGGTCAGTAGCAGGTAGCCGACGCCAGAGTCGAGACCGCCACTTGCCTGGATAAGCAGCAGGAAGGCGGTGATGTCGCAACCCAGAATACTGCCGATGCGCAGAGGCGTGGTGCGAAAGCCGCTGGGGTAAAGAAACATCAGCCAGGCAACATTGAGTACCGCATAGGTTATCGCGGTATTCAGGTAAAGCGCGGGAAGCAGTGTGCCAACCGCGCCGCGGCTGAGGCCTGAGGCGAATAGTCCGAGCAGGACTAGCCCAATGACCACCCGGTACCAGGCGTATATTTTAAGGAGATCTCGTTGCCGTAAATTCCACTGGAACCCGGCAGCCGGTCGCTGGGTTTCGGTGTGGGTCGTTGAATGGTCACTTGTTGGTGCGGTGAGTGGCTGACTGCTCACTTTTTATTCTCATCGTGTGCGAAGTTTCGGCGTCAGGGGCCCCAGGCCCCTGCAGATATTGTGCGCTCAGGCTGCGCGGCTACAATAGCCGCCTCAGTTTAACGGGGTTATGAGATGTCTACTTTGCAGCTAGTGCTGGCGCAAATCAATCTGCTGGTGGGGGATATTCCCGGCAATACCGACCAGGTAGTCGAGGTCGCCCGCCGCGCGCACCGAGAGCACGGCGCGGATCTGGTGCTTTTTCCGGAGCTGACTCTGTGTGGTTATCCGCCGGAAGATCTCTTGTTGCGCCCAAGCATGCAGAAACGTATCGACGATGCGCTGAATAAGTTGCTGAAGGCCGAATTACCCTGTGCGGTACTGATTGGCTACCCGCGAGTGGTGGCCGGTGCGGTACTGAATATGGCCGGGCTGATTCAGGACGGCGAACTGGTCGCTGAGTACGCCAAGCAGAAGCTGCCTAATTACCAGGTGTTCGACGAGCTGCGCTACTTCATTCCCGGCGATCAGCCCTGTGTGGTCGACATTAAGGGCGTGCCCACGGCCATCAGTATTTGTGAAGATATCTGGCACCCGGAGCCGGTGGCTCAGGCGGAGCGCGCCGGGGCGAAGCTGATGCTGAATATCAATGCCTCGCCTTTCCATCGCGGAAAGGCCCAGGAGCGCCTGGCGCTGCTGGGGCGGCAGGCCCAGGCGGGAAAGATGCCGATCGTCTATGTCAATTCTGTGGGCGGGCAGGACGAGCTTGTGTTTGACGGCGGCTCCTTTGCGGTGGACAAGGACGGCAGCCTGCGCGGCCGCGCTCCGGAGTTCGTCGAGAGCCTGCTACCGGTCACTGTACAGGCCGATGGTGAGGAAGTAAGCGTCGCTGCGGGCAATGATGCCAAGCCACTGGAAGATCTGGCGTCGGTATACCAGGCGCTGGTGCTCGGCGTGCGGGATTACGTGAACAAGAACGGCTTTAAAGGCGTGGTGCTGGGGCTGTCCGGCGGTATTGATTCCGCCCTGACCCTGGCGATCGCGGTGGACGCCCTCGGCCCGGATCGCGTGGAAGCGGTGATGATGCCGTTCCGCTATACCTCGGATTTGTCCAAGAACGATGCGGCGGACCAGGCGAAGCGCCTCGGTATTCACTACCGGGTGATCGGCATCGAGGGCATCTTCGATGCCGCTATGGGCGCCCTGGCCCAAGAGTTTGAGGGTAGCGAGCGGGATACCACCGAGGAAAACCTGCAGGCTCGCGCCCGCGGTATGCTGCTGATGGCCATCTCCAACAAAAAGGGCTACATGGTCCTGACCACCGGAAACAAGAGTGAGATGGCCGTGGGCTATGCCACCCTTTACGGCGATATGGTGGGTGGCTACAACGCCCTGAAGGATGTGCCCAAGATCCTGGTGTACGCGCTGTCCCGCTACCGCAATACGGTGTCCCAAGTCATCCCGGAAACGGTGATCACCCGTGAACCCAGCGCGGAACTGGCGCCGGATCAGGTGGATTCCGACAGCCTGCCTCCCTACGAGGTTCTCGATGAGATTTTGCGGCTGTATATCGACCTCGACCACAGCGCCGCGGCCATTATCGCCAAGGGCTTTGACGAGGAGACGGTAATGCGGGTGGTGCGTCTGGTAGACCGCAATGAGTACAAGCGCCGCCAGGCGGCAGTTGGGGTGCGGGTTTCCGAGCGTGGTTTCGGTCGCGACCGGCGTTACCCGATCACCAATGGCTGGAAGGCTGGGGAATAAACTCCGCCTGTATACGGCACAAAAAAGCCCCCGGTACCTTGGGTAACGGGGGCTTTTTTTATTTGGCTGCTGTAACCGGATCAGTTCAGCTCGGGAGGCAGCGGCGCCTGCTCCGGCCGGAACTCGGCATTGTACAGCTCGCGGCTGTCAAACCCGCGGGGGTCCGATTTCTCGAACAGCCCCAGGGTGAGGCGATGGGCAATATTGCGGCCCTTGGCACCAGCGTAGTACTTGTAGTTGAAGGAGCCGTCCTCCCGGAACGCCGGATGATCCGGGTAGTTGGTGCGCAGTACCGCCAGGGAACTGGCTTCCAGCTGCGGCATTTCCAACAGGTGGTAGGACTGCACCATCACCGCCAGGGCGTCCGGCACCGCCGGGGTCTGCTGAAAATTCTCGACAACATAGCGGCCGCGGTTGGCGGAGGCCAGGTAGGCATTGCGCTTGAAGTAGTAGTTGGCCACGTGAATTTCGTAGCGCGCCAGCAGGTTGCGCAGGTGGATCATGCGCTTCTGCGCGTCCGGCGCATAGCGGCTCTCGGGATAGCGCGCCATCAGCTGGGCGAAATAGGCGAAGGATTCCCGTGCGGAGCCCGGGTCACGACGGGTCATGTCGGTGGGCAGGAAACGCTCAAACAGGCCGCTGCCTTCGGTGAAGGAGGCCAGGCCCTTCATATAATAGGCGTAGTCCACATTGCGATGCTGCGGGTGCAGGCGGATAAAACGGTCCGCAGCGGAGATGGCCGCATCGTTCTGGTAGTCGCGATAGTAGGCGTAGATCAGCTCCAGCTGCGCCTGTTCGGCGTAGTTGCCGAAGGGGAAGTTGTCTTCCAGTGCACGCAGGTTCTTGATCGCCAGTTCCCACTGGCTGGACTTCAGCTGCCGCTGAGCGGCCTCATAAAAGGCCTGTTCGGTACGGTTACCGGTGGGCAGGCCCTCTTCTTCCTCGTCCGTACTGGCACAGGAGGCTACCAAAACAGCCAAAAATGCGACACACAGGGTTTTCCAGGACTGTCTATTCCAAGACCGCATTGCCCCTCGCTCTATCATTATTCGTCTCAACCTTATTAAACTAGCCGCCCAAAATTCACCGGGGGCCGAAGGGCAGCTATTTAACCACAGCGCCCCGCCAGCCCAAAGTACAAGCAACCTGCTGGCAACCACATTTATTGCGTTACAGGACACTAGACCCTCTCGGATGAGCAATCAAATACAACTCGAAATTGAAGTGCCCGCGGAGTACGCCGGGCAGAGGTTTGACCAGATCGCAGCGGATTTGATCCCTGATTATTCCCGAGCGCGCCTGCAAACCTGGATAAAAGGTGGCCAACTTACCGTAGATGGCCGTACCGGCAAGCCTAAAGATAAGCTGTTTGGCGGAGAACTGCTGGCTCTGAGTGCGGAATTAGAGGCTCAGGGGGAGTGGTTGGCGCAGGAAATGCCCCTGGATATCGTTTATGAGGACGATGCCATTCTTGTGATCAACAAGCCCGCCGGGCTGGTGGTACATCCGGCCGCCGGCAATCCGGACGGGACCCTGCTGAACGGCCTGCTGGCCCACTGCGCGGGCCAGCAGAATATTCCCCGCGCTGGTATCGTGCATCGACTGGACAAGGATACCAGTGGCCTGATGGTGGTTGCCAAGACCCTGCCGGCGCAGACGGATCTGGTGGATCAGCTCAAGGAACGCAGCGTCAGCCGCCTCTACGACGCTGTGGTGCAGGGCACGCTGAGTGGTGGGGGTACCGTGGATGCACCCATGGGCCGTCACAAAACCCATCGCCTGAAAATGGCGGTATTGCAGATCGCAGGAATGGGGGGCGCCAAGGAAGCGATTACTCACTATCGCTTACAAGAGCGGTTCCGCGCGCATACCCTGGTGCGCTGCCAGCTGGAAACCGGTCGCACCCACCAGATCCGCGTGCATATGGCGCATATCCGCCATCCGCTGATTGGCGATCCGCTCTACGGCGGGCGCAGCAAGCTGCCCGCTGGCGCCAGTCAGGAGTTGATCCATGCACTGCAGCAGTTCCCGCGGCAGGCTTTGCACGCTGCAGAGTTAGCGCTTATTCACCCGGAAACTGGCGAGCCAATGCACTGGCAGGCACCAATGCCGGAAGATATGCTGCAACTGCTCGAATTGTTGCGCGCGGACAATTTCTGATCCGCGGGCGCGTTGTCCCCGGTTTAACCTCACAGGACCTTTCCCATGTCAGCCGACCATTACCTCAAGCCCGACTGGCCCGCGCCCGCCAATGTGCGCGCCGCAGTTACTCTGCGCCACGACGGGCACAGTGAGGGGGATTACTCTGCGTTCAATCTCGCGGACCATGTGGGGGATGCCCCCGAAGCGGTGCAGGCGAACCGGGATCGGCTGCAGCGGGAATTGAATTTGCCGAATCCGCCCCAGTGGCTGGAGCAGATTCACAGCGATAAGGCGGTAGTGGCGCATTCAGATGGCAAGATTCTGACCGCCGACGCCAGCTATACCGGTGAGCCCGGAATAGTGTGTGCGGTGCTGACCGCCGATTGCCTGCCGCTGTTGATTTGTAATCGCGATGGCAGCGAAGTCGCCGCCATTCATGCGGGCTGGCGTGGCCTCACCGGTGGCGTGATTCGCGAAACCATCTACGCGATGAATAGCGAGCCAGAAGATCTGCTGGTGTGGTTCGGCCCGGCCATTGGTCCGGAAGCGTTCGAGTGCGGTGTGGATGTACTTGAAGCCGCTTTCGAATCCTCCCTGAGCGAATCCCATGCGGAAGCCATCGCCCAGTGCTTTGTGCCTCATTCCCAAAAACCGCTGCACTTTCTGGCAGACATTTACGCCCTCGGCCGCGCCGAGCTCGCCGAACTGGGTGTCGCGGAAGTTTATGGCGGAGACCGCTGTACCGTTTCCGAGGCCAGTGAATTCTTTTCCTACCGTCGGGATGGCAATACCGGCCGCATGGCTTCTCTTATTTGGTTTGAGTAAGTAACTTTTTGGTGGATGCGCTGCGCTTATCCACCTTACGGGTTTCCCATTCTCAGCGTCATTCCGGGCTTGACCCGGAATCCAGTGCTACGAAGCTGGATGCCGGATCAGGTCCGGCATGACGTGAAATCTATTTCTCGCCGTACTTCCCCCTTTAAAACCCGCCTCCTGCCCGCAAATTACTGATCAGCACTAGACTGTATTCGTCATTGCGTTTCCGCGCGTCGCCTGCCTTTGTGTCCGGCGCGTTTTATATCAGGAAGAGGATCACAAGAGGTTATTAACACATGCGCATCGACCGGATGACCAACCCATTGCAGACCGCCATTGCGGACGCGCAATCCATTGCCGTTGGTCGCGATCACAATCAGATTCTTCCCGAACACCTTATTCAGGCTCTGCTGGATCAATCCAATGGCAGCGCCACCGCATTTCTGAATCAGGCCGGTTTTAATATCAACGGCCTGCGCAATGACCTCGCCAAGCGCCTGGATAGCCTGCCCACCGTTGGCACGCCCACCGGCGACGTCGGCATGTCTCAGGAGCTGATGCGCCTGTTCAATCTGGCGGATAAAAAAGCCCAGAAAAATGGCGACAGCTTTATCGCCAGCGAAACGGTATTGCTTGCAGCCTTTGACCCCGCTGCCGGTGCAGTGTCGAAAATCCTGAACGCCCACGGTGATCTGAAGCATCTTCAAGATGCGATTACCAAAATACGCGGCGACGAAAAGGTCAACGATCCCCAGGCGGAAGAAGCCCGCCAAGCGCTCGATAAGTACACCATGGATCTCACGGCGCGCGCCGAAGCGGGCAAGCTGGATCCAGTAATTGGTCGCGACGACGAAATTCGCCGCACCATTCAGGTTCTGCAGCGCCGGACCAAAAACAACCCGGTACTGATTGGCGAGCCCGGTGTGGGCAAAACCGCGATTGTCGAAGGCTTGGCTCAGCGCATCGTCAATGGCGAGGTGCCGGAAGGATTGAAAGACAAGCGACTGTTGTCTCTGGATCTCGGATCGCTGCTCGCCGGAGCCAAATTCCGCGGTGAGTTCGAAGAGCGCCTGAAAGCGGTACTGAACGAACTTTCCAAACAGGAAGGCCGCGTCATCCTGTTTATCGATGAACTGCATACCATGGTGGGCGCGGGCAAGGCCGAGGGCGCCATGGATGCGGGCAATATGCTGAAGCCCGCGCTGGCTCGCGGTGAATTGCACTGCGTTGGCGCCACCACCCTGGACGAATACCGCCAGTACATTGAAAAAGACGCCGCGCTGGAACGCCGCTTCCAGAAAGTGCTGGTGGACGAACCTTCGGAAGAAGACACCATCGCCATTCTGCGTGGACTGAAAGAGCGCTACGAAGTGCACCACGGTGTCGATATCACCGACTCCGCCATTATTGCCGCCACCAAGCTGTCCCAGCGCTATATCACCGATCGCCAGCTACCGGATAAGGCGATCGACCTGATCGATGAAGCAGCCAGCCGTATCCGTATGGAAATCGACTCCAAGCCGGAGGAAATGGACAAGCTGGAACGCCGCCTGATTCAGCTCAAGATCGAGCGCGAGGCAGTAAAGAAAGACAAGGACGACGAGGCGGCTAAAAAGCGTCTGGCGAAACTCGAGGAGGATATCGACAAGATCGAAAAAGAGTACGCCGACCTGGAGGAAATCTGGAAAGCGGAAAAAGCCAAACTGGCCGGCAGCGCCGACATCAAAAACAAGCTGGAGCAGGCCAAACTGGATATGGACGCCGCGCGCCGCGCCGGCGACCTCACCCGCATGTCGGAAATCCAATACGGCGTAATCCCGCAACTGGAGCAGCAACTGAAACTGGCATCGGACAACAGCGATACCAGCGAAAACCAGCTGCTGCGCAACCGGGTTACCGACGAGGAAGTCGCGGAAGTCGTATCCCGCTGGACCGGAATCCCGGTCTCCAAAATGCTCGAAGGCGAGCGCGAAAAGCTCTTGCGCATGGAAGAGTCCCTGCACGATCGGGTGATCGGCCAGGACGAAGCGGTGGAGGCGGTGTCCAACGCGGTACGTCGCTCCCGCGCCGGCCTCGCCGACCCCAATCGCCCCAATGGTTCTTTCCTGTTCCTCGGCCCTACCGGTGTGGGTAAAACCGAGCTGTGCAAGGCATTGGCGCAATTCCTGTTCGACACCGAAGACGCCATGGTGCGTGTAGATATGTCGGAGTTTATGGAGAAGCACTCTGTCGCCCGGCTGATCGGCGCGCCCCCCGGTTATGTGGGATATGAGGAGGGCGGTTATCTGACCGAAGCCGTGCGCCGCAAACCCTACTCGGTGCTGCTGCTGGACGAGGTGGAGAAAGCCCACCCGGACGTATTCAATATTTTGCTGCAGGTACTCGAGGACGGTCGCCTTACCGACGGCCAGGGTCGCACCGTCGACTTCCGCAACACCGTGGTCGTGATGACGTCTAACCTCGGTTCGGACCTGATCCAGAAATACGCCAGTGCCCGCGACGACGATGAAATCGATTCGGAGATTCACTACCGGCAGATGAAAGCGGCGGTGATGGACGTGGTTGGCGAACACTTCCGCCCGGAGTTCATCAACCGTATCGACGAGGTCGTGGTATTCCATCCCCTGGATCGCGCAGAAGTGCGCTCCATTGCCGAGATACAGCTGCAGAACCTGCGCAAGCGTTTGCTCGACCGGGATCTGAAAATGGAGATTTCCGACGAGCTGCTGGGCAAACTTGCCGATGTCGGGTTTGACCCGGTGTATGGCGCGCGTCCACTTAAACGTGCTATTCAGATGTGGATCGAAAACCCGCTGGCTCAGGATGTGCTGTCCGGGAAGTTTGTACCTGGGGACACCATTCATGCGACTTTGGAAGGGGATAAGGCGGTTTTTGAAAAGTAGCTCAAAGGTATTTGGGAAGGTGGCGGGGCCGGGTAGCAACTTGTGAGACCTTCAAAAACAGGATGTTTTTGCAGAGCCCCCAAGGATGGGTTTACGGCGTGTCTCACAAGTTGCTACCCGGTTGCGCCGCCGCCACCTGCGAGGAATCGAAGTGCTTACGCTTCAATGGATCTGATGTATGACACTGGCAAGGCAGCTATTTAACCGGCGCATGTTGTGGATGCTGCTAGCCTGCCTTGTCGTGTTCGGCGGTATCTTCGGTTTCAAATTTTTCGGCAATTACATGATGAACCAGTTTATGGACAACATGTCATTGCCCCCCGCCACGATAACCACCTCGCAAGTGCAGTCACAACGTTGGCAAACCCGCTTGAATGCGGTAGGTAGCCTGCGCGCCATTAATGGCGTCGACGTCACCACGCGCGCGCAGGGTGAAGTTAAAGCCATTTACTTTGAGTCCGGCCAGGCGGTCGATAAAGGCGCACTGCTGGCTGAACTCACCGCCGATCCGGAAACAGCACAGATTGAAGTACTGGAAGCCGAACGCAGATTGGCGGAGCGAGACTTTAAACGGATATCGCAGCTTTACACGAAAGGTGTCGCCACCCTTCGTGAATTGGATCAGGCCCAGGCCACCCTGGATCAGGTACTGGCAAACCTGCTTGTGCAGCGTGCCACGATTAGTGAGCGCACGATTATCGCCCCGTTCTCCGGTCAGCTCGGTATTCGCCAGGTTGATCTTGGACAAAACGTTTCACCAGGTGATGCTGTGGTATCACTGCAGCAGCTACATCCGATCTATGTGGACTTTTCCCTGTCCGAGCGGGACTTTACCCGGGTTACGGAAGGCCAAAGTGTCGAACTCACCGCGGCCGCGCTTCCGGCGAGTAAGTTCCAGGGGCGTATTACGGCCATTGACCCGGCGATCGACCCGCGCAATCGCACTTTCCTGCTGCAGGCCACACTCGAAAACCCGCAGCGGCAATTGCGCCCGGGTATGTTTGCCGATGTCGCCGTGAAGGTGGAAAAGTTTCGCAATGTACTCGTGGTACCGCGTACAGCCATCAGCTATGCACCCTACGGAAATGCGGTATTTGTTATTCGCAAGTCGAAGAGTAAAGCGGCAGCCAGTACCAACGACAAGCAGTTGATGGGACGTGAAAGTGGGAAGCCCGCCGAGTGGATTGCGATCAAGCGATTTGTGAAGACCGGCGAGGAGCGCGGTGACCTGATCGAAATAACCGAGGGGGTAGAGGCTGGTGACCAGGTTGCCACCAGCGGGCTGCTGAAATTGCGCAACGAGGGTGGGGTGATCATCAACAACGACAACCCGCCGCCCGAGCAGATCGCTCCGGACCCGGAAAACAGCTAGCGGGCGGCGCCTGCCGGCAAGGACGCCGAGTGCATTTTACCGACATCTTTATTCGCAAACCGGTACTGGCCTGTGTAGTCAGCCTGTTTATATTCCTGTTGGGGCTGCGTTCGACCTCCGAACTCAATGTGCGTCAGTATCCGGAACTGGAAAATGCCGTCATTACCATCAGTACCGTCTATGTGGGCGCGGATGCGGATTTGGTTCAGGGGTTTATCACTACCCCCCTTGAGCAAGAGATCGCCAGCGCCGATGGCCTGGACTATATCGTCTCCACCAGTATCCAGGGTATCTCGGTTATTCAGGCATATGTGCGGCTCGACTACGACCCCAGCGAAGTGCTCACCCAGGTTGCCGCCAAGGTAAACAAGCTGCGCGACGAGCTTCCGGATGAGTCGGAAGACCCGACGGTAGACCTCGCTGTCGGTGAAACCATCGCCGCCATGTACCTCTCATTTTCGTCTGAAATCCTCGACAACAATCAGATCACCGATTACATCACGCGAGTGGTGCAGCCCAAGTTGTCTACGATCGCCGGTGTGCAGCGTGCGGCACTGCTGGGAAACCGCACCTTCGCCATGCGCATATGGCTTAAACCCGCGGAAATGGCCGCGCAGGGTGTGACCCCGGGGGATGTCAGCAGTGCGCTGCGTCTGAACAATGTACTGGCCGCAGTGGGCAGTACCAAGGGATCGCGGGTTGCCATGGATATCCGTGCGGATACGGATATCGCCTCCGAGCAGGCATTTCGTCGCCTGGTAGTGCGCGCCGATGATGATCAGTTGGTGCGCCTTGAAGATGTTGCCGATGTCGAACTGGGATCTGAATCCTACGAAACCTCGGTGACCTTTAATGGGCGCTCGGCGACCTTCGTCGCAGTTGAGGTGGCACCGGATGCGAACGCCCTGGAGGTGATCGCTGAGGTTCGGGACAAGCTGCACAAGGAGATTTTTCCTCAATTGCCTGAGGGGATGTTGGGGGAGGTTCCCTATGACAGTACCGAATACATTCAGGACTCCATCAATGAGGTTGTTAAAACCATTGTTGAAGCGGTGCTGATAGTCATTGTTGTGATCTACCTGTTTCTTGGCTCTATTCGCAGCGTCATTATTCCGGCGGTGGCGGTGCCGCTTTCTATGGTGGGAGCGCTGTTCCTGATGCTGCTGATGGGCTTCTCCATCAATCTGCTTACCCTTTTGGCCATGGTGCTCGCCATTGGCATTGTGGTGGATGACGCGATCATAGTGCTGGAAAATGTGCATCGACACATTGAAGAAGGTATGGCGCCAGAGGATGCAGCAGTGCAGGGCGCCCGCGAGCTTGCCTGGCCGATCATTGCCATGACCACCACGCTGATAGCGGTATACCTGCCGATTGGTTTTCTCGGCGGGCTCACTGGCACGCTGTTTGTGGAGTTTGCTTTTTCCCTCGCCGGGGCTGTACTGCTGTCCGGTGTAGTTGCGCTTACCCTGTCGCCCATGATGGCGGCGAAGGTATTGCGGGCGGAGGATGGTCAACGCAGTAATCGCTTTGAGGCATGGCTCGAGCGGCGACTGGAAGGGCTTGAATCCGGTTACCGGCGACGGTTGCACGGTGCCCTGAACGAGCGGCTGGTCATTCTGGTTTTTGGGCTCATTGTGCTTGGCAGTTGCTATTTTCTGTTTGTCACGTCCCCCAGTGAGCTGGAGCCAAAGGAGGATCGCGGATTTGTATTGGGTATTGCCAGTGGTGACTCCTTCGCCACCCTGGATTACATGGAGCAGTACACCCGTCAGATCAATTCCGTGCGCGATCGACACCCGGAAGTCGAAAACCTTTTCCTGCTCAACGGTGTCGGTGGTGCGGGCAACAGTACCAATAGTGCGATCGCCGGTTTCGTATTGTCTTCCTGGAACAAGCGCGACAAAAACACCCAGGAAATGCAGGAAGTCATTAGCGGTGAGGTATCGGAGATCGCGGGTCTCAAGGTCGCGACCTTTGTGCCTCCCAGCCTGCCCACCGCCGGCGGTACCTTGCCGGTGGAGTTTGTAATTGGCACTACCGAGCCCATTTCCACGCTGGCCAGCTTTGCCGATGAAATTATGGAGCGCGCACTGGCCAGCCGACGTTTTATCTTCCTCGATGCAGACCTGAAGCTGGACAAGCCGCGACTGTCGGTGGTCATAGACCGGGATAAGGCGGCCTCAATTGGCATCACCATGGCAGATCTGGCGCGGGAGCTGGGGGCAATGATGTCCGGCGCCTACACCAACCGCTTCTCTCTGGAGAACCGCAGCTACAAGGTGATACCGCAGGTGGTGCGAGTGGATCGTCTGACTGGTGAGCAGTTAAAGCAGTATTACATTCGCGCCGGCGATGGCAGCCTGGTGCCGCTCTCCACACTGGTGCGGCTTGAGGAAACCGTAGAGCCGCAGCAGCTGAAGCGCTTTCAGCAGTTGAATGCGGTGACTATTTCCGGGGTTCCACGCCCCGGGGTGCCACTGGGGGAAGCACTGGGGGTTCTCGAGACTGCCGCCCAGGAGATTTTGCCGCGGGAATACTCTACCGATTACTCCGGGCAGTCGCGGCAGTACAAGAATGAAGGGTCTGACCTAGTGCTCACTTTCTTCTTCGCACTGGTCGTGATTTATCTGGTGCTGGCGGCGCAGTTTGAGTCCTGGCGGGATCCGCTCATCATGCTGATGACCGTGCCCATGAGTGTGTGTGGGGCAATGATTTTTGTCAGCCTCGGGCTCACCACTCTGAACATCTACACCCAGGTGGGGCTGGTTACCCTGATTGGTGTGATCTCCAAGCACGGGATTTTGATCGTCGAATTTGCCAATCAGTTGCAGCTGCAGGGGCGCAGTCGGCGCGAGGCTATTGAAGAGGCGGCGACTATCCGATTGCGGCCGATTCTGATGACCACGGCTTCGCTGGTTCTGGCCATGGTGCCGCTGCTGATTGCGGCAGGGCCCGGAGGTGGTGCGCGATTCGCCATGGGATTGGTGGTGGCTTCGGGTATGACCATTGGCACCCTGTTCACATTATTTGTGGTGCCGGCGATGTACCTGATGTTGGGGCGGGACTTCGGGAATAGCGGGAGCGTGTTGCGTCAGCAAAGCGACAGTGCGCGGTAAGCCCGCCTGGTCAGTGCCCGGCGGATTGGGCTCCGCCGACTCCGTGAATACTCAGCAGTTGTTTTGCAGAGCCTGGCGGGCTTGCTGGATTCGCTGCTGGCGCTCTTCCTCCGGCAGTACCCGGTAATTCCCGGAGGCATCCACTTCGCGTACGCGCGCATGGGCTTCCAGCTGCTGCAGTCGCTGCCGGGCACTCTGGCAGCGCTGCGCGCGGGCAGCCATTTCTGCCTGATTTACTGCTTGCGGCTCCTGCTGTTCATCATGGCCGGACTGTGTCGGCGCCGCCGTGGGCTGAGCCTTGTCATCCGGTTTGGCTGCGGTGGTGAGCTGCTGTTTCGCCTGCAGCGCCTGTTGCTCGCTCTGCCACTGACGGTATCGTTCCGACTTTGGCGCCTTGACCACTTCCACCTGCTCCTTTTGGGGGGGCTGGGATCCGAAGTGAACTACGCCGTTCTCATCCACCCACTTATAAATGCCATCAGCGTGTGCGGTTGCCATCAGGCCCAGAGAAAGAGTGAGGGTTGCCATCAGTGTGCGCATGGGGGGTCGCCTTTGTACTGTCTTGTTTTCGCAGGTCATTATTGTCGCATTGTAACGGGCGTCACCGGGTATCTCGCAACCCAGTTAACAATTTATAGGCGGAGGGCGCTTTGCTGGTGGGGCGGCAGTCGCGGCACAGTTGGCGAATTTGTGAATGGCGGTCACGCTCTGGTTGACACTGGCAATTCAAACTGGACAATTTGCGGTTCACTCGGCGAAGTAGATGTCACCGCAACACCCCGCGGCCCGCACTCTCTCCCCAGTGGGTTAAGCACCCACTACCTCCTGCCGAGGAGGCCCTCCCCATCTGGAGGCCTTGGGGCCCGCACCCCGGTTCCGCGACCGGTCGGGTTCCGCGCAGTTTTGGCATTGCCGTGAAGTTATCCTAAAAAACGGGCTAATTCTGCGTTTAAGGCTGATATTTATCACGCTTTTCCTTTAGAATCGCCGTCTGGCTTTCGCGCCACCCGGCTATTCTGTGGTTTGTGGATGATGCGGATCCTAACAAATGGGAATTATTGAGGGGGCTCAAGTGGAATTACTCTCCGGCGGCGATATGTTGGTTCGCGCGCTGCAGGATGAAGGGGTAGACCTGATATTCGGTTACCCCGGCGGTTCGGCGCTGCATATATACGATGCCATCTTCCGACAGAAAGGCATCAAGCACCTGCTGGTGCGTCACGAACAGGGTGCAACACACTCTGCAGACGGTTATGCCCGGGCAACCGGCAAGACCGGTGTGGTGCTAGTGACTTCCGGCCCCGGTGCCACCAATGCCATCACAGGTATTGCCACCGCCTATATGGACTCCATTCCGATGGTGGTGATCTCTGGTCAGGTGCCGTCGGACAAAATCGGTGAAGACGCTTTCCAGGAAACCGACATGGTCGGCTGTTCACGCCCGATCGTGAAGCACAGTTTCCTGGTGAAAAAGGCGGAAGAAATCCCCGAGGTGGTTAAAAAGGCGTTTTACATCGCCTCCACTGGCCGTCCTGGTCCCGTCGTAATCGATATTCCCAAAGACGTCACCAACCCCGTTGATCGTTATCCTTACGCCTATCCGGAAAAACTGCGCATGCGCTCTTACACGCCTGCGGGTAAAGGCCATACCGGCCAGATCCGCAAGGCGGTTGCATTGCTGCTGGCCGCCAAGCGCCCGGTAATTTATGCCGGCGGTGGTGTGGTGCAGGGGGATGGCTCCGAGCTGTTGACGGAACTGGCGCAGCGGCTGAATTTCCCGGTGACCAATACGCTGATGGGGCTGGGTGCATATCCGGGTAGCGATAAGCGGTTCCTTGGCATGCTGGGTATGCACGGCACCTTTGAGGCCAACACCGCGATGCACCATGCGGATGTCATTCTCGCGGTGGGCGCTCGTTTCGACGATCGGGTGACCAATACTCCTAACAAGTTTTGCCCGGGTGCCAAGGTGATCCATATCGATGTGGATCCTGCCTCCATTTCCAAAACTATCACTGCTGATGTGCCGATCGTGGGCACCGTGCAGTCGGTATTGAAAGAAATGCTGGAGATGTTGAAAGCCTCCAAGGACATGCCGGATCAATCCGCGATCGTGGACTGGTGGCGGCAGATCGACGACTGGCGCGAGCGCCATGGACTTTACACGGCGCCGCGCTACCGTACAGATGGCGATATGCTGATGCCGCAGGAAGTGATCAGTGCGGTGCACCAGATTACCAATGGTGATGCCTATGTCACTTCCGATGTTGGTCAGCACCAGATGTTTGCTGCGCAGTACTATCTGTTCGACAAGCCCCGTCGCTGGATCAATTCCGGTGGTCTCGGCACCATGGGCTTCGGCCTGCCGGCGGCCCTGGGGGTGAAGGCGGCACATCCGGATGCGGAGGTCGTCTGCGTGACCGGGGAAGGCAGTATCCAGATGTGTATTCAGGAGCTGTCTACAGCAACCCAGTACAACCTTCCGGTAAAAATCCTGTGTCTGAATAACCAGGCCCTGGGCATGGTTAAACAGTGGCAGGAAATGCAGTACGAAGGGCGTCTGTCCAACAGCGTGTATGAAGAGTCCCTGCCGGACTTTATCAAGCTGGCGGAAGCCTACGGGCATCTTGGAATGAAGATCGAGCATCGCGACGAGCTCCACGGCAAGTTGGCCGAGGCCTTCGCGATCAAAGATCGCACCGTGTTTATCGATGTTTATGTCGACCCGTCTGAGCACGTCTACCCCATGCAGGTCATGCCAAATGGCTCCATGCGGGATATGTGGCTCAGCAAGACGGAACGGACATAAAGGGAGGTAAACAGGATGCGCAGAATCATTTCAGTTCTGATGGAGAACGAACCCGGTGCACTGTCGCGGGTGGTTGGCCTGTTTTCCCAGCGAGGCTACAACATTGAGAGCCTGACGGTAGCGCCAACCGAGGATGCGACCCTGTCGCGTCTTACCCTGACAACGATCGGGGACGACCACAAGATTGAACAGATCACCAAGAATCTGAACAAATTGATCGATGTGGTAAAGCTGGTGGATCTGACAGAAGGGTCCCACATCGAGCGCGAGCTTCTGCTGGTAAAGGTCCGTGCGACCGGTGCGCAGCGCGATGAAGTCAAGCGCAGCGTGGATATATTTCGCGGCCAGATAGTCGATGTCACCAGCAACATGTACACGGTACAGGTGTCAGGTACCAGTGAAAAACTCGACGCTTTCTTACAGGCGCTGGGCGAGCACACCATTATGGAAGTGGTCCGTTCCGGGGTGAGCGGGATTGCCCGCGGTGAGAAAATTCTCAGTATTTGAGCGTCAAACATTGAAACAGGAATTTCCGGGGTCTGATCCCGGGCTGAAATTCAAAGCACACTAAGCAGGAAGTAAGTTATGCAAGTTTACTACGATAAAGATTGTGACCTCTCTTTGATCAAGTCCAAGACCGTTGCCATCATCGGTTACGGTTCTCAGGGCCACGCCCACGCCAACAACCTGAAAGACTCCGGTGTGAGCAACGTTGTGGTTGGTCTGCGCAAAGGTTCTGCTTCCTGGGCGAAGGCAGAGAAAGCGGGCCTGCGCGTAGCGGAAGTTGCCGATGCAGTGAAAGACGCTGACGTAGTGATGATCCTGACTCCGGACGAGTACCAGGCTGGCGTATACCGGGAGCAGGTTGCGCCGAACCTGAAAGCTGGTGCCGCCCTGGCATTTGCCCACGGATTCAACGTGCACTTTGAGCTGATCGAGCCGCCGAAAGAGGTCGACGTTATCATGATTGCCCCGAAAGGCCCGGGCCACACTGTGCGTTCTACCTACCTGGAAGGCGGCGGTGTTCCGACCCTGATCGCGATCTACCAGAATGCTTCTGGTAACGCCAAAGAGCTGGCTCTGTCCTACGCCTCTGCCAATGGCGGCGGTCGCTCCGGTATTATTGAAACCAACTTCCGCGAAGAGACCGAGACCGACCTGTTCGGCGAGCAGGCGGTACTGTGTGGTGGTGTATCCGCACTGGTGCAGGCTGGCTTTGAAACCCTGACCGAAGCGGGTTACGCGCCGGAAATGGCTTACTTTGAGTGTCTGCACGAACTGAAGCTGATCGTCGACCTGATGTACCAGGGCGGCATCGCCGACATGCGCTACTCTATCTCCAACACTGCAGAGTACGGTGACTACGTAACCGGCCCGCGTATTGTGACCGAAGAGACCAAAGCGGAAATGAAGCGTGTGCTGAAAGACATTCAGACCGGTAAGTTCGCTAAAGACTTCATGCTGGAATCTCTCGCCGGTCAGCCGCGCCTGAAAGCAGAGCGTCGAATCGGTGGTGAGCATCCGATCGAAGAAGTTGGTGCCAAGCTGCGTTCCATGATGCCCTGGATCAAGGCCAACAAGATCATCGACAAGACCGAAGGCAACAGCTAATCCCACCGATTAGCAGCTTTCGATCACAAAGCGGCGGGACTTAGCGGTCCCGTCGCTTTTTTTTTGCCGGCCCGCCACTGTACACTGCCAGGGAGATAACCAAATTGTGCTTTTAAGGAAGCCTGTATGAGCGATAACAAGGACACTCAACCCAAGGGGTTGGGATCCGATGAGGAAATCCGCCTGCCCGTCGACGAGCATGTGGAGGAAGAGGTTTCGGCCAGTGGCAAGAAGGTACGGGCGAAAGGCGTTTACCTGCTGCCGAACTTGATTACGACCGGTGCACTGTTCAGTGGGTTCTACGCCATTATCGCCGGAATGGGGGGTAACTTTGAGGCGGCCGCCATTGCGATATTCGCGGCGATGATTCTCGATGGGCTGGACGGTCGCGTGGCTAGACTGACCGATACTCAGAGTGCCTTTGGCGTTCAGTATGACTCTCTGTCCGACATGGTCTCCTTTGGGCTCGCGCCCGCGCTGGTAGTGTTCAGTTGGGGCCTGGGGCCGCTCGGCAAGCTGGGCTGGGCGGCCGCTTTCCTGTATGCCGCCTGCGCTGCACTGCGACTCGCGCGCTTTAATACCCAGGTGGACACGGTCGACAAAGGCGTATTTATCGGGCTTGCGAGCCCAACAGCGGCGGCGATTGTCGCGAGTATGGTCTGGGCGGGACACGAAGCGGAAGTGGGAACCGGGCTGGCCATTATTGCCGCCCTGGTCACTGCTGCTGCCGGGCTGCTGATGGTGTCCAACTTTCACTACACCAGCTTCAAAAAGCTCGACTTCAAGGGGCGGGTGCCATTTGTAATGATGCTGGCGATTATCTTGATCTTCAGTCTGGTAACCATTGACCCCCCGCGTGTGTTGTTGGTAATTGCGATTATCTATACGTTCTCCGGGCCAGTTCTGTGGGCGTGGGGCGCGCTGCGCGAGCGTCGTAAAGTGGCTGCTGCTGATGGCGCCCGGGAATCCGTGCAAAATGAAGTCGCTTCCGAGGCGCACGACTCTGACGGGGCGACGAATCGCGATGTCGCTTCTGTAGAGGGGGCGCCCAAGGAAGACAAGCGGAGCTGATTCTTGGTTTGTGGTCAGGTGGTGCCGGCGGGCGTCACCTGACTAGGCCTGCCGGCTCGCAAGTGGATTGGCCGGTATTTCTTCTTGATTCATTTGGCAGTTCTGCCGCCCCACACTAAGCTCATTAGATCCCTTGCGCGAAAGTGACTGGCTACTTTGGGTGGCCCGGGGCTTTGTTCGCTCAAATTCATGTATTTTTCATGGGGTTGCGCGAAATTTCGGTGGTCGAAAAAATCTTTCACAAAGTGCTTGCGCAGACCATGGGTGGCCCGTATAGTTCGCGCCCTCGCTGCTTGAGCGGCAACGCAAGTCGCGGCGAGATTGCTGGGTAAGCTCTTGATTTAAAATGATTTTTTTCATTTTGGGTTGTAGCAAAGTGCTTGCCCATCTGAAGCGTGAGCGCTATAGTGCGCGCCACTTCGGCGGGGCTCCAGGCAGTCCTCCAGTGCTGGGAATCAGGTCGATCAATCGCCGATTCCCGGCCCTGAAAAAAGCTTTGAAAAAGAGCTTGCCAAACGAGATTGGCGCCATATAATGCGCGTCCTTCTTAAGCCTTCAGCGCTGCTGGAGGGGGCATCCAAAGGATGATCGAAGCGTCGGAAAGCGTTGATTTATAACGGTTTCGCGCTTCAAAGAAGTCTGCAAAAAGCACTTGCTTCAGCAGATTGGATGTGTAAAATGCGCATCCCACAGTGAGGGCCGAGCGCCACGCTGAGTTGTTTAAAAATTCGATCAAGCAATA
>NZ_JBSWXV010000013.1:0-86398 GCF_056160765.1 Microbulbifer sp. ABE4_465
AACGAGAGCCTGTTATCGGCGCCCCAATATGGGCCCCCTCCTCTACAACAACCCTCGCATTATGAAAATGGACAGGGGTATCAAAATACTCGCTAATACGGAACGGAAGGTAAGAGCTACTCTCACTCCTATTTATGATCAGTAACCTTCCATTGTTTGACGGCAATGAACGATCATATAGGTAGACTGTGCCGGGCCCACCGTACGCAGTGACACCACTTGTGCCCGGACCCGCCATAGCATGTACATAGCTACCTGGATCAAAGCCGCTAAGTGAATCGTAGTACAGGGCGATTCGGCCACCACCACCAGAAGCAGCATAATAACCATACCCACCTGACGCTTCGATCTTGGTGTATCCATTACCGATAATTTCAGAAGCTTCAATCCAGATAGATCCCCCACTACCGCCGCCTACGTCGCGAGAGTAGTTGCCATTAGCCAAAATATCGCCATACACTTCAAATCGGTTACTGGCAACAAGCTTAATAGCACCGCCACCTCGGCTACCTTGAACGGTTTCATCTTTCCCGAAACCACCCACACCAAAGTCTGCCGGCGTTTCATAGGAGCCAAATATTGGAGCGGAAGTACCCGACGAGGGATCCACACCACCCAGCCCCCCATAGCTACCGCCTGACTCCCAGTGCCCCCCCCCTTGAGGGCGACGGCCTTTATTATTCAAATCAATATATGAATTGGAGCTGATATAGAAGTCAGTGGCGCTCAGAGTAATACCGGAATCAAAGACCTCAGATGCAACTGGGGTTGTAATTTTTCCACTATTTTTCACAGCTATTTGGTCAAAATTGTAATCTTGAGCCAACTCTAGGGTGAAACCATCGACAGAAAGATGGTCATTCTGCGAAGAAAAATCACCTTCAGCAGTAATATAGACTGAGTTGTATCCAACACCTGATATAGATGCTCCCAAATGAGCACCCTCGACTAAAACCGCTTCTACATCCTTGAACTTTACCGCCGCGGACCCGTCAGTAATACTATTTATCGAAACGCGAATATCCTCAAAATAGATAGCGGCATCAATAAAACCATCCAATGTATAGGGCTTGTAATTTCCCCCTGTACCCCGGTTAACAATCTGCAGACGGGCATTATGAGATTCCAGCGACCGATCATAAAGATAAACGGTACCAGGACCACCGTACCCAGTGGTATTCGAGTAGTTATAGCCAGATCGAGCAAAAACATCTCTTATCGTATCTATACCCGTGATTGACTCGTAATAAATCGCTACTCGACCACCGCCACCAGTACCCGCATAGTAACCCCTACCACCTGAAGCTTCGATATGAGCGTTACCGTTACCGATAAACTCTTTCGCTTCAATCCAAATCGAGCCGCCGCTTCCAGCACCTACATATCGAGGATGGCTTTCCCCATTTGCCAGCACATATCCATAGAGCTCTAACTGGTTACTTGCAACCAGCTTGATCGCACCACCACCGCGACTTCCTTCAACAGTCGCATCAACGCCGTACCCCCCCACACCAAAATCGAGAGGAGCCTCAACCGAACCGAATACATCAGCGACAGTCCCGGTGGTGGGGTCGATTCCACCTAAGCCGCCATAGCTTCCTCCAGACTTCCAATGATTGCCATTCTCCGGGCGGCGTCCCTTGGCAGTGACATCAATGTAAGAATTGGAGCTCACGTAGAAATCAACAGCGTTCAATGTAATTCCGGAGGTGAAGTCCTCTGAAGCTGCCGGAGTTGTAATTTTGGCGCTGTTTTTTAGCGTAATTTTTTCGAAACTGTAATCTTGCGGAAGCTCAAGCGTAAACCCGTCTACGATAAGCTCATCATTTGCCGCAGAGAAATCACCTTCTGCGGTAACATATACTGAGCTATAGCCAGCGCCCTGAATCGGAAGAGCAAGGTGAGCGCCATTCTTTATAACAACTTTCGCATCCCTGAAAAATACTGGAGCAGATAACTCAACATCACTGTCGATTTCTACCTGTATATCTTCAAAATAAATTGGTTCAGACACACTTCCTGACAATAAATATGGGGCATAGCTACCACTTGTACCTCTATTTACAACTTGTAGCCTGCCGTTATCAGCCTCGAGAGATCGATCATACACATATACCGTTCCTGGGCCGCCATACCCAGTGGTGTTCGAGTAGTTATAGCCGGATCTTGCAAAGACATCTCTTTTCGTATCTATACCGGTGATTGACTCGTAATAAATCGCTACGCGACCACCGCCACCAGTACCCGCATCGTAACCCCTACCACCTGAAGCTTCGATGTGAGCATTACTATTGCCAATTAAATCCCTTGCTTCAATCCAAATCGAACCGCCACTACCTGCACCCACATAACGGGGGTGACTCTGCCCATTTGCTAGGACATTGCCATAGAGCTCGAACCGATTACTTGCAACAAGCCTGACCGCACCGCCTCCACGACTACCTTCGACTGCAGCATCCGTGCCGTAACCGCCAACGCCGAAGTCAAGCGGAAACTCAACAGAACCAAACACGCCATCAACTGTCCCCGTCGAAGGGTCCACCCCCCCTAAACCACCATAGCTACCACCCGATTTCCAGTGCTCACCACCCATTGGGCGTCGCCCTTTCGCACTGACATCGATATAAGAATTAGAGCTAATGTAAAAATTAACAGCATTTAACGTGATTCCGGACGTAAACTCATCTGAAGCCGCAGGAGTTGTAATCTTGGCATTATTTTTTAACGTAATAGTGTCGAAAGTATAATCTTGGGATAGCTCTAAGCTATAGCCATCCACTACCAATTCGCTATTGGGGACAGAGAAATCACCCTCTGCTGTCACATAGACACTAGAATAATGTTCTGCAGATATAGAACTACCTATAGCCGCACCATTTTTAATTACTGCGCGAGTATCCTCTAGGTAAATAGGAAGATCTAATACACCCGAGATAACGAAAGGCTTATAAGAAGAGCTCACACTTCTATTAATTATCTGGAGCCGGGCATTATTACTAGCCAATGATTTATCGTACAAGTAAACTGTACCTGCCGCCCCATAAGATGTAACCCCAGAGTGATTCCCACCAGACATAGCGAAAATTTCGTGCTGAGGTTCAAATCCACTCAATGAGTCATAATAAACAGAAACGCGTCCACCACCACCGGCACCACCACGATTCCCATGACCACCAGAGGCTTCAATTAGGGTGTGAGAACTACCAATCAACTCGCCGACATCAACCCATATTGACCCACCACTTCCCGCGCCAGCCTCAAAAATACCTGATTGACCATTCGCAAGTATTTTTCCATACACTTCGAGCTTCTCTTGCGCAACGAGCTTAATGGCGCCCCCACCATAACTTCCCTCGCTGGCTTCATCTTTGGGATACCCACCAACACCAAAATCAACCGGCGATGACATCGACCCAAACACGCCATTGGTCCCTACACTCCCAGGATCTACACCTCCCAGACCGCCGTAGCTGCCACCTGACTTCCAATACCCTCCCTCCAGGTGCCCCAACCCTTTACCGGAAGCATCTATTGAAGAGTACTGCCCCACGAATATTTTCTTAGCATCAACCAAGAGAGCATACGGACTATTTTGATCGCGTTTCACACTCAGTGTTGACGAGTTTACAACGGCAACTTCGCCATCCACATCAATTTCCGAACCGGCAATTACATCAAACCCATCGATCACGAAATCAGTCGTGCGAAAATTTACAGCCCCCTCAAACTCTGCGATCGCAGCACCATCACCTTTAATATCATGGCCTGAAAAATCGACATTATCGGGAAATACTATCTTGGAGCCACGAAGCAAGTAGGCGTAATCTGGGTGGGAGTCAGCATAATACGCGAACTCAGAATTACTGCGATTGTGAACAACAAGTAAACCAGCCGAGCTATCCGCTGGATTTATTTGCTCGTCTCCGACTATTGCAGTTATCTCAATGTTATCGAAGTACCCATCAGCATTGGCGCCAGCGTTCCTTTTTGACCGAACAACCACATTGAATGATCTGGAACCGGGTGGGACATTTACAATAAAATTTCGGCTTTCCCATACGCGCGCGGAAGTAGAAGTTAGGCCACTCGACTCTGATGCTAGCAGTTTTCCTTCAGCGTCAAGGAACTCTAAAATTAATTCGCCTTCATCTGAACCGCTATAAGATGACTGCATCCAATTGGCAGAAACACTCACCTCCGAGCCATCAATTTCTTGGCTCGATACCGAAGTACCTAAGAAGCTAACGTTCTGAGATAGTTTTGACTCTTCGGTATCACTACCACCATATAAATAGTAACGGCCACCAAGATATACGGGGCTAGGGCTTGAGGCACGTATGTTAGGAGTACCACTAACTATATTCCAGTGGCGTAAATCTCCGTACTCAGCGTTAGCGTTCTTGAGGTATAAATCAACAGTTGCACCATCATGAAAATAGATCGTTCCGGGTCCGCCAGAATTTTTGCCAACACCCCCTGTAGCTGAAAATCGATCAATTACTGAATTAACAAACCCGTGTTGCGCATATATTGCAATTCGCCCACCACTACCACCATCTCCATAAGAGCCATTTCCTGAGCCGCCGTTAGCACTTATGGACCCAGTGATGTTAAGGCTTGACGCCCGAATGAAGATAGATCCACCAGCACCACCTCCAAAATAGCCACTCGACACATACCCAGTTTGAGATTCACCATCTGCGATTATCTGCCCTGCAACACTCAAAGAGTTCGCACGCAGATACAGTCGACCACCGCCCCTTGTATACACATCCGGAGAAGTGGTGTGACGACCTCCGCTCCCAAGTGACAGTGGCGCTTTCAAATCACCATGCGATGCCTCCGAACCCCCCGGGCTAGCGTGTGCGCCACCACAACCCAAACAATTATCGAGTGAAGGAACACCACCCAAGCCTGACAGATCGATTTTTGAGGAGCCATCAATTTCAACGTCACCATCCACCAACAATTCAAGTTGATCTACTATGTCCAGTGAATGTTTTAGTATAGCCCCATTTTGCAAAACCAAATTAGTAAAATTATGCTTGCCATTAATCGTTACGGATGCGCCATCGATAACAACATCCTTATTATCGTAGGATGAATCTTCCACCCCAATAATGATGTCATTAGAAATTACAGTTTGACTCACCTGCGCCTTCAAATCACATGAGGCAATCAAAACAAAGAATGAAGCCGCAATGACGGAAAAATATCCCTTCATCAATCCGTTTCCCTAGTCCTAAAGCATTTGCACACTCAATCGCGGGTCATAGCTCAAGAACCTGTGGCTATTTTTCATGCGAGAGTGCATATTAAAATTGTAGAAAGCGATATATGACTCATATCCAGAGTCGAAAATATTGTTCTGCGGGTCCGCGATTTGCCAAGCATCATCATGCTCAAACTCGGACCAATTATGATAATTTTCTGCTTGCAGCCTTCCGGACTGCGTCAAAACAAATCCACCAACTGCTCGAGATGGAATCTCGCTCGCACGAGCCAACGCCACAAAAGCTGTCGAAAACTCCGTGCAATCACCCTTCTTATTTTTAATTGCGTATAGGGCTCCGCGGTCTTCCGCCACATAGCCGATATCTACCATATTCTTTTCGAGCCAATCAGATATGGCTGCGGCACCCCCGCCTGTTGACCTGATATCCTGAGCAAGTAGCTTGACTTCGGGTGAATCCGCTTCGATATTTTGCTCAGGCAATAGATAGTCTTCGATGCTGCCAGAGGCCACCGGCTGCGACGACGTTGCCACCTTCAGCAATGCTGTAATACTTATAACAGTACTCGATAGCGGAGCAATATTTTCCAATTTAAAAATGAGAGATTGATTACCGAAATCATCCGTTTCAAGCTCAAAAGGAAGATTTGCGGATATGTCTACTGTCAACTGATATGAGTTTTGCTTAACCGGTGCAAAAACTTGAAATGAGGCGCTTTCAATATACTCAGCAGTAGTATTCTCAACTAAAAAGCCATAGCGAATAGTTTTCTCAATTTCGTAAATTGCTTTATGGCCCCAGGACACTATAAGTAAGCTCACTATAGCGATTACAATGACCAGTAGCGCAGAAAATTTGATCAACCTGTTAGTGGGCACAGCTAGACACCTCGCTATCGCTATTTCTACTAATCGTATTTAGTGCACTAACATTGACCGCTTTCTGAACCCCCTCAATACCGCCAGTTACGGGAAAAACCTTTACTGAATGCTTTTCACGGGCAATACCTTTGTAGGCTGCGGCATTCAAAGAAGAGTCGCCAACCAAAAATATCGGAAGATATCCATTTATCGAGTAGTTTTCTGCAGTAGCAAGTCTGTAGTCGAGGTCAACACCACCTTCTACTACCAATGCCGGCAACCCCAACTCACTTAGTTGATCTGCCACATTTTGCCCCAAAGCAATCACTATAGCTCCGAAGTTACTCACCTCCACAATGAACTCTTCAGGAGAAACCTCTTCAAGGTTTCGGTCATAGCGGGCATCAGGAATATCCCCTATTAAGATCTTAGGGTTGTGGAAATCGTCTTGAATTAGCTCCCAGCAAAGACTCGCTAACGAATAGCGCTTATGTGGTTTATCTATGATAAGTAGAGGCTGTCGCTTTAGAGAATTCCGCAGCTTTAGCTGCCGGCTACTCATGCGAACACTTCTAGAAGCAAGAGGAAGGGATATAGAGCGATTGGATAAGTTGACGACTAGGTAGCGATCGAGCTTTTCAGAAACATCGCTCGCACGTATAAAACAGCTTTCTGAAGTATTTGAATTTGTTGCACTTACAAGCGACGCATACTGGGAGGTGGGCGCTGCAGCGCAATGCTCAACACCATAATCGCTTGCACTACTACCGAATACACATCCGGAAAATAGGCAAAGAACCCCAGCCACGGACAATGTGGATGTGAAACGTCCTGTCACACCGAACCACTCGAACTTTCTTGTACTTTTTAATGCAACCTAAACTACTGCTGCCCCCCGAAAGAGCCAATCCTAATGAAATTAGCGTCACATGGTCAATAACAAATAGAATTAAATGCTGACAGAGGGACAAAAACAGAACGAACGTACCAGCTGCATCCCCCAGAGCTGAGCAGTCTTGGAAAATTAGTAGGCAATCGGAAGCTGCATACGAAATTGCCTATAGTACGGACAAGCCCGCAATCAATGTGGTAATACAGAACAGCACCATGATGTGTACGCTTACGAAGGAATGACGACAAGATTGAGCAAGCAGCTCCAGCAACTACTACGCTACCTCACGCCACAATCTCAAGTTATCGCACTTCAATCGGGTCCGATCTCATCACAGCGACTAAAACAGTTAATCCCTACTCTAATTAACTCACCTAGTCGAGGGCCGGAGCACGTCAACTAAGGGCAGTGCTTTGCTAACTTTGATCATTCTTTGGTCGATATCACCTCGCACGATAAGATACGGAACTCGAAGTTGCTCCAACAAAGCAATTTGAGCAGATTGAAATTTGGCTCTGCTGGCTTCGCCGGACCTGTCCCATGTATTGTCATATGGGATATCGTCTGCGCACAGCACAAATAGGCTATAGCGGGCTGCTGCCTGGTCAGCGAGCACCTCTAGCTCTACATGAGCATCGCCATAGTAATACTTGGAAAACAGCAGCGTAGTAATAGCGCAGGTATCTGTGAATAGGTAGCGGTCGGCACGAAGTAACGCCTGCTCTTCTAGAATCAAGTGTTGCTGTGCCAGTTCAAGCAGCTGCTCTTTCGACAGCCTCCTGTTTACCTGGTTTTTCTCCCAATAGTCTCTGCCATGCTCATGCATTATGGCTGTATGATATTTTTTCCCCAAAGCAGCTGTCAGTGTAGATTTCCCGGTAGATGGCGCTCCCAATAGACAGATATTGGCAACCAGATCCCGGTAAACCAATGGATGAACGTACTCCTTATAATGCAGTGGGTTCTGTCTAATTTTCGTAGCCGAAACTGGAAACTTTTTTCTGTATGAATCGATCCGGCGATCGACAGCTCCAAGAGCGCGACTCATATGCTCGCCGTAGAATTCACTCGAATAGAAAGCATTGACCTTTTTCCCCTTCAACGCTCGAAAGACCACATCTTCGTGTTTACGAGTAAGCTCCGGACTTGATCCGACCTCACTGGGATCTCCGACTACTTCAATGACCTCGACCTTTGGATATAGCCGCTCAATCCAAGCCATTCTGGTTCTCAAAGGGACTGCAATTACCTCTGGGCTATCGTAAATAAGGACGATAGTTTTCTCATTTTCTGACAGCGAAGTCTCTATCAGATACTGGTGCCCTGTATGTAGGGGTGCAAATTTCCCCAAGACTAGGCCAGTATTCATGCGACCTGCATTACCCGGGTTGCAGCACGCTCATTTCGCCAGGCAACGAGTCCCGCGATTGCCATACAAAGAAATAACGCGTAGAGAGCACTGGTCATGTAGAGCGCTTTGGAGGCATAAACGAAAATCGCAACCACGTCTACGGCAATCCAAAAATACCAATTTTGGAGATATTTTCGAGTGAGTAGCCACTGTGCTGTAAGGCTGGCGACAGTAGTAAATGCATCAGCGAATGGAAGAGATGCGTCGGTATAGCGTGTCATAATGATTCCCAGTGAGGTACTACCCACCAGGCTTATCGCCACCCATGCGATTACGCCTCTCGTCGATAATTTTTTGACCGGTAGCTGACTCTTCCCTGGCCCACCGTACAGCCAGTGCCACCAACCATAAAGCTGCAACCCGATATAGATGATATGGAGGCCCACGTCCGAATAGAGTTTGGCGTGGTAGAAGATCCAAACATAAACTGAAACTTGAATGAGCCCTACTGGCCAACACCAGATTGATCGGATAATAATCAGATAAACACAAAGAAGTCCGGCAATTACTGCAACCAATTCCAGCCAGTTCATAACTTGTCGTTCATGTAAGTTCAAAGGCGTGATTTATAGCTGGATTCAGCGGTAATTTAAAGGAATTGGGGAAATTGACCTTCTCTGAGAGTGCTGCCTTGCATTTAGTGTCTTATGGACACATAATGCTTGCAAGATCACCCTAAAAGCCCCGGAAAGACCGAGGCCTTCTCTACAGCAAGGAGCTTGCTGCCATGACTCGAGATTACGACTTCGCAGTGTTTATTGGCCGTTTTCAGCCGTTCCACTCTGGACATTTAAAGGTTGTCGAGGAGGGGCTTGCCCGCGCGGACCGACTCGTCATTCTGATTGGCTCAGCCTACCAGCCACGCAACCCACGCAATCCCTGGACCCACCTGGAACGGGAATCACATATCAGAGCATGCCTTGCTGGCGACGAGAATAGCCGCCTCACCTGCCTGCCGCTTATGGACGTCCCATACAACGATGAACTTTGGGTCCGTAACGTCCAAGACTCAGTCTCCGGCATCGTTACTGCTCATCACGCAGTCCCTCACCGCCCCCCAAAGGTTGCGCTAATCGGGCATCATAAGGACCAGTCAGGCTTCTACCTGAACCTCTTTCCCCAGTGGGACTCCATCGCGGTGGAAAATCACCAAGAACTCAGCGCCACTCCGATTCGCGAGGGCCTGTTTACTGACGATGCAGAGGCATTTTTGCAAGCCGCCATTGAAAGGCATGCGCTGCCCGAGGCCGTGGCGAATCAGCTTGGCAGATTCGTCGCCTCAGATTCAGCATATGGCGCTATGCGAGAAGAGATGGCCTTCATCAAGCGTTACAAGTCATCGTGGGAGGCTGCACCATATCCACCAACCCATGTAACAGTGGACGCAGTCGTAGTTCAGTCCGGGCATATCCTTCTGGTGGAGCGCAGAGCCTTCCCAGGCCGGGGTCTATGGGCTCTACCCGGCGGCTTCGTAGACCCAAGCGAAAAGTTAGTAGACGCCTGTTTACGTGAATTGCGCGAGGAAACTCGCCTTAAAGTACCAACGCCGGTGCTCAGGGGCTCAATAAAGCGACAGGACGTGTTTGATGAACCACACCGCTCTGCGCGCGGAAGAACCATCACCCACGCTTATTACCTCGAGCTAGAGCCGAGCAAGCAGCTCCCCAAGGTAAAGGGTGGTGATGACGCAAGGCACGCACAATGGGTTCCATTGGCCAGCCTAGATCCCCAAGAAATGTTCGAGGATCACTACTACATCATTCAGTCCTTGATTGGAGGTGCCTGAAACCAACTCAAGCCGGAGGCAACCTCAAAAGGTTGCCTCCGGTACGCAAGCGGCGGCAGTGTCGCTACAAAACCATGCGCTCTACGCGCCCACGAACCTGCCTAGCAAGTCTCGAAACTCGCCCCCCTATTTCCCGAGCGCCGCGGATAGCCGATCACATTAAGTCCACCCTAGTAGATCGCAAGTACAGCCCCCTCACACCGACTTTCCTAGTCGATTTTTGCCATGAACCCCCTCTCCACAACAGCTCAAAAGAAAACCTTAATTTTGGCTTGACCTTTAAGTGTCCTTTAGCCACTATATGCTTGTTAGTGTCGCAAAGACCCTAACTGAGCAAAGAATCGTCAAACGCGCTGGATAGACCGGCGCCAAATACCACTCACGGAGGATTTCCGCGATGCATAACTACAATCCGATCTTGAACGTTGATAGCTACAAAACTAGCCACTACCTCCAGTACCCTGAAGGGACTCAGTACGTCAGCAGCTATATCGAAAGCCGCGGTGGCCAGTACAAGGAGGCGGTGTTCTTTGGTCTGCAAGCCTTTATCAAGCAGTTTCTCACTACTCCGATTACTGCCAATGACATTGACGAGGCCGAGGAGCTCTGCCTAGCACACGGCGTACCCTTCAATCGCGACGGTTGGGAGCACATCCTGATCCAACACCAGGGGTTTCTCCCGATAGAAATCCAGGCCGTGCCCGAGGGCACCATAGTCCCGGTGCAGAATGTTCTAGCCCAGGTCATCAACACTGATCCCGCCTGCTACTGGCTAACCAGCTATGTGGAGACTGCCCTGTTACGCGCAGTTTGGTACCCCACTACCGTGGCCACCCAAAGCCGTGAAGCCAAGAAGATCATTCAACGTTACCTTGAAGAAACTGCCGACAACCTCGATGGCCTTCCCTTCAAGCTCCATGACTTCGGCGCCCGCGGAGCAAGCAGCGAGGAAACCTCGGCTATTGGTGGTTTAGCGCATCTGGTGAACTTCCAAGGCACGGACACCATTGCGGCTCTGCTAGCCGGACGACGTTACTACAACGCACCAATGGCAGGTTTTTCTATCCCCGCCGCAGAACACAGCACCATGACCAGCTGGGGCCGAGAGCACGAAACCGAGGCCTATGCCAACATGCTGACTCAATTCAGCGGCGAAGGGCGCTTGGTGGCCGTAGTCAGCGACAGCTACGATCTGTGGAGCGCTATTGAGAACATATGGGGTGGCGAACTTAAGGAACGGGTAGAGAACAACGGCGGCACCCTGGTGATACGCCCGGACAGCGGCGACCCCGTCGATGTGGTGACACAAACCATCGAGCGGTTAATGCGTATTTTCGGAGCGCGGATCAATGACAAAGGCTACCGCGTACTGCCGGATTTCGTGCGGGTGATTCAGGGGGATGGTGTCTCTCTCCATACGATAGAGGGGATCCTTGCCGCGATGAAGGCGCGCAAGCAGAGTGCCGACAATATTGCGTTCGGGATGGGCGCCGAGTTACTGCAAAAGGTGAATCGCGACACCATGAAGTTTGCGATGAAAGCCAGCGCAGTCCGCGTCAATGGCCTCTGGCGGGATGTATATAAGGATCCGATTACAGATACCGGTAAGCGCTCTAAGAAAGGCCGTCTCGCACTGGTTCGCCGTGGCAACGGCACTATCCATACCATCAGAGAGCAGGAACTCGGTAATCGGACGAACCTTTTGCGCCCGATATTCCGCAATGGCAAGGTGCTGGCGGAACAGGATCTTGACGAGATCCGTACTCTGGCAGCGGTACCGGCAACAGAGAGCACATTGGCCGCTGCGGGATAATCACGCCAAACCACTGATGAGGAAAGTCGGTAACGCCGACTTTCCTTTTGTTCAGCTTACGTGGCGAACACGCAAACGATGTTCACAAGTAATTCATCCACGGACTAGAGAAGAGTGTCAATGGTCGCCAGTCTCTGGGCGAGCTACTACAGCTGAGCAGTAAGCCAACGATACTCTCTTCGTGGATCTGAGCCCGGACGCCTTATTGTCTCTTACGACAATAGCTGCTCGAAGTACTTTTTAACCACTAACCAGCTTGGGAACTCCGCGCCGCCAAATTGGATCAGTGTTCCTTCAAAGCGCTCCTGACCTTTCCCCTCCATCAGGTTGTCGATCAAGTAATGCCCCCGGTTTAAATCCTTGTGCGGGCTGATGATCAGGCGATCAACCACGTCATACCCCAAGTGCTCCTCGACCCATAGCCGCTTTTCCATGTAACTGTGCGGGTTCTTGAGGGAAGGTGCGGTCAAAACAAACGTGGCTAATTGAGCCTGCTCATGCAGCCAGCGATAAACCTCTGCGGCATCAGGCAGCGGGGCCATGCCGGAATAGAATCCGGGGATACTTTGCGGAAATCTGACCTCAGGGTACTGCCGCTGGTATTCTAAGTAGGCGCTGTCGTAATCACACAGTGTATGGTCCATATCGACATAGACGATTAGCTTGTTCTGCCAAACCATTGAACCTCCATGCTTAGTACGTAAATACTAAAGTTCCAGGTTGCGCACAAAAGTGAAACTGCCCGATTTTGCCCGCATCTTGTACAAGCTTGCCGGGCGCCCTCCTTCCGTGCGCTTTTCACCGGTATTGATAAGAAGGTCCGCCTGCTCTATTCGCCTACGGAACGACTTCTTCTGTAACGGCTTGCCAATGATTACTTCATGGACCTGTTGCAGTTCAGGCAAAGTAAACGTTTCTGGCAAGGCATACGCCGGGACGATGCTGTAGAGCGCCTTCTGAACCAACCGCTCATGGGCGCGCCCCAGAATCTCCTTGTGATCAAAGGCGAGCTCCATCTTCTCGGCCTTACCAATGGGCACCCAGGCAACATCCGATACGGTTTCGATATGGCTTTCACAAGCCTGGTGGGCGATGAGCGCGGTATAGCAGATAGTCACTGACCAGCCACGCTTATCTCTGCCTGCGCCGCCAAACGTATAGAGCTGCTCAATATATGGGGGAATGACTCCGGTCTTTTCTTTGAGCTTGCGTACCACGGTATCTTCCAATGTCTTGTCTTCGGACTCCGAGACAAAACCACCCGGCAACGCCCATTTTCCCTTCTCAGGGTGATTGGAGCGCTCTACAAGCAATACTTTCAGTATGCTCTCGTGATAGGTAAACAGGACGGCATCGACGGTCAGCAACGGTGCGTCGAAAGCGCGCTTATCATACTTCGCTAAATATTCCCGCTCGTTCATTCCCCGCCCCGGTTAGTGTCAATTAGCCACTTATAGTAGTGCCGGCCCTGCCGCGGTGCAACTTTCAATCACATTTCGTCACTTTCTCTTGACCATATAGTGTCCTTAGGCCACTATTGTAATGGTAAGTGACCAAACGACACTATTTGGAGACCCCCCATGTTCGGCATCCGATATTACAAGGCGGACTCATCTACCTACGTCGTGATGAGCATCAACGGCAAGATACGGCGTAAAGGCAAGGGGCTGAGCTTTTTCTACAGCCCGGCAACGACTTCCATTGCCGCGATCCCCATCAATGTCCAAGAGGCACCCTTCATCTTCAATCTGCAGACAGCGGACTTTCAAAGTGTCACGGTACAGGGCGAGGTGACCTTCCAGGTATCCGACGCACAAAAAACTGCCGAAATGCTCAATTTCAACTTGCGCCCGGATGGCTGTGCGTATGTTTCAGAAGACCCGCTCAAACTAAACGACAGGGTTGTTCGCACCGTTCAGGCACTTGTCCAGAGCACCATTCAGGCCAATGGATTGCGCGAAGCCCTGGGTTTGAGTCAGTCGCTCGTGAGTCTGATAAAAAACCAATGGGCTCTGGAGCCCGCACTGGAGCGCTTGGGCATCACCGTATTGGATGCCTCAATTACTGCGATCTCCCCTACTCCTGAAACGGCCAGGGCCCTGGAGGCACAAGCCCGGGAGGAAATTCTGAAACAGGCGGACGATGCCATTTACGACCGGCGCAAGTCTGCGGTCGAACAGGAACGCACCATCAAAGAAGCCGAACTCCAGACCGAGTTGTTCATCCAGCAAAAGGAACAGGAAATAGTAGAATCCCGCATCGACAACGAACGGACAATCTTGCGCAAACAGGCGGAAACCGAACAGGAGCGGCTCGACACTCAGATTGATGCCGAGAGTCACCGCCGTGAATTGGTGAGCCTCAGCGTCGAGAACCGCCGTTTGGAAACTGATGCAGAAGCCTATGCGATCACTGCACGGACGAAGGCTTGCAAGGAACTGCCGGCTGACTACTGGAAGGCCATGGCACTGACGAAGATGGCTCCCGAGCAACTGCTGGCCATGTCTCTCGACACGCTAGCCGAAAACGCGGAAAAGATCGGCGAACTGAACTTTACGCCAGAGTTGTTCGGCCGACTCGTAAGAAAAGCACAGTGATCATGAGCGACAAAAATCATGTGCGGGTGGTACTAATCACCCGGAAGACCCGACTGCAGGAATTGATCGAACGCTTCAACACTTGGGCTCAAGCCAGATTCTACTTGGAGCACAATCATGTCGATGTGCAGGATTACTTGAATGAGCACGACATATACCAGCAGCGCTTGCAGCAGGCGGAACAGATCCTGAAACCGATCGGCCCCTTCCAGCAGCTGGAGCGCAGTTTTCTGGCCAGTTACCAGTTCAGTGAGCGCGATATCGTCGTGGTGCTCGGTCAGGATGGACTGGTGGCCAATACTCTGAAATATCTGAACGACCAACCTGTCATAGCCGTCAATCCCGATCCGGCCCGTTGGGACGGCAAACTCTTGCCGTTTAACATTGGGGACCTGCAGCAGACCATGGAGCAAACCCTGAGCGCTTGTGTCGGTTACAAGTCGGTTACCTTTGCCGAGGCAATCACTAACGACCGGCAGCGCCTGGTTGCGGTCAACGACCTGTTCATCGGCCCCAAAACTCATACCTCGGCCAGATACCGGCTCAACTGGGGTGGCGTCAGTGAAGAGCAGTCCTCATCAGGGATTATTGTGACCACAGGTCTTGGCTCAACCGGCTGGTTTCAGTCGATTCTAGCCGGTGCAATGGCGATATCAGCGCAGGAAGCACACCCCTTGCAGGGAGGCTTCGCTTGGGATGAGCAACGCCTGCAATTTTCCGTACGCGAGCCCTTCCCCAGCCGGCTCACCGGCGTCCAGCTGGCATTTGGAGAAATCACTGCTAAGACCTGCCTCACTTTAGAATCCCACATGCCAGAAAATGGAGTGATATTTTCTGACGGAATAGAAGCAGACTACCTCACCTTCAATTCTGGCACCTCCGTTACTATTAGAGTCGCCTCAACCGGTGGCCGAGTAGTTATGCCAAGTTCTGGTGCACAATAACCGCATTGTGCCTGCTCAATAATTATGCCGATACTGACGGTATCTAGCTCTAGTGCTTAGTGAATACCGTCTGTTATATAGTTCCAATAGAGAGCTTAAATGAGACTATTTCCCACAGCATGGGACACAGTATCGCCATGGTAGGATGATGAACCAGGTTAATAGATATGAAATGGGTTAGATCCGTAGATAAAAATAGTCGGGCTGGGCTCGTGAAGCTACCTCGAAATACTTTACAAATAGCGCATATTAAAAACATAAAACGACATTCATATACCGTAAAAAATACCGAAGTACTTTTTGTAAAAGATGCCAGCAACACAGTTAAAGTTCGAAACTTGACCACTATTTGCAGAATTTTCCGTACAACGATGAGTCCCGCCACGCCCCAATCAGGAAAGATCCAACACCATCAAAAATGATCAAAAATCAAGCGTAGCAAACACTTAAATATGCACGCCTAGGTAGCATAAAGAGATATTTACGTGACCTAGAGTCCGATCATTACTCGACCAACACAACAATCAGAGCTTACGAAATTGACGCTACACAACCTACCCCGCAAGACGAACTTGCTTGATGCCTGACGCCTTCCGAGAGCCTAAGGCTCTCAGAAGAAAATTTGGTACTATTCTTATCGACGAACCACCTAATTCAGGTCACGACAGAGAGCTCCATAATCATTAAAACTATATTCAGCTAGTCATTACGATTCCAAATAAAAGAGATTTGTCCCCAACTGAGGTTGCGCCATCCGCACATACCCACTCATAGTCTGCACGCTTTTAGTCTGCAAATGGAGATCAGCGGAAAAATCGAATAATTGGTAGCCTCCCGGCCGCCAGCATCCCATCCCCTCATCTAGAAAAAGCCGTGATATTTCACCATCGGCCCAGGTCAACACAAACTCTCTGCTGTGCCCAACATCGCGTTTATCACCGACCTTCAATTCAATCCGCTTGTCTACCAAGTCCTCGATAGAAGCGCGTAATACATCGTCTCGCATCACCTGGCATGACCAATTATGATTGATTGCCGCAGGCATACGTGTACGCTCATTATGCATAGCTGCGGTTTCGAGCTCATAATTTGTGTCACTATTAGTGAAAGGTTGTAGTCCAGCCAAAACCTTGAGTAGCAAAGCGATATGTAATGGAGTTACTAGATACCTGTCTCTATAGTAAACATTGGCTAGCTTCCTGCTTTCAATCAATTCAATTCCAGTATGTCGCTGTAACGTCGACCAAAACCTTTCCCCGAACTTATCTAAATTTCCATCACAATCAGTTTTGAGAAGCAATGGAACTGCGCCAACGATAGTTGGCTCAGAGACAAGGGAATCCACTGATATATCGCGATTGCTGGACGGCAAAGGAAGCTTCTCACCTACTGAAATCAACACATCATCACTACGTCCCCATTCCACGCCAGGCACTAGTACTGGATCTGAGGTAGCCCAAAAACGTGGCATGTCTCCTTCAGCCATAGCAAGTAGCTTTACATCGCCGGATACCATATTCTCGACATAAAGTTCTGCAAACTCTAAGTTTCCAGAAGACGCCTCATGAATGGCACTCAGGATTCTTTTTTGACTTGCAGGAATTTCGGCGTATGAACCTTTTGGCCCCAAGAGCCTTATTTTTACCGACTCACCGGCCCAGCGTTTTAAGTCAGACAACAGAGGCCAATTGAGTAGATCCCAATCCTCTGGCGCCCCATCCAAAAATAGATTAACGACCCTAGGCCTAGTTTTGAACGAGTACATTCTTAATGACGTGCCGATACCAGTTAACTCAGCCTTTACGTCTCTACCTATTGCTCTCAGCTCACCAGGCAACACTTGATGCTCGTGCCATCTATCCAAGAACTGTAGCGCCTTAGCGCGATCAAGCATTTCTGATTGATGTTGGCTGTCCCAATCGAGCAAACAACTACTACACGCAGTGTCACACTCATCAACACAACGAAGCAATTGGAGCGCTTTGGCGACAACATCGTCGAAATATTGAACCAATTGACCCACATATCCCGCGCCCGACGTTGCCATATCATAAAGGTATATCGCATAAACGCGATCGTAAACAGGATCAAATACTTCTTGTACAGCGACGCTAACTTCCTGTGAATCAATGCCAAGCTTATTCACCAACCCAAAACGTAGTGCATACCCCACAGACCAAGCGACGACTTTATCCTTGATCGGAATTTCAGATACTGGATCGTTCAATCTTAATTCAAGCACTGACGTAATATCTTCACCTGCTAGCCACAGATCTTGCTTCAACGCCCACACATTATCATTACCCGGGCAATGCTTCTCATGATCTGACTCTTTGCCGCCCCGTAATCTGAAATGTGGAGGGCTGTACATAATCTCAGGAACTTCACCCTCATTTAGCTGAGGAGCCGCCCTTCCGCAAAACAAGCAAAGAGAATAACCAAACCCATTTGGGCCCGCGTTAAAAGATAAAATTTTTCCTTGATCTGAATATCTAAATCTACCTAATACGGGGTTCGCAAAACGTCGAAAATCACCAGAAGCAACATTAACCCTCGGTGGATTTACCGGAAGATAAGTAGGTGTATTCACATCATTGTGAGGCTCGTATGAAAGCTCAACAGCAAAACCATTGGGCTCTACAATACGGTTGGTCTTAAGGTCTGAAGACTGGCAAGCAGTACATACTTTTGGCATAACCGAGGTAGTATCACCTGCGCCACAGCTTTTGCAAAACCAGAGCCAACGTAGCGGCACGTTTTCTGGTGGCGCTTCAACAGAAGCTGGAATATGCCAATTAAGCGTGACTCCGGAAGACTGATAGACCGCACCATCCAATACAATCTCTGCGCCGGGAGCGAACTCTCTGATGGCAACAGAGCGCTGACGGGATGGGTCACCCCGCCGAATGCTTTGCTGATCGATACGAGTAGTATCTTCCTTAGGTTGTTTTGCATTATTGAAGTCTCGCATGGTCGATGTCAGCATGGACACGATGCCAGAAGGAAACCCATGCCCCGGCAACATACCCGAGACCGTCAGTTCCTTGAGGAGATACTCAGTTCTCAAGCGCACGAGCTCTCGATCAATTGACTTCACCGCTGGCAAACTATTATTAGCTTCCTTACCTGCAATGCACTCCTCACGCTGCTTCAAGAACACCCGTAACTCGTGCTGCCAAGAATTCGCCAATTTCCCGACAGTTTCTGCTGTGCATAGCATCAACTCTTGCGGGCTTATCGATGCCAATACAGTGTGTTGAACTAGTGATTTAACTGCGTCGACCACTTCCGGTTGACTGCCCTGATGCAGACACTCACACCATGCTCGGAACTGATGGCAACGTTCAGCTCCCGTCGTATGAGCTTCTTCAAAGAACCAAGCGCAATTAAGCTTTGGGATATCCTGTTCGAACCGCTTAAGCCATTCAGCCAACAACAGCGCATTAACGTGTCGTTGCGCGATCAACTGGCTGTTGACCTCAACCTTCGGCACCGTCATGGCACTGACATCAAACGGCCATTTCGGATTATTAAAGACTTCCATCCCATGAGAAGTCTGTTTACATAATGTAACACTAAGTGACGTCGCCTCCTTACGGCGCCCAGCGCGACCGGCTCGCTGCTGATAATTCGCCTGGCTTGGCGGCACGTTATTCATTACAACGGCCGACATACCACCTATATCGACACCCATTTCCATGGTGGTAGAACAACTGAGAACATTAACCTTACCCGCCTTAAAATCGCTCTCTAGCTGATCTAGCCGACTAGAAGACTGTTGAGCTGAGTGCTCCCCCACCGAAAACCAACTTTCCATCGCGATAGCACGATCACTTCTGTTAGGCCAAACCCACTTTTCTCGAAGAGATCGCACAGTCTCGTCATTTTCAATAAAGTCCTCAATCGCACTCTTCTTATCACCCGCAACTTGCCAGTATCTTGCAGGCAGTTTAGGTAAGCTCAGCTTCTCAGCCGGTTGCATGTCATTATTTGCGTTAGCAACTGAGTACGGCGAGTAACCTCTTAAAGTTACTGGAACTATCTTCCGCGTATAAGGGCAACGCCAGGCTTCCATAACACCAGAAAATAGCACTTCTTGTGTCATATTGAGCTGACAGCCATCGGGGAAGGTCGACATCACTGGTTGCAACGCTGTCCATGCCTCCCCCAAAATCAAGTCCATGACCCGGCAATCCTCAATACTTTCCGCCGATAACTTTAGTATTGACAACGCAATATTGATTAATCGATTCCTTTGGCGGTTACCTGGATAGCACTTCAGCCAGGGACGCGTTCTCCGACTCTTATCTTCTCTGCCAACATTAGGCCCAACAACAAACTTGAAGGAAATTCTTGCACCCATCCAACGCTGGTACTCTTCCGGTATCCGAATAATCGCGTTTTCGCGCAAGAAATGATCGACAATCAAATATAAAAAGTCTTTCCATTCATCGAGAGAAGCGCCCCGACTGGTCCAAAATGATGGAGCCTGTGCAATAGAGCTAATTTTTGGATAACCTAGTTTGACCAGGCCCAACAACTCGCTTTGAGCCCCGCGTTTAGGTCGACGAGCAAATTCTCGAAAAAGACAATATTCTGCAAATTCCTCTCCACTGAGCCTCTTACCCGTCATTTGGTTGAAGGTACTACGCATAGCACCAGACACATCTTTATGCTTGGATAGTATTTCTGCTAATTCAGACCAGCTAATAGAAGGGGCATCAATAGACGGAGTACCCGCAGACGCATGTTCGGCACGCATTTTCGTAAGCGCGTCTAGGAGAATCTGGCCAACAATTGGATCAGCTTTACTAGCTTCATATTTGGCTTCAAGCGCCGCCAATTGAGACTCGGAAACTGACGACTTCGCCACCTCACCAGACTGGACGGGCGCTACCGCATGATATGTCACGCTTCGAATGAAATTTCGATCCGTATCCTGTTGTAAGCGTGCAGCTATACGTGCTGTTCCTTGGCGCGAATCCGTGAAGGTCAGCAATCTGCGCCCCTGATTAGGGCCTGCGCTGGCCGCTCCCTCGGCAGGCGGACAATATTCCAGCACTGTCGGTAAAATATCACCGAGGAAAAAAGGCGCGCCCATCCGTTTTGGATAAAACAATTTCCGAGCTGACCGCTCCTGTTCCTGACAATGCGAACACTGTAAATACTCACCATTATCATCTTGCATAGGTGATACAATAGCGACGGAAAAATCACCTTTTCCCAGTTCAGCTCTCTCCCAGGTCTTGAATTGGAGATCGTCCGTTTTGACCTCATTTGACGGTGCAATCAGACGTCGATAGCCGCTCCCAGAATTAAACTCTTCGATATCATCTGCATCAATATCAAGATGAAACTCATCCACGACCTGATTACGCTTTGGACGCAAAGTATTGTCATGCTCCCCCAACAACATTTCAGCTTCTAGAAACTCTCCACCACAGCAACTACAACTAGTAATTTCAAAAATCGGCGCCTCACAATGTTCGCAAAAGTCATGTTGGTTAAAGTAGACTGCGCCAAACTTCCAATCTTCACCAGACAACTTAGTCCCAGCAACACCATCACAATTAGAGTTGGAACACGCCCACAAGCCGCCAAAGGTTTTCTCAAATATATGAGCCCGTAGCGGCAAGAAAGCCTGACCATCGCTTCCCGTTACAGATGTAAGGATATCCAATAATTTTAGGGTCTGCTCTCGTGTGACCATGGGCCACGTATCCTTAGCTCGCTGATGAATCTCGGAGAGCGTGCGAGGCCCACTACTCACTAAGTGGCGTATAGATTGAGCACCCTGATTAGCCACAAGAGATGACCACGATATTCTTTCATTTTCATTCAAGAAGAATGCTATTTTATCCGAGGGATCACCGCTCAGTTTGGGCACATCCCGGCCACCCCGAACGACAGAAACCTGTGACATATCAACACCGGCCATATCTGCAAGGAATTGGCGTAACTCATCATTAGCCTTCTCATCGTCACCACCAATCGTTGCCGAAGTTGCAACAAAACGGACATCCTTTCGACTAACTCCAAAAGCAATCATCACACGACGCAACATCAATGCCAGTTCAGCCGCCTGAGAGCCGACATAAGTGTGTGCTTCGTCCAAGACAATCCAGCGCAACTTCCCTCGTGACGCATCCAAAATTGGCTGGTCATCTTTACGCACTAGCATGTATTCAAGCATAGTCGCATTGGTTACCAGGATAGGTGGTGGACTCTCACGTAGGGCTTTTCTCGATTTAACCTCTTGCGGCTCATCTCGCTCAACCGTCACAGGAACAGTAGAAGGAGTTTCACCGTTATATAGGGCAAAACGAATGTTACCGTTAAATTTACCGGTCCAAGCAGCGAGGCGATCTCGCTGGCTCTTTATCAACGCATTCAAAGGGTACAAAAATAGCGCTCGAACCCCCTCGATACACCCACTGATGACTTCTTGCTCTCTAGCTAGATCATCGAGTATCGGGAATAAAAAGCACTCCGTCTTTCCGGAACCTGTACCGCTGGAGACCAAAGTCGACTTCCAGTTTTTCGCCATCAAGGTATTCCAAGCCTCGACCTGGTGCTCATATGGTCTGATGTCCTTGGAAAAGGCATACTCTTTACGGTACTTAGCATCTGGATTCGCCAGAGAATCCGGAATGGACCGATGAAAAAGTTGCCCCTCCAACTCGGCCATAGTCTTATCGCCGGTCTTATATCCGAATGTGGCTTCAAATACTGGATCTGCTAAAAGTGATCCTTTGTTACCTGGGCCTGATGATAGTACTTCACTAAGGTGGTGATTAAGGCACTCATTCTTAAAACTCAACTGGCTAACGACTGATCGATATGCCCGGCGATCCAACTGGCTAATTAGCGATAAAAATTCAATTCTATTTTTCTTATTCATAGTAAGATCAATTCTTAGTTGGCCTTATAAAAACACACACTCGTCGTTATAAAAATTTGTTCGAATAGAGATGGGCAAATCGCTTTCATAGACATGATAAAAGCTCTTTGACCTGAATTTAGATACGATCCACTAATGACACTAAATGATTGCGCTACATAAGCATCCAGCAATGGACGACGGAACCCCATACCACCATCATCTAACCACGGCAACTTTTGTTTAAAGTGAACTTCCCAATCTTCACGACTCAAGCCTTGCGGCCACTGCCCTTCACCCATCTGTACATACAAATTTTGTTTCAAACTATCATTCACAAAATGATATAGAGATCTAGAATCAAATTTAAATAGATTGGCATAATTTTTTGGTGAACGCCCAACCACCTTATCCATAGCAATATCACTAATAACACCAAATTCCGGCACAAGTTTGTCTAGATTCTCGATCTGTGTAAATGCCGACTTAAGTAATAAATCCTGATAACCAGACTGGGTATTTTTAATATGACTTATATATCCGACAAGAGCCTCAACCAACTGATTAATAGGCAATTGCCACCACCTAAAAGGCAAATAGTTCTGCCAATCAATCAACAACGGAAGATCACTGGGTGTCATGCGAACCAACAATCCAGCTACCACCTCTGGGTACTCGATTATCATTTCATACAAATCGATCGAGTCCGGATGTGCATCAGAAAGGCGCCGAACAGCTGAAACCAAATCAGTCCAGCCATCGGCTCCAGGGTTGGCAAGTAGAAGCTCCATGAAACTCCTTAAATGATGTCGCCGTTGATATTTACTGGGCAGTCTAAATATGAACTCCAAATTCAATATCGATGATTCAGTATGGTCTTCATCGATGACATCCGTATCATCTGTCGTATAGACCAGGCATGGGCGAACATCACGCTCCATTCCATTAGCGGCAAGTGCAAGACATGGAGTGGTTTGTGTATCGACAGCTTCTAACTGCCAGACGAATGAATTATCGTCATCGAGAAACTGATCGCTGACATGCGGCACTTCCCCACCTGTCATTGAAATAAGCTTAATATCCATTGGCTGATTCAGGGGAAGATTATCATTGCAGCGATGAGCTACTCGTGAATTCTCTGGATCATATACCAACTGACTGTCAAATTGATTCACTTCTATCCGAGCCAATGAAGACCCATTAGAAACAATCTCAAGCAACACCGTAGCATCTAGATCTGCGCTATAGCTAAACAAGTCTCGCATTGCTGCATACAGTTCCACTAGTGGGCGTTCATGATATCCGCTGCTGGCGGACAGGATGGAGCGACTGAATTGCAACGACGAACGACAAATACTGCTATTGATGTCTTTAGCCCTTAGCAGGCCATGCAATTCAAACCTATCATGTTGCTTATGCGATACCGCTACGGCAGATACACTCATCAATTGATTGACAGAAATTACTCTCTGCTGGAGTTGTCTACCATTAATATCAACAAAATGAGCTCCCTGACCGGGGAACGGCAAGAACAACTTCGTACGGCCGGCTCCCTCCCAGCTCAAATTGACCTCGATTTTTCCAGCGAAAGGCTGGAAGGACTGGCAATCTAAACAAAGCGTTTCGTTATCCTCTCTCACCTTTACCAGTACGTTAGCACCGCCCTCAGCAGCTACCTTGGCGCTACCATGACCATCTATCAATAACCTACCCAGTAGAGGATCATCAAAGGGCTCGACACGTATACGACATGAAATAGGTAAAACCGCCAACCGGCCAGAGAAAATACAATTTCCATCATCGACAACACGTAGACGAATGTCCCCGACAGGTTGACTTTGTGCGAGACAGCGCCACTGACCACGGCGACCAACGTAATTCCAGAATATCTGATGGACAGATACCTGTCTTGAGGGGCCATTTACCACGCGATATAACGAGGGAAAGCCGCAAAACACCGGATTATTTCGTAGTTCGAACAGGTACTGCCGTTCTCCTCTCAGTACACAGCAGTTTAAACTGTCTTCACGATCTCCAGCACTAATTCGGCAGGTAAATTCATCGTTTAAGCCAACTTGAATACTGCCATTAACTTGGATCCATAGGCCGTCTTCGTGGAAACCACGGTTATGATAATCTAGCCGCTGGAAACCATCACCATCGATAATGGTGCAATCCGTAGGCAGCAATACATACAATTCTTCTAGGCGACTACGAACGGCCCCATGCCCTAAATAAATTAGCTGCTCATCATCCAGATAACATGATACAGGCAGTTCATTATCCAGCCCGTCGGCACCTGCGACGGTTAGTTCACCCAGGCGCTCTCCTCCATACTCCATTACTAGGCAGTTAACACCAGATTCTGCCGCAATATTTAACAGTAGCTTATCCGGACTATAGGCATACAGAAAATAGCCTGTAGCTTCACGACTCATTGAAGCTACTTTAGTAAGGATCCCTTCAGAATAAACTGCTAATTCAAGACGACGAGGCAACTCATCTACCTTGAGGCACAACTCTTCGGCCAGTGACTCGAGGGGAATCTCAGAGACCAGTTCAAATTTCGCACGGTGCTCCCAGTAACCATCAGCATTACGAGTGAATCTACGCGAAATTTTCAATTGATTGACGTTGCTTCTACGCCTATCTCGCGCGTTCCTCAGCAAACCATCGACTAGCAATTTCACGTTATCCTCTTCAAAATTAAGAGGCAACTTCGACTGCCATCCCGGCTGCTCACGCTCAAGCGTCTCAAAGGGGGATCCTGTAATCTCCAACGTTTCGGATAAAGCGTAGATCGATGAAACGGTGTCAGCAGCAAGCTGATAAACTGCCGGTCGGCGAAATGCAGCAGGCAGACGATTGCAATGGCTTTCAGCAATTTTCTCAGCAGTCATGCCAGCACCAGAATACATCGCATAATCATCGAGTATAGCTTTCAGATATCGGGTAAGATGTGTCTCTGAACGCTCCACCAACTTCACTGGAAAGCCGCCTTCTGTAACCACACTCATTAGATACGACGTAGAGCCGGAACCTAACCGGTTTAATTCTCTCTTCCAGAAGGCCATGCCATCTTTTGTCAGAGCCTGCCTATCTTTAATAGACAAGGATGGCCAGCCTATACTGGCAGTCATATCATCCCAGCGCCAAGGGCCACCATTATATTTTCGCCTAGACCACTCAGCAGCATATAGGACAAACAAGCGCTCAGTACCTTTCAGCCAATTCACAGAGCCATAGAATGGCTTCAAGCAATGCGCCAAAGTATTTGCCAACGCCTCAAATTCATCCACCCGCATTCTATATGCATATAGCGGGCGTCCATCTGGATAACGCAATCTACGCGATTCCTGATTTAGGAATGCACTTAACCACTGTTTATCTATCTCTGGCATATATTTATTCTTCTATCATTCTGATCATCGATTGACTTAGTATTTCCAAGTATCAATCAAATCATTCGAACACTAAAATCACGATATAGTACTGAAGTGACCGATTTGAGAAAAATTGCCGACACATTGATAACGAGCACCGGAATCTTGGAATTTTTTATGACGTATAGCTGGTTAAACGGCCATCCTTTACCGAATATCGGGCCTTTCCTCCAGCAGGTTTTTTAAAATATCTCGCATATAGCGTCTCTGCACCCGTATCACCGAGCTCTATTGCTCGCCGCAAATAGGTCTTGGCTAGATTTCGTTCGTTATAGGTCGTATTCAATTGCGTGAGATAGTGAGCTGACAGCAGTTTCATGGCGGCTGCGCTACCGCGCTCTACAGCTTGCTGAAGGTCACGAGTCATTGAATCAAAATCTCCCTTGAAAGCATGCTCTCTTGCCTCCATGAGACGATGCTCAACGAAGCCAGTTTGATTTCCATCCCCGTATTTGCCCAAAGCCCGTTCACGACTGACAAATCCTAAGCGCCAGTCGGGCAGCTTTTGTTCACGTTCTTTTAACCATTCATAGGGTGGCGGCTCGAGCCCATCTGAAACACGATACCGAACCCCTTTTTTTCCACCTATGCGAAAGGTGGTTATATTCTCATCTGGCTCAATGCCTAGTTCTGTGCGAAGCCAACGCTCACAGGACCACTGCCAACATGAAATATGATCATGAACGGAATCCTGATGAGAAGATAAAATCTCGCTTAATTCAGGCGGCTCCTCACTAAGCAGCAAATTCTTGCTATTGAACGATTTAGCAAAAGCTCGAATCTCAGAATATGGGCTGCGAAGGGGCTCAACTAGAATATAGTTTTCAAATTCCAAAATAATTAGATCTGATTCTAAATCTCCCTTCCGACTGTCTTCTTGGCGCAGGGTCTCGTAGTTCTTAAATGTTGGCTCATATTCAATAAGATAATTCGCGGTAGTTGGTGACACTAGGAGTCGGACCGACAACATGCGCCCGGCATAGTGCTGCCAAAAGACTGCCCGCCCCCCCAGATGACGAACCTCAAAATCTTCCAGGCCAAGCTTACCTCTCACTTTAGAACCAAGAATCATCCGTGCAAAACGGTTGACAGTTTCATATTCAGAGAGACTAATTATTTCGCCTAATGCAGAACGAACATGATCTTCTAGCTCTGGCCAAATTGAATCTTTGGCTCTTGGTTTACAAGTTCTTTCAAGCCATTCAAAAATTTCTTCGGGCCATACATTTTGATCTTCACGTAGAATTACTGCCGACGCGATCGCTGACCTAGACACTCTTCGATCTGTTTTCCAAATCGTATCTAGCCAAGGTACAAGCGATTTAATAGCATTAGCGTTCAAGCTAGAAATAAGTGGCGGAATAGCTGCCGAAGATTGATGCAGCAAAGTGGTACATCGTGGAAGATTTAGGCGAGCAAAAAGCGAGGTCAACGACTCCCCATGCCCGAGTGCCATTCCCGCAATTTGGATAAAACCGTTGTCTCGCGCAGCGAGAACAAGTTCCAAAACCTCTTTTTCTATGCCTTTGACGCGACCACTCAATAAGCTCAAGTGGTCCATTAAAACAGGCGGGAACCGATTAATGCCACCGTCGAGTGTGATGGCAACACGGAACAAAGACATATGGAGAATGCGAGGGTCCGCCAAAATAGCATTAAATATATTTACACTAGATTTGGCTATCTCCTCATTATCATGTTGCTCGTCCCACAGCCCCTTCTGGTCAAACAAAGCCACCCAGTCAAGAATTGTCAGAGCCTTGCCATTGCCCGATTCCAATAATTCCAAAATTTCATCAATCGTCTTTGGCGGGAAAATCAGGATGTCTTCATGGTATTTCCAGGGTAACTCAGAAAAACCATCATCCTGAGCCAGCGCCAACATTCTTCTGGGCCGCGCTGGCACCGAAGAGGCATATCGTTCGGCCCAATCAGCCATCGACAACTCCTAAATTCTCTTCGAACCAGTGCTTGAAGTCTTGAGATTTAAACTGGAAGCGGAATATCACTCTGCGGTCGGTAGACTTATCAAAGTGAATCTCAGCGTCAGCCTCCCCCCGCCCAGAGACCAGTAGCCGGGATTGAAATTCGCTTTTACCTGGAAAATCTAGACCCGTAACTAGCGTGGAGACGCTGTTAGCCCGCTCAAGGCTAAGCCGCATATTGTGATCCCAGCTCCCTGCAGAGCTGGTATGCCCCTCGATTACGACATTCTGAATCTGATTCGCGATCTCTGCATCCGCAAAAATCGCGCCGCTGTATACAGGAACAAATTTACGAAGAAACTCGACACCCTCTCTCTTAAGCCGCGCATCGTTACGATCAAACAGCACCGAGTCTAGAATACTGATATCTCCCGTCTGTGGATCGACTTCAGCATTAATCCCTTGTGCATTGAGAGTCTGCTCCAATGCCCTAATAATCACGATCCGCCGATTTTCGGATGCTTCCATTGCCTCTCTGAGCTGTGCCAATGCTGCAATCAATAGTAGAGCAAAGATCATCAACAAACCTGACATCAGATCGCCAATCGATAGCCATGCACCAGTTTCATCAACTTCAGATTCCGGATGCTCGAAAAGAGTGGATTGCATTATGCAGCCCCTTCTGTTTCATGCATGCTCTGCATTTCGAGAGTCTGCATCGCAGTGACCAGCAGGTTGGCAGCCTCCGCAAGCCTTGAGTGGACCTTGTGGGCCGCCTCGTCAAAGCTGTCAAAGAAACCTGTATTCACTTCTTGTGCCCTGCGGAAGTATTTATCCATCTCGTCGGGCATCTGTTCAGTCAACTTATTGAAGCGCTCAGCACCCTCTTCATACGCAACCCGGAGCTTGCCTACCTGACTTCCAACGGCTTTCGCCGCATCCTCAAGCTGACTGAACGCACCGGCCTTGGCCATACCGACGGCACTCACCAGGTCACTCACTGTAGTAACCCCCTCTTGAAGTTTTTCGTACTGTTCAGCGATTGCTGTAAACTGCTCACGACGCTTAACGTGTTCATCCTCAAATACCTTCCGGAAATCGGAAACAACACTTGCCAAACCATCCCTCTGCTTTCCCAAGGTATTTTCAAGCAGGTTTTCTTGCTGGCTGAAAAACTGCTGCAAATTGTCTTGATATTCAAGGCGAAACGTCTCCAGCTCTTTCTGAACAACGGCCGACATCGACTTCACCTTATCATCAATATTCGCAAGCCCTTCAAGCAGATTTTGTTTGGCGTCTCCCATTAATTGACTGGATTCTTCGCCAACCTTTTCAAGCGTCTGATTCTGTTGTTCAAAGGCCAAAGCAGCACGTTCGGCGCTTTGTTCGAAGGCCGTGCGCTGCGCCCCCATCCCGTCGATTGCACTAGCCAGTGCCGAATTAATTTCTTGAGCAACACGATCAAGTGTTCCTTCCGTGTCATCTTTAAACTGACTGAGAATATCCTTTAGAGATACCGCAAAATCTTGCAACTTAGTCATGGTATCCCGCTGGAACTCACTCAGAGTTTCCGTTGTCGAGCCCAAGCTATTAACCATCGCATCCAGTTTCTGAGCAAGTTTTTCCACAGAATCATTAGTTGCTGTCACAGCACGCGTTACCACCTCAGTTTGCCCCATTACTGGCTGAACTACTTCATCGCGGATTGCTGTAGTCAGCAGTTGGATTATTTCACGGCCATTTTCTTCTTTGATCGCCTTGAGCTCAGCAACAGCCCTAGGAAGCATTGTTAGTGGCGGCGCAACCTCTTCCTTTACCGCTGTGCGAACAGCCTCTGAAATATTGTTAGCAATCTTTTCACTATTGAAGCTGCCTAACGTTTCATCCAATGATCGGAGAGTTTGGGATAAATTCTGGCTTGTCTTAACCATCGCATTCGCAGCTTGCATTTGATGTCGCACTAACTCTTCCTGACCTTCAGATTTCAGGTTATGAAGTAGTGCAACTGGAGATAATGTTATACACAATTCTCCTAACTCGTGGCTCAAAGTACGATAAGCCCGCTCGCGTTTCTTTCCGTAGAAACCGAGTATTAACATGAAGGCAATTGAGGCCATTAGACCAGCAAGAGAAGTATAAAAAGCGGTTTTCATTCCGCTAAGTAGCGTCCAGGCAGACTGCATCAATGCCTGTGAATCCCCGCCGGCATTAAAGTCACTCAAACCGAGAGAGATTCCTGTAAAGGTACCCAAAACACCGATCGTTGTTAGCAACGCAGGAACATAGCGATATGGGGACGCAGCAGCTCCCGGCAACAGGGCTCCAAGAGGCTGAGAAAGTAAGAAGCGCCCATTGGACTTAGCAATTTTCCGGCCACCGTTTTGAAGATCCGCTTCGCGGATAAAAGCCTGATCTAAAATTGGGTCAATATTTTCAGTGGTCGCTTCAGAGTTTGAACCTCGACTGAGAAAATCTCTAACCGAGACCCAAGATTCCAAGCGAGTCCTATAGCGCTTGGAAACTCGAGTCTCGAAAGCCCAATAGAGAAAAAACAATACAACAATCCCGCCGATACAAAGCGAGTTAATCAACTCCTGGCCCACTACATCCTCTCAATAGTTGTGGTTATTTTGATTTGGTAGACATTCTTGTGCCACTGAGAAGAGCGGCGATGTCAGCATTAGTGAATAATTCTTGCGCTATCCGCACTGGCATGTGATCCGCATCGTTGCGAACCAACCCACCAGGCAAGGTGATAGGCTGAGCCAAACGGACACTATAAAGTGGCTCTCCTTCCTCAGTATCCAAGTCTTCAGCCAGATACACTCTTCCCCGGTTCTCTCGAATTAACCTTGATTGCAGATCCGATTTACGGTGACGTAGCATATTCGCCAAAGAACTATTGGCTCCCCATTTTTCACGTGCTAGCTTCCACGCACGATTGAAAACTGTGATCTGAAATACTAAATTTTCCATAACTTGTTCGAAGAAAAATCTTACGTTAAAGAAAGAGAATAAAATTCCCCAAAATCCATGCTGCAGGAAAATATCACTTTAAATTCCGCTGGTTATTGGCAATTGATAAAACCTTTTACCAATTATTTGGGTCGACTCATCGCTCCTCGATAATCATTAGACTGGAGACTTACGAAGATATGTTGACCCATCAGTCTTATTCCGCTCCATCGTAGCCGCTAGGGTACCATGAGACGCGACTTTCTGTATAAAATATATACAGCAAAATTCGCGAAGCACGCCTGCATTTTGACTATATCCGTCCTGCTTGGTCACCAAATTTGGGACATAATTTAGATGACTTAAAGGTCGTAGAGCGATGAACCCGGTTAAACCACTTTTCCGAACTGCCAGCTACTCAGTCCACATCGTTTAGAACATTCGTCAGACCATCTATTTCTATGACGATATCGCGTTCGACTAAACCAACGGACCTAGGGTTTTCATCCTTAAAAACTCGAATTTCGTTGCCACTAACTTCTGCCCCACCAATGTAGCGGTCCCCCAAAGGCATCGACCACAGCCGCTTCAGTAACCACCGCTCACGTTTCGGACGTAGAATATTTCGGCTTTCACTGTCAAAGTGGACATCCAATGTTTTCTCGGAGACTGTAGTCAACAGCAGCAGGGAATTAAAAATTCCTGACCCGCCTCCTGACATGGATGTAAGGAGAACATGAACACCGGAAGTAGTCGTCCCTACAAATTCGTAGCTGAAAAAGGGGCTCCCGTACTGACAACCAGAGCCAGAGCCAGAGCCAGAGCCAGAGCATGACTCTGAATCATGAAAGTACGTCACATGATCGCCGTTGATCTCGAATTCCCCGAAATATCTATTTGAGTTTACGGAGTTAGCAATATCTAAACTTACGATTTGCTCTCCCGAATCACTAACCAGGCCCATCAGATCCTCAACCATGCGAGGTGAGACGTAGGGCTCTCGATCAAAGAAGTAACCGCTTTGATTCAGCTGACCTTCTACTTCATCAGGGTCAAAAAATATGAGTAAAAGAAAAATCAGAAAGGCTAGAAAAGCTAGCAAACCAAAAGTTCCCTTCAGAATAATTCTTATCAACGATATACACCCTACTCTTATAGTTTGAATAGCTAATTCATAATCACCTATTCACTAAACCTAACCTTCTATTTAACTCCAGAATAATTGACGACAAGGTTCTCAAGAAACCTTATCCTCCCACGATACCTAAGCGACAAGCACTGGTAATCGCATTTAATGTTATTACCTCGAAGCCACTCTCGCTGAGACTTCCTGATCGAAAACGAAGCGTTTGTCTCGAGCGCTAATTGGTACAAAAATTTCATTTCTCGGTCGTACGCGGAAAGTGTTACAGAATTACATATAAGAACATCTTGGCGGCGCGTTGCTTGGGCGCAGTCATAACTAGGCCCACTTTGGCTCAGATAATTAAGGGCACGAGGAGAGTATCGCCAATTGGTATTTTTTAGACCTTTATTAACTGGCTCTCCGCTAAATTTATTCTCAACCAACTGATAGGTGGCACGTGACGCATTTTCTGCAGCGTAATCCAAGGCATTTCGGCGCTGCTTCGGAAGCCCCCATTCAGGCAACACAGTTGCCGAAAGGGAACCTCTCGCGCTGTCAATATTACCAATCACATCGAACTGGTTCATATGCGCCGCGTACATCAATAGCGTTTTTCTGAAACTATTCACCTCGTCAATTTTTACTCTCAGTACAGACCCAGTAGAATCGTTTACTAAAGAATCCATTCCAAGACTGTAGCAATCGACGATCGCAAGCTTTTTATCGGTCGCGAACTCTCCGCTGATACTAATATGCTGAAAATACTCCTTGCATGCTTGCTCAAGGGAAATTCCATAGTGATTGAGGTTAGTGACTCGATCTAATAGTAATTTTTGGCGAGACTTATAAGCTGGGTTCAGCTCGTAAAAACGACTCGATATCACCAGATTACTCAAAATACCGTCAACCAACCCAGTGAATATTTTTGCGCTATTCTCCGGATACAACTGACTTATCTCGTAATAAAGCGCTTTTAGCCCATTTTCAAAGCTTTCGACCTCTCGATAACTCCAAGCATCTTGTCCTTTATAAACAGAAAAGATCAAAGGGTGCCGCTTAAATATCAACTCATCAATATCATTTATGTTAAATTCCGATTGCGCATATAAGTGGGGCCGCGATAAGACTTGGTATACCTCACCAAGGCTGACGCCTCTTCTCCCCATGGATCCATAGCTCTCGAGGTAGCTCGACATAAAATACTGGTCAAACTGTTGCAACAACATCTCTAGCACGGGAAGCTTGCCGGTAAAATCTGGATTAGAGACCCGACAAACTTCCTCACTGGGGAGATAATTCTGAGTATCGGGTATCCGTTGCGGTGACTTACCCGTCAATCTACGTACAGAAAATCCACCACCATCAAGTGAAATACGCTTATCACCGCTGTGGACATAAACTCCACTCGATGGCTCTAAAAAGTAAGCATCGTCCTCGTGAACAAAAATATTTTCCCAAGATTGAACCCAATTCAATCCACCGGAATATAGTCGGTACTCATTCCCCGCAGGGTCTCCAGTATATTGATACCAAAATTCAGCCCCCTTCCAGTTGAACTCCTGCATTACTAACTGCAGGCCAGATATGCTTTTGATGTTCTTTGGATCTGATAGTGAATATATTGTTCGTTCATAATATTCATTGTCATCTGTGAACTCTTTTCTCTCCAGACGCCACTCTACCCATTCGTATCCTTGCGGTAGGTTTCCTAGCTTTGCATCGCCAACTGAAATCGAATGATTACTCATCGAAGTGAAGAACCGTGGGTGGTCTACACTCTGCCAGTACGTCATATAACTGCGATAAAAATCCTGGCAAATTTGTATATTTTCACCTCGAACCAACTTTGGTGCGATTTCATTCGCAGTGCAATTGGTAGATGCGCCAAACAGATATAAGCCCAGCCCGAGCCAAACTAACGATGTATACTTTTTCACCCCAAAATGATCACTTGCACTCATCTGCTTTGCACCAATAATAAATTCTTCTGACCACTATAAATTGTTGCGAAAACTTAACCAAAAACCCATTCGGGCACTCAAACTTCAATTGTGAAAAGGCTCTTCATCAACAAAGATCAGTCGAGGGCTCTAGCAAGTTTTACCCTTCAGTTAAACTCCCGTGCAACGTGCTACTCCAGCTCTTCATTTAAGTCAATATTGCAAAGCAGAAGTCCTGGAGCCGAGAACACTTGATTCACCAGCCGACCACTATTCCCAGTTTCACCTGCCCCAAGGCACTACGAAATTGACTTTTGAAAATACGGGCTTACACCCTGCGATATGCACCAGTGAGCACATTTACGATCAAGCGAACAAGCTTGGTTGGATGCTTGAAGATCGCTTCATCCCCGTTGATTGCGATCAATTTCCAGGACTTTGCCGCCTTTTTGAGCACCTCCACCGCTGGAGAATCCATCAGCTTTTCTAGCTCTACCTCGGGGTCGAAACCGTTTGCTACGGAGATCTCAACACCCTCATCAAGTATCGCGTACCACTTGTCCTCGTCCTGCTCAAAACCGACGATAGGGCGCACTTTCTCTTCGAAGCGCTTGATCGTTCGCTTTTCCGGCCAGCCTTCGGCAGGTTCGATTAGCACGACGAAGCCACGCTTTCCGGATTTGACGGAATCAATGTGCTGGATACGCTCGCCATAGCCAGCGCTGCCGTAGTCGTCGCGATCGCCTAAAACATAGACTCGATGGCCATCGTATTCCGGCACCCAGCTACGCAGGAAGACCGCTTTATCATTCTCGGCACCCCATGACCACTGTCGATTTTTCAGTGGCGCTTCAAGAACCTTTTCGAAATATTCACTGATATTCACGGATACTCCCAATACTTATACTTATTAACGCTTCTTATTTTTCGCTTTAATCCCCGTTGCCCAAAGGTCACTGCGCGACTTATGGGTCACGCGCGCAGAACTGTTCCCTGAGAAACTTTTCATTTGTCACCACGCGAGGCTGATGTCTGCCGCCGCGGTAACCATCCATCCAAACCACCGAACGGCAATTCTCTGGGCCCACACTGACATGGAACGGGCGATGAGCGGAATAGAAGTAAAGACGGTCAAAAGGCGTGTTCTGGACAATCCAGCGCGCAACCTCCAGCGAACTGGTGCCGGCTATGTAACAGTCTACGGCAATACCCCGGCGATCACAGATTACCTCTCCTTTGGTGTTCAGCTCTGCACCAACGTGCTGGTCGCCAGACGGGGTTATGTTTGGGTATGGATTCTGTTTGACGATACTGACCAACGCGGGAGAACTGAAGCCATAGATCAGGTGGACCTTGCCGAATACTTCAGAGGTCGGGTCGAGGATATCGCGGCACATCTGGCGGATGGAAACGTAGGTTTCCAGTTGCAAGGGAAGATTGTCGACTTTAGAGCGTCGCCAAGAATCGCTACATTCAAAGAAATCACGGTAGATAAAGAATTCGCCGCAAGCATCATCTGGATGCGGCAATTTACCAGTCTTATCCATTATTTTCTTTCAAAAGCCTATTTGAAATTTACGATGTTACCCGAAACAGCACGCCCTTAGCTTACCTAGCAGCGAGCAGATAACTTTCGCCGATATACTAGGCAATTGCTGGATCTGAAATTGCTTCATTGTCTTTTTTATTCCCCCGCTTATGCCGCTTTTTATCTTTGACAAAAAATTCAGTACCGTTCTCCGGGCGACAATCAAACAGGTCAATCGCCTTGAAAAGCTCACTCAACTTTTCAAAGCCGTAGTTTCGATGGTCGAATGAAGCGTGATTACTGATATGGCTGCCTACCTGGCCAAGACTTGCCCAGCCTTCGTCATCCTCTACCGCATTTATCGCCTGCCGCAGTAGGTTGATGAGCCCAGTGTCACTTTTGAGCTGACCGGCGCGCATAGAACCGCTAACTTCCCCTTCCACTTCATCACCATCCAAGAACAAGAACTTGGAACATGCATTCACGAAAGGCTTTGGTGTCTTGCGTTCCCCAAATCCAAGTACTGTTTTGCCCTCTGACAGTGCACGATAGACCAGCGGAGTGAAATCACAATCGGAGGAAACGAGGCATATAACATCGATATCCTTGGTGTAGAGTACATCCATAACATCAATGACTAGCGCCATGTCCGTCGCATTCTTACCTTTGACCAGGTCAAATTGCTGTATCGGCTGAATGGCATGCTCGTGCAGAATTTCCGTCCAGGGTTTCAAACCTGAACTCACCCAGTTGCCATAGGCTTTGCGTACAATGACTGCACCGTATTTCGCCAGCTCCGACAGAATACGGTCAAACTTGGACGCAGGAGCGTTGTCGGCATCGATGAAAACCGCAATTTTTTCCTTATTCTTCAACTCCACACTCCTTCCAGGATAATCACTCATTTCTTGATGGTCGCTTCGTACACAGCAAGAACACTCTAAGTTGCCTCCAGAACAAGCCACGGGTCGTTGAGATTAGATTTGGCGGCTTGTAAGTATTCTGCGCCGTCAATTTTGCGCAGGGTTAATGTCTGGATTAGCTCGGGGATCGAAGCCAGACAGCCCTGGGTATCGCGGACTGATTGCACCAACGCCCGTGTATGCTGCAGATTCTGGCGCAGATCATGTTCGGCATAAGGCATGCTCTTTGTCGGTAGTTTTTTGGCCAGTGCAATAGGACTCACGGGATCCAGTACGCTATTGAATTCATGGGACATTTTCTGGGCTGCGCCCATGGCCAAGTCCAGCCGACCCATATTAAACAGCGCTTGCACTCGCGCCTTGAATGCGAGGCAACAAAGTTCTAGGAACTGTTCAAATGCTTCCTGTTCAAACTCAGCGCAAGACAACAGATACCTGACCTCGCCAAGGTAGTACTGGGTTTCCTTCCCCAGAATCTGACTGACACTATGCCACTCCAGCCCACCGCCGCCATTCGCCTCCAGCAATGCAGCCTCCTCGACGGCAAAATTGACTTGTGCCAGGTGCTCTCGAAGCTGGCTGGCACGCACCTCGCCGATCGCAAAGAGGATCGATTCCGCCACACCCTCCAGTCTTTCCTGCATCTTCCTGATCCTACTATTCAAGACAGCAAAACCCGCGCAACTGATACCTAACCCAGCGACCGTCGCACCGAGGTTGGCAAAATGCAGTATTTGCAGCCCCTCAACCATCGATTTGAGCTGCGCCAACTGGATATTACTGCCAGCTGAGCTGATCGCTGTTAAGGGGGACAGGGCGCCGCACAAACCAGAATGCGCCAGATTACTTAAGAATCCGGTTTCCTGAACATGCGCGACTATCTGCCCGGTGGAAGCGTCTTTGATCAAGGCACCAATTCGCGTAAGGCTACCCTGTTCAATGCCCGCGATATACTTGGCAGGCACATCAAACGGAATTGGCATACTCACAACCTCCCCAGAGCATCTTCGGCAACGTCATGCAAGTATTCCTGGATGCGCTCCACCAGAGAAGAACCGCTGCCGTCCCCTAAAATCTGTGCGCTGAGCTGCCTCTCAACACGATTGCGAATGTTTTCGCGCAACTTCCCTTTGAGCTTCGCGCCCTTGATGACGCCTGTAGAGATCAGGCCAGCACTGACGATCAGACCGGATAGCAGTATTGGCCAGCTGATCGTGGTAATCCCAAACACGCCCAACAGCCCGCCTGCCGACACCACGGAAGTAGCCCCAACAGAAGGCAAGGCAGCGACACCAATGCCCGTCGCCGCGGCAGGCAGCAACAGGTTCAAAGCACCACCGCCAGAGGAGTCATCAATAGCATCCGCCTGTTGGCTGGAAAGCTTCATCTGCGCGAGCGCGGTAGTCTTATGGGCCTTTTCGGCACGCTGGAAAAAACGTGTCACCTCCCGCTCCTGCCACTCGAGATACAGGGGTTGCAGATGCTTGTCGGCAAAATTCTTCCTGAGCAAGTCGCGAATACTCGCTCGCTCCATGACGGATTCGAAAGTACTCAATAGCTGAGCAAACTCACTCCGGAACTGCAATTCGGCCTCTTCTGTAAATTGATCACGCCAATCCAGAATCGCGCGCCGAATATCGATGGCGGATTTTCGTTCGAACAGTCGTTGCGAGTCATCCGACAGGACATTTTTTCCCGCACCGACAGGTGCGTCACGAGTGAACATTTTCTTGAAAACAACCAACATTCTAAGAAACCTGCGAAATTATTTTATTCTGTATAAACTTACCAATCCGTGATCAATTTACACCGCGATACATCTAGGGTTCTGCAGCTTCTCCGAAAAAATAGGCTCCGCGATATAGATCGTATTTTGGCTCATCGATGCTCCCTTTTTGCTTGTGCAATTATTATTTTCTTATACACGACTCAAGCGCTATAGCGCGATTCCCCACAACTCTGCCAAGCGCTTGACTGTGTGATCCCATTTCGAGGTTCTAGGGCGGGCTACAGTGTTCTGATTGCCAAACAGGCCGACTTCATTCACGGCATTGGCTTCATCGACCTGATACAGCCATTTAACCGGTACGCAATAGTCGGCATCGTCTTCACCAAACTCCTCCACCATGCAGTAGCTGCCCTGGTGGTCGGGACGCTCTGCGAGGTACTCATCAACGATGATCGGATGACCGGTGACTTCGGCTACGCCGACGTAGCCTTTACCGGGGATCTGGACCCAGAGGCGGTTACCGGGTTTGAGGGTAAACAGAGTTTTGTTATACCAACGGCCGCCGCCGGCAGCGATAAAGCCATACCTGACGGCATCGTCCCAACTACGGCCATCCGGTGTGGCGCCGTAATTGCAATAGAACTCACCGTTCCAGTCGTTCTTCTGGCCGACGTTGACCGCATGCTCTTCGGTTTCCACCGGGTCGATCATCCAGGCACGGCTGAGGTACTGGTTGTCGCCATCCCGAAATACGGTGAAGAATACTGCGTTGACGGCGACACTGGCCTTGTCATTCAGGTAGTTGATGATACGCTCGGAGCTGGCATCCAGCTCGGCGGCGACAATAAGCATCTGGTGGGAGCTGTTCACATCGTCATCGGACGGGAAGATGCCGAAGCGTGCCTTGAAGGCATTGTCGAAGGAGCGCTCATGGAGCCCGTACTTGCTGGCGAACTCGCTGTAGATCTCGCTGATCTTTTCTGTAGGCAAATGCTCCACCCAGGAGGCGTAGTCGATTACCTGTGCCACTACGTCGCGTGGTGTACGGTGCTTCTTGAGTTCGATGACGATAATGGAGCCGGCGGCATCAATGGCCATCAGATCGATATACTTGCCAAAGTCGGTATAGACCTGACGGCCAATCAACATCCAGTTGGGGTTAAGGATGGAAATATCCTTTTGGATCTGCTCTTCCAATAGCAGCTCGTTATCGAGCCGCACTGGAACCAACGCCTGTGGCTGGTTTCCGATTTTCCAGATTCCGTGCTGTACTGCCATATTTTAATTTTCTTTGAATAATTATTTGAGCGTCAAAACTTCACTCTGATCCCAATTATTTCTGTCAAATATTACTGACCAATTTATCGCACTCTTCAACAACATATTCAGGAATAAGATCAAACTGAGAAGGGTCGAGCTGACAAATGAATTCGTTCTCAATGTGGTATGTCTCGTTAATAAACTTTCGGATAATAGAATTTTCAACCTCAACACCAAAAAGTCTAAACAACTGTAGCTTTTCATATCCATTTTGGCAGCTTTGATACAGCTCAGTTAATTTTGACTTATCCTTAATATCATTAGTAATTTCACTGTAATCGAAAGCCAAAACGTATCCCCTGATTGCTTCACAGCCAGCAGTAAACTTAGCAGGATCCATCTCTGGATGATCTCCTCCCGCTCCTATTGCCTCTCGCATATCAATAGGAATCTCCCTTTTATGGAATAAGTTCGACAAAACCTGATAGGCGTCACCTGTGTCGTCAAAAATCTCATAGCGACGCCTTAGATATATAAGCTTGATGATAGAGTCGCAGCCAGACTCAAAAACGCTCTGGCATATCTGAGCAAACGTCTTAATATCCGTATCAGCGATAGTCTGTTCTAAAACCTGCCCCTTATCAAATCGCAAATAGGATGCCGCCACTTGGTTGTCAAACTGTTTTCTTACAGACTTAAGAGTATCAATTATCGGTTCCACATCGTGTGTCAACATTAGTACTGTCTTGCTTTTCAGGCATGTAGAAGAATCACGCCTAAAGAGCATATAGAGAATCGCATACTTCTTATTTTTATCGAAGGAGGATATTGGGTCATCCAAAATGATTAAATCGGGTTTCTTGGCTAAACATTCATACATGAATAACACTATGGCGAAAGCGTTTTTCTCACCAAAACTAAGATGCTGACTCCCCCCGCTGAGATACTGACCGTGATCAACATGTAAAAGCTTTAGTTGAGCACTATCGCCTTCTCCTAAAATTTCAACTTTATAGCGATAGCCAGCATATGCAAGAAAACCATTGATCTCTTGCTGATACTTTTCAATCAGCTTCCTCATTGCATGGCGCTGGATATTAATCTTACCCTGCAGCAATCCAGCCTTTTTAGAAAGCTCGTCAATTGATGAATTTATGGTTTTGATAGCGGAATGGGTCTTTTCCGAATCAAGCGTTGAAAAAAACTCGAGATCAAGCTTATAAGCTGGAAGCTTCTCCGAAACCTTATCACCTTCCTTGAAGTGGAATCCTGATAAAGTCCTAAGGTGCACAAGCTTGTCGAGAAGATTATCTATCTGCGACTTAACGTGAACAATAAAAGCTTCATGCTCTTTTCCAATACCGTTTTTCAGGTATGTAATTGTAGCCAGCTTATCCCTTGCATCGTCTGAAAAGTAATTGCCCAATTTATCAAGCACACCGATAATGCCCACCAGGTTCTTGATTACATTTTTATCGTATTCCTGACTAACCCTACCAATCTGCTCCTTCTTATCCTCCGAATCCGTAGAACAGAATGGGCATACATCAGACAATTCAGAGAACTCTTTATGGCCTTTTGCCTGCCAATCAATCCAGTTGACACTCTTTTGGCTGCGAATGAATGGCTCATATGGCTCTAAGCCCTGTGGAATGTGCTCAATCTTATTTCCTGCTGACAATCCCTTCATGCCAGCCGAGGCTTTGGATAACTGCCCTTTGGCCGTCAGCTTAAATGCTCCACTTAGCTCCTCAAGATTCGAGATCAGTGTTTCCAGCTCCGGATTGTTCGTAAACTGCTGCTGGATCGTCAGGACCAAATCACCGATTTCTTGCTCAGCAGCTTTATATTCCTCTGACCTTATGAAAATTTCGAAACTATTGCTGACAAGCTCTTCTGGCCTAAATGTAAACTGACTAACATAGTTTTCGTTGAAACACATGATTTTACCTATGTGCTCTACGCCAACCACTTCTGGCCTGTTATTGTCAGGGTTGTTATCTCGATACTTAAATGGCATGAGCTCAGCTAAAGCACTTTCGTCCCCTTCTGAGCCATACTGAATAGCTTTGGCAATTGTGCTTTTCCCTGTTCCATTGGGCGCAAACTTAATGTTGAGCTTCCCTTCATCTACCGTTACTGTTGCTGAGTCGATGTTGTTGCAATTTTTAACAACAATCTCCATGACATGATCCTATTTTTTTGTAAATAATTGTGCTTAAGCCAAATTTGCACAACTCTATAGCTATAGCTCGCCAGAGAAAGCTTTCCGCCCTAACGAACCAACCAAAGCCCCGGCTGCCCTTGACAATATTTCCTGCTTTTTCAGATTCTGCGTAGTTTTTTGATAGATATGTTCATACTCCCTCTGAACATGTAGAGGTGGAATTGCAATTTTAAGTGTCTTTATATCATCGAAGTTCAGACCTGCCTTCACAGCAGATTTGTTTTTCGCACGAAATTGACGCACACCAGATTCTGAAGAAAGAAAAGCCGACAAATACCTGGGAACTATCCGATCTTGATTTACCCTTAGCAAAGCAAGATGCTGATTTATATGTCCACCTACAATGTCATCCGTTACGACGGATGAGCGACCTAAATCTGCAGTTATCGAGAGCAGTACATCACCAAGCTCTACTCTAGTTCTATTAGCTTCAGCACCAAGCGGGGCATTCACGTAGGCCATATCCCCGAGGTAGAGCTTATTTTCTCCAACATTTTGGATTCGAATGAATTTGCTCCCTTTCTCAGAGTAGTATTTCGCCCAACCGCGCGAGCCACTCGTCAAAAAGATCAATGATTCATCTAAACTTTCAACATCCCATCCCTTCGGATTCGTCACCGGATCACCAAACATATCCAGAAACACCGCGCGCAGGAATTCGTCGGCGAGGGCGATGGCTTGTTGGCGTTTGCGGCGGATGGCGTCGGCCTTGTCGAGGATGGCGGCGATGCGTTGTTGTTCTTTTAGGGGGGGCAGTGGAAGCGTTAGCTCTTTAAACCTACCAGCATCTAAATTTGAAATATTTGTTGTCTGACGACCACAGTGACGAATCGCATGCTGTGATCTTGGAGACGTAATCCAGTGGTACAGATATCTCGGATCAATTTTTTCGGACAGCGGGCGAACAATAGATATAAAACCACCCGCTGTTGACTCGTAGTCTAATTCATCAACAAAACTTGCCTTACCCACCAGCTCCCAACTGTTTGCTGACGAAATGAGAATATCTCCTTCTTGGAGATACTGTTCTTTTCTTTTTACAAATGCTTTAGGAACAGCTATCAAATCACGGGTATCCAGCCCTTCAACTTGAACGTTCTTTGTTCGCATAACAACTGCAGAGCCTTCGCTGAAAGGCTCCACTTGATCATCTGGTTTAAACGTTACACCACGAATAAAGCGAATCACTGAACCAAGCGCTACAGTTGGGACACTCACAGCATCCCCTCCAGCGCCTTTAGCTCGGTAACAATCTCGTCTTCCAGTTTCAGCAGCCGCGCCAGAATCTCCTTGGGCGGGTCGTACTGCTCCTCCTCGTACACCACTTCTTTGTAGCGGTTGATGGAAAGGTCGTATTTGTTGGCTGCGATATCGGCGGCATCCACCACAAACGCCTTGTGGGTCTTGTCGCCGAACTGCTCTTCGATCTCCTCGGCGCTGGCATTGGCCAGCACCAGCTGGCGGTAGGCCTGCCATACTTCCAGCGCATCCGGCAGGTCGTTACTACCCTCGCCTTTCAATGGGGTGCGCTTGTCATCGAGGGAATAGCCGTCTGCTTGCAGATCGTAGAACCACACGCGCTCGGTGCTGCCGCCCTTGGTGAACAGCAGCACGGCGGTGGAGACGCCGGCGTAGGGTTTGAACACACCGGATGGCAGGCTGACGATGCCCTCCAGCTGGTTGTGTTCCAGCAGTTCTTTACGCAGTTGCTGGTGCGCCTTGGAGGAGCCGAACAGCACGCCGTCGGGCACGATCACCGCGGCAAAGCCGCCGGGCTTGAGTGCGCGCAGGATATGGGCGACGAACAGCAGTTCGGTCTTTTTGGTCTTGACCATGCCGAGCACGTCCGGGTTGACGTTGCTCTCGTCCAGGCTGCCCTTAAACGGCGGGTTGGCGAGGATCACATCGAAGAAATCCTGCTCCTGCAACGGGTAGTTCTCGCGTACGGATTTGTTGAGGCTGTCCTGGTAGTGGATATTGGCCCCGGCCACGCCATGCAGCAGCATGTTCATGCTGGACACGCGCAGCATGGTGGTATCGAAGTCGAAGCCCCAGAACATGTCGCGGTTGATGTGTTCGCGCCAGGGCTCCAGCAGGTCGCCGGTGTAATGGGGGTTGCCGTCCTCGTCGGTGAAGGTGCCAGCCTCGCTTGAGTGCACACGGTTCAGGTATTCCATGGTGCGGGCGAGGAAGCCGGCGGTGCCGCAGGCGGGGTCGCAGATAACGGCATCCGGCTGCGGGTCGGCCATGGCGATCATGGCGTCGATGATATGCCGCGGGGTGCGAAACTGGCCGTTGATACCGGCGGTAGTGAGCTTGCTGAGCAGGTACTCGTAGATATCCCCCTTCACGTCGGACTGGGTCAGCGGCAGCTGGTCGATCATCTCCACAGCGGCGACCAGTACGGACTCGTTCTTGATTTCGATATCCGCGTCCTGCATGTATTCGCCAATACCTGCGAGGGCGTGCACAGTGGTGCCGTCTTCACCGATGTCTTGCTGGCCCAGGTTGGCGAAGAAGGGAAATACCTCTTTCTTAAGGTGCGTGAGCATTTCCTTGCCGGCCATGTTTTTGAAGTTCTTCCAGCGCAGCAACTGGCCTTCCGACGTCTGCGGGAACAGGCGATCGAAGTCCTTGCCAGTGCGCGCGGCCTTGCGCTCGGCCACCTCTTCCTGCATGTCGAGCATGCGCGCGAACATGAGGTAGGAGATCTGCTCGATCACGGTGAGGGGGTTGGCGATACCGCCGGTCCAGAATTTCTCCCAGAGTTTGTCGATATCGTTGCGGATTTGTCCGGTTAGCATATTACTTCTCTACTTCTTCAATTGCGTATTCCGCCTCGGGCTCTTCTATGCCCGCTTGCGGTTTGTCTTGTGTTTTCGCGGCTTTCTCCGGCGACGGCATGTACTCGAGCTCGAGTTCCGCCTTTTCGGTGAAATAGCCGGGTAGCTCGGCGCGAATGGCGGGAGCCAAGTTCTTGAACTCGCCGACTTTTTTGACCAGGTTCCCTTTGCCGAGCGTCAGCTGACCTTCGGCCTTGGCGTAGGCCTCGGTCGCCTTCTCAAGGCCTTTCTTCACGTTTTCGAAACTGCCGAGGAAGCTGTTCAATTTCTTAAATACACCCTCAGCCTTTTTCGCCAGAGCAGCAGTGTGCTTATTCTGGTCTTCGAAACGCCACAGCTGACGCACGATGTTCAGGCTGGTCAGCAGCGTTGTAGGCGTGGATACCAGCACGTTGTTGCCAATCGCCATCTGGAACAGCTCTTCATCCGCTTTGAGCGCCTCAACGAAGGCGGACTCGATAGGAATGAACAGGAACACCATCTCCGGGGAATTGAGTTCGTTGATCTTGTAATAGTCCCGGTCCGCCAACTCCTTGATACGGTCGGATACCGCCTTGACGTGGTCCTTCAGCGCCAGCTGACGCTCGGCTTCGTCCTCGCTGTTGACATAGCGGGTATAGGCGTTGAGGGATACCTTGGCGTCAATGATCAGGTGCTTGCCCTGAGGCAGGTTCACGATCACGTCCGGGCGCTGTTTGCCCTCCTCCGTGGTAAAGGACTTCTCGCGCACATAGTCCTTGCCCAGTTGCAAGCCAGAACGGTCTAGTACGCTCTCCAGCACCATCTCACCCCAATTGCCCTGCAATTTCTTTTGCCCACGCAGGGCGGTGGAGAGCTCGTGGGCTTCGGTGGTGATCTGCTGGTTGAGCGCCTGCAGTTGCTTCAGCTCGTTCTTGAGCTCGCTGCGCTGTGCCGTTTCACGGTGGTGGATCTCCTGTACCTCTTTCTTGAAGCCATCCATGGATTCTTTGAAAGGATTGATCAATGCATTGAACGTGGTATTGCTGTTCTCCTGCAGGACCTTGCTTTTCTGATCGAGGATATCGTTGGCGAGCACTTTGAACTCTTCGCTGAGTGCTTTTTTCTGTTCCTCGAAATGGGCAAGCTGTTTGCGGTGGCTTTCGTCACGTTCGGCCAGTGTGGTCTTCAGCTGTGCGTGCTCTGCATTCAGTGTGCTGTGCTGAGATTGCAACTGCTCGTACTTCTTCTCCAGGGCGAGATAGCTATCGCGTAGTTCGTCAAGGAGCTGCTGCAGCTCTTGCGAGCGCTCGGTGAGTCGCTGGCGACTTTGTTCCAGCTCTTTGCTGGTGGCGTGCAAGCTATTTTCGGTTTGGCGTAGTTCGGCCCGCTGCGCATCCAGTGCCTGCTCCAGCTTGAGATAGCGCTGCTTGAGCTCAGCTTCGCTCTTTTCCACGGCTTGCAGGCTGGTACGGAGTGACCGTTCCTCCAAGCGCAATTCGCCAAGTTCTTTGCTGGCGGCTTCCAGTTGCAACTGGGCCGTGTCCCGCTGTTGCAGTAATTCCTGAATTCCGACTTCGGCTTTGGTCAGCTCGGTCTGCACCAACGCCAGGGCTTTACCTGCGCGAAGGCTCGCGACCAGGTATGCGACTAACGAGAGGGTCAGTGCGATGCCCCCTGCGGCAATCCAGTAATGCATGGGTAATTCTTGGATCGTCATTTTTCTCTCAATCTTCTAGATATTCTTCGCTTTTGACTCAGCTGGGGCCAGTGGCCGACTCTGCTTTCAAAAATGGTTTAAGGACCGCCACCAGCTCATCGACATCGGTAGGCTGGAAGACGCCATCCACCCCTTCGTGTGACACGCTGGTAAAGGGTGCATCGTAGAGTTTCTCCACGGTGATGGTGCCGTGCTCGGCGATGTGGTTCTTGAGCAGGTTCATAAAGCGCACCTGGGCATGGGTGAGCTGCGGGTGCGCATGCAGGAAGCCGGTGAAGTGGGCTTCCACCGCCTGTGGGTCCATACCTACCAGTTCCTGGAGCGTAAGCTGCAGCTCACTGGCGGTACGGCCGTAGAATTCGTTCAATGCCTCCAGGCTAACTCCCGGATGCTGGGTGAGGATACTTGAGGCGAGCGTGTTGAGTTCTTCCTCTTGTACGGGTTCGCCCTGACGCACCTTCTGCAGAATGGGGTTGCGCTCGAGCACCTGATCGAGAATGGCTTTGACGCGGCGGCGGTACAGCATAGCCTCGTTAGCACCGGCAATGATGACCTTGCGCTCGGATTCTTGAATGCCAAGATCTGTGGTGCTGGTGCTCGGGGTGGCGTAGAGGCCGCCACTCCCAGCCTGCCGGTACTTCATGATGCCGCGCAGTTCACTGCGTGCGTTTTCCAAACGCTCGACACTGGGGTTTTGCCAGAAATCGGCACTGCGCACCTCGTCGATCACTTTGTCTTTCTGGCGTACCGCCTGGATGTTTACTGCGAGCTTGTCGAGCTCCTGCAACAACTGATCTTTGCCTTCATCGAAACAACTGGCCTGCTCCACCAGGCAGCGCTGGATATTTGCAACAAGGCGGTCGAGACCGATGGCAAACTTGTCTGGCAGCACTCGTGCGCCCATCAGCGGCGCGATAGTGCTTTGCAGAATATGCTGGGTGTTGCCGTCCATGCGTTGCAGGGCATCGGTTTGCTGCAGCTGGTGCACGGTGCGCAGTTCGCGCTTTACCGCGATGCTACTGTCGGGCAGGTCGTTGATGTCGGCCTTGAGCAGTTCCAGCGCGGTGTCGAAACCCTGACGATGGTTAGCTTTGAGGCTGGCGAGTGCCAGCTCGAGGCGCGCTTCGAACAATGTTTGCAGCAGGGATTTACTGCCGGTGTCTTCGGCTTCTTGGTACTCCTCGTCGAAGAAGCTGAAATTGCCGTAGTGATCGAAGATCAGGAATTCAGATTTATGCTTGCCCGGGCCAAACAGGTTCTCGCAAAGGCGGGTGCCACGGCCGATCATCTGCCAGAATTTTACCCAGGATTTTACCGGGCGAGCGAACACCAGGTTGACCACCTGGGGCACATCGATGCCGGTGTCCATCATGTCTACGGAGATCGCGATACGGAAGTCGGTGCCCGCTTTCTTGAACTCACCAATCAGGCTCTCGGCCTTGGGCACGGCATTGTGGATCACCTTGCACACCCGGGTTCCGTACTGCGGGTAGAGCTTGCAGAACAGCTTTTCCAGATGCTCGGCATGCTTCTGGTTCTGGGCGAAGATGATGCTTTTGCCGACCAGTGAATCGGTCTCGTCCTTGATGCCGTTGTTCACCAGGTTCTCGAGAATGACGCGGTCGGTGTCCTCGCTGAAAATTTTGCGGCCGATGTCTTTACCGGCGAACTTTGCCTTCTGCGCCTCTTCCTCGCCGAGGTCTTCTTCCAGCTGTGCGCGCTGCTCGTCGCTCAGGTCCTGATAGTGGATACCTTCGCGCAGGAACTCGGTGGTGAGGTCTTTGACCCGGAACGGCACCAGATATGGCGGCTCGTTGTTGATGGCAGCATCAAGGCCGAATTCAAAGGTAGGGTCGGTGCTTTCACAGCCGAACATGTCGAAGGTATTGCGGCTGATGAATTTGACCGGAGTCGCGGTGAGACCCAGCTGTAGCGCGTCGAAGTAGTCAAACAGGTCGCGGTACTTGTTGTAGATACTGCGATGAGACTCATCGGCAATGATCAGGTCGAAAAAGCCAACATCCAGCTGTGCAAAGCGATTCATCATGCCGGGGTAAGTGGCGATGTAGATTCGCGCGGACTGGTCTATTTTGTTGCTCTGACCAATGACACAGCGTGGCTCGCTGGGTAACAGCTCCTTGAAGGCGTTGTCGGCCTGGGTGCGCAGCTCTTTGCGGTCACATAAGAACAGCACGCGTTTACCCCAGTTGGTACGCAGCAACAGTTCACTAATGGCGATGGCGACACGGGTTTTACCGGTGCCGGTAGCCTGTACGATGAGGGCGCTGCGACGCTGCTCCTGATAGCGGTTGGCAATGGCCTTGATCGCCTCGATCTGATAAGGGCGACCGGCGATATCGGTTTTCGGGTTGAACTGCTCCGGGTGTGCTTCCCGGTACTGGCGCTGGTAGATCAGGTACTCGAGGCTGTCGCGGCTATAGAAACCATACACCGGACGATAGGTGTTGTACTGGGCATCGTCCCAGATGAAGGTTTCGTACCCATTGGTGTAGAAGATGACCGGGCGGCGGTAGCCCATTTTTTCCAGGGAATCGGCGTACAGGCGCGCCTGCTCCCTGCCGGCCTGCAGGTTTACTTCACCGGATTTCTTGGCTTCGATCACTGCCAACGGCTGACCGTCTTCGCCCCAGAGCACATAGTCGACATAGCCCTTCCCGCTAGGAGTGGGCTGATGGGTCACCTCGAACTCCAGGCTGACCTGCTCTTTATTGTTCAGATCCCAGCCGGCCTGGGCGAGCATGGTGTCGATCAACAGCTGGCGGGTCTTGGCCTCGCTCCACTGCAGGGAGTCGGCGACCTGGTGGCTTTGCGCTTGCTTGGCGAGAGCATCCTGCTTGTGTGGCGGCTCGATGACGGCGCTGTTACGCGTGCGCTCTCTCTCGAGTTCGTCAATCATCCGCTCCAGCTGCGCGCCCTGCTGTGCCAGCTCGGCTTCATATTTAGTGACCGACTTCTGCAGCTGACTCAGGCGCGCGGTGGGATCCTCAACATCCCGGTATGGCGGAATATCGGACTTGGATTTGCGGTAGTATTTGAGGCCCATGTACATGGCCAGCTGGTGGGCGGTGCCCAGCGCCATTTGCGCATTGCGCAGATTGCCCTCGGCACCGTGGGCGGTTTCATTGCCTTGTACACGCAGGTAATTAAGCTGGTGAATCAGCGAGCGATCCACACAGCTTTCAAACACAGAGTTTCGGACCAGCTCGTAGAAGTTTGCCTGCGGCATGCGCGGCAGGCGCTCCTCCTTGTAGATGCTCTTGGTCACTTCCTCGGCAAAGCCGCGCAGGCGCGTCAGCGCACTGCCCGGGTCGACATGCAGCACCGCCTCGGCGAGTCCACCGAGGTTGGCGAGGGTCTCGTTTTCCGGCCGAAGGAATTCGAAGTTCTGCGATTTCATATAAAAAATTCTATCCATACCCGCCTTATAGCGAAGAGCGTGCCAGCTTTCACTTGAGGCCGAGTTTTTCCATCAAATTGGTCAGGGTCTGGTAGTTGTTCAGGCCGAGAAGCGCGGCGGCGCGCGTCTTCTTACCTTGTGCTGCTTCCATCGCCCGCGGGATGTAGTGGCGCCAGATATCGTCACAAAGTTCTTGGATATCAAGGCCTTGGGACACATCCTGATTGAGTACACCCGGCTCCCGCTCCGGCATTTGGAACAGGGCCTCGCGCAGGTCTTCCGCTCCAATCGTCTCACCAGAACTCCAGAGCGCGGCCCGCAGCAGGGTCGAGTGGAGTTCCCGCATATTGCCCCGCCAGGGGTTCCTTAGAATAAGGTTTTTAGCCTCAACAGAAAATCTTTTACCCTCGAGGTGAGAATCCTGACTACCCAGGGTTGCCAGTACACGCTCGGCCAGCAGCCCCAGGTCACCGTGCCGCTCCCGTAAAGGTGGCAGATGCAACACCCCTACCGCTACACGGTAGAACAGGTCTTCTCGGAAGGTCCCGTCCGTCACCGCCTGCATCAGATCACGATTGGTCGCCGCAACAATTCGCACATCGACGCGAACTTCATGCCTACCCCCTACAGGGGTAAAAGTACCGTCCTGCAATACACGGAGCAGGCGCACCTGCACTGCCGGGTCCAGCTCGCCGAACTCATCCAAGAATAGTGTGCCGCCGTCGGCCTGCTGGAACACCCCCTCCTGATCGGCGGTTGCTCCCGTGAAGGCGCCTTTTTTGTGACCGAAGAGGATGGAATCGATTAGCTCGGGAGGAAAAGCGCCACAGTTCACCGCCACAAAAGGGCGAGTTGCGCGTGGGCTGGCATTGTGGATCGCGCGGGCAAACAGCTCTTTACCTGTGCCCGACTCACCATAGATCAACACTGGCACCTCACGCGCAGCGAGAATCCCCGCCTGGGTTTTGAGGCGCGTCATCTGCGGATTCTGGGTGATGATGTCGGCGAAGGCTGCGTTGGCGGGCGCGTTCGCTGTGGACAGCTCGCTGATCGCCCGCGAGCCGATGCTGTCCGCTGCGGGAATATACTCCGCCGCGATTTCGAACGGGATCTCGACCTTGCTGACGCCCTCCTCCAATGAGGATTGCCAGAAGGTCACAGGAAAGCGTGTTTTACCCAGAAGGATCCAGACCGCTTGCATCGCCGGGGTTCCCGGGCTCAGCAAGATATTCAGCTGGGTGCCTGTCTCATGGGCCAACCTCGAGAGCACAGATTCCGCTGATTGGTAGATTTCACCGAAGTTTACCGGTGAGGATAGGTTACATTCGGTGGACGTGACTCGCGCAGCACTTTGCGATCGAAGCCATGCAAGGTAGGAGTCCACACTGGACTGTGGATAGTTGTACAGGAGCTCCACACGCTCGAACCGCTGCGCTTGCTCTAGTAGAGTCTGCGCCAATGGCCCCAACTGCTGCGCACCCTGTTGCGCTGCGGCCAGATCTTTACCTCCGATCCAGCTGACTAAAACTTGCTCGACTGCCAATTTGCTGCCCCACCCCAGGCTGCCGATCGGCTCTCAGACCGTGGCGCCATTTTTGTTTTTGTATCGGCCAAATAATCCTGTGATCTTAATCACATTTTGCTCTGGATTGAACCGGTGTGTGCCCGCGTGTAATGGCAGCGAAGTTAATCGATTAATTCTCAGACATTGCGTGCGATTTTCAACCACACGACATTCAATCTCAACCTCTCCACTTACGCGTTAAACCCTCGAGCGCCCCCTGAACCCGCCGTGCCCAGGTCCATCAGCCTTGATCGGATCAGGCAAACTGTTCGATGTGACTTCAGGAATTATCTTACTCGCATCAGAGGAAAGACAGTGCTCAACGACATGAAAATCCGCAAAGCGAAACCGAAAGAGAAGGCTTTCAAGCTGAGTGATTCAGACGGGCTGTATTTGATCGTACTGCCCACAGGCGGAAAGAGTTTTCGCCTGGATTATCGATACGGCACCAAGCGCAAAACCTTGACGTTCGGCCTCTATCCGAACGTCAGCCTGGCGGAGGCTCGCAGACAAGCGAATGAAGCCCGCCGCCAACTCGCCGCAGGTTTGGACCCGGCGGTAGAACGCAAACTGCTCAAGGCAAGTGCATACCTGGACAGCGAAGAAACCTTCGAAGCGGTCTCCCGCGAGTGGGCGGAAGCGCACCTATCCGGAAAGTCCAAGTCTCACCGGGAGCGCTCCATGGCACTACTCGAAAACGATTTACTACCAGTGTTGCGCGCGATTCCGATTCGTAAGCTGAACGCTCCGCTCTTACTGAGCGCGCTACGCGAAATTGAAAAGCGCAGCGCCGACATGGCCGAACGCGCCAGAGGGCTAGCTGGGCAAATCCTACGCTACGCAGTGGCCACCAGCCGAGCAGAAAGAGATTTCACTGCTGACCTCCGCGGGGCGCTGCGCAAACACCAAGGCTCTCATTACGATGCGATCGTTGACCCCGTCAACTTTGCTGAGCTAATGCTGGCGATTGATAAATACCAAGGCACTATGACCGTACGGAACGCTCTGAGGATTGCACCATTGCTAATGCTGCGACCAGGGGAACTTCGACGTATGACTTGGGAGCACGTCAATTGGGAGGCGGAACAACTGGAATTCAAAATCGGAGAAATGAAAGATAAAAAACGACCTCATATCGTCCCACTGTGCCGGCAGGCCTTGGATATGCTGCAAGAACAGCAACGCTATTGCGGGAGGTTCGGACCCGTCTTTCCATCCGCCCATGGGCGCAGAAAACACATGGGGCCTACCGCCATGCAGAGAGCGCTGAAAAACCTGGGCCCCCTAGGGCTCCAGCAGAGCGTGCATGGGTTTCGTGCGTCGGCACGCACGATTATGGAGGAAGTAATGGGTGTTCCACCGCATCTGCTGGAACATCAATTGCATCACATGGTGCGGGATCCAAATAGACGGGCCTACAACCGCACCATTCACCTCGATGCTCGCCGAGAAATGCTGCAAAACTGGGCGGACTGGCTGGATTCCCAAAAGGCAGAAATCGCTAATCGCACGCAGCGAGAAAACCAGCAACTGGAAGCAAGCTCATCAACCACTAAGGATGGCCAGAGCCAACTCGAGATCTTTTTCGAGGAAACCTGAGGTTGGATCGGTAATTACTAACTGCGGGAGTTTCGGGGGGAATAAACCGGCCTGATCATCAATGATGACGTACTGCCCAATGTTTTCTCGGTCTCGTAGATACATCTCAACCTCCAGCCAGCGCATGGGTATTCCCGCCGGAATGCGCCGCACCAGCGGCGTCGCATCGATGATCTGATTACCAAAGATTGGCTGAAAGGCTCGCAGGCTGAACTCTAGTCGCCAAGTGGAGGTCACTACAATTTTTGCGCCGGATTGTTCACACAAGCGGTTTATTCGAGCCACCTGTTCTGGCAGGAAAAAATTGTGTCCAATTAACGGCTGCACCTGAGCCCAATGAATTGGCACGTGCTGGCCTGCGGGGTGTACAACTCCATCAAAGTCCAGGAAAACAATACACTCCGCCATCACCTAGCTGCTAAACCTTTTTCCACGGGGGGATATCTCCCATCACTAACTTTACTTTGAAAGCGTCTCCTCGTCGTCCTCAGTGTAGTAATACTCCTGTGGGGACCGAAGAAACTGCATAATTTCACCATACCGCCAAGAAGAGCCGCCGGTAAAAAATTTTTTCGGCGGAGGAGCCCGCCGAAGCTCAATCCAGCGATACCAGGTGGATGAGGATACACCCACCAGCCGTAAAACCTCCGGGAGTCGCAGAAGGCGATCCGGGTGTTCGTCCAGAAGCCGCTGGATGTCATTGGGGTCTGTTTTATCTCGATCCATTACGCACCTAGGGAGTTGTGGGTTCAGCTCGTAGCCTACCCTCAAAGGCCACCCGCGGCGGCTGTGGGCACCCGGGTTTGAGGGGGCGGTCGTGGCTGATCTCGACCTATCGGTGCCGATCCGCTACCTGGGCAAGTGCCGAGATCGCCTGGAGCAAGATTTCGCGCTCTTGCTCCAACACGGAATATTGCTCACGAAGATCCTGAAGTTGCTGGTCAGCAAATAAAAATGCCGGTGACACCAAGCGCAATAGCTCAGGGTCGATCGCTTTGAGCTCATGTCGCCGAATTTCCTCATGGCCCCGGCTAATTCGATAACTCTCCCACCGCTGCCACACCCTGCGATTAAGTTCGCGTAACAACCTAGGGTTATAGATCCGGTGGGGGCCAATATGCGGACTCCCGAGCGGAAAGTTCCTGACCACAAAAAATGTGAGCTTTTCGACTGGATCACCCTCATTGGGCCCAGAGAGTATGGTCAACTCTACATCCGCCGGCGTTAAATACAGCCGCCACATCTCGGTGGAGATCCACAGATCGTAGGGGCCAGTCTGCGGGTCTACACTGCGCAGCAAAAAATCCAGTTCATCTAAACCAGGAAAGTCCCGCATTTCGAGGTACGATTGCATTTCCATGTCTTCCTCCGTGATTGTCTATTCATTGGGTCGTTCAATTAGTGCCATGAAATCAGTCATCCGTATCAAGTTTGCGTTTCTGAACATCGATCCAGTCGGCCCAGCGCTGCAGCATTTCTCGGCGCGCATCCAGATGAATGGTGCGGTTGTAGGCGCGCCCAGTACTGTCGCGAACCATATGATGCAGCTGCGCCTCCAGTAGATCGGGGCGCTCTCCAAGCACTTCATCCATGATTGTGCGTGCGGATGCGCGAAACCCATGCACCGTTTGAACGGAATTCGCGTATCCCATATTGCGCAACGCAGCGCGCATACCATTCTCACTCATACAGCGGCGGCGCCCGTGGCCCGAGGGAAACACAGGTGAAAAGCGCCCGTTAAAGCGCTGCTGTTCGCGCAAAATCACCAACGCCTGCCTGGAAAGCGGCACGATTTGCGCGCGGTCTTTTCTTTTCATGTAGCCGATCGGGAATTCCAGCTGCTCCAGCTCCCAGTTCACATGCTCCCAGGTCATATGGCGCAGCTCACCTGGGCGCAACATCAATAGCGGGGCGATTTTCAGCGCATTGCGCACGGTCATAGTGCCGTCGTAGTAATCGATGGCGAGCATCAACTTTGCGAATGCTTTTGGGTCGGTAATGGCTGGGTAGTGGGATTTGTGATGGGTGCGCAATGCACCGCGCAGGTCTGGAGAAAAATCTCGCTCTGCCCTACCCGTCGCTACCGCGTAGCGGAGGATCTGACCGGCCAGCGCTCTTGCACGGTGGGCCATATCCACACTGCGGGATTCAACCTTGCGCAGGGCCCCCAGCAACAGCACGGCATTGAGGTCCCGCATCGGGATACCACCCAGCACCGGTATGAGGTCATTTTCCAACAGGGCCGTGGAGCGCGTTTTGTGCGAATTGGACTTGTCCGCCAGATTCATCTCGGCCCACTCCCGTGCAACGGCCTCAAAAGTCTCGTTGCTATTGAGATAGGCAGTGGCCTTTTGGACCTTACGCTCGATCGCTGGATCAACGCCTTTGGCAAGCTTGGAGTGAGCCTCATCGGCCAGGCTCCGCGCCTCGGCCAGACTGACCCGAGGAAACAGCCCCAGGGTCAGTGTTTTGCGCTTATCTCCATATCGATAATCCAGACGCCAGCTGCGGCCGCCGGAAGGCAGCACATAGAGGTAGAGCCCGGCACCATCGGTCAGTTTATAGCCGCGCTCCCGGGGCTTGGCCTTTTGCACGGCGGTAGCAGTCAATCTGCCCATGCGCGCCCTCCCCAATGCTGCGGAGTGACGGTATGCGAACTCGAAACGGCGTGAATACCGCTAGAAATACCGTAATAGTGCCGGGTTTCCGTGGTTTTGAATGCTACAAGATGGGAAAGGTACCGCGCGCTGATTTGAGGAAAATCAGGGGGTTGGAGACGGAATAAACCGAAACGGGATAGAAAGTTGGTCGGAGTGGCCGGATTTGAACCGACGACCACCACACCCCCAGTGTGGTGCGCTACCAGGCTGCGCTACACTCCGATAAGAGTAAATCAAGCGGGGCAAAAGTTACGTAAGTGCTTGATTTATAAGGGGCATCGCTTGGCGATGAGGCGCAAATCATACCGAAGTACGGTGGGAATGCAAGCCCGTTTTGCGCCTTTTTGACTCAGGTTAGATCAGGCTTCCGCTTCCAGCAGTTCCAGCACACCTTCCAGTTCAGCGATCATCTGTGGGATCACCTGGTTCAGCTGTACGGTCTGCACTTTTTCGGAGCTGCCGCTTTCCATCTGCAGGCGTGCGCCGCCAATGGTGTAGCCCTCTTCGTACAGGAGCGCGCGGATCTGACGGATGAGGATGACATCCTGGTGTTGGTAGTAGCGGCGGTTGCCGCGACGTTTGACCGGGCTGAGCTGCGGGAATTCCTGCTCCCAGTAGCGCAGTACGTGAGGTTTGACAGCACACAGCTCGCTGACCTCACCGATGGTGAAATAGCGTTTCCCCGGGATTACAGGGAGTTCGCTGTTATGACTCGCTTCCAGCATCTTCTTCTACTCGTGCCTTGAGTTTTTGCCCCGGCTTGAAGGTGACTACCCTTCTCGCGGAAATGGGGATTTCTTCGCCAGTCTTGGGGTTCCGTCCCGGGCGCTGGCTTTTGTCACGCAGATCGAAATTGCCAAACCCCGACAGTTTGACCTGCTCGTTATTTTCAAGGGCGTTGCGGATTTCCTCGAAGAAATATTCGACGATTTCTTTGGCTTCGCGCTTGTTGAAACCCAGCTCTTCGTACAACTTCTCGGCGAGCCCGGCTTTGGTCAGTGCCTCTGTCATTGGTTCCTGCCCAACAGATTCAGAGGCGTCGACTCCCGGTTGTTAAGCCTGGTACCGCGTTGGCTTGGAACCCGGAGGCAGACGCTCTCGGGATACGCGCGTCAGTCTGCGTACCCCGGAGCGTTTTCCGAATCAGCGCAGGCTGGCGTTGTATTTTTGTTCTAGTTCAGAAACAACCGCTTGCACGGCGGCATTGATTTCTTCGTCGTTAAGGGTGCGCGAGGGATGCTGAAAGGTCAAGCCCATGGCGACACTTTTTCTATTAAAATCAATGCCTTTGCCCTGATAGACGTCAAAAATGTTGAAGTCTGTCAAAAATTCACCAGCGGCGCTGACCGCCGATTCAGCAAGCTGACCAACCGGGGTCTCCACGTCTGCCAGTATGGCGAGATCGCGGCGAACCTCGGGGAATTTGGACAGTGGAGTAAAGGCAGGAATGACCGCCTGCCCCAGCCCATCCAGGCTCAGCTCAAACAGGAAGGCACCTTTTGGCAGGTCGTAGGCTTTTTGCAGTTCCGGGTGCAGTGCGCCCAGTACGCCAACGGGCTTGCCATTGCGCTGCAGCTCGGCGCACTGGCCGGGGTGCAGAGCGGAGTGCCTGGCGGGAACGAAGGTGAATTCGCCCTCTGCCTCGAAGTGGCTCAGCAGCGCTTCCACATCCGCTTTGATGTCATAGAAGTCCACCAGGTCTTTGGAGCCGGTCCAACCTTCCGGCTGACGGGTACCGTAGATCAGACCGGCGAGCATACGCTCCTGTTGCAGTGCCTCGCCCTCATTGCCGGGCACGAAACGCAGGCCGGTTTCGAACAGGCGCAGGCGGTCCTGCTGGCGGTTGAGGTTGTACTGCAGGGCTTTGACCAGGCCCGGCATCAGCGTGGTGCGCATTACGGAGAGATCTGCGCTGATGGGGTTCTGCAGGGCTACAGGCTCTACTTCCGGGTCGAATTTGGCGGAGGCATCGCGGTCGATAAAGCTGAAGGTGATGGCCTCTTGATAGCCGCGGGACAGCAGGGTCTGCTCCAGGCGGGACTGGGCCACACTGGCTTCGGCGCGCGGCACAATATCCAGAGACGCTTTCAAGGCGACACTGGGAATACGGTTGTAGCCGTATACGCGTGCCAGTTCTTCCAGCAGATCGGATTCGATGGCGATATCGAAACGGAAGCTGGGCACCAGGAAGGTCCAGCCTTCGCTGTCTTCAGCGATCTTTTCCAGGCCCAGGCGGGTGATGATCTCGACGATCTCGGCATCGCTCATTTCGATACCGAGACCACCGCTTACACGCTGGCGGCGCAGGGTGATATTGCGCTCCGCCGGCATGGCTTCGGTCACTTCACGTAGGTGTACCGGGCCCGGCTCACCGCCGACGATTTCCAGCAGGAGCTGGGTGGCGCGCTCAATGGCTTTTTCCTGCAGGCGGTAATCCACGCCGCGCTCGAAGCGGTGGGAGGAATCTGTGTGCAGGCCGTAGGAACGGGCTTTACCGGCAATGGCCAGCGGGCTGAAAAAGGCGCTTTCCAGGAAGATGTCGTTGGTGGCCTTGGTGACGGAGGAATCCAGTCCACCCATGATGCCAGCGATGGCCAGTGGGCCTTTCTCGTCGGCAATCAGCAGGGTGTCGGCTTTCAGTTCCACTTCCTGCTCGTCGAGCAGGGTGAGTTTTTCGCCCTGCTCTGCTATGCGCACCTTAATGCCGCCGCTCAGTTTGGCGAGGTCAAAGGCGTGCATGGGCTGACCCAGTTCCAGCAATACGTAGTTGGTAACATCCACTACCGGATCGATACTGCGCACACCACTGCGACGCAGGCGCTCCTGCATCCACAGCGGGGTTTCTGCGTCGATATTGATGTTGCGGATCACACGGCCGACGTAGCGCGGACAGGCGTCTTCGGCGAGCAGGGAAACTTGCAGGCTGTCGTCGATTATCGGGGCAACCGCCTCGATAACCGGCGGGGTGACTTCGCAGCGGTTCAGCACTCCCACTTCACGGGCGATACCGGCGACGCCGAGGCAGTCGGAACGGTTTGGGGTCAGGTCGACCTCGATGGTGCTGTCGTCCAGCTGCAGATATTCGCGCAGGTCGGTGCCGATAACGGCGTCTTCTGGCAGCTCCCAGATACCGTCGCTGTCGTCACCCAGTTCCAGTTCGGTCTGGGCACACAGCATGCCGAAGCTCTCGACGCCGCGCAGTTTGGCTTTTTTGATTTTGAAATCGCCGGGCAGCTTGGCGCCCACTAACGCGAAAGGAATCTTGATGCCGGTGCGCGCATTGGGTGCGCCGCAGACCACTTGCATCTCCCCTTCCGGGTGGCCTTTTACTTTACAGACGCGCAGTTTGTCGGCGTCCGGATGCTGTTCACAGGCGACGATTTCACCCACGACCACACCGGAAAATGCGCCGGCTACTGGCTCTACGGCGTCCACTTCCAGGCCCGCCATGGTGATCTGGTCGGCCAGCTGCTGTGCTGTCAGGTCCGGGTTTACCCACTCCCGTAACCAGGCGTTGCTGAATTTCATATCTGATCTCTAGCTATTTGTTTCTTGCGCGCTTTGCGCGGTTCACCCACACAGTGGGCTCCCAATAAATTGGATTCGATTTAGAACTGCTTGAGGAAACGCAGGTCGTTGTCGAAGAACAGGCGCAGGTCGTTTACGCCGTAACGCAGCATGGCCATGCGCTCGACGCCGAGGCCGAAGGCAAAGCCGGAGTATTTTTCGCTGTCGATATCGCAGGAGGCGAAGACGTTGGGGTGCACCATGCCGCAGCCGAGAATTTCCAGCCAACCGGTGCCGGAGCACACGCGGCAGCCTTCACCGCCACAGTTAGTGCACTGGATATCCGCTTCCGCAGACGGCTCGGTGAACGGGAAATAGGAAGGGCGGAAACGCACCGGAACATCCGCCTCAAAGAAGGCTTTCAGGAACTGGTCGATACAGCCTTTCAGGTGCGCGAAACTCACGCCTTCGTCGATCACCAGGCCTTCTACCTGGTGGAACATGGGCGAGTGAGTGACGTCGGAATCGCAACGGTACACGCGGCCCGGGCAGATAATGCGCAGGGGCGGATTGGTTTTTTCCATGGTGCGGATCTGCACGGAGGACGTGTGCGTGCGCAGTACCGTGGAGGGATCGATATAGAAGGTGTCGTGCATGGCCCGCGCCGGGTGGTGGGCGGGAATATTCAAGGCTTCAAAATTGTAGTAGTCGCCCTCCACTTCCGGGCCCTGTTCGACGGAGAAGCCGAGGCGCTGGAAGATCTCTTCAATGCGACGCAGGGTACGAGTGATGGGGTGCATGCTGCCGTGATCTTCACCGCGGCCCGGCAGCGTGACGTCGATGGTCTCTTTGGCCAGCTTTTCTTCAATGGCGGCCTTTTCCATCGCGGTACGGCGCGCATTAATCGCGTCCTGCACCTGCTGCTTGGCTTCGTTGATTTTGGCTCCCGCCGCCGGACGCTCTTCCGCAGAGAGCTTGCCCAGACCTTTCAGCAGTGCGGTGATCTGGCCTTTCTTACCCAGGTAATCTACCCGCACCTGGTCCAGTGCGGCGAGGTCGCCGGCCATTTCTACCAGCGCCAGCGCCTGCTCGGTGAGGGACTGCAATTCTTGCATTGATACTATCTCGCTTAAGGCTCGCTATTCGCTCGCTCTGACTCGTTCTGATCGATGAGTGACAATGAGTACTTATTTTCCGCAGCGGATAATAGCAGTCCACCGCGTCATAAATTTGTTCTGTATAGACATTACAGATAAAAAAATAGGGAAGAGCCAAACAGCCCTTCCCTATTTTTAAAGCACAAATCCGCCCTTGCGGGCCGATTTATTCTGCAGGCGCTAATTAAGCTGCCAGGGCTGCCTTGGCTTTTTCAACTACGGCAGCAAAAGCGGCTTTGTCGTATACCGCCAGATCAGCCAGAACACGGCGATCCAGAGCGATATCCGCCTTCTTCAGGCCAGCAATCAGTCGGCTGTAGCTCAGGCCTTCAGCGCGGGACTGGGCGTTGATACGCGTGATCCACAGAGCGCGGAAGTTACGCTTCTTAACGCGACGGTCGCGGTAAGCGTACTGACCAGCTTTGATGACTGCCTGCTTGGCTACGCGGAATACGCGAGAACGCGCACCGTAGTAACCTTTAGCCTGCTTCAGAATTTTCTTGTGACTGCGACGCGCCACTACACCACGTTTTACACGGGCCATATCAATATCCTCTTAAAAACTTACGTGTGCAGCCAATTACTTGGCGCGCAGCATGCGATCGACCAGGGTGGCATCAGACTTGTTCAAAGTGTTGGTGCCGCGCAGCTGACGCTTACGCTTGGTGGTCATCTTGGTGAGGATGTGGCTCTTGTTGGCGTGCTTGTGCTTGTAGCCCGAAGCCGTCTTCTTGAAGCGCTTGGCAGCGCCACTGTGTACTTTTGCTTTCGGCATTTTGTACTCCAAAGTAAATAATGACCCACGAATGGGCTTGTTTAATTGGCTACAGGCCGAGGCCTGTAACTGTGCGGGAGTGAGAAGGCAGCCGTCGCCCGATCACTTCCCGAAAAGAAGGTGCAGAGTGAACCCTGCGCCTTACTTTTTCTTTTTACTGGGCGCGATGACCATGATCATCTGACGGCCTTCCATCTTCGGCCGCTGCTCCACAGTACCCAGCTCCTCGAGATCTTTCTCGATGCGCTGCATCATTTCCATCCCCAGCTCCTGGTGGGCCATTTCACGGCCGCGGAAGCGCAGGGAGACTTTCGCCTTGTCCCCGGCTTCCAGGAAGCGGGTCAGGTTGCGCAGTTTGATCTGGTAGTCGCCGATATCGGTACCGGGACGGAACTTCATTTCCTTGATCTGCTGCTGCTTTTGTTTCTTCTTAGCCGCATTTTTAGCCTTTTTGGCCTCAAATACGTGCTTCCCGTAGTCCATGATCTTACAGACGATGGGATCGGAGTCCGAGGCAATTTCAACGAGATCCAGGCTGGCTTTCTGCGCGTGTTCCAGCGCCTCTTCCAGAGAAACAATACCTACCTGTTCACCATCCGCACCAATCAGTCGCAGTTGCGAAGCTTCAATCTGATCGTTAATACGGGCCTTTTTGGACTTTCCTTTCATATCTCGTTTAATAACACTCGTCTCCGGTAATTTATAAAAGCCTATTAGGGCGCTTATTCAGCTGCACCCTCAATAGACGAACGGCCGCGGCGGTCCACATCCTGGCGGAGGAGCTCAAGGAAAGACTCGTAAGTCATGGTTCCGAGGTCCTCACCGCTACGTGTCCGCACGGCGACCGTCTGGTTTTCCACTTCCTTATCGCCGATCACCAGCAGATAAGGAACACGCTGAAGCGTGTGCTCGCGGATTTTAAAGCCGATCTTCTCGTTTCTCAAGTCAGCAGCGGCGCGGAATCCTTCTGCACCCAGCTTGGACTCAAGGTTCTGGCAGTATTCAGACTGGCGATCGGTGATATTCAGCACCGCCACCTGCTGCGGGGCCAGCCAGGTCGGGAAGGCGCCCTCGTAGTTCTCGATCAGAATGCCGATAAAGCGCTCGAATGACCCGAGGGTCGCGCGGTGCAGCATCACCGGGGTCTGACGGGAGCCATCTTCCGCCACATACTGGGCGTCCAGGCGGCCCGGCATGGAGAAGTCCACCTGAATGGTGCCGCACTGCCATACACGGCCGAGGCAGTCTTTCAGGGAGAATTCGATCTTGGGCCCGTAGAAGGCGCCCTCACCCGGCAGCTCTTCCCAGGGCAGATCCGCCGCATTCAGGGCGTCGGCCAGGGCTTTCTCCGCCTTGTCCCAGCTTTCGTCGGAACCGACGCGCTGTTCCGGACGGGTAGATAAACGATAGATCACTTCCTCGAAGCCGAAGTCTTTATAGACCGCGTGCAACAGGTCCATGAACTCGGATACTTCGGACTGAATCTGATCTTCGGTACAGAAGATGTGGCCATCGTCCTGCACAAAACCGCGCACACGCATCAGGCCGTGCAGGGAACCGGACGGCTCGCTGCGGTGACAGGAGCCGAACTCCGCCAGTCGCAGGGGCAGATCGCGGTAGCTGCGCAGGCCCTGATTGAATACCTGCACGTGACAGGGGCAGTTCATGGGCTTGATGGCGAACTGACGCTCTTCGCTGGTCAGGGTAAACATGTCGTCGCCGAACTTGTCGGCGTGACCGGATTTCTGCCATAGAGAAAAATCCACCAGCTGCGGAGTCTTGATCTCTTTGTAGCCGCGCTCGCGCTGGCGCTCGCGCATGTACTGCTCAACGGTGCTGTATACGGTCCAACCGTTGGGGTGCCAGAACACCATGCCCGGCGCCTCTTCCTGAATGTGGAACAGGTCGAATTTCTTCGCCAGCTTGCGGTGATCGCGCTTTTCCGCTTCCGCAATACGGTGCAGATAGGCCTTGAGCTCTTTCTTATTGGCCCAGGCGGTACCGTAAACACGGGTCAGCATTTCGTTTTTGGCATCGCCGCGCCAGTAGGCGCCGGCCACTTTGGTCAGCTTGAAGGCTTTCAGCTTGCCGGTGGACGGCACGTGCGGGCCGCGGCACAGGTCTTCAAAGTCGCCCTGGCGATACAGGGAAATATCTTCGTTGGTGGGAATGCTGGCGATGATTTCCGCCTTGTATTCTTCCCCCATCTCACGGAAGTATTTAACCGCGTCATCGCGGGGCAGCAGGCGACGACTGACCGGAATATCTTCCTTGGCCAGCTCTTCCATGCGCTTCTCGATCTTCTCGAGATCTTCCGGGGTAAATTGCCGCTCGTAGGCGAAGTCGTAATAGAAGCCATCTTCGATCACCGGTCCGATGGTGACCTGGGCACCGGGGTACAGTTGCTTGACCGCCTGGGCCAGCAAGTGTGCGGTGGAGTGACGGATGACTTCCAGGCCTTCTGGCTGGCGATCGGTCACGATGGCCAGGTTGGCGTCGTGATCGATTACAAAACTGGTATCCACTTCCTTGCCGTCGACAACACCCGCCAGCGCAGCTTTGGCCAGACCGGGACCAATATCATTGGCAACGTCGAATACGGAAACAGGATTGGAGAATTCGCGACGGGAACCGTCAGGGAGGGTAACAACAGGCATTGTTCTTCCTTTTGTTTCAGTGGCGATCCCTACGAAAGACCGCGTGATTCACAGAGCGTGAAGATTGGGCATGTGCCCGAAACGAGTCAGATCAGGATAGAAGAAAAAACTCGCGAGAAATTGGTAGACCCAAGCAGACTCGAACTGCTGACCTCTGCCATGTCAAGGCAGCGCTCTAACCAACTGAGCTATGGGTCTATAGAGTTGCAGACTGAGGATACTCCATAAGACATGGCCCCGCTGCGAAGGAGGCGAACTTTAGCACCGGCTTTTTTGCTTTTCAACCGCCCAAAACAGAAAAAATTTCCGCCAATCAAGCACTTGGGGTATCGTGATCCGGCTGCAGGATGCAGCGCCGAGGCCACCACCGTGTCCGGCCGGTCTCGCACCGCAGTATTTGAAGGATTTTATGAGCACCTCACCTACCGACAGCGCCATCAGCCGCAGTGGATTCCTGCTGGCACTGGGCGCCGCTGCCCTCTTTTCCATCAAGGCGATCTTTATCAAGCTCGCGTATCGCTACGGCGTGGATGTGGAGACTTTCATTCTCCTTCGCATGGCTCTCGCCCTGCCGTTTTACATCGCCATCCTGCTCCTGCTGCGTCGAGGCGGACAGTGGCAGCCGGTGAGCGGGCAGAACGCGTTGATTACGGTCGCACTCGGACTCTGCAGCTATTACCTGGCGAGCTTTCTCGATCTGCAGGGGCTGCGCTATATCAGCGCCAACTTCGAACGACTCATTATCTACCTGTACCCCACCATCGTTGTGGCGCTTGGCTGGCTGTTTCTCGGAAAGACGGCATCGACGCGACAGATGCTGTGCCTGGCCGGAGCTTATGGCGGCATTCTGCTGATTTACTGGCAGGACCAGGATTTCAGTACCGGAGTACCAACCCCGACCTGGGTAAACCTTGGCGGTGTCAGCTGGGGAGCGCTACTGACCTTCGGCAGTGCGTTTAGCTTTGCCCTGTATGTGGCATTCAGCGAGAAGGTGATCAAGGTGCTGGGGAGCCGGCAATTCACAGCTCTCGCCATGATGGTGGCGAGCGCGGCCATTGCCGTCCATTTTACCATTCAGGGCGACTGGTCGCGCTTGCAACAGCCCTGGCCGGTTTACGGTTATGCGCTGGCTGTGGCCTTTCTCTGCACGGTAATTCCATCGCTGATGATGAGCGCCGCCATTTTGCAGATTGGCTCCAGCGCCACCGGCGCCATTGGCACATCTGGCCCGGTCGTGACACTGATTGCTGCAGCACTGGTTCTTGGGGAACCCTTCACACCTACCCATCTGCTCGGCATGGCGGTGATTATTGGCAGCCTGCTCTTATTGAAACAACCAATGAAGCAGCCAACACAGCCCAAGGTAGCGCCGACAACCAATCAGACGAACTAGCACCCAACACCTTACGGCGCCGCCTCTTTAAGCTTGGTGATTTCATCGCGTAGCTTGGCGGCCGCCTCGAACTCCAGATTCTTGGCGTGGTTGTACATCTGCTCCTCGAGCTCTTCGATGCGCGCCCAGCGCTGCTGCTCGGTAAGCGGTTTCTGATCGGCCTTGTAAGCGGCGCCCTTCTCCGCCACTTTGCGACGGGATTTAGGCACCCCGGGAGCAATGGCGCCCTCCATGATATCGGCAACACTCTTGCGGATGCCTTTGGGGGTAATGCCGTGTTCCGCGTTGTGCGCCAACTGCTTTTCGCGGCGGCGCTCAGTCTCCTCCAGCGCGCGCTTCATGGAATCCGTGACTTTATCGGCGTAAAGAATTGCCCTACCCTCCAGGTTGCGCGCGGCACGACCGATGGTCTGGATCAGCGAGCGATCTGAGCGCAAAAAGCCTTCCTTGTCCGCATCAAAGATGGCAACAAGGGAAACCTCGGGCATATCAAGCCCCTCTCGCAGCAGGTTGATCCCCACCAGCACATCGAACTCACCGATACGCAGGTCGCGAATGATCTCTACCCGCTCCACCGTGTCGATATCCGAGTGCAGGTAACGTACACGCACACCACTCTCCTGCAGGTATTCGGTCAGATCTTCCGCCATGCGCTTGGTCAACACAGTAATCAGCACGCGCTGATCCTTGTCGACGCAGCGGTGAATCTCCGACAGGGTATCGTCCACCTGGGTCGCGGCCGGACGAATCTCCACCTCCGGATCCACCAGGCCCGTGGGCCGCACCACCTGCTCCACCACCGCGCCGGCGTGCTCCTGCTCGTACTTACCCGGGGTAGCCGACACAAAAATTGTCTGCGGCGAAAGGTGCTCCCACTCTTCAAATTTCAGCGGCCGATTATCCAGCGCCGACGGCAAGCGAAACCCGTATTCCACCAGCGTTTCTTTGCGCGAACGGTCTCCGCGGTACATGCCGCCAATTTGCGGCACAGTCACATGGCTTTCGTCGATAAACAGCAAGGAATCGTGTGGCAGGTAATCGAACAAGGTGGGGGGCGGCTGACCGGGGTCGCGCCCAGAGAGATAGCGGGAATAGTTTTCCACGCCGTTGCAGTAACCCAGCTCCTGCATCATCTCCAGATCGTAGCGGGTGCGCTGCTCCAGCCGCTGAGCCTCCAGCAACTTGTTGTTTTCCCGCATCTGCTCGAGGCGCCCCTTGAGCTCCTCTTTGATCAGGTCGATGGCATCGACGATCGTCTCCCGCGGGGTTACGTAGTGGGACTTCGGGAAAATAGTAATGCGCGGGACTTTTTGCAGCACTTCCCCGGTTAGCGGGTCGAACAAGGTGATCTCTTCGATCTCTTCATCAAAAAGGGAGAGGCGCACCGCCTCCAGATCCGAGTCCGCGGGATAGATATCGATGATGTCCCCGCGCACCCGGTAGGTGGCACGGCGAAAGTCCGCATCGTTGCGAGTGTACTGCAGCTCGGCGAGGCGGCGCAGAATCGTGCGCTGATCGACGATATCCCCGCGGTCCAGGTGCAGCACCATTTTGAGGTACTTGTCCGGATCACCCAGACCATAGATGGCGGATACTGTCGCCACCACAATCACGTCTTTGCGCTCGATCAGTGCCTTGGTGGCAGAGAGGCGCATCTGTTCGATGTGCTCGTTGACCGAGGCATCCTTCTCAATAAAGGTATCCGACGACGGCACGTAGGCTTCCGGCTGGTAGTAGTCGTAATAGGAAACGAAATACTCCACCGCGTTGCGCGGAAAAAACTCCTTCAACTCACCATACAACTGAGCGGCCAGGGTCTTGTTGTGGGCCATCACGATTGCGGGCCGCTGGAGGCGCGCGATTACGTTGGCCATGGTGAAGGTTTTACCGGAGCCGGTTACCCCCAGCAGGGTCTGATGCGCGAGGCCATCCCCCACCCCTTCAACCAGTGCCTCAATAGCGGCGGGCTGATCCCCTGCGGGCTCGTATTTACTGGCGACTTCAAAAGGACGGGTTTCCATTGGCCAACTACCACTCCGGTTTCGCTTCACACCCGGCACTCCGGGGTGGGAAATTGTAGGCGCACACCCCGGTGCGGGACAAATCAGGTGTTAGTTTGAACGGGGCGGCGAGAAAATAAACACTGCAAAATCAAAGGCTTATTTTTAGGTAAAAGGGTTGACCTGGTTTGGGGTGCTCTATAAGATACGCGCCACCTGACCGGGACGGCATTTGCAAGACCGATCAGACAGTTCCGCCTTAGCTCAGTTGGTAGAGCAAATGACTGTTAATCATTGGGTCGCTGGTTCGAGCCCAGCAGGCGGAGCCAAATTCAAAATGTTCGTTGCGACACTTAATTGCCACGAAGATTTTATTTAGAGCTATGCTCTTTCAGGGCCACCTTCACCAAGAGGCAGGCGCCCTAACCAAAAATTCCGCCTTAGCTCAGTTGGTAGAGCAAATGACTGTTAATCATTGGGTCGCTGGTTCGAGCCCAGCAGGCGGAGCCAAATTAAAAAACCCCGTACCCTAACCGGCTACGGGGTTTTTTATTGCCCGGTACAAATTGCCCGGCACCTCTATCTTCTTTTCAGGAGTGCCGAGGGGCCGACCGCAATCCACCCCAACAATCCGTCAATTACACTTCCGGCACCTCACCGGTAATCCGCCGAGCCCGGCGACTGTTTGATGCCACCGGCAAGCGGCGCACCTCCGCACCGTCTTGAGCACCGCCCTGCACACCTCGGAGCGCAGCATCTCCGGATGCATTCACTTCCGACAACTGCGTCCAAACCGTATCCACCAACTGCTGCTTCGGCGTGTAATCCTTCACCGCCTCAATCAGCAGCCGATGCACCGTGGCACAATCCTGGCGCGCACAGGCGTCTTTCAGCTCAACCATAAACGACTGCAGCTGCTCGCTGGGCAGGCGCTCCTCTTCCGCGCGCATGATCATCGGATGATCGGTTCCCGCAACCGCATCCCCCAACAGCAACTCTTCGTAAAGTTTCTCACCCGGGCGCAACCCGGAGATCTGAATTTCGATATCGCCATCGGGATTGGCCTCATCGCGCACGGTGTGGCCCATGATTTGAATCAGGCGGCGGGCAATATCCAGGATACGGACCGGCTCCCCCATATCCAGTACAAAGACTTCGCCTTTGCGCCCCATACTTCCCGCCTGCAACACCAGCTGTGCCGCTTCAGGAATGGTCATAAAGAAACGGGTCACCTTGGGGTGAGTCACCGTCACCGGGCCGCCGGCATTGATCTGATCGGTAAACAGCGGAATAACGGAACCAGAGGAACCAAGCACATTACCGAAGCGCACCATACACACCCGGGTACGCCCGAAACGGCGCCCGAAGTCCTGACAGATCAGCTCTGCGAGACGCTTGGTTGCCCCCATAACGTTGGTCGGGCGCACCGCCTTATCCGTGGAAACCAGCACGAACTGCTCCACACCGTAAGCCTCGGCGGCCTCCAATACGGCGAGCGTACCCAGCACGTTATTCTCCGCACCCACCACCACATTTTGCTCCACCAGAGGCACATGCTTGTAGGCCGCCGCGTGGTAGATGGTGTGCACCTCGAATGACTGAATGATTTCCGCTACACGCGCGCGATTACGGACATCCCCCAACAGCGCTGTCACTTCCACTTGCAGGCCTTCATCCTGCTGCTGTTGCTGCAACTCGCGCTCAATCTGATACAGGGAGAACTCCGAAGACTCAAGCATGATCAGCTTGGCCGGCCCCCACTGGATAATCTGACGGCAGAGCTCGGAACCAATCGAGCCACCCGCTCCCGTAACCATCACTACCTTGCCGAAAATGGATGCGGAGACCAACTCTTTTTGCGGCTCTACGGGAGCGCGCCCAAGGATGTTTTCATAAATCTGGGAAACATCGGATACGCGGCCGGCACTGTCTACCAGCTCTTCCATGCCCGGAATCACTTTTACCACAATGCCGCGCTCACGCAGGCTGCGAGTGATCTCACGTCGACGGCGCTTGGGGACCCCCGGCATCGCCAGCAGAATTTCAGAGATATCGCGCTCGGCGATTACTTCGAGGATACTGGCGGGGCTGTATACCAGCACCCCATCGATCAATGTATTTTGCTTGGACGCATTATCGTCAAAAAAGGCGACGGTCTTGTACATCTCGCCGTGAATCAGCCCTTTGTACAGCTGCAGACCAGCGGTACCCGCACCGTAAATTGCAACGCGCGTTTTGTGAATTTCCAGCGCCATCTGGTAGTAGACACGCACCAGCCAGCGGGAACCTCCCACGGTAATCAGCGCAAAACACCAGTAAATGACCGGGACAGAGCGCGGCACACCGGCATAGGTGAGGTAGGATGCAACTGCCAGCACAACCGCAGACGCCGTCACGCCCTGCAGGACAGCGACAATGGCCTGTTGCCCCATATAGCGGATCACCGTGCGGTACAGACCCAGGCGAAGGAAAATGAAACTACTCGAAATGAGCGTCATGGCCAGACATAGCGCCATGGTGGGCTCGGTAACTGTACCCGCACCGTTAAAGCGAATAGTCATGGCCAGTAAAAACGCAGCCGTGAGCATCAGCAAGTCATAGCAGAGCATCAAAAACGGCTTGTAGTTTTTCTGTGCAGCTTTATAAAAGCTATTCACCAATCCCCCAAAAAATTCCTTTACCGGGCACCACAGGCCCCTCCATAAACACAAACAACCAAAACGTCCTTTAAGCCACTGTCCGCCCACAAATACCTGACGGGGGCTCAAGCCAATTCGAATGCTACCAGCAGCAGGGCAAGCAAAGACGTGCTCACCATCACGGCCAATTCGATAAACAACGACGTTTTCACACCGCGCTTCAGTGCCACACGCTGGTAGAAATGCTGACGGTGCGCCTCCCACCAGCGCTCTCTGCGGAGCATTCTGATGATTAAAGTAACCGTGGCATCCAGCCAGAAAGGGAGAAATACCAGCAGCGGAATCACCACCCCAAAGGCTCCCTGCTGCCAGCCAGCTACACTCACTGCAAATACGGCCAGGCCGATCACGGTTGAGCCGGCATCGCCCAGGAAAATTTGCGCACGCGGCCAATTGTAGTACAAAAAAACGACACTACTTGTTGCGACCAAAAGGCAAATACTTCCAATTTGCGGCACATCTCGCAAAAAGCAGATCGCACCCAGGGTCGCAAAACCAATCGCCGTCATACTGCCGGCAAACCCATCCATGCCATCCATAAAGTTGTACAGGTTGACGACCCAAACGCCCACCAGCACCAACAGCGGCCAAACAACCCAAGACCATGACCCGCCTAACGGCAGGGCCAGCGCATATAACAGGGTCGAAACGGATAAAATCTGTACAGAAAAACGCAATCGCGCGCTCAACGAGCGCAAGTCATCAACCAGAGATACCAACAACAACGCCATAAAGGCAAAAACGATGCCAGGTTGGATTTCAGGCTGGCTTAACAGCACACCGACAGTGGCACCAGCCAACAATCCCCACCCACCAGTTCTCGGCACCGGCGTCTCATGTAGGGAACGATGATTGGGCGCGTCCAGGGCGAATTCGCGCAATCGGGTAAGAAGTAACCGCAATACCATTGCGGCCACGACACCGGATACTGCACAAAAAAACAGCAGCGACCACCAACTGTGGTCAAAGTACGCCCCCATCAACGATCCCCGTCAAAACCCCGCAAATACTGACCATAGCGTCGACTTGGACGCCAGTTCAGTGCATTTTTTATTCGCGCTGAACTATAAAGCTCGCCCCTTCCAACATCAAGAAAACCTGTCTTAACTCCCAAAACAGAGAGCAATCGAGCAGGAGTCAAAAGCAATGCCGCGGCTAAACGGCTACTTTTTATACGGCGCCCACTGGCCACAGTGGCAATCCCGGCAAGATCATAAAATTGCGGTTCCGCCGCGATAAAGGTCTCACGATCACAATCCGATTCCACGACCAGGCGGATAGCCGACAGCAAATCTTCCAGCGCCACAAAACTCCGCCAACCGGTTGCGGGCACCCACGGAAATAACCGCCCCCAGGCTCGAAACCTCTGCCGCCAGGCATGCGCCCTCTTCTGTTTCACCGCGTCGCCCCCCCGCCCCGGGGTGACAGCAGAAGACCCATAATCCCCATAAACGGCCGCCGGCCGCAGAATGTTGACACGAATCTTGCACACTGACGCCAGAAGCTTCTGCTCTGCGCGCCATTTACTACCGCCATACACATCGAGCGCTGGCTCTCCAGCAAACTCCCCGGCGATCTCCCCATCGGGAGGGACAACCGCCTTTACGCTGGAGAGATACAGGAATGACTCAGCTTTTGCGCTCTCAGCTCCCTGTAACATTGCCACTGGCAGGCGAAAATTTACTTCGTTGGCCAGCTCAGGGTGCCGCCGGCAATCTTTTACCGAAGACAGGCCCGCTGCAAACACAACCCTATCACCAGTAGAAAACAGCTCCGCGCAAGTATCGGCGCAATAGCTCTCGACCTGCTGGTGGCTCGTCCCGTCGGGACCGACGGCCTGACGTGATACCGAGCGCACATGGAAACCGGCGGCCACCAGATACCGACAGAGCGCCTCGCCGATGTAACCCGAACTTCCAACTACCACCCATCGCATTCGCGCGACCCACTCCCCGATCAAAAAAGAAACAGCGCCCTGAGGCGCTGTTCCGGTACTTATTTACAACTGGATCCGATCCCTGTTCTTCTCCAGCGTGGCTACGCCGATCCCCTTGATTTCGAGAAGCTCCTCAACGTTGGAAAAGCTACCGTTTTCTTCTCGATACTGGACAATCAACTCCGCGCGCGCCGACCCCACACCATCCAGTGCCGCAGACAACTCTTCCACCGTGGCGGTATTCAGGTTCACGACCTGTACTTCTTGCGCCGGCATATCTTCGGCGAATACGGCCGGCACATTGACCAGCAACATGGAAAGGGCAAACAGTGCGGCAAGAGGGAAACGAAACAGTTTCATGGCAAATTCCTTTTTGTAATGGCTCAAAGCGTTATGGTCTTCAATCCGTGGGACCACAAACCTCCCCAGGCGGAAGCACTCTACCAAACTATCCGCAGCCTTTTGAGCCCTGAGCCATTACACACCATTACAGCGTGTTACACGGGTTTACATAACGATCAATGGCCTGCCAAATCACTCACGATCGCCTGCAGTGCCGCAGCGGGGTCTTCCGCTGCGGTGATCGGGCGACCGATTACCAGGTAATCGGAGCCATTCTGCACCGCATCTGCCGGCGTTACGATACGACGTTGGTCGTCTGCTGCCGCACCCGCGGGACGAATACCGGGGGTCACCAGCGCAAAATTCTTGCCGCATGCAGCTTTGAGCGCACCCGCTTCACGCGCAGAACAAACAACACCATCAAGGCCACTTTCCTGAGCAAGCCTGGCCAGCGCGGTAACCTGCTCACCCAGAGCGCGCGCCACCCCTACCGGCGCCAGCTCTTCCTCGGCGGTACTGGTCAGCACGGTTACCCCGATCAGCAACGGGCGCTTGTCGCCCAAGGGCTCCAGGGCTTCGCGAGCGGCGCGCATCATTCTCTCGCCACCAGACGCGTGTACATTCACCATCCAGACGCCGAGATTGGCCGCCGCACGCACAGCAGCCGCCACTGTATTCGGAATATCGTGAAATTTCAGATCGAGAAACACATCAAAGTTCAGCGCCACCAGCTTTCGCACCAGCTCTGGGCCGGCAATGGTAAACAGTTCTTTTCCGACTTTGACACGGCAGACTGCCGGATCCAGTTGCGCGGCCATCGCCAGAGCGTCGTCGGCATTATCGTAATCCAGAGCCACGATAACCGGAGAAGAAACAGATTCAGTCAATGAGCACCTCAGTGTTAGAAATGGGAGAAAGAAATAAGTCGTCCGGGCCAGAGCTATTCGCCCTCAATCCCTTTGACCGAGCGCACGGTATCCCAGCGCTTACAGCTGGGGCACAGCCAGTGCAGTTGATTGCCGGAAAAACCGCAGTGATTACAGCGGTAGTGAGGACGGCTTGCAATCAGCTGATCGATCAGGTTTTTCAGCAGGTACAGGTTCTCTCGAGAGCGCCCTTCAGTACTGTCGATATGCAGGTTCAGAAAATGACCCAGGCCACGCAGTGAAGGGCGTAGCGCGAGCTGCTTACCCATAAAGGCCGCTGCTTCCGCTTCACTCTGCTGCTGGTGAATTCGCTCGGCCAGCGCGATCAACACACTATTTGTGGGATGCTCCTTCTGTAGCGCCTCAAGATAGCGCTCAAGCCCCCGCTCGTCACCTAGCGCGTCGTAGCAGGTAATCAGTAACTCGAGGATTTCCGGGATGTAATCCGGGTTCTGCTTGGGCACCCGCTCAAGCACGCGAATCGCTTCCTGTGGGCGCCCCAGAATATGCTCCAGCCGACCCAGCAGCAGATTGGCACGCACCGAGTGCTTGTCGTATCCCAGCGCCGCGTCAATATGCTTGCGCGCGCTCAGATAGTCCTTGCCATTGATCGCCTCTTCCGCCAGCTCACAACAGAAGTGCGCCTGAATCGGCGCCCATTCGCTGGACAGGCGCTTGAAGCGACGGCCGTGCAGCAGGTTAACCGCGTGAATGCCCTTGGCCCATTCCCGTTCATCCCTGTACACCTCAACCAGATATTCAAGACTGGTATTACGCAGCTCAGAAGACGTCTCCACCAGCTCCTGTAACAGGCGCTCTGCCCTGTCGAGCCAACCGGCGGCAATGTAGTCCCGCGCCAGTTCCAGTTGCGCCTTTTGCTGACTGATACGGTTGAGACTGGGACGCGCAAGAAGGTTCTGATGCACCCGAATAGCCTGGTCGTGCTCCCCGCGTTTGCGCAGCAGGTTGCCGAGGGCAAGGTGAGTTTCAAAGGTGGCGCTACTGACTTCGAGCGAGTCGATAAACTTTTCGATCGCGTCACCGTGGCGCTCACTCAAGAGGTAATTCAACCCCTGCGCGTAAGACTGCGCCAGGGCTTGGTGCTCGTTATTTCTGGCACCCTTTTTCTTGCCACTCTTGCGACCGAGATACCACCCAATGGCAATAGCCGCAAAAATGAAAATGAAAAATATCAGGTCGCTCAAACTACTCTCCGGCAACCTGTCGACGCACCGTATGCAACTCGCGCTCGGTGCGCAGTAATTGGCGCTCCAGGCCTTTCACCCGGCGCCGCTCAGTCCAATAAGGCAGAAGACTGGCGAGAAACCCGAGCAAGGCACCGATCAGCAGGAAACCGATCAGCCAGAAGCCGACACTGCCCGCAAATAGGGGATATCCCGCAAATCGGGGGGTAATGCTTTCGGGGTTATCGACTGCAAAATATACACCCAGCGCAATACACGCCAGTGCCAATATCCCGAACAGCAAACGCGATATCCAGCGCAGAAATGACAAGCGAACCTCCGGTTCCGGAAGGAATGTGAAAATCTAAAAGTCCGTTACAGTGTTAGCCCACTGTGACCAGCTCGGCAATGGAATCCTCGTCCGCGACTTACGCGTCCTCGTAGACATCCCGCTTCATCTGCTGGTTTACCCTATCCCTGAGTTCTTTTCCCGGTTTGAAGTGCGGTACATATTTGCCCGCCAGCTCGACGGAGTCACCGGTTTTCGGGTTGCGCCCAGTGCGTGGTGCGCGATAGTGCAGGGAAAAACTGCCAAAACCGCGAATTTCTATACGCTCCCCTTCTGCCAGAACACACGACATGGTGTCCAGCATGACTTTGACCGCCAGCTCTACATCCTTTACCGGCAGCTGATCCAACCTCAGAGCGATCTTCTCGATCAGTTCAGACTTGGTCATGCAGTCCGCAATCCTTTCTAAGTCATTGATTATTCTGGAATAGCGGCAATCATCTAATAGAAAGCCGGACTGGGCAACCCCAGTCCGGCTCTCGCATAGCCTCAACTCATTGAGTTGAGTCCATTAATAACAAGACCTTATCAGTCTTTGTTATTCATCTGCGCCTTGATCAGGTCACCGATAGTCGCTGGCTGAACCTGTTCAGCCTGCTTCTTGCTGTGATCCTTGATGGCTTGCTTCTCATCGTCCTGATCTTTGGCTTTGATGGAGAGGCTGATCACGCGGTTCTTGCGATCCACGCTGGTGATCTTGGTCTCTACTTCTTCGCCTTCTTTCAGAGCGTTGCGCGCATCTTCAACCTTGTCGCGGCTGATTTCGGAAGCGCGCAGTACGCCTTCCACTTCGTCGGCCAAGGTGATGATGGCTTGCTTGGCATCAACTTCTTTGATGGTACCCATTACGATGCTGCCGCGATCGTTGGTGGCCACGTAATCAGAGAACGGATCGGATTCCAGCTGCTTGATACCCAGGGAGATACGCTCGCGGTCGGAGTCGATACCCAGGATAACGGTTTCCAGCTCGTCACCTTTCTTGAACTTGCGTACGGCTTCTTCGCCAGCTTCGTTCCAGGAGATGTCGGACAGGTGAACCAGACCGTCGATGCTGCCGTCCAGACCGATGAAGATACCGAAGTCGGTGATGGACTTGATCTTACCGGAGATCTTGTCGCCTTTAGCGAATTTACGCGCGAAGGCATCCCACGGGTTTTCTTGACACTGCTTGATACCCAGGGAGATACGACGACGCTCTTCGTCGATGTCCAGAATCATTACCTCGACTTCGTCGCCAACATTGACAACTTTGGACGGGTGAATGTTCTTGTTGGTCCAATCCATTTCGGATACGTGTACCAGACCTTCCACACCTTCTTCCAGCTCGGCAAAGCAGCCGTAGTCGGTCAGGTTGGTTACAACCGCTTTCACGCGGCTGTTTTCCGGGTAACGCTGCTTGATGGATACCCAAGGATCTTCGCCCAGTTGCTTCAGGCCCAGGGATACACGGCTGCGCTCGCGGTCGAACTTCAGTACTTTTACTTCGATCTCGTCGCCAACATTCACGATCTCGCTCGGGTGCTTGATGCGCTTCCAAGCCATATCGGTGATGTGCAGCAGGCCGTCGATACCACCCAGATCTACGAAAGCACCGTAGTCGGTCAGGTTCTTCACGATACCTTTGATCGCCATGCCTTCTTGCAGGCTGGCCAGCAGGGCTTCACGCTCTTCGCTGTTGGCTGCTTCCATCACGGCGCGACGGGAAACAACAACGTTGTTGCGCTTGGCGTCCAGCTTGATCACTTTAAAGTCGAGCTCTTTGCCTTCCAGGTGCGCGGTGTCGCGAACCGGACGTACGTCTACCAGAGAACCCGGCAGGAACGCGCGGATGTTGGCAACGTCAACAGTAAAGCCGCCTTTAACCTTACCGCTGATAACACCTTTAACCACTTCGTCTGCAGCGTGTGCAGCGTCGAGGATTTTCCAGGCTTCAGCGCGCTTGGCTTTTTCGCGGGACAGACGGGTTTCACCGAAGCCATCTTCTACGGCTTCCAGGGCAACCTGTACTTCGTCGCCGATCTGCAGATCGACTTCGCCTTTTTCGTTTTTGAATTGCTCTGCAGGAATCACACCTTCAGACTTCAGGCCCGCGTGAACGGTTACCCAGTCTTTATCGATGTCGATAACCATACCGGTCACGATAGCGCCAGGCGCCATCTCAACACTCTTCAAGCTTTCTTCAAATAACTCAGCAAAGTTCTCGGTCATTACTCATACCTATTTGGGTAGGCCCGGCCGTGGATGACTGTAAAACGTAGTCAATCTTCAGCTCAGACCCCGCCGCGCTGCCAGTACGCGGGTTAGATTACGACAGCGGCCGGGCAATTCTGGCTGATCCCGGCCGCTGACGTTAGAAACAGATTGTCTGGACTGCCCAGCACCGATGCGCTTTAGCACGGTGTTGTCAGTCTGGCTCAGTCGATATGTTTTTGTACCAGTTCGAGCACTTTTTGCAGAACACCCTCTATATCGATGTCCGTGCTATCCAGCACCACGGCGTCTTCCGCCGGGGCTAGAGGGGAGGCTGCGCGGTTCATATCCCGGTCGTCCCGGGCGCGGATGTCCTCCAGCAGGTCGCGGAGGCTAACAGAAACACCCCTGGCCTGCAACTGATCGAAGCGGCGGCGGGCGCGCTCTTCCGCACTGGCCGTCAGGAACACTTTGACCGGTGCGTCGGGGAACACGGTAGTACCCATATCTCGCCCGTCCGCCACCAGCCCGGGGAGTGCGCGAAAGTCCCGCTGACGCTGTAGCAGCGCCTCGCGCACGGCGGGAACCGCGGCCACCTTCGAAGCGGCCATACTGACCCGCTCCATGCGGATATCCCGGCTGACATCCTTGCCCGCCAGTACCGCAGCCACTTCACCGCCGGCAATGGCAAAACGGATATCCAGATTGCCGGCAATCTCTGCCAGGCGATCTTCATCCCCCAGGTCCACTTCCGCATCGAGCGCCGCCAGCGCAGTCAAACGGTAAAGCGCCCCGGAGTCCAGCAAAGCGTAGCCGAGCTTGTCCGCGAGAAGCTTGGCGATGGTGCCCTTGCCGGAACCGCTGGGGCCGTCAATGGTGACCACGGGGGCCTGGGAGGAAGTGTCAGTCATAACGATTCGATACTGCTTACGTTAGTGATACAGATAATAGGGCGATGCGCTCAGCGCACCACCAGTTTCATTCCGGCGCCGGTCGCCAGCGCGGCAAAGTTGGGGAACGAGGTGGCCACGTTGGCGCAGTGCCGAATTTCGATATCCGCACCGGCACGCAGAGCGGCTACCGCGAAGGACATGGCAATACGGTGATCCCCGAGGCTATCCACCTCACCGCCACCAAATACCGCGCCTTCACCTCCTGTACCCTGAATCACGATGCCGTCTGGGGTTGGCTTGGCGTCCACACCCAGGATCTCGAGGCCATCGGCCATAGCCTGAATGCGATCACTCTCTTTGACCCGAAGCTCTTCGGCGCCGGTCAGCACGGTTTCCCCTTCGGCGCAGGAAGCAGCGACAAAGATCGCCGGGAATTCGTCGATGGCCAGGGGCACCTGGTCTTGCGGAATATTGATGCCTTTCAAGGGTGCGTAACGCACGCGGATATCCGCCACCGGCTCACCGCCCACTTCGCGCTGATTCTCCAGGGTAATGTCGGCACCCATGGCGCGCAGGATATTGATGGCGCCGTCGCGAGTCGGGTTGATACCCACGTGCTGCAGCAGCACGTCGGAACCCGGCGCAATGGAAGCCGCCACCATAAAGAAGGTGGCGGAAGAAATATCCGCGGGCACATCGATGTGGCCGGCAGTCAGCTTGCCACCGCCTTTCAGGCTGGCGCGGGGACCGTCGCGCTGCACTTCGTAGCCGAAGCCCGACAGCATGCGCTCGGTGTGATCGCGGGTCGGTGCTGGCTCGGTAGTGCTGGTTTCGCCATCGGCGTAGAGGCCCGCCAGCAACACACAGGATTTCACCTGGGCACTTGCCATGGGCAGGGTGTAATCAATCGCCTTCAACTGGCTTCCACCCTTGATCTTGAGTGGCGGGCGCCCTTCTTCACCGGTCTCCACAACCGCACCCATTTCACGCAGCGGATTGGCCACGCGATTCATCGGGCGCTTGGACAGGGATTCGTCACCGGTCAGTACGGTATCGAATTTCTGACCGGCAAGCAGACCCGCCAGCAGACGCATGGAAGTGCCGGAGTTACCGACGTACAGAGGCCCGGGAGGCGCCTGCAGACCGTGCATGCCCACACCGTGAATGGTAACGCGGCCGTTGACCGGCCCCTCAATCACCACACCCATATCGCGGAACGACTGCAGAGTGGCGAGCGCGTCCTCCCCTTCCAGGAATCCCTCTACCTCAGTGACACCTTCTGCCAGGGAGCCCAGCATGATCGAGCGGTGGGACATGGACTTGTCACCAGGCACTCGCAGATCGCCATTTACCGCACCGCCCGGTTGGGCAATAAAAGTTACTTCCTTCGCTTCCATAGTTTCCGTATACGCTTTTTTGGCCAGCATTTTGGTGAAGTGATCCCGCGCCGCCTTGGCCCGGGTAAACACCCCCATCAGCTGTTCGCTGTCGCCGCTGGCAATGGCACTGCGCAGAGAACCCAGATTGGAGGTGTAGAGATCGATGGATTTCAGAATGGCATCGCGATTGGCGAGCATGATGTCCCGCCACATAACCGGATCACTGGAGGCGATACGGGTGAAATCGCGAAAGCCACCGGCGGCATAACGGAAAATATTTTCGTTTTCCGCATCGTGAGCCAGAGTATCGACAAGACCAAAGGCAATCACATGAGGCAAGTGGCTGGTAGCGGCGAGCACTTCATCGTGCTCATCCACCGGCATACTCAACACTTCTGCACCCACGGCTTCCCACATTTTCCGGATGCGATTAACGTGCTCGCCCGCGGTATTTTCCAGCGGTGTGAGAATGATGCGGTGCGCGATATAGAGGTCGTCGCGAGCAGCGGTCACACCACTCTGCTCGGAGCCGGCGATGGGGTGACCCGGCACCAGAAATTCTGGCACTTCGCCCCAGACATTTTTTGCCGCGGCAATCACGCTGCCCTTTACGCTGGCACCATCGGTAATGGTGACACCCGCAGGCACCCGGTCTTTTAGCTGGGCGAATACCGCCTCGACCGTCAGCGTAGGTACCGCTACGAAAATTACATCCCCGGCTTCCAGCTCCGACAGAATTTCCGCGATATCAGTAACCGCGCGATCCACCACACCCAGCGCCACCGCCTGCTCACAGGTCTGCGGACGACGGGCAACGCCGATAACCTGACGGCAACCACTGGCCGCCTTCAATCCCAGCGCGAGACTGCCACCAATCAAACCAATACCGACCACGACCAAACGGCCAATCCCAGCGACTGCATCCTGCCCCACCAACATCCCTGCTCTCGACATTTACAGGACTCCGCGGGGGTAAGAGCCCAGCACTTTCATATCCGAAGCGCAGGCGCCCACATCTTTCAGCGCAGTGGCGACATTCTCGATATCGCGGTGGCCGACGAAGTCGATAAAGAATACGTAGGTCCAGTTACCGCTCTGGGACGGGCGGGTCTCCACCCGGGTCAGATCGATCTTGTGGGTCTGGAACGGCACCAGCAGATCGTGCAACGCACCCGGCTCGTTACGCATGGAGACCATCAGGGAGGTCTTGTCGTCGCCACTGGCGGGCACCGCCTGGGTACCAATAATCAGGAAGCGAGTGGAGTTGTCCGGACGGTCCTCGATTTTTTCATTGAGGATTTTCAGGCCGTACATGTCCGCCGCCATATCACCGGCAATGGCCGCCGCATTCCACTCTCCCTTCACGCGCTTGGCGGCTTCCGCATTGCTGGCCACCGCCACCCGCTCCACATTCGGGTAGTAGGAATCCAGCCATTTACGGCACTGTGCCAAGCTTTGCGCATGAGAATAGATGCGAGTAATGGATTCCTTGCGGGTGATATCGGAAATCATCAGGTGCTGGTGAATACGCAACTCCACCTCTCCACAGATTTTCAGGTTGGACGTCATAAAGTTGTCCAGGGTGTGGTTCACCACACCCTCGGTGGAATTCTCCACCGGCACCACACCGTAATTTACCGCACCGGCTTCCACTTCGCGGAACACTTCATCGATAGCCGCCAGCGGCTTGGAAACCGCAGAATGCCCGAAATGCTTCAGCGCCGCCTGCTGGGTAAAGGTACCTTCCGGGCCCAGGTAGGCCACTTTGACGGGCTCTTCCAGCGCAAGGCAGGCAGACATAATCTCACGGAACAGCCGCGCCATCTCTTCATTGGTCAGCGGCCCCTCATTGCGCTCCATAGCACGGCGTAATACCTGCGCCTCCCGTTCGGGACGGTAGTACAGCGCATTCTCACCGTTCTTTTTTTTGACTTCCGCCACTTCCAACGCACAGTTCGCGCGCTCGGAAATCAGCCTCGCAATGTCGCTATCGAGACTGTCGATGCGATCGCGCAGTTCGAGTAGGCGCTCGTCCTGCTTGGGCTTATCTTCAGACATAACTCTCGCCCTCTTACCTAATCCTTTCAATCAATATGCGGCTGTAATCAGCCGTTGCGCTGTTCGAAATCCGTCATAAAGGCGACAAGTGCCTCTACTGCAGCCAAAGGCACAGCGTTATACAACGACGCACGCATACCGCCCACGGAACGGTGGCCTTTCAGATTCAACAGGCCCGCCGCTTCGGATTCCTCGAGGAACAACTTGTCCAGCTTTTCATCTGCCAGAACGAACGGCACATTCATGCGCGAACGACTTTCCTTAGAAACCGGACTGGAAAAGAAATCGCTGCGGTCGAGGAAGTCGTACAGCAAGGTAGACTTCTTCTCACTCAGCTCCGCCATGGCAGCAACGCCGCCCTGCGCCTTCAGCCATTTGAACACCAGGCCAGACAGGTACCAGGCAAAGGTCGGTGGCGTGTTATCCATGGAACCGCCGTCTGCGGCGATCTTCCAGTTCAGGCTGCGCGGGATATCCGGCAGCGCGCGATCCAGCAGATCGTCGCGCACGATACCCACGGCAATACCGGACGGGCCGATATTTTTCTGCGCACCGGCGTAAATAAAACCGAACTTATCGACCGGGATTTGCTGAGACAGAATGCAGGAAGACATATCCGCAACCAGCGGACTTTTTACGTCCGGAATATACGGAAACTCCACACCGCCGATGGTTTCATTCGGCGTGTAGTGGAAATAAGCGGCATCACTACTTTCCTGCCAGCTATCCGCCGCCGGCGCATAACTGAAATTGCGATCTTCCGAGGAAGCCACAATATTCACCTGGCCGTAGCGCCTGGCCTCCTTGATGGCCTTGTCCGCCCACTGGCCCGTATGAATATAGTCCGCGGACTTACTGCCGCCACCCAGCAGGTTCCAGGGAATGGCGCTGAACTGACCGGTAGCGCCGCCCTGCAGAAACAGGACTTTGTAGTTATCCGGAATGGCCAACAGATCACGCAGATCCTGCTCGGCTGTTTCCGCAACCCCGGTAAACTCCGGCGAGCGGTGGCTTACTTCCATGACGGAGCAACCCAGTCCCTGCCAGTCCAGCAATTCTTCCTGTGCCTGCTGCAATACCGGCTCCGGCAGCGCCGCAGGTCCCGCACAGAAATTAAACTTTCTCATCGACTCACTTCCACAGAGAAAAAACAAACTTGGATGAATTCTTTGGCCTCAATCGCAATGTCGAGATAGGCAAACCTCACTTTTAGCACTTGCGATTACAGACCTTTCGCTACCGGCACATTCGCGGCGACTAAAGTCAAAAAAGGCCGCGAGTTTTCGCAGCCTTTTTCGAGATAAATCCAGTTCAGAGGTTACTCCTCGGCAGCGCCGCCTTCGGCAGCCTCGCCCTCGTCACCCTCTTCACCTTCGCTCTCCTGAATCCGCGCCAGGCCCACCAGATTCTCATTTTCCTTCAGCCGGATCACGCGAACACCCTGAGTATTACGACCCAGCTCGGAAACCTCATCGACCCGGGTACGCACCAGGGTACCCTGATCGGAAATCAACATAATTTCCTCACCGGAATGCACCTGACAGGCACCCACCAGCTCACCATTGCGCTCACTGGAAGCAATCGCAATCACACCCTGGTTGCCGCGACCTTTCGTCGGAAAATCCGCAGTGGCGGTGCGCTTTCCGTAGCCATTTTCGGTTGCCATCATCACCGAGCCCCCCTCTTCCGGGATCACCATGGCGATAACGTGCACACCTTCGGCCATACGGATACCCCGCACACCGCGGGAAACACGACCCATGGAGCGCACGTTTTCTTCCGCAAAACGCGCCGCTTTACCGGCACTGGTCAGCAGCAGCACATCCTGCTTGCCATCGGTAATCGCAGTGGCAACCAGGCGATCGGTTTCTTCCAGCTCGATGGCGCGCAGACCAACACTGCGCGGACGGGAGAATGCCGTCAGCGGGGTTTTCTTCACGGTGCCGTTGGCGGTGGCGAAGAAAATAAAGTGGTCTTCGTCATACTCGGACACCGGCATCAGGCTGCTGATGCGCTCGTCGCCTTCCAGTGGCAGCATATTTACCATTGGGCGACCACGGGAAGCGCGACCGGCGGTGGGCACTTCATACACCTTCAACCAGTACACCTTGCCCTTGTTGGAGAAGCACAGAATGGTGTCATGGGAGTTGGCAATCAGCAGGTGCTCAACGAAATCTTCGTCTTTTACCTGAGTGGCGGATTTACCCATACCACCACGGCGCTGAGCCTGGTAGTCTGCCAGCGGCTGGCTCTTGGCGTAACCGCCGTGAGAAATGGTTACCACCTTGTCTTCTGGAGTGATCAGGTCTTCTACGGACAGATCCTGACGGGAAGCCACGATATCGGTACGGCGCTCGTCACCGTACTCTTTTTCCAGCACTTCCAGCTCTTCACGGATTACCTGCATCAGGCGCTCGGGGCTGCCCAGAATCTCCAGGTATTCGGCAATCTGTTCCAGGCGCTCGCTGTATTCAGCCAGCAGCTTGTCGTGCTCCATACCGGTCAGACGGTGCAGGCGCAGTTCGAGAATGGCCTGGGCCTGCGCCGGCGACAGATAGTAGGCGCCGTCACGCATACCAAATTCTTTCGGCAGATCGTCCGGGCGGCAGGCGTCGGCACCGGCGCGCTCCAGGAACTGCTCCACTTCACCCACCGGCCAGCCCTTGGCCAGCAGTGCTTCGCGGGCTTCTGCCGGAGTCGCGGAGGCCTTGATCAGCTCAATCACCGGGTCAATATTGGAGATGGCAATCGCCAGACCTTCCAGAATATGACCGCGCTCACGCGCCTTGCGCAGCAGGTATACGGTACGGCGGGTCACCACTTCCTGGCGGTGACGGATAAAGTATTCCAGCAGCTGTTTTAGGTTCAGCAGCTTGGGCTGGCCGTCCACCAACGCCACCATATTGATGCCGAACACGCTTTCCAGCTGGGTCTGGGCGTAGAGGTTATTCAGAACCACATCACCCAGTTCACCGCGCTTGAGCTCGATCACCACGCGCAGACCGTCTTTGTCAGACTCGTCGCGCAGCTCAGAAATACCTTCGATTTTCTTTTCTTTTACCAGTTCGGCAATACGCTCGATCAGGCGCGCCTTGTTCAGCTGGTAGGGAATTTCGTGAACGATGATGGTTTCGCGATTGGTCTTGTCATCCCGAATCACTTCCGCTTTCGCACGGATATAGATACGTCCGCGGCCAGTGCGGTAGGCCATCAGGATTCCCGCACGACCATTGATGATCGCACCAGTAGGGAAATCCGGGCCCGGGATGTACTCCATCAACTCATCGATGGACAGCTCACTGTTATCGATCAGTGCCAGACACCCTTTCACCACCTCACTCATATTGTGGGGCGGGATATTGGTGGCCATGCCCACGGCAATACCGGAGGAACCGTTGACCAGCAGATTCGGCACGCGCGACGGCAGTACTTCCGGCATCTGCTCGGAGCCGTCGTAGTTGTCGATAAAGTTAACGGTTTCTTTATCCAGATCCGACAGAAGCTCGTGGGCGAGCTTGTCCATACGGATCTCGGTGTAACGCATGGCGGCCGCGCTATCACCGTCGATGGAACCGAAGTTACCCTGGCCGTCTACCAGCATGTAACGCAGGGAGAATGGCTGCGCCATACGCACGATGGTGTCGTACACCGCACTGTCGCCGTGCGGGTGGTATTTACCGATTACGTCACCCACCACACGGGCAGATTTTTTGTAGGGTTTGTTCCAGTCGTTTTTGAGTTCGTTCATCGCGTAGAGCACACGCCGGTGTACCGGCTTCAGGCCATCGCGCACATCTGGCAACGCACGGCCCACAATCACGCTCATCGCATAGTCGAGGTAGGATTGCTTCAGCTCTTCTTCGATATTGATCGGAGAAATTTCTTTGGCTATTTCGCCCATATTTTCAGGCATTCCTTATCGTTAACGCCGCCCGCGGGGCAGGCCCCGGCTTTACCTGTAGCCACCGCCCTTTATTGGGAGACGCATGACAACAGGCTGGGAACTGGTGGGGCCAGCGAGTCACGGACCCCGATCAAGCGGGCGATTCTAGCACAATTGGCGCGCGGTAGGACGACTTGTAGAGACTTGTTCACGCACCTTCCCGCGGTTAAAGTCTCCGCCTTTCCAACGGAACAAAAAACGCACAGCAGCCATGGCAAACAGCAACGCAACCGCTGAAAAAACGCACAAAAAACAACCGATCGATACCCTGATTCACGCCCGCTGGATTATTCCGGTGGTGCCGGAAAAGCGGGTGTACGAAAACTGCTCACTGGCCATCACCAATGGCATCATTACCGCCATCCTGCCAAGCAGCGAGGCCCGCAATCGCTTCGCGCCGAAAGAAGAGTTGCAACTGGGTGATCAGCTGCTGATTCCAGGGCTGATCAACACCCATAATCACGCCGCCATGAGCCTGCTGCGGGGTTACGCCGACGACTACCCGCTGATGACCTGGCTGGAACAACATATCTGGCCCGCGGAGCAGCAGTGGGTTGGCCCGGAGTTTGTCAGCGACGGCACCAGACTCGCCATGGCGGAAATGATCAGAAGCGGCACCACCGCCTTCTCTGACCAGTACTTCTTCCCGGAAGCCACCGCCGCCGCCGTCCGCGAAGCCGGCATGCGCGCCCAGATCGCCTTCCCAATCATCGACTTCCCCAACAACTGGTCCAGAAATGGCGACGATGCCATCGAAAAAGGCTTGGCACTGCGCGACGACTACCGCTCCCACCACCGCATCGGCCTCGCTTTCGCCCCACACGCCCCCTACACCGTGGGTGACGAGACCCTGAAGAAAATCGCCATTTACGCCAACGAGCTGGGCATGTCGGTGCAGATGCACCTGCACGAAACCGCCGGCGAAGTGGAGCGAGCCGTAGCCGAAACCGGCCAGCGCCCCACCGAACGGCTGCACAAACTCGGCCTGCTGTCCCCTCAATTCCTGGCCGTACATATGACCGCGCTGAATGACGATGACATTGCCCTGATCCAGAAAACCGGCGCCCACATCAGCCACTGCCCGCGCTCCAACCTCAAGCTCGCCTCCGGATTCAGCCCGGTGGCGAAAATGCTGGAAGCCGGCATCAACGTCTCCATCGGCACCGACGGCGCCGCCAGCAACAACGGCCTCGACATGCTCGCGGAAACCAACACCGCTGCACTACTGGCCAAAGCCGTCTCCGGACAGGCCGACGCCCTCCCCGCCCACCAGGCCCTCGCCATGGCCACCATCAATGGCGCCCGCGCCCTGGGCATCGACGATGCCACTGGCAGCATTGAGGTAGGCAAAGCCGCAGACCTGTGTGCCATCGACCTAAGCGCCCTGGAACAGCAGCCCCTGCACGACCCACTGTCACAGCTGATCTACACCGCCAATGGTCACCATGTGCGCAATGTGTGGGTTGCCGGCAAGCAGCTGCTGAAGGACCGCAAACTCACCACACTAAATGAAGAAGAACTGAAGCAACGGGCGGCGAACTGGCGTGATAGAATCGCCGGTCTTAGCAGTTAAGCCCGATCAACTGGATCCGCTTACGGAGCACAATTCTCAGGATTGAAGGCTGTGCTGGCGGGGGCTTCTCGCGGGACCGTCTTCGGCCCGGACAGACACAAGAAAAACCAACAAGACGGGTTTTCGTACGGTCCCCCCAGAAAACCCCCCCCACCCAGGCAACCCCAAAACAACCCCAAACACCACCACCAGAAACCACCTT
>NZ_JBSWXV010000014.1:0-57032 GCF_056160765.1 Microbulbifer sp. ABE4_465
CCAAGGCTGCGAAGTTTGCCGGGAGGTTTTTGTGAAAGGTGGGTGTGAAAAGAGAAAAATCTTTTTGGGGGGGGGCGTTGGGGGGGGCTGCGGGAAGCGGCGTCTCCACGCAACCAAGACCATAAGCGCCGCCCCGGCATCGGGCCAGAACGCCGCAAAAGCGTCAAACCCGGGCCGGGTGCAGGTCGCACACGAAACATACTTTGGATGCCCCATTACCAATGGGACATCGCACGGAAAAAGATAAGGGGAAGTCATGCTGAGCTGGGACGATATCGACACACAAGCCAAGCCAGAGCCCAAGAAAGCCGAACCGCAACCGGTGCCGGGTGCACTGCAATCCGAGCAGCAGGCAGTCACCGAACCCAGCGCTAACTACCAGGTAGAGAGCGCCAGCAGTGCCCCGGCATCGACCGCGGCCCAAGCCGAAACCAAGTCCACCGCTGCGCCCTCTTCCGCCGTGGAAGCCGCGCGCGCCGCCGTAAACGATCTGGATCCGGCCCCGGGCCTGGAAGAACTGGAAATGGGCGCTGCCCGTATCGAAGTCGACGAAAAGCGCATCATCAACTGCCGCGCCGACCTGAACCAGCTGGTACCGTTCAAGTACGACTGGGCCTGGCAGAAATACCTCGACGGCTGTGCCAACCACTGGATGCCGCAGGAAGTGAACATGAACAAAGACGTGTCCATGTGGAAAGACCCCAATGGTCTGACCGAAGACGAGCGTCGCATCGTGGAATACTCCCTGGGTTACTTCTCCACCGCCGACTCCCTGGTAGCCAACAACCTGGTGCTGGCCATCTACCGCCACATCACCAACCCGGAATGCCGCCAGTACATCCTGCGTCAGTCCTTTGAAGAAGCCATCCACACCCACGCCTACCAGTACTGTGTAGAGTCTCTGGGCATGGACGAAGGCGAAGTCTTCAACATGTACCGCGAAGTACCCAGCGTCGCCAAGAAAGCTGCCTGGAGCCTCGCGCACACCGGCTCCATCAGCGATCCCAACTTCAAGACCGGCACCCCGGAAACCGACCAGGAACTGCTGCGCAACCTGATCGCCTTCTACGCGGTTACCGAAGGTATCTTCTTCTACTGCGGCTTCACCCAGATCCTGTCCATGGGCCGCCGCAACAAGATGACCGGCGTTGCCGAGCAGTTCCAGTACATCCTGCGCGACGAGTCCATGCACCTCAACTTCGGCATCGACGTCATCAACCAGATCAAACTGGAAAACCCACACCTGTGGACCGAACAGTTCCAGCAGGAAGTCACCCAGATGATCCTGGAAGGTATGGAACTGGAAGTGGCCTACGCCCGCGACACCATGCCCCGCGGCGTACTCGGCATGAACGCAGCGATGATGGAGGAATACCTCCACTTCATCGCCAACCGTCGCCTGAGCCAGCTGGGCCTGAAAGAACAGTTCCCGGGTGCCCAGAACCCCTTCCCGTGGATGTCCGAGATCATGGACCTGCGCAAGGAGAAAAACTTCTTCGAAACGCGCGTCATCGAATATCAAACCGGTGGTGCACTGCAGTGGTAACGCACTGAGAACACATCGACTGTAGATAAGGAATACCTACAAGAAAGAGTCGCTCACAGGATGAGAGGTATTGAAGCGGGCGAAAGCCCGCTTTTTTTATTTATGAAACCCAGTACATTCAATGAACCAAATTCAGCAATAAGTGGTTTTGATGCAGCCTTTCAAAAAACAATTCACCCTATCCAGGGATTACCTGGCCGAATGTTTTGATCAGTCCCTACCCCATGGAAAAGGTGCCAAACCCAATTACCTGTTCCCAGCCGTGATGCTCGCTGCAGGTGCAGGGTCACTGATTTTTACCGATCAGCCCAGAGTGCTGGGCTACATGCTCATCGCTTTTGCGATTCTGGAGCTTCTACATATCCGCTTCCGACGCGCCTGGTGGCTGGCTCGGCAGATGTGGGGTAAAAGCGCAGGTAGTGAAGTGACCGTCATTGTCGATGAACGTGGGATTACGACTCAGAGCGAGCACACACAGACCGCACTGTTATGGTCAGATATCGAGGGTGTTATTGAGACAGAGTTGGGGTTGATCATTGTGGCGAAATCCGGTGGCAGGCACTACTTGTCCAAATCCTTGTTTACTGAAGATCTGGTCAGTGAGATTGTCGCCAGATCCAGGGGTTAGTGCGCATTCGCTCCTGTGTTAAAAGCATTGCAAAAACAGTCGTGTTGGAGCTACCTTCAGACGACCAGGCTCACCATCTACTGAATCGCCTCAAATGCCATACATACTCGCCACTCTGGCCATCATCGCCCTGATCGTAGGCCCGCAACTGTGGGTACGCTATGTGCTGTGGCGACACTCCACCGAGGTCGGCGATATGCCGGGGTCCGGCGCGGAACTGGCCGAACACCTGATCGAGCGATTTCAACTCGAGGGAGTAAAGGTCATTAAGGCCGGCAAGGATCAGAACTACTACTCGCCGTCGGAGAAGGTTGTGGCGCTCAGCCCGGATGTGTACCACGGCAAATCGGTAACGGCTGTGGCGGTGGCCGCTCATGAAGTCGGCCATGCGATGCAGTTCTGCCGCGAAGAGCCCATCTCCAGGCTGCGGGACAAATATCTGGGTCGGGCCGGGCAGATCCAGAAGATCGGCGGCACCATTCTGATCGCCGCCCCTATTCTCACACTGCTGATCAAATCACCGGTCGTCTTTCTATGGATAGGTGTGATCGCGGTGATCACCATGCTGGCTTCTGTACTGATGTACGTGGCGATTTTGCCGGAAGAGTACGATGCGAGCTTCAACAAGGCCCTGCCCATATTGCGGGAAGGCTACCTGCCAGCGCACCTGATGGACAAAGCCCACAGTGTACTGAAAGCCTGCGCCCTCACCTATGTGGCGGGAGCTCTGCTGGACGTTTTGCGCCTTTGGCGCTGGGTACGATTTATTCGCTAGCCAGGCTGGGGATTCGTTGCTGGCGACCGACTTTCGCATTTGTTCCTGCTCAATTAACCGCATGAACGCAGATAACAGTATCGACGTTTACTACACTTCTCCGAAAGAGGTACCGTCGATGCTGAATCTGAAACTCCTACCTGTATGTTACAGCCTGCTGTTCTCGACCCTGGTCTTCGCGGCCCTGGCACAGCCCACCGAAGCCTGTACCCGGGTGCTTTGGAATGACAATGGCCTGGCCGTGGTTGTTGGCCGCACAATGGACTGGCCAGAGTCCACCGAGCCGGTTTTGACGGTGTTCCCTCGGGGAATGGCGCGAGATGGTGGCCGCACCGGAGAAACCGTAACGGTAAGAGACAACCCGGCCCAGTGGACCTCCAAATACGGCAGTTTGGTGACGACGATCTATGGCATTGGCACCGCGGACGGCCTGAATGAAAAAGGCCTGAGCGGTCACATGCTGTACCTCAATGCGGCCAATTTCGGGCCGCGGGACTCCAAACGCCCGGGCGTACAGGCCGGACTCTGGCTGCAGTACTTGCTCGATAACGCGGCCAACGTCAAAGAAGCGCTGGCGCTGATGAAGCAGATCCAGATCGTGATGACGGAAGCACAGGGGCACACAGCCACGGTGCATCTGGCGATTGAAGATGCCAGTGGCGACTCCGCGGTGCTGGAATATATCGACGGCAAACTGGTGGTGCATCACGGCAAGCAGTATCGGGTGATGACCAATGACCCGACCTATGACGAACAACTGGCACTGCTGAAAAAACAGGACTACTCCAACCCCACCAGTGATACGCCGCTGCCGGGAAATGTGAATCCCGTCGATCGTTTCCAACGCGCCAGCTACTATTCCGCAATATTGCCAAAGCCAGCCAACGAACGAGAGGCTATTGCCGCAATCCTCGCCATCGCACGCAATGTGTCGGTTCCCTTCGGGGCCCCCTACAAGGGGTTCGGTATTTATAACACCGAGTACCGCACGGCAATCAATCTGACCGACCGGCGGTACTTTTTCGAACTCACCACCAGTCCGAATGTTATCTGGGCGGATCTCGACAGCTTCAAGCTTGCCCCCGGCTCCCCGGTAATGCTGCTAGACCCGGACAACATAGCCCTGTCAGGTGATGTCTGCGACAAATTTCACGCGGCCAGCAAAGCACCGTTTTGAGAATACCGAGCGGGCTACAGGAACATCCCCCCCGACACTTCGACGCGCTGCCCGGTTACCCAGCCGGCATCGTCACTGACCAGCATGGCCACGGCATTGCCGATATCCTCGGGTAAACCGGCGCGCTCCAATGCGGTCTGGCTGGCAATAAACTGGTTCAGCTGTGCATTGTCGCGCACCGCACCGCCACCAAAGTCCGTCTCTATCGCTCCCGGCGCCAGGGTATTTACGCGGATCCGCCGCGCTCCCAACTCGCTGGCCAAATAACGGGTCATGACCTCGATGCCGCCCTTCATCATTGCATAGGCGCAGTGCCCCGGCAGACTGAAGCGCGTCAGGCCCGTAGAGACATTGATAATACATCCACCGTCAGCCATTAGCGGCAGCAGTGACTGGGTGAGAAAGAAGGAGCCCTTGAGATGAACGTTCATTAGCGCATCGAACTGCCCCATGGTCGTTTCCGCGAATGATGCATGAACGCCCATACCGGCGTTATTAATCAGATAATCGATACGGCGACCTCCAAATGCATCTGCGAGAGTGCGACGTAGCGCTTGTCCGAATTCCGCAAAGCTCCCGCTCTCCCCCACGTCCAGTTGCAACGCCTCCGCTTTCTGGCCACAACGCGCCACCTCCTCAAGTACGGCTTCTGCCGCGGTGCGGTTGTTCTGGTAGGTAATGATGCTATCGATGCCGCGCCCTGCGAGCGCCAGTGCGCTGGCGCGCCCGAGACCACGGCTTCCGCCGGTAATCAGTGCCAGTTTACGCATGCCTTCCTCCTCATTGCGTTAACACGAAAACCAGCTTAACCAGCAGACTGTCGCCCAAAAACCCACCAATTCCGATATCATTGTTCGCAGTTAGCGAACAATAGCTAGACGAAGATGAGAGCGATGGACAAGTTTGAGATGATGCAGCGGTTCGTGAAGGTCGCGCAGACCGGCAATTTCACTCGCGCAGCCGAGATTCTCGGGCTGCCGAAGTCCAGCATCTCCAGCGCCGTACAAACTCTGGAACAACAACTGGGAACACGGCTGCTCCACCGCAGTACCCGCCGTATCACACTCACTCGCGATGGCGAAAGCTACCTCCCCCAATGCCAGGCAATTCTCGCCGAGCTCGAGGCCCTGGAGAGCCAGTTTCAACATCAGGGAGCCGATGTTCATGGAATCGTGCGTGTGGATATGCCGAGCCGCTTCGCCTCCACGGTGGTGCTCCCGCGCTTACAGGAGTGGCTGGATACCTACCCCAATGTCAAAGTTCAGATCAGCTGTACCGATCACAACATCGACCCCGTTTCCGAAGGCGTAGATTGTCTGGTTCGAGTAGGTACCCTAAAGGACAGCGCACTGATTTGCCGCCCATTAACCAGCTACCCGTTACTGAATTGCGTGAGCAAGGGTTATATTCGCCGCCATGGTATTCCACGAACCCTCAATGACCTCCAGCAGCATCAACTCGTTGATTATTCGCAAAAAATTGGTAATCGACCGGCAACATTCGAATACCTGAAATGTGGAGAGGTCCACCAGCAACCCATGCCCAGTGCGCTTGCAGTCAATAGCACAGACGGGTATCTCGCCGCCTGCCTGGCTGGCCTGGGTATTGCACAGCTACCAAAGATCGGTATTGGGGGACACCTAAACAGCGGAGCGCTGATACCTGTCCTCACCGAATTTACTGCTGAACCGATGCCAGTATCACTGCTCTACCCGTCCCGTCGTCAGCTACCGAAACGACTCTCGCTGTTTATGGAATGGCTGGAGTCAACAGTTAAAAAAGTTGAACAGCAGAGTGTCTGACCACCAGCGCCGAAGGAAATGGAAAACTATGCCCACCCTTAAAAAAATCGCAATCGGCTATGTATTCTTCAACCTCTTACTCGCCGGAGTTTTCTTTTCCGCTGGCGGACTTCAGATGCTCGAAAAGCCAGAAATTCCGCAAATTGACTCCCCTGGGTCACTGGCCTCAGACCTCGAATACTTCAAGCAAGTCGTCCTCGCCAACGAAAAAGACATCACCCCAGAGCAGGCTGCGGAGTTCAATCAAATCGTAGAGTCCGCTCCCGCGCCGCAGTCCGAAGATGACCTCACCCTACTCGTATTACAGGCACTCTCGGTCTTCGAAAACGCCCACACCACCGCACTGACCACGAAAATGCACCGATTCCCGGTCCGCTTTCACTGGACCGCCGACGGTCTCATCATCGTAAAAGCACGCACGGACCACAGCACGTTACTCGGGCAACGCGTGCTTTCCCTAGGCGGAAAAACCCCGGAAGAGCTATTACCCAGCACCGCGCTTCTCACCGGTGGTGGCACCGAGAGCTGGCACAAGTATCGCAGTGAATTTCTCTATTCCGCACCCAGCGCACTGTCATTCCTCGGCGCCACAGTAGCCAAAGGATCCGTTGAAATACGCACATTGAGCCTCGAGAACGTCGAATCGAGTGTACTACTCACAGCTGAGAACGAAACCAAGCCCGGCGACCCCTTCTGGGAATTCCGTAACGCATTTCCCGAAGACGAAAGCTTCGCCACCAAGGGCTGGACATCAGTGCTACGCAAGGGCGATCACCTCCCCTTATTTCTCCAGGAAACCGACAAACTGCATCTGCTACGCGAGCTGCCTGAACACGATGCAATCTATATTCGAATGAATGCGAGCTTCGCCGACAAAACAGAAACACTCGATCAATTTGAACAGCGGATTTTAGAACTTGGTACAAGATCACAAGCTCAAAACTACATCGTCGATTTCCGCTTTAACCGTGGAGGTGACTACACGAAAGCCCTCCCGATTGTCCAAACCATAGCCGATGCCACACCGGATAATGGCCGCATATACCTGATCGTAGGGCCCAACACCTTTTCTGCAGGAATTATCGCGGCAAGTCAATTCAAACACCTCACCCCACAAAACCTTGTAGTTGTAGGGAGCGAAATCGGCGATAAGCTACGATTCCGTGCGGAAGGTTTCTACCCCAAATTGCCCGCTTCGGGAATTCAACTGTATCTAACCAAAGGCTGGACTGATTTGGCAGACGGATGTGGTTGGTTCGATGATTGCTGGCCACCAAACAAAATATTACTTAGCGGAATAGGTGAACTCGAAATTGACATTCACGCTGAGAACACCTGGGCCTCATATTTATCAGGGAAAGACCTCGTCATTGACGCGGTATTTAAGGATATCAAATACGTCAACGATAGGTGGTAACACTGTCACCTGAACGCCACGGCAGGGGCGGCTTACTTTGGGTGTTTTTTGCGCGAAACTGGGAGCACAGCGACCGCTCAAAAATTGCGCAAAGTAAGACGTCGGCTGAAGCACCTTGTTGAGTGCACGTACGGAGTACTTGACAACCCGCCCACTCAATACCATATTTAGGTACTTATTGGTACAAGGAGGCACTATGGCCAAGAACACCAGCATGACCCTCGGGTCACACTTTGATGAATTTATAGCCAAAGAAGTCGCCAGCGGCCGCTATGGCTCCGCAAGTGAGGTGGTTCGTGCGGGTTTGCGGTTACTCGAAGACACCGAAACCAAGCTTGAAACACTTCGCTCACTGTTGCAGGAAGGCGAGGAAAGCGGTTTCACCGATTATACCTATGAATCATTTATTGCTGAGCTTGATGAAAAGAAAACTTCATGAGTTCATTTAAGATAAGCCGTAAAGCAAAAAGTGACCTGAAAGGTATTGCCAATTTTACTGAGCGGCGCTGGGGAGTAGCCCAGCGAAACGTTTACATCAAAAAGTTTGACGACGCATTTCATGACCTCGCCGCTGCTCCACTATCTGGTGTGAGCAGTGAAAATATAAAATCCGCCTATCGAAAAATTCCGCACGGCGCTCATATTATTTTCTACAAAATTGGTGAGAATGATTGCGTTGAGATCATAAGAATTCTGCACCAAAGTATGGATGTAAAATCGAAGCTCCTGAGCACTTAACGCCCGCAACAGGGGCGACCAATGCTATGCACGTTTTGTGCGAAAATGGGAGCGAAGCGACCAGCACAAAATGTGCATAGCGTTGGGCGTCCCGCGGAAGCCCGAAGGGCTGAAGCAAACTGCCTGCGATTGTTATGAGCAATTACGCTCGTAGGTAAATACGTAGCCATCATAAAGCTCGAAAATTATTTCTGAATTTACGATTTCAATATATGTATATGGATACTCTTCTTTTTCATTTTCGTAAACTTCAATTTTTTTAATAATTTTACGATCTGGATAGACACCATAAAATACAGAATCTTTTTGCCTTATATTTCCTTCTTCTTGTTTTCCAAGATTCTCTACAGATAATTTATAGACTGGGTTTTCAATTTCGTTTGACAATGAACTGAATTTTGTTTCTGAGATCAACACAGTACTTTTCAGCCACTTTCTTGCCTCAGCTTCTGGAGTGATTCCGCCGCGAAAAGTTTCTATCTCTGCTACGCACCATTCGCCATAGAACTCTTCGAAAGATTCCTCCGCAAAAAGATTGGAGGAAACCAGCAATGATACAAGTAGCAGAAGCTTCATTCTTTGTGACTCATAACGCCGCGAGCAGCGGCAGCTTACTTTGTGCGCTTTATTGCGCGAAAATGGGAGCGAAGCGACCGCGCAATAAAGTGGACAAAGTAAGCTGTCCGGTGGAGGCCCGTAGGGCCGGAACGAATTGCCTCGCTTTGTTAAGAGCGTTTCAAACGTACGTGACCGCAAAAAAACACCCACCAATCTTATTATTAAATCCTTGAATATAATTTTTACGTGAGCCATTAATAAATAGCTCTCGTTCGACGACCCTAGGACCACTTTCTGAAATACACTCAAGTAAGAATGTATAGCTACCATGCGGCAAGGCAATCACTGAAGGTTCTTTGATGACGTAACCGTTGACCTTCACGATTCTAGTTGGAACAACGAGTCCTGATGCGCCGTGAAATCCGTATACTTTTCCTAGATCTTTACTTCTACTACTGGACCCTTCAAGAAATTCTTCAGGTATTTTTATTACTTGAGAGCAAGAAAGAATACTCATCACATAGAACGATGCAAAAAACCAACCCAACTTTCTAGATATCATGATTTTCTCAACTACTCGAGCTCTTAACGCCCAGCGCAGGCGCAGCCAGCGCGGAGCGCATTTTGTGTTAATGTTTGAGCGCAGCGAGTAACACAAAAGGTGCGTAGCGTTGGCTGTCGCTCTGCCGCTGATTGTTAAGGCTATTTGGCACACAACTTAGCGCGTACCGCATTCCCACCTTTCTCATTTACGTTTAGATGATGCTTTATCCCTACCAATTTTTTCACCCACAATTTTTAAAGCGAAAGTTACAACTTCATCGGCTGTTTTAAATTTTATTGTCCTGGATTTCCTTTCGTAATCCATGAAATCGTAGGTGCTATCATGTCTAACTTCGAAGTATTCCCGATTAAAGCTCATAGAAAAATCGTATACATCTGTTGTTCTACTTTCAGAAAATGAAATCCTAGAAAAAGTAGAACCCTTTTCTGCAATTATGGAGATTTCAGGATTATCACCTATTTCATCTCCCAATAAAGAAATAACTTCTATAATGGGAGCCATTTTCCTTGACTTATCGACTTCTATAGACTTTTGCTCATCGAAAATTTTTGTCATTCTTTTCTCTTCCGTTTGAGCAATGTCATTCAAGATAGAGCGAACTTTTTCTCGCAAAATACGTTGATTCATAGATTCACTCCACGATCTACATATTGCCTTAACGCCCACGGCAGGGGCGGATTACCTTATGCGCGTTTTGCGCAATAATGGGCGCGAAGCGACCGCGGAAAACGTGCATAAGGTAAGCCGTCCCGCGGAGGCCCGAAGGGCCGGAGCTTCACTGCCCGTGTTTGTTATATGGCCTTAGGTTTCAACCGACTTCGGTGACAAAAGGGTGAGAACCGCCAGGTACAGCCAGCCGCCAGCCCAACTTAGGCCAAGTACAAGCGCCACCAATGCGCACGCTACTGATGAACGACCTTGCTTACGCGCCACCCAAAATGCAAGTAACGCGGGGAGCACAGATGCAAACAGAAAGATGTATGGAAAGAATGCCAAACTCATATTCATTGCTATTCAAATGATCCTAAAAATTACAAAATTAGCTCAGACATATAACGCCCAGCGCAGGCGCAGCCAGCGCGGAGCGCATTTTGTGTTAATGTTTGAGCGCCAGCGAGTAACACAAAAGGTGCGTAGCGTTGGCTGTCGCTCTGCCGCTGATTGTTAAGCCCTGCAGGCTATGAAGAACCGCTTTTCCTCGATATTTTCCCCGAAGCCTATTACTGGATTATCTATTCTTATCCAGGAGCCGTGAAGTTTTTTCTCCAGTGCAGAGACAAGTGTGAAACTAGAATCTATCGACTCTATTTCCGAGTATACATCGGAAACCTTTGCCGCCTTTTTTCCAGGCGTCATATAAAAAAGACATTCCTCATTCTCGATATCAAAGCCAACTTTGCCGATCGGTTCAATTGATTCAGTTGAAGTAATTTCACCAGAATCATCCATATTCAATAAAATCACGAATAACTCAAAATCATCGCCGATTAATTCTGACTCGTCGAGTTCATTCAAAATACAGCTGACATACTTACTCAACGATTGCGATTCCTCTGTAGGCTTAACGTCCAGCGCAGGCGCAGCCAGCGCGGAGCACTTTTTGTGTTAATGTTTGAGCGCCAGCGAGTAACACAAAAAGTGCGTAGCGTTGGCTGTCGCTCTGCCGCTGCTTGTTAAGTGTACCCTGCTCCGGAACTCGTATATGACAGTAGTTCATTGTTTAGCTGCGTAGCTTCGTAGATATTGCATAACAAGTATAAAAGGCCCCAATAGCACATTAACTGGAATTTCCATGAATGCGCGAAGCGTTAAACCATCTGATTTGCAAATTTTTGGATCTGGATTTCCCCCGCCGCGTTTCCAAATAGTGATATAGCCATGAGGCGCACTTTCAGATTTACACTCATAAGTATGTAGATTCCTAACATATTGATGGTACGCAATGATCGATCCGGGGGTTGCGTAAATTAGTGCAAACAATAGAAAAATTATTGTTCTCAGCTTCTGCATGCCTGCACCTATCTCGTGAGTATTGACACTTAACGCCCAGCGCAGGCGCAGCCAGCGCGGAGTGCTTTTTGTGTTAATGTTTGAGCGCCAGCGAGTAACACAAAAAGTGCGTAGCGTTGGCTGTCGCTCTGCCGCTGCTTGTTAGGTGGATCCGCTCAGCTACCCCATTTTTTCTTAAGTTTGTTGTAGCACCACCCCAAAACTGTACTGTTCTTTCTCGTATTGTAGCCAGCCAGTGCTCTTATGAAGACAAATGCTCCATCTATAAGAAACATAAAATATCCAAAAAGCACGAGCAAAATAACTAAAACCAAAAATCCGTTAAAAAAGCTTGTTTGAGAGTACTGCCAGGCCAGAGCAAATGATTCAAAGAAGCCGGGATGATTCATTCGCAAACCTCGTGAATAAGGCATCGCAAAAAAAGAAACTACCAAACCAATAAACCAAACAATAGGAGGTGTTATTTTCCTTAACCGGTAAAGCGGAACCGAAACTATTCGCCGGTAGAATCTTGGTGCCTTCATTGTTTCCTCACCTAACGCCCAGCGCAGGCGCAGCCAACGCGGAGCGCCTTTTGTGTTAATGTTTGAGCGACAGCGAGTAACACAAAAGGTGCGTAGCGTTGGCTGTCGCTCTGCCGCTGTTTGTTAAGCATTGCCGGACTCCGAAGCAGGGAGCAAGGCTAGCAACCACGCTCCCATTGCCACAGTAGCAGTTAGTTCTGGATACAGCGCATACGTAGCAAAACCAGTAGAAATTGTTGCGGAAGCCAATGATGCCGGGCCTAGCGTGTTTGAGGTTGCTCTCTGCTTCTTTCGAGTGTTAGCAACAACACCAAAAATATACAAGAAAGCACCAACTACCAACACCACCAAAATAGAAAAATGTTTTAGCGCAGCTTCTGCTATGTGTACGTAGTAGAGCCTAAATCCTAGAACCCCAATAAATAGCAGCAACCACAATTTCAAGTAACTTGATCTAGCCATGCGTTCCGATGCTTAACGCCCGCAACAGGGGCGACCAATGCTATGCACGTTTTGTGCGAAACTGGGAGCGCAGCGACCCGCACAAAACGTGCATAGCGTTGGGCGTCCCGCGGAGGCCCGTAGGGCCGGAGCATCCTGCTTGCGTTTGTTAAGTGTTGTACGTGTAGAAGTGCCACGTGCTTTTGCCGGTGTCGATTGAATCATAGAGTTTTTGAGCCACCTCATTATCTGGAGATGTCACCCATTGCAGCCTTGCCGCACCGTTTTCTTTTGCGAAATCTCGACAATGCTCAATGAGCTTCCGGCCAATACCATTACCTCGACTACCTGGCGACGTATACAGATCATTCAATATAGCGATCTTTGACGTTATTGTTGAGGTATACGTGAAATATACGGTAGCAAAACTAACCACTTTTTTTTCTTCGCGAAATAGAAACTGGCGGCCAAGCTCTGAAGATCCAGTGAATCTTGAAAAGAACTTAAAATTCTTTTCATCACAAACGCCCTGAACTTTATAGAACTCCTGATATGCCCGTATAAGCGGCAAGACTTCTTCCAAATTTTCTTCTGAAACTTGCTCAATCACGTTAATTCCTTGTGACACTTAACGCCCCGCGGAGGCCCAAAGGGCCGGAGCCTTGCTGCCTGTGATTGTTAAGTACCGAGCGCCAATTTGGCTCCGTAAGTCAGGCCTAACTTCACTGTCGTTAGCGCAGATTCTTTACCTAAAGTCTGTATACCTTTGCTTAGCCGCTCACCAATTGACATCTTGGATTGCAGCCCCTCTGGAACTGAATTTAATACTTCTAACCCCTTGGGAGTCAACGTAACGCCTTCATAGGAAATTGCTTTATCGGGATTTGAGCACCATAGGTACCCTGCCTTTATCAACCAATCAATTGCTTCATCAGCAATCTGATACTCAAGTTCAGCAAGATTAAAGTATCCCTCAGGATCGTCCCCGAGAGATTTCTTTATGGCAACACCTATTTCCATTTTTGAAATGGAAACTTTTAAAGGAAATTCGCTGTAGCAACGGCCGAAAATTTCTGCTACGGCGATATTAAATGCTTCGATATTCTTCATAGGTACTTAACGCCCAGCGCAGGCGCAGCCAGCGCGGAGCGCCTTTTGTGTTAATGTTTGAGCGACAGCGAGTAACACAAAAGGTGCGTAGCGTTGGTTGTCGCTCTGCCGCTGATTGTTATACGTCAGAACCTGACGCCCGCGTTGAGATTGAACAAGAAAACACGGGCTACAGTTTCACCGGGGCTGCCAACAAACTGAAACTTTACTTCAGGACCAACGGTAAACTTGTCGTTAAAAATCAAACCACCCTTAAAAGACGCCTCAGCCATAGATCTAACCTTATTTCCCTCAATACTGAAATCAGCAGCACCAACTCCAGTCGAGCAACCCAAGTACGCACCTAAGTTTTCGTCTATAGCGTAATCTTGAAAGAAACGAATCCCAGCCGAAAGTGACTTATAGTCGCTCCCGTACTCGCTAAGAATATCTTTCTTTGGATCAAGTAGAGTAAGATCAACGTAATAGAATTTAGACCGACTTACCCAACGTACGCCCTTTGCCCCATCAGAATCCAAGTTCAAATACGAATATGGCTTTCCATTAAATTCATTTTCATCTGTATCAGCTTTAATGGTGGCTGCCGGTCCGTATGAAATAACCAGCTCATTTGCAAAACAAGTACCTGAAACCACAAAAACTAGAAGCGATAGATAAATTTTTTTCACTATTTTTCCGTATAACAGTTTTATTCATACGCCATAGGCTTTTGTTGCAGAAGCAATTGTTCCTCGGCGCAAAAATCAACACCCCAACAAAAATAACCAAGAATCAACAACCTATAGAAGCAGGCCGTCACATTCATGCGAGCAGAAGAAGCCCATGGCTTTTGTTCTTGTTTTCCAAATGGCTTGTTTGAGATATCCAAACCCTTTGTATATCAACGGTTTAGCCTATCTCATTCGCTGCACACAAGCCATAGGCTTCTGAATCTGGCGTTGACGCGGTTTATTTACAGCTATACTGTATATAAAAACAGTAATGGCGGTTATTATATGGACAACATTCGCAAACGTGTACCGGTGCGCCCCGTTCGATTTTTAGACACTCTTCGGTTGCACATGCGTGAAGCCGGTCTTGCCTATACGACTGAACGTACATACATCCATTGGATTAAGAGATTCATACTGTTTCACAACAAACGGCACCCCCAGGATATGAGCGTTCCAGAAGTGGAGCTGTTTCTTACCCATTTGTCGGAGGAGCGGGACTGCTCCGTAGGTACTCAGCGAATTGTTTTGAACGCGCTGGTGTATCTGTACACCCGATTTCTGGAGATCGAACTTAAGGATCTTTCGTTCACTCAGGCGAAACGCCCTCGCCGCCTTCCAGTGGTTTACAGCCGCGCAGAAGTAGCCTCGATCTTATCGCATCTTTCTGGACCTGGGCGATTGCGCGTGCAGTTGCTGTATGGATCAGGCTTGCGCTCGGCTGAGATGCTCTCACTACGAGTAAAAGATATCGACTTTGGCAGCAATAATATTTATGTGCGCAGCGGTAAAGGAAATAAGGACCGTACGACGATATTGCCACAGGGGCTTGTCGCGGATCTGCGTCGCCAAATTGAGCGTGTACGTATTCTGCATGAACAGGACATGGCCGATGGTGTCGGCAATGTTCATCTCCCTGATGCGCTTGCGCGGAAGTACCCCAAGGCGGCCAGCGAGCTTGGTTGGCAATATCTGTTTCCGGCATCTCAGACCGGGCCCTGCCCGCGCACGGGCGAGGTACGCCGGCATCACCTGCACCCAACCGCATTGGCCAAGCAGATCCGCCGAGCGGTAAAGGCCGCCGGGATCCACAAGCCGGCACGAGCACACGCGTTCCGGCACAGTTTTGCCACGCACTTGCTTGAATCGGGGTATGACCTGCGGACGATCCAAGAACTATTGGGGCATTCCGATATCAGCATCACTGAGATCTACACCCACGTGGTCAATCGCGGCAGCAAGGGTGTTCTAAGCCCTATGGATTGCCTTGGTCACGGCTCTGGTAATGGGATTGGTAACGGGTATGGAAGCGGGAATGAGAGTGGTAACGGTGGCGGTCCAGGCAACAAGGTGAAAGAGCCCGCGCCGCTGTATCAGATTGCTTGCTGACAAGTGGGCGGGATACCCGAGTGCGAAAGCAAATTGTTCAGCCATAAAAAAACCCCGCAAAGCGGGGTTTTTTTATGGCTTGGCTGGAGGCCGGCTTACATCATGCCGCCCATGCCACCCATTCCGCCCATGCCACCCATATCAGGTGCAGCCGGCTTATCTTCCGGGATTTCTGCAACCATGGCTTCGGTGGTAATCATCAGGCCAGCAATAGAAGCTGCAGCCTGCAGCGCAGAGCGGGTTACCTTGGCTGGGTCGAGAATACCCATTTCCAGCATGTCACCGTACTCACCGGTACCGGCGTTGTAGCCGAAGTTGCCCTCGCCCTGCTTCACTTTGTCGACAACCACAGAGGCTTCGTCACCGGCGTTGGCTACGATCTGGCGCAGCGGCATTTCCATGGCGCGCAGTGCGGCAGCAATACCGTGGTTCTGATCTTCGTTGTCACCGGTCACGTTGATCGCCTGGGTAGCGCGAACCAGAGCGGTACCACCGCCAGGAACCACACCCTCTTCTACCGCAGCGCGGGTCGCGTGCAGGGCGTCTTCTACGCGGGCTTTCTTCTCTTTCATTTCGACTTCGGTGGCAGCGCCAACCTTGATCACCGCAACACCGCCAGCCAACTTGGCAACACGCTCTTGCAGCTTTTCTTTGTCGTAGTCGGAAGAAGATTCTTCGATCTGGGCGCGGATCTGCTTAACACGCGCTTCGATGTCCGCAACGTCGCCAGCACCGTCAACGATCACGGTGTTCTCTTTGGACAGAGTGACGCGCTTGGCGGTACCCAGGTGCTCCAGAGTGGTAGATTCCAGCTCCAGACCAACTTCTTCGGAAATCACGGTGCCGCCGGTCAGGATAGCGATGTCCTGCAGCATAGCCTTACGACGGTCGCCGAAGCCCGGCGCTTTCACCGCAGCTACTTTCACGATACCGCGCATGCTGTTCACTACCAGAGTGGCCAGCGCTTCGCCTTCTACGTCTTCGGCGATGATCAGCAGCGGCTTGGAAGCCTTGGCTACTTGCTCCAGCAGGGGCAGCAGGTCACGGATGTTGGAGATTTTCTTGTCAACCAGCAGGATGAACGGGCTGTCCAGCTCGGCAGTCATGTTCTCCTGGTTGGTGATAAAGTAAGGTGACAGGTAGCCGCGATCGAACTGCATGCCTTCTACGACGTCCAGCTCGTTTTCCAGGCCGGAACCTTCTTCCACGGTGATAACGCCTTCTTTACCAACTTTTTCCATCGCTTCGGCGATGATGGTGCCAACGTGCTCGTCGCTGTTCGCGGAGATGGTACCTACCTGGGCGATAGACTTGCTGTCTTCACAAGGAGTGGACAGGCTGGCGATGTGCTCAACGGCAGCGGCTACGGCTTTGTCGATACCGCGTTTCAGGTCCATGGGGTTGAAGCCGGCGGCCACTGATTTGAGGCCTTCGGTTACGATGGCCTGGGCCAGTACGGTAGCGGTGGTGGTGCCGTCACCGGCGGTGTCGGAGGCCTTGGAAGCCACTTCCTTCACCATCTGCGCGCCCATGTTTTCGAACTTGTCTTTCAGTTCGATTTCTTTGGCTACGGATACGCCGTCTTTGGTTACGGTCGGCGCGCCGAAGGCTTTGTCCAGAACCACGTTACGGCCTTTCGGGCCCAGGGTGGTTTTTACGGCGTCTGCCAGGATGTTTACGCCGTTCAGCATTTTTTGGCGAGCGTCATCACCAAATTTAACGTCTTTTGCTGCCATGGTCTTAATTCCTCAATTCTGTTCGTCGTTATCTGATACCGGAGCTAATGGCCCGAGCCTTAGCCTTCCAGTACACCGTAGATGTCGCCTTCGCTCATGATGATCAGCTCTTCGCCGTCCACCTTGAGGGTGTTGCTGTCGGCATAGCGGCCGAATACTACGGTGTCACCGACTTTTACAGACAGTGCGCGAACGTCGCCGTTCTCCAGTTGCTTGCCTTCGCCCACGGCAACCACTTCGCCCTGGTTCGGCTTTTCTTTCGCTGCGCCAGGCAGAACAATGCCGCCCGCGGTTTTCTGTTCTTCTTCCTTACGGCGTACGACTACACGGTCGTGTAAAGGACGAATTTTCATGGATTGGCTCTCCAATGCGTCGTTTTAGGGTTGCAATAACAAGGGGCCGCCCCTCACCTCGAGGGTCCGACCTGCCCCAGTTCCGGTACCCGGCGCTGGGAAAAATCTTGAGTGGAGCCTATATGCGGGGGCCATACTGCAATTTCAACAGCGGCGAAGAAAAAAACTGGGGAATTTTTGTCAGCCGAGCACCTGTTGGCGCTCGACTTGGGAAAGACAGGAGGGAGGCAAGAAGGAAGCAGGAATTGGTGCCGAGAAAATTCGCACGATTTACGTTGAAGAGCGGGCTAAGCGCTCAAAAAACGACCATCAATCAGACTTGCGGCTGGAATCCGAGTCATCTCGCTCGTAATCGCCCTCGATCACGTTGCGCGGACCTCGGTCTTCGCGTGCAGGGCCACCGGATTGCGCACCAGGTCCCTGCCCATGGGTTCCGTGGGGGTTCTGGTATCCGGGGCCCGGGCCGCGCACTACCACAATGTGGCTCAGTAACCGCCCAAGCACCAGCTGGCGGATACCGGGAATCAGGCAGGCAAAGCCGATAGTGTCGGTAATAAAGCCCGGGGTAAGCAGTAGAGCACCGCCCACTGCGAGGAAGATACCTTCGGCCATTTCTTTGGCGGGCAACTCACCCATCTGCATCTTCTGCTGTGCCCGCATAACGGTGGAGATACCCTGCCGCTTGAGCAGCGCCAGGCCAACCACCGCCGTCAGCAGCACCAGGCCAATCGTGGGAAGCGCGCCGATTTCCTCTCCAACGCTAATCAATACCCACATTTCCAGGATGGGCAGAATAATGAACAACAGCAGTAATGGACGCATGGGCCCGGGCTCCAGAAGGAATGGTAGAGGGCCGGGCAACACTATCAATCAGGAATAAGCGTGCCCGCCAGATCAGTTACATGCGGGCGCCGCCGTCAATTTCCACCACTCGCCCGGTGAGATAGTCGTTTTCGATAATAAAAGAGACGGTACTGGCAATCTCATCCGGCTCGCCAATACGGCGTAGCGGGACCTGTTTCACCAGCCCTTCAAGAATCTCGGGGCGCATCTGCGCCACCATCTCGGTGCCGATAAAGCCCGGTGCAATGGCTGCTACGCGAACGCCGTAGCGGGCCAGTTCCCGCGCCCAGGTGACGGTCATGGTGGCGACACCGGCCTTGGAAGCGGAGTAGTTGGTCTGCCCCATGTTCCCCGCACGGGACACACTGGAGATATTGACGATCACGCCACCGTTACCCTTCTCCGCCATAACGCCCGCAGCCGCGCGGGTACACAGGAATACGCCGGTCAGGTTTACATCAATCACCGATTGCCATTGAGCCAGCGACATCCGCTCGGTGACCTTGCCGTCCTTCACCTTCAGCAACATGCCGTCGCGCATGATACCGGCGTTGTTCACAAGTACATCCAGCGCACCGAAATCCGCTGTGACCGCCTCAAAACAGCGGTCCACGGCTTCTTCGCTGGAAACATCCACCACATAGCTTTTCGCTTCAGCGCCGGCCGCCTCGCAGGCCGCGACACTTTCATCCAGGCGCTCTTGGTTGACATCGAGCAACGCCAGTCGAGCACCGCGCTGGGCAAGATACACGGCCATGGATCGCCCCAGACCCTGCCCGGCTCCGGTGATGGCAATAACACTGTTTTTTACGTTCATAAATAATCTCTACTGCGCGGGGCTACAGGACGCGGCATTACCAGGACTAGGACTTGGGTTACCAGGAATAGCCCACACCTACCGTCATTTTGGTGTCTTGTTTTTCACTGTCGATGGACGGTGTGTTGTCATACTGCCAGGCGTACTTCACTTCCATCAGGATACCTTTGACCAGAGGCGTGCGCACACCGATTTCGGCGGTACTCTGGTAGTCATCGCTGGACTCAAAAGACTGCAGTAATTCCTGGTTGTAATAGACCTCAGGGCCCATATCGAACTTGTAGCGGTAGTTCCAGGCGGAACGGCCTGCGGCGTAGCGCTTGTCGCCGGTTGCATTGAGGCTAGGGTCAATATATTCATCTTTCAGACTACTGACACCGCCCTGGATGGAGAGCGCGGACTTGTCCGTATCGAAAAACAGGTAACCGAGACCGAGACCGAGGGTTGTGGTCAGGTCAATATTGCGCGCCTCTTCATGTACCAGGGAGCTGTTACCCGCGGCGAACCACTTCTCCGCAAAGATCCAGCGCAGATCGTAGCTCAGGCGGTACTTTTCCAGGTCATCAATTTCCGGGTTGTTCTGGTTCTGGTACTGGGTGCCGATGATGTGGTGGAAATCGCCATTGCGCACGTCGAAGTTGGCATTGATGTCCCAGTCTTCCCGCTCGCGGTTACCTTCCTCAAATACCCCGGAGGCGGCCACGTTACCGTGAAATATAATCGGATTACCGACGAAGTTGACGTAGGGTTCAGCGCGGTCAATGGCCGGAAAGTCCATCACCCAGCCGGAGCCTTCGTCACAATAGAGTTCCCACTGCTCCTGGCGATGACCGGCCAGAGCACACGGTTCATCACGCCCGGCAATCTTGAGATCCTTGTCGGTTTCCAGCGACAGGATCTTCCCTTTTTCGACGGTGATTTCACCAAAAGTCTCTGAGTTCCAGACCACATTGTCTTTTTCCACCAGCACCAGCTCGCCGTAGATCCGGTCGCCATTGGCAAGACTGAGCACGCCGGCATGCGCCTGCAGGGCAGTCGCAAGACAGAGGAGCAGGGTAATGACTCTTTTGCAGGAGAAAAGTGCAGAAATAAACGAAGGATTCGGGGAAAATCGGGGAACAACAGAGAGCACGAAACAACCTTTCGATAGCTTTATATTATTAGCTTCTTAAAACTAATAACCTAATAGTTCGACATAGCGCAGAAGTTCATAAAACTTCAGGATCGGAAATGGTGCAGAAACCTACATCACCTACCAATGATGCCACAACTCGCATCTTCCTTGCACTCGCGCGGGTACCTGCGGGACGAGTGGTCACTTATGGCGGGCTGGCGGAGCTGGCCGGCCTTCCTCGGGCCGCAAGGCTCGTCGGCCACACCCTTAAAAAACTCCCGAAAGACACCACCCTGCCCTGGCACCGCGTGCTCAATGCGCAGGGGAAGATCTCTCTCCCGGAGCCCGGTTTTCAGCGACAGAAGAAGCGCCTGGAGGCAGAGGGAATTACCTTGGTAAGGGGGAAGGTGGACCTGACACATTATCGGTGGCCGAAGAAGGGAGACCTGTAGATGCTTTGACGAAAGAAGTTCGCGCTAGCCGTATCCCACCACCGACTCGCCGACACAGAGCTCTATGCGATTAGCGTGGCGCGGCATCTTCTGCCAGAGCTTCTTCCCGCCGCTTGCGCCACCATAGATAAATGGACAACAGAATGGCCGGCAATCCAATGATCGCGGCATAGGTGAAGAAAAGATTGTACCCCTGTGCATCTACCACGATACCCGAGAAGCCACTGATAAATTTTCCCGGCAAAGTCATCAATGAGCTGAACAGCGCATATTGGGTCGCCGTGTAGGCCTGGTTCGCAAGGCTGGACAAATACGCAATAAAAACCGCATTGGATAATCCGGCACTAACGTTGTCAGCACTGATTACCAGTGCCAGCCATGTTTTGTCCGGACCGATATTGGCCAGATGCGCGAACAAAAGGTTGGTTGCCGCAACCATCACCGCGCCGAGAATCAGCGGGCGCATGATACCAAAACGCACCACCAGCAAGCCGCCGAGAAAAGATCCGAAAATGGTGAAAAAGAAGCCGAATACTTTGGTGATCTGGGCAATGTCACTTTTGCTGAAACCCAGGTCCAGATAGAAAGGGTTTGCCATTACGCCCATGGCAATATCACTTAGCCGATAAACGCCAATAAACAACAGAAGCACCAGGGCGAAGCGGCCATTGCGCTGGAAAAATTCAATAAACGGGCAGGCAACTGCGCGTACAAACCACTCCCAGATCCTGCTGTGCTGACCGCTGCCGAGCATCCGGTCCACCCACGCATGCTGAAAGTCTTCTGCCATGGCTTTGACTTTTTCATGGTCTGGCTCAGAGATCAGCAATGTGGTGATGACACCCACCCCCATCAGAGCGGCCATGGTGGCATAGGCGACAGACCAGTTTGCCAGCTCCGCTACATACAGAGCACCGGCACCCGCCACCAGCAAGGCGATGCGATAACCAAAAACGTAGTTCGCGGCCATCGCCCCCTGCAAATCTCGATCCACAGACTCAATGCGATACGCGTCGATAACCACATCCTGGGATGCGGAGCAAAACGCCACGATAACCGCCAGCACCGCCACTTGAGTCAGGGCGAGCTGAGGATTGACACTTGCCATCCCCAGCAGTCCCAGGGCCACGCCAATCTGCGCGGCAATCATCCAGCTACGACGTTTGCCCATCACACGTGTCAAAACGGGGATCTTCAGATGATCGATGACCGGCGCCCAAAGCACCTTGATGGAAAAAGTAATACCGACCCAGGCAAAGAAGCCGATTGCCGTACGGCTAACGCCATAATCTCGCAGCCAGGCAGTCAGAGTAGAAAACACAAGCAATAGCGGCAGGCCAGCAGAAAAGCCGAGAAAAAACATCGCCAGCACTTTGGGCTTGAGGTAGATCCTAAGTGCTTCACCCCAGGTCATGTTTTGCTTTTGCATGGGCAGGCTCTGTTTCCTTTTATCGGCTTGCCTGATGTTCGGTACTGCAGCCTGTTCTCAAACGGCCGCTAGCGTCCAAATTTTAGTTCGAGTTGCGCCTCTGCCAGTTTATTGGCATTGATCTGGGACGCCACCATCGCCGCGGGGCTGTTTTCATCCAGCGGCAACTGCTCCACTTTGAGCGCGTACACTCGAAACTGGTAACGGTGCTCCCCTTGCCCTTGCGGCGGGCAGGCACCGCCGTAACCGGGGCTACCAAAATCCGTGCGACTTTGAATCGCTTCCGGGATCAGTCCATTTTTGAGATCACCCGAGCCTTCCGGCAGGCTTGTCACCTGCGCGGGAATATTGAATACCACCCAGTGCCACCAGCCACTGCCGGTGGGCGCATCCGGGTCATGCATCACCAGGGCAAAACTGCGGGTTCCTTCCGGGGCCCCTGACCACTTCAGGGGCGGTGAAACATTCTCGCCATTACAGCCGAAGCCGTAATACAGGTGCGCGGCGCGCATCGTGTCGCCCTCGGCGTAATCCGGTGACGTCAGAGCAAATGATTCGGCCTGGCTAGCCACCGGGAGCGCGAGTACAAGCATCGCTACCACCGGGAACATTATTCCCCCCAGTGTAGCAGTACTCACGCAGTGGCCTCGCAAGAGCCCGAACACCAGAAATTTCATACCAACCCTCCTGCACGGCGCTTTCAACGGGCGCTTAATCCCCTTTCGAAAGCAGCGCCGACATTGCGGCCAGATCCATATTGCCTCCGGTCAGGACCACCACCGCGCGTTTACCGCGGAAGCGTGCCGGGTGCTCAAGCACAGCAGCCAGCCCCGTTGCCGCCGAAGGCTCCACCAGCTGTTTGGTGCGCACCCACAACAGGGACAGGGCCTCCAGGATACCGGCCTCGGAAACGGTCACTATGTCATTGACGGTTTCTCGGATAATCGTAAAGTTGCGCTCACCCAACGTGGTACGCAGGCCGTCGGCGATGGTAGTCGGGGTTTGCTCGGTCACACGTACACCGCTGCGGAAGGAGCGGTGGGCATCATCCGCTCCGGCGGGCTCGGCGCCCAACACCTTGACCTGCGGCGCCAGCGCAGAAACGGCCAGCCCCACACCAGCCAACAGACCGCCGCCCCCCACCGGGGCCACCAGCAGATCTGGCTCAAATCCCATTTCCCGACACTGCCCGAGCACCTCCTGCGCGACAGTGCCCTGCCCGGCAATAATGCGCGAGTCATCAAACGGGGGCACGACATGCGCACCCGTATCCTCAACCACCTGTGCCAGGGTCGACTCGCGAGCCGCCAGCGTGGGTACACACTGAACGATATCCGCACCATACGCGGCGACAGCCGATTTTTTCGCTTGCGGCGCGTTTTCCGGCATTACCACCATACAACGGAGCCCCCGCTGTGCCGCAGCCCAGGCCAAAGCGGCCCCGTGATTTCCTGAAGAATGCGTCGCAACAATGGCAGTGCCTGGGGGCAAGGCAAACAATGCATTCGCCGCGCCGCGCGCCTTAAACGCCCCGACCTTCTGCAGGTGCTCACATTTGAAATAGATATCCGCACCCAGCCGTTCACTAAGCGTGGAGGAATATATGAGCGGAGTGCGATGGACAAGCCCGGATAAACGCTCGGCGGCGCTGAAAACATCCGCCGCCACAGGGAAATCCAGAGGAAGAACAGGTGAGCTGGAGTACAATTCAGACACAAATTTTCGCTTTCAGTGGGCCACTAGCTACCAAAACAGCACGTACAGTGCCATCAGTGTAATCCACATCAACAGCGCTCGTGAAAGCAGCGCCTGCATGGCTTCAACTTCAGCGCCACATAAACGCTGCCCCTCGTTGACCGCGACGCCGGCACTGCATTCACTGCTATCGATGCCACCTAGCGCCCCCTCCAAATAGTGCTCGAGGACGTCAGCGGTGGTAGTTTCCTTGCAGGTCAACCGCTCGCGCCAGACGCGGTAGCAGCCAGCAAAATTGCCCACTATCGCCAGCGTGAATCCCAATGCGCGCACCGGCAGCCATTCGACCAGCCACAGCCAACGCGCCGCCAGCGATTTATTTTGCGCCAGGACATCACGATCAGCAGCATCTTGAGGGTCGCCGGAGAATGCCTCCACTGCCATCTGACTCACCCGGTACAGCAGTGCGCCGGGTACGCCTAGCAAAAGGAACCAGAACAGCACCGCAAACAGGCGCTCAAACGCGCGATACACCGCGGCACGAAACACAACCCGATGCAGTGTTTGCGCGTCCGGCGCTCTCTCCGCGGCATCTGTATCGTCGGGCGTCATCAAAGGTGCCGCAGCAGACTTTGCAGCCTCCAGATCCCCCTGGTACCAGGCGCGAAGATAAGTCGCCAGCGTATCGTTAAAATTGCCACGCCCGAAACTGTACAAAAGCGCCGGCACACTGATCAGAATGACTCCGAGCCACCCGAGTATCGACTCCGCCAGCGCCAGCGCAATGGCCACCACCACTACCGGTAGCAGCACCAGAATACCAAAGCCGATACCCGACCTGGCACGCAATGCCGGCTGGCGGAACACATACGCCTGCCAATGCCCAAACCACGCATCGCGATGCAAGGGTCCGCCGGACCCCCAAACCTGAACAAGCCCCAATGCCAACAGCACAATCAGAAGTGCCATAGCTCCCCCGCTATCAAATTTGGTTCGCTGTCTACCGATAGAGCTAGCTGTCAACCGCTCCGGTGAGTCGATCCAATTTATTAAAATAAAGGTCCCAGTCAAATCCCGGACCTGGGTCCAGCTTGCGCCCCGGCGCAATGTCCGAGTGCCCGGTAATCCGTGACCGGTCAATGGCCGGATAGGCCTCCAGAATTGCTACCGAAACTTCCGCCAGCGCCTCGTATTGCGCCGGGGTGTAGGTATCGGTTTCCAGACCTTCCAGCTCGATCCCTATTGAGAAGTCATTGCAGTTCTCACGCCCACAAAAAGTCGATTGCCCTGCGTGCCAGGCGCGGGCATCAAAAGGCACATACTGGGTGACCCGGCCGTTGCGGTCGATCACCAGGTGCGCGGAAACCCGCAGCGTGGCTATTTCGGAAAAATAGGGGTGGGCGTCGATATCCAGATGGCCGAGGAAGAACTCGTCGATGTAGGCGCCACCGTACTGGCCCGGTGGCAGGCTAATACTGTGGATAACCAACAGATCCACTTCAGTATCGTCCGGGCGGGCATTGCAATGCGGACTTGCCACGCGACGAACGCCGGACAGCCACCCTGACTGGACCTGATATTTCAAAACGTAACTCCACTGGAACTGAGCAGGGAGCTATTTTATGGAAGCGAAGAAGTATCTGCCAATAGCGGCCCACATTTATGGCCAATCATATACCAATCCTGTGGGTCGCAGGCAGTAGAGGGGCGGTTACACACGAATGGCGATCTTGCTCTCGCCACAGTTGCCCACCACATACTGCAGCGCCCGCTCAAACAGGGGCCCCTGCTCAAGCGGCAGCAACTCTTCATCGCGCAACGCATGGGCCAGCTCCAGGCGAGAGTAAACACCCACTTTGGCGCCCTGGCGATTGACGAACATAAACTGATCAAGCTCGCGAATTATGGCCGCCAGTCGGCAGCGCACAGGCAGTTTTTCCGGGTGGCGCAGCAAAAACCAGCTGTCCTTGAGGTGATAGGTCTGCTGCCAGTGACTATCGTCGCTGGGCAACGGTGTGAGGTTGGCAGATTCTGTGACCCCGGCCTCGGTCACAACTTGCTGAATTTCTTCCACATCCGGCAGTGCTTTCTGGTCTGCAGGTAATTCCCGCGCCTCGTCCAGCACCTCGGGCTGTGACCCTGCACCACCCATATCAAGTAGCCCACTGTCACATTCGCCGGCAGCTTCCTCGGCGACGGGAATAGCCAGCACACTGTCCGCCTCCCGGCGCAGCTCCTGCACCAGACGCTCGCGAGTACGACGCTCGCGCTCAGACTCCACCCGCTCGCCCAATGTCTGGCGCTCACGATACAACACGTCAAGCCCGCCCATTAGCCGCTGGCGGTCACCAGTGCTCATGGAAAGAGACTGCGCACCGTCCTCCAGGCGCTTTTTCAGACCAGGAAGAAGACGCTGCATTTTTACGCTGCTCTCCGGCATCGGAGCAACCACACTCCAGATCAGGTCGCGCGCAGTAAGTACATGCTGACGCCAGACACCACTGTCTGTCCCCTCTTTCAGGCACGCGCGAAACAGCACACTACTCCACACACGGTTCAACCATTCGTGAACGATTTTCGGCAGTTTGCGTTCGGCGGTTAGCGTATCGTAGACAGCGGCAACCCGCGCTTTGGCAGCCTCGACCCGCGCAGTGCCCTGCGCTTCATCAATGGTGCGGCGCTCCATCACCTGAGCGCGCTTGCGCTCTCGTTGCGAAAATTCGCGAAACGACTCCAGCAGGCGCAGGAAAACCCGGTCGTCCTGGTCGTACTCCGCCAGGACCTCCTCAACAATCGTGCAGACCTCGCGATACAGCGGGTCGTTCAGATAATTCTCACCGGGTTGCCAGCCGATTGCCGCATCGGCAAGCTCGTTTAACAGGCGGCGAGCCGGGTGCCCCCCCTTGCTGAAAAACGCTTTGTCATTCACCGCCAGCTTCAACATTGGCAGCTGCAGGCGAATCAGCTGAACCTTAATGGGCTCAGCCAGATTGCGATCCTCCAGCATGAACGAGAACAGCATATCCACCAATCGGATGACTTCGCTGTCCAACTCGTGGAGAGAAGCACTCTGCTTGGACTCAACCAGGCGCTGCTGCAACAAGTCCGTAACATTTACCAGCTGGCCCGTGGCACCGGCTTGCGCAGGCAATGCCATCTGGAATTGACCGAGGTGCTGCAACAATGTCGGCGTTGCCATGGCCGGCGCGCCGGCACCTGCGGGAACGAGTCCCGGCGCACCGGAGTATGTGCCTCCGGAAATCGTACCGCCGTCAACGCCGGCCGGTGTTCCCGCCGCAGAATAAGAAGCACCGGTAGCGCCGCCGGCCACCATCCCGGAGCCCGGCTGGCCAACCTCGGGATACCCGGGGGGCATACCTGGCTGTGCGCCAGGCAATCCACTGTGCGCGCCCGGTGAAGACGGAGTCGCAGCAGCGGGGTCTGAGGAGACTACGGCTTCCTGCCGCGGCACGTTCTCGGTCGGCGCGCCCGCGCGATTGCGGTGGCGCAGGGGATCTTCAATTGCCGGCAATACGCCCTGCTCGATCAGCAACTGATTGCAGGCTTCGTATAGCTCGCCCAGCCGATTTACCAGTTGCAGCTCAAATTTCTTCAGCACGGTCATACGCGCGCGCAACGATACTTCAACTTCGTCCAGCGAATCCGCAAACGCGGTACAGATCGCGGCCGGACCGAGTGGCAGGTTTTCATCGTAAATTTTGCTGGGCAGCAAGGTATCGAGGCGCAGGGAAAGTGCGGCGATGGCCTCGGCGTGATCGCGACGAATATTCGACACCATGGAACGAATAGCCACCTGCTGCTCCAGATCATCGTTATTGACCAGAGAAAGACTTTTCAGCGAGGTGCTCAGATCCGCGCCGGCCTCTTCGCCCGGCGAATCATTGCGAGGATTGTGAAAGCGATCCTCAACTCCATCGCAAAACCCATCAATCAGATTGCTGTGTTCGACGCGAATCGCCCGAATCGCCTGAAAGAGCTGATCCTGCTCGTCCTGCTGATGGGCTTTTTCCGCCATCATGAACAGGGAATCGTCGACCTGCGCAAATACCTCTTCCGCGCGAGACTGGATCCACTGGATTGTTTTCTGATTTACGAGACTCACGTTTTTGGACAACTGTCTGGCATGGGTGGCCGCCGATGCGCTAGACTGGGTAACATTGGTAGCCCCGTCTTTTGCACCACCGGTGATTACAAATAGTTCGTTTTTATTTCTTTCCATTTCGTCCTTGCTCACCCCAGCACGCCCTCCTGGCATCGGTTGCGCCCGCTTCCATCATGAAAAGCTGTTGCGGGAAACCCCGCTATAAAACAACCTCGTAATTGTCACGCAACAGAAATTGCAACTGGCTACCACCGCGGGATTTCGACACCGAATTACCATTCAATGCTGAACCGCGGCAGACTAATACGTATAGATTTAGAATTTTTGACTTCAACGGGAGCTATTTCCCGAAGAATTGAAACTGAGATCACAATATCCAGCAATCCTAATCGACACGCAAGTGCCAAAAAGGGCCATTTTTCGTGAATTTCTTTGAAAATTGTGCCGAAATCGCGACACGACAGGATAGGCAGGAGAAATCTGGGAGCGACAAATAAGCCGGGACAGATTGTTACACTTTGATGACGCCCAATAATCCACGGCTCCGACTACCGACCATCAGCAACACCGACCTGCCCCGCAGAGGGTTTCCGTCAGTACCGAATGCTCCCTGCGGTACAATAAACACGACTGAAATCAGCGCATTTCACCCCGGGACTGGCGCACGGTGCCTATCACTGATTGCAGGGCTCGCTCGAACAGCATGCCGTCGTCCATCGACATCAACTCACCTTTGCGCAGAGCAATAGCCAGCTCGGCCCGGGTAAACTCCGCCACTTTGGCACCGTTGCGGTTAACAAAGATAAACTGGTCGATATCCTTGATCACCGCAGCCAGACGGCATCGGAACTGTTCTTCTTCACCGCGTTTCAGTTCAAACCAGCTGCCCTGCGCGAGACGGAAGGTCTGCTGCCAGTGGGAATCAGACTCACTGATTTCATCGCTGGCCTGAGCTTCTGTCTGCAATACCACTTCGGCCACGGCCTGTTCAAGCTCTTCCATTTGCGGCAGCTCGACTACGGGCTCAGACTTGATATTGCTCTCTGCTACCGCCTCCACAACTTCGGCGGTTGCCGGTACCTGCTGCGCCTCCCCAGCAGCTTCCGCCGCCATGGCGCGAGCCTCCTGCTCCACCTGGCGGCTGCGCTCTTCCAGAAGGCGCTGCGCCAATGCAAAGCGCTCGCGATAAATATCTTTTAGGCCCGCAAACATCCTGCGAGCATCAAACGTGTTCAGGGAAACGGCTTCGACACCGGCTTTCAGGCGCCCCTGCAGCGCGGGCAAGAGACCCAGCAATTGTTTGCGGCTTTCCGGCATGGGGGCGTGCACACTCCACACCAGATCACGGGCGGTGCGCACGTCGCGGCTCCAGCTTTCGCTTTCGGTACCCTCTTTGATGCAGGTCAGGAACAACATGTTGGCCCAGACTTTTTCCAACCATTCGGAAACCACCGGAGGCAGGTCACGCTCTGCCATAAGCGCGTCCATCACTGCAGCCACCCGCGCGCGGGCTGCCTGGGTCTTGGCCTTGCCGTCAGCCTCGTCAACAATGCGCTGCTCCAGGCGCTCGGCACGCTTGCGCTCGCGCTGGATAAAATCACGGAATGACTCCAGCAGCGTGGAGAAAATATTGATGTCCTGGTCAAACTCCGCCAGCACGCGGGCAACCACTTCGCTGATTTTCTTAAACAGCGGATCTTTTTCGTAATTGTCCTTTGCCTGCCAGCCGGTGCAGGCGTCTGCCAGCTCGTTCAGCAGTTTGCGCGCCGGGTGACCGCCTTTACTGAAGAAGGACTTGTCGGCAATGGCGACTTTCAGCAATGGCAGTTGCAGACGCCCCAACTGAGACTTTATCGGCTCTGCCAGGTTGCGGTCTTCCAGAATGAAGGAGAACAGCATTTCCACCAGTTTAATGATGTCGCTGTCCATCTTCGCAAGCGCTGCGGATTGACGCACTTCTACCAGGCGCTCCTGCAGCATGCTGTTCACGTTCAGCAGCTGGACCTCGCCCTCACCATAGCTCTGGGGCAGATGCGTTTGCAGCGCCCCGAGGTGGGAAAGCAGGTCTTGCGGAGGCATAGGTGCTGCACCGCTGCCAAGCGGCATCAAGCCGTGTCCGGCATAGCCCGGCTGCCCACCGTTGTACGCTCCCTGAAGCGCACCGGCGCCTGCAGGTTGCTGAGGGCGCGGGGACGGACGCTGTTGACGCGCGGCCCGGCGCTGCTGCTTCAGGGACGGCAGAACACCCTGCTCAATAAACAGCTCATTGCACTGATCGTAGATCTTGCCCAGATTGAGCATGACCAGCTGCTCGAACTTCTTCAGCAGAGTCAGACGGGCGCGAATATGCAGGTCGAGGGCACGGGAGGCCTCGACAAATGCATCGCAAATAGCATCGGGGCCCAAGGGATTGTTCTTGTCGTAAATCTTGACGGAAAGCAGCGTGTTGAGGCGCAGGGAAATTTCGGTAAGCGGCTCGGCAAAATCCCGCTTGGCGTTGGCGACCATGGTATCCACAGCAACAAGCTGCTCGAGATCGTCGTTGTGCACCAGGGACAGGTTGTCGGCCGAATAGGGATCCTCTTCGTCGGCGCTGATTTCACGGACCTGAAAGCCCTGCACCAGCTTGTCGCCGAACAGCTCGACCACCCGGCGGCGCTCTACGCGCAGCAACCGTAGCGCCTGAAAAAGCCCATCCTGCTCTTCCTGCCCGTGGGCTTTCTCCGCCATGGCAAACAGGGAGTCGTCCACCTTGGCGAACACCTGCTTGGCATGATCAATCAGCAGTGTCTGGGCCTTGTCGCGGACGGCCGCAACCGGAGGCGGGAGGGAAACTGTACCACTGCGACGGCTCTGCCCCTGTTCTCCCTGGGCACCTCGCATGGAAACCACATTGGTCGCGACGTTAGTAGCTGCACTATCGGTTTCTTTCATTGCCATCTAGCCTCGGCCGGCCAGTGCCTTCATCTATGAAGCGGCCGGGTGGTGATGCGACACAGCTGCCCTGGGAAGCACACTGTGCATGGTTTATTGAGTTTCCGGTCCCTTGCCTGCTTACCTCTACGCTCAAATTCCCCACGCCGGTACTGGCCAGATGAAATTGAACACAAAAGAACGGAGCGACCTATCTTGGTCGACCGTTGATTCTAAGTACAGGCACCCCCAAAGCACAACCTTCGGGTAACTGGCACTATCGTTTTTGCGACCCTATTCACAGGCATCGGCGGCACCAGGTGACCGATTCGCAACCGCAGACTGCTCCCAGGCCTGACAGATTTGTTAATATTGCGCCCACCAAGCACCCACCGCCTTCGCAACTCGCCTGGTGGGCACCGCACTATCGAGGTCCAAATATGACACCTGCCACCACCAAGATTCCCAATCTCGTGCCGGACATCCAGCGCGCGGTGAGAGACGCACTGGCAGAAGATGTGGGCGATGGCGATATAACCGCGCAATTGATTCCGGCGGATCGCGCCGCCCGCGCCCGGGTAATAACCCGGGAAGACTGTGTTTTCTGTGGCCGCGCGTGGGTGGATGAGGTGTTTCACCAACTGGATCCCGACCTCCAGATTATCTGGCACGTCGAGGATGGCGAGAAGGTAATAGCCGACAGTGTCCTGTTTGAACTCGACGGCAATGCGCGCAGCATACTCACTGGTGAACGCTGTGCCCTCAATTTCGTACAGACGCTTTCCGGCACAGCCACCACCGCCGCCAGCTATGCAGCACTGGCAACCGGTACCGAAATCAAGATCCTCGATACCCGCAAAACAATCCCCGGCCTGCGCACAGCCCAGAAATACGCCGTGTTGTGCGGCGGCTGCGAGAACCACCGCATTGGCCTGTACGATGCATTCCTGATCAAGGAAAACCATATCGCTGCCGCGGGTGGCATTCACAATGCTGTGGCGCAGGCGCACCAGATCAAACCCGGCGCACTGGTCGAGGTGGAGGTAGAGAGTATCGACGAATTACAGCAGGCACTGGACGCCGGTGCGGATGTGATCATGCTGGACGAATTCACCGATGCCATGACCGCGGAAGCGCTGAACCTTGCCAGGGGCCGCGCCAAAATCGAAATTTCCGGCAGCGTGAACGAAGCGCGTCTGCAACAGCTCGCCGGTCTCGAAGTGGATTACATCTCGTCCGGCAGTCTCACCAAGCACCTGCGCGCTATCGACCTCTCCCTGCGCCTGATCGATCACCCGGCAACCGGAGACCGTGCCTGAAAATGCGGCTCAGGCAGGGGCGCGGTAAATCCAGTGTTGGTGCAGTAAGTAATTGCTGACCAGTGTCACCAGTGTCGCACCTACTTGAGCCAACAAATAAGGAAGAAAAGCCAGAATCAATGCAAAGCTCAGGGTATTCACACCCATGCCAATGGCGACAACCACCACAAACCGGGGCAATGCCTGCCGGTGCCCTGCCCGACCTTCAAAGGTCAAATAGAAATTCAGCAGGTAACTGACCGCCGCCGCAATCCCATAGGCTACCGCCGAGGCGGTTACAGCAAAGACGCCGATAAGCTCAACCAGCGCCATCAGTAGCAGGTACTGGACCCCGGTTGCGACGCCTCCCACCAGAACAAAGCTCCCGAGCCGGCGGCACAGGCCCAGGATAGGCCGCAACCAGTACCCCCCCCCGGCAGGTGGCCGACCACTCGCGACAGACTCAGGCCGTGACATGTTCTTTCGGGTTTGGTACGGGTGCAGCGGGAGGCCGGGAAGCCGGCAGCGCCCCCACTTCCCCAGGCACACCTGTCGATGATATTTGCGCAACTTCATCGCCGTCTTCGCTCGCAAGCGTATCTCCAGAAGCGCGCCGGCGACGCATCGCACCGATCAGCACCAATGCCTGCACAATTAACAGCCCCTCTGCGGGCTTGCGGTACCGCCCCTCATTCACCGAAATGGGAAGCAGCCCCTGCACCAGTACCCAGGTAAACAGGAGCACCGCCAATAGCCGCGTGTTGCCGAGGCGACGCCAGAGAATCACCGTTCCCAACAGCACAAGAAGCGTGACCGGAGCCCAGCCCCAACGCCCGTGGTGGTTGAGCGCCTCCAGCCAGCGCGCGCGATTGTTGTCGGGCCAGGATGAACCGAAAAACAGATACACCATATTTTCGCCGGCCAGGGTCAGGTATCGCTCGGCGGTCATCGGATAACGTGCCATCGCCGCACGCCAGTCCTCGCCACCCCTGGTGATATCAATGTGCGCATAGACCTTCCCTTCCCGGCTCGAGGTCCAGTCACTCAGCGGCGCCAATGGCTTTGCCCCCATGGCCGGCGAGGCAAACCAGTAGGTCCAGCGCGCGCCATCGCGGTCGTAACTGATGTGGATGTCCCGCTTGCCAGACTGGGTATACAGCGCATTCAGGTTACCGACACCATGGGGCGCAATTAAATGCATGGCGGTGTAACTGCGGTACGCCAGAGGCCCCATCACCAGGCCCAGAAGCAGCAGACTGTACGCCGCCTTGGCAACTTTTTGCGGCTGAACCAGCCATAGCCAGGTAGTAGCGACCGCGGCAAATGGAATAGCGATACCGCGGGTCAGACCGGCCGCGGTCCACAACCCAACCATTAAAAGAAAACTCGCCAGAGTCTGCTTGCGTCGACAGCGCCAGCTGGCGTACAACGCGGCACCCAACAACGGCAACAGCAGTGTTTCCTGCATGAAATAGCCGTAAATGCCAATCCAGGAAGGCAGCAATGAAATGGCAGCCCAGACTGCAGTGGCCTGCACACGCGTTGGCAACAGCTCGCGGGCAAAGCGATACCAGATCCAGGGGGTCAAGCAAGCGAGCAACGCCGTATAAAACGCGATCAACAGCGGCTCTTTCAGTGTGAGCTTGGCCAGGACACCAATGTACAGCTGGTACATCACTGGATCGGTGAGGGTCATCGGATCGGTGCGCAGGGTTTCGGTGCCCTGCTCCCAGTGTCGCTGCGGGTCGCTCCAGATGTGATCGACAGGGTTATAAGTAAATACGTGTTCGATACGCAGCCAGATACCCAGCGCGATCAACAGATACAGACCCGCATAAATCCACCAGCGCCGGTCAACACGCAGCAGGCGTGGGGGCAACTGTGTGATCACACCACTCAGGTTCCAGTTCATCGGTGTCCTCAGGTGTCGGTCAGGCGGGTTTCGCCGGTGCAGACTGGCCGGCGGAACCGCTCACCAGAGGCTCAACCGACGGGGCGTCTTTGCCGCGATAGAACAGGCGGCCATGGCCAAAACGCAGCACCGGGAAGCGGCGTCCGAGGAACGCAAAGATACCTCTCTCGCCAATGTACTCAGCGTAGGCCACATAGGTCGGATCCCAGGACAGGTGTCGCTCCTCGGTGCGCGCGCGCATGAAATAAATGAAGTTGACCATCAGCAGCAGCAGGGACTGCCGAAGAGCCTCAGGGCCAGTGGCACTGACCATAAAGGGCATGGAGATCATCCACCAGGACAGATTCTTGCTGATGTACGCGGGGTGTTTGGTAAACCGGTAGGGTCCGTTGGTCAAAATACCGCGATGAGTCAGGTTGGAAAAGCGGATGCCGAACGGAATACTGGCCCACACATAAATCGCGATCAGCAGCAGGATGATCGATCCCCACAGGGTGTAAGCCCAGGGGGTATCCCAGAACCAGTAGCCCCACGCAGGCGCGTCGTCGTATTTGAGATAGGTACCGGAGAACAGACTCCAGAATGGCTGGTAGCCAATCAGTGCCACCCCCCAACCGAGGAAGCTGGGCTCCGCGGTACGGATATGGGAGTCAAACAGTCGCAGGGTGCACACATAACCCACTGTGACGAACAGCAGGTCGATGTAGAACAGGAAGTTGAAAGTGAAATCAAAAACCGACTTGAAACTGACCAGCAGGCGTGAGAAATCAAAGTTCAACAGATTGGTCAGATTATTGCCGAGATAGACGAACATCAACGGCAGGAAAAACAATTTCACCAACCATCCCAGATACAGCTGGCCAATCGCTTTGCCTGACACGCCTTTACGGTTGCCCATTACAAAGCTGCCCAGCTGCCAGTAGCTGTCTTTCGGGGACTGCATGGCCCCGTCTACCAGATAAAAATACGGAATCGCCAGCAACATCCACCAGGGAAGCGCAGCCTTCACCACGGTGAAATAATTGTCGTAAAAGGAACCGTGGTACTCGGGAAACAGCCAGTACACAAACGCCACGGAACCGACACTGAGATAGAAGCCGAGCAGCTTCAGCGCGGTGCGTCCAAGACTGTAATTGGCACGACGAAAATCGAGCCCCGCAGACGGGTTGCGCCAGGGTTTGAGAATCAGCCACTCCAGTAAAATGATCGGCAACGCCAGCGCTGCCGCCACGACCACCAGGGATTGCGTCTTGATATGGAGGTCCTGGCCGTAGGCCCTCAGCCAGATCACCGCAGCCAGGGACATCCCCAAGGCTAACAGATTGATCCAGATACTGGTCGGCGCTTCGGGACAGGAAGGGACGGTATCGGGCAAAGTGGACTGGCGTTGTTGACGCCCGGAATCGGTACTGGCCGATTTACCTGCGGCCTTTTTGTTTTTTATTTTTTTCATATTCGGTCCAACGGGAACTACCAGCAACATGCTGACGGCATCAATTCTGGTCACAACGGCCAACCAGGGCGGCCAGACCACAGGTCATAATTGCGCCAGTTTACCCCTAACCCCGAGCCATCGCCAGAATCCCGCTGCGGCCGAACCTGATGGGGAGAATCAGTCAGCAGTTCGGTCGCCTGACTCCTCGTCCATAGGGTGATGGTGATGATGCTCGTGCACCGGGGGCGCCAAAGGTTCGCCCTGTTCCGGCGTGGTGTGATGCGGGTGCTCGTGAGACTTGCGGGGGGACTGCTGGAGTGCACCCTGATGGCCCCCATGGCCGCCGTGACCACCGTGGTCGCCATGACCCAGACCACCCCACAGGGTCCAGAGACCAAACAAAAATACCAGGGAGGCCATGGAAAGACGCACTCCCGGTCTCTGCACGAGGCGGCGCAATCCTGTCGCGGCGACGCCCGTCGCCAGCACGGCCGGTGCAGTACCCAGACCAAAGGCAAGCATGGTCAGCGCTGCCTGCATTGCACTTCCCTGAGCCAGCGCGTAGGTAAGTGCGCTGTACACCAGCCCACAGGGCAACCACCCCCACAGTGCACCCAGCGCTACCGCCTGGGAAGTGGTGTGGACAGGCAACAGGCGACGCGAAAGCGGCTGTACACCGCGCCACAGCACGGCACCGCCCCGCTCAAGCCACACCAGGCCCCGCCACCAGTTCGCCAGGTACAGCGCCATCGCAATCAACATCAGCCCGGCAATAATCCGCAATGGGGCCAGACCAGCGGCAAGATCCACTGCCAGATAGGCGCCCACGGCACCAACGATCAACCCCATTGCCGCATAGCTGGCAATTCGCCCGGCGGAATAGCCGAGTAATTTCGGCCACTGTGGCTTCTCGCCCGGGACCGCAAGCCCCAGCGCAGCGGAGATACCGCCGCACATGCCAATACAGTGGCTACCACCCAAAAAACCGATTGCGAGCGCCGCGGCCAAAACACTCCACTCAGGCATCAGTCTGCTTTCCGGTCTTCATTGTCCGCGCGCGCGCGATCGGATTCAGGCGACCCCTGGCACTGCGCCACGTCATCGTCAAACAGAATACGGCGCCCTTCGGTTTCCAGGTCGTCATACTGGCCGCTATTTACCGCCCAGAAGAACAGCTTCACCGCACCGGCGACAAACAGGATCACAATGGGGACCAATAAGAAGATACTGTCCACTTACACCTCAGGCTGGACGAAAAATAGAGAAAGCAGGAGCGCCGGCGGCTCTAGCGCACCGGCTGCCAACGGGATAAACGCAAAGCGTTAACCACAACAATCAGGGAGCTCAGGGACATGCCAATGGCCGCGGCCCAGGGCGGAACCAGCCCCAGAAATGCCAGAGGCAAAGCCAGCGCGTTGTACAGGATTGCCCAGCCCAGATTCTGGCGAATAATTGTGCGGCAATTGCCCGCCAATGCAAAGGCCCGCGGCAGCGCGCGCAGGTCTCCCTTCAGCAGGATCGCGTCTGCACGGGACTGGGCGAGATCCGCCGCGGACATCATCGCCACCGAAACGTCGGCTCCGGACAATACCGGTACGTCGTTGATGCCATCGCCAATCATTAGCACCCGCTCGCCCTCGGCCTGCAGCGCCTTCAACCGACTGAGTTTGTCCTCCGGCGAAGCCCCGGCCCGGTAGTCGTCAATTCCTGTCCGCCCCGCGATCCGCGGAACTTCGGCAGACTGGTCGCCGCTGAGCAATTCGGCGGTCACGCCCGTGGCGGCCAGCAGTGACACCGCATCCGGCGCGCTGGGGCGCAATTCATCTCCCAGTCCCAGCCAGGCAACAGGACCTTGCCGGTCTCCCAGCATCAGCCACTGCCCCTGTGCGGAAGGCACTTGTGAACCTGTGGCGAGCGCAGATACTTCCGACCCTGCAAGCTCCAGTACAAACTCGGGTAAACCGAGGCGATACGTCACCGCATCGCATACACCTTCTACACCGCAACCGGTGACAGAGCGCAGCTTGCTGGCAGCACGGTTTCCAAACCAGGGCCTAAATGCCCGCGCCAGCGGGTGGTTGTTCTGGGATTCCAATGCCGCGGCAATATCTCGAGCCGCGTCTTCACTCATACCGTCGCGCAACGGCTTTACGGCTCGGAGCTGAGGTGCCCCCTCCGTCAATGTACCAGTCTTGTCGAAAATCACCCGGGTGACGCGTGGAAGCGATTCGAGCACGTGCCCGCGCGCCACCAGTAACCCGAGCTGCTGCAGACGCAACGTCGCGGCAGCCAGCGCCGCGGGCGTAGCCAGGGACAGCGCACAGGGACAGGTGACCACAAGTACCGACAGCGCAACCCAGAAGGCCCGGTCGGGTTCCTGATACCACCAGAATACAAAAGCTGCCGCAGAAATAATCAGGACTGCGGCAATAAACCGCCCGGCAATCCGGTCCGCCAGCGCGGCCTGGGCCGGTTTATCCAGCTGTGCCTGCTCCACCAGCTTTTCGATCGCGGACAAACGCGTGCCGCTTCCGGCGGCGGTAATCCGCACGGTCAGAGAGGAGTCGCCATTGACGCTGCCGGCGAATACCGCGCTCCCCACCCGCTTCTGTTGAAGGGCAGACTCCCCGGTTAACACGGATTCGTCCACGCCACTGGCGCCATCGGTGACCTCCCCGTCTACCGGTATCGTATCCCCGGGCCGCAACAGGATCCGCTCGCCCTCCGCCAGGGCGGCAACAGGCACCGATTCCACCTGGCCGTCACTTCCCAGGCGCAGCGCCGCCAGTGGCAGCAATTGGGCGAGGCCGCCACTGGCCAGGCCCGCCTTGTGCCGCGCCCGCATTTCCACAAAGCGCCCCAGCAACAGGAAAAAGGTGAACATGGAGACCGATTCAAAATACACCTCACCGGTATCGAACACCGTGGCGTACACACTGGCACCATAGGCCAGGCCAATAGCCAGTGACACCGGCACATCCATCACCAGGTGCCCGCTGCGCAATGCACGCCAGGCGGCGCCAAAAAACGGCTGAGCGGCATAACAGACCACCGGGGTAGCGACGATCAGCGACACCCAACGGAAGAACTGTTCAAACTGAACATCGATACCCTTGCTGCCACCAAAGTACAGCGCGATAGCGAACATCATTACCTGCATGGTGCCGAGTCCGGCAACGCCGAGCCGACGAATCGCTGCACGGCGCTCCTGCTGCAACATCTGTTCACTATTGGCAGCGGTGGCGGGAGACGGGCGATAACCGATGGACGCAAGTGCCGAGAAGAGCACACTGACTACAACCCTGCTCGGGTCAAAAACGATTTGCGCGCGGTGCGTACTGGCGTTGACCGACACTCTGGCCACGCCGGGCAAAGACATCAGCTGCTTCTCAATCAGCCATACACAGGCGGCACAGGTAATACCACCCACCAGCAAACTGGCCACCTGTAGAGATTCGGTGTCACTGATGCCGGGCAGCGCGCCGGTGAAATCGCGCACAAACTCACCCTGCACCTGCGGCAAATCATAGGCCTGCCAACGCTGCTGCTCCGGGGCGCTATCCGGGCGCTCACTGCTTTGCTCTCGATAACGATAAAAATTATCCAGACCTCCAGCGACAATGGCGCCCGCCACCGCCTCGCAACCGGGGCAGCACATGGGGCGAGCGATGCCATCGATGGTTACTGCATACTGGCTACCTTCAGCCACAGGCAGGCCACAGTGAAAGCAATCGCTCTCACTGGCCGGTGTTTGCGGGGAAGAGGTCGAAGCGGTCGTCGAAGACGGATCGGCGTGGGTTACGAGCGATTCATTCATTGAGTCACTGCTCGGCGGGCTTCAGGGGCACTCCGTTGCCGATGTTGAAATTGATTTCGCCCTTCAGGCGCCACTCTGGCGCTTGCTCGCCTTCCGGGTTCGCCACTGGCGTCACCTGCAAATACCAGCGGTGCTGCATTGGAGCTGCCACCTTGCCCCGATAACGGCCAGTGGAAATCTCATCCAGCACAATGCGCTCATCCAGATCCGCCTCCACTGGGTGGCTCAGCACCAGATTCAGTGACTCGGGGTAAGAAGTCAGATTACCGCGCAGGTCCAGTGACACCGTGCTGTCTTGCGGGGAGAAGAGAATCATTCCCGCCAGGTTCATCGCCTTTGCCTGCTGGTCCTGCTCCGCACTGTAGTGGTACAGCCGACTGTCTTTGTAATAGGTATCACTGACCACATCGTCGCCGTGGCGCACGGCAATCGATACCATAATGAAAGAAACAATCACCACCAGAATCAATGGCGACATCACCAGCCAGAACCAGGGCTCCCGGAACCAGGGCGCAGACTTACTGGAATTCGTTTTTTGAGACACTGAATCAATTCACCAAAATCAGATAAAACTACATAGAGCAAGGCTGCACTTGGCCGCCCAGCCCTTCCCTGCCGTCGGTCTATTTGGGACCAATAAACACCGTTTTATGGCGATCTTTAAGCTCCGGTGCATCCTTCGCCTCAATCTCAATATAAATATCGTGTTTGGTATCCTGCAGTTGCTTCTTCGGCACGCTCACCCGAATGGGCACAGAGTATAACTCCCCGGGGTTGACCAGTGGATTCCGCTGCATTCGCAAGGAGTAATCGTACCCGGGTTTACCGGTTACCCGTATCGTGAACTCGTGCGGACGCTGATCCATATTATTGATCTTGACCGTATAGACATTCTGTACCATGCCCTGGGACACGCGATACATCCGCGCGCCGCGATCGCGCAGCACCTCCGCCTGTACCGGCGACCGGGTAACAACCTGATAGGAAAAGGCCCCGACAAGCAGTAATAAAATCAATCCATACCCGAGAAGCCGCGGGCGAGCGTACTGGGTTTTGCCGGTTTCCAGCTCGTCTTCCGAGGTAAAACGGATCAACCCCCGGGGATATTGCATTTTGTCCATCACACTGTTGCAGGCGTCGACGCAGAGGCCGCAGTTGATGCACTCGTACTGCATGCCATCGCGGATATCGATATCCACCGGGCACACCTGCACACACCAGTAGCAATCAATACAGTCGCCCAGGCCCTGGGCCTTGTAGTCCACACCCTTCTTGCGTGGCCCACGGGCTTCCCCCCGACGGGCATCGTAATACACCGCCAGTGTGTCCTTGTCGTACATGACCGATTGGAAGCGCGCGTAGGGACACATGTATTTGCACACCTGCTCGCGCATAAAGCCGGCATTGAAGTAGGTGGCAAACATAAAGAAAGCAACCCAGAAGGCTCCCTGTGGGTGTGCGGTAAAGGTCGCAAGATCGACCACCAGATCGCGGATACCATAAAAGTATCCGACGAACGCCAGCGCCGTGGCGAGGGATATCAGCAGCCAGATCGCGTGAGTACCGCCCTTGCGCAACACTTTCTCAGTGCTCCAGGGAGCGGCATCCAGTTTCATGCGTTTCGCACGGTCACCCTCACACACCCGTTCGGCCCAGATGAACATCAGGGTCCAGACCGTTTGCGGGCAGGTAAACCCGCACCACACCCGCCCCAGCCAGGTAGTCACGGCAAACAGGGCAAACGCCGAAATAATCAGCAGAGCAGCGAGCAGGATGCCGTCCTGTGGGCCAAAGGTCGCCCAGAGAATATGAAACTGCCGCGCAGGCAAATCGAAATGTACCGCCTGGCGCCCATCGATATTGAGCCAGGGGATAAAGAAAAACGCGAGTAACAGTGGAAGACCGGTGTATTTTCGGATGCGGGTATAAACGCCGCGGATATGCCGGATATAGACCTTGTCGTCTGACTCGTAGAGCATGCGATAGCGGACTTCGCCACCACCTTCCTGCTCTTCCCGGGTAGGAATTCTATCGCTCACAAAACCTCGCTTGCCCGAAGGGACTCGGGATGGAAACTGCAATCATTGCAATGAGGCTTGTTGTTCTTCCCTGCAGTGCCCGTCCCTGTGGATAAAGGGGGCCGGAAGCCCCCTTATCTGGCGCGGCGCAAACGGAGTTGCGCCGGAGCGTTCAGTTACTGCTGCACGTCTTCCTGACGAGACAGGCTGTAAACATAAGCGGCGACCAGACGAATCTTGTCTTCACGCAGCTTGTCTTTCTGAGACGGCATATTGTTGCTTCGGCCACCGCGTACGGTGTGCTGAATCTCTTCGCGGGTGCCGCCGTAAAGCCAGATATCATCGGTCAGGTTCGGCGCACCGAGCGCCTGGTTGCCCTTGCCATCTGCACCGTGACACGCCAAACACACGGTTCCAAACACCTGCTTGCCCTGCTCGGCCAGTGCGGCGTCATGTTCCAGTCCATTCATGGCCAGAACATATTCGGTCACATTTTCAACACCATCTTCGCCGATGATCGGCCCCTGTGGTGGCATCAGCCCCTGACGACCATTGTGCAGAGTTTCCAATATCTTCTCCGGGGTGCCGCCATAAAGCCAGTCGCTGTCGGTGAGGTTCGGGAAACCGTAGTTGCCGCCACCGTCAGCACCGTGACAAACCGCGCAGTTGTTGGCAAAAATCCGTGCACCCATTTTCAGTGCTTCGCGATTTTCGGCAATTTTCTCGATGGGCATATCCACGTACTGACCAAAGTTCTCCTTGAACTCCGCCTGCGCTTTGGCCTGATCGGCTTTCAGGGCACCCACGGACGTCCAGCCGCCGAGCCCTTTGAAATTACCCATTCCCGGATAGATAACCAGGTAGGCCGCAGAAAATATCAGAGTGAAAATGAACAACAGGAACCACCATTTCGGCAGCGGGTTGTCGTATTCCTCAATACCATCGTACACATGGCCGGTGGTGCGGTTTTCCGGGTCGTCCTGATCGTCTACCGCCACTTTGCGGTTTGCAAAAAGAACCCAAGTTACCAATGCAAGATTGGCGAGGGTGAGCACAATTACCCAAACACTCCAAAATGTACTCATTTGTCCTGCCCCTGTTCCTGTTTCATACCGGCCTCGTCGCCAGTGGTGCTTTCGCTCTCGCGAGCGGACTTGTCTAGAGTTTCCTGCTCATCGGCGAACGGCAGCTTTGCATCTTCCTCAAAACGCTCTTTACGTTTGGGGGAGAAAGCCCACCAGCACACCGCGAGGAATGCCAGTGCGCCGAGAACAACGGCGATCTGCCGCAGAATATCGATAGTCACCGATTACCTCGCTTAGCGCTTCTGCTGTACCAGGGTGCCCAGCTGCTGCAGGTAGGCAACCAGCGCATCAATCTCGGTAACGCGCCCGCCCACAAAGGGCTTGCTGGCGTTGGCGATATCTTCATCGGTGTAGGGCACTCCGACAGAGCGCAGTGCTCTCATCTTTCTCGCCGTGTGTTCCCCGGTGACGATATTGTCAAACAACCAGGGGTAAGACGGCATGATGGATTCCGGTACCACATTGCGCGGATCGTACAGGTGCGCGCGGTGCCATTCGTCAGAGTAGCGGCCACCTACGCGAGCGAGATCCGGGCCGGTTCGTTTGGAGCCCCACAGGAAGGGGTGCTCGTACACGAACTCTTGCGCCATGGAGTAGTGACCGTAACGCTCCACTTCCGCGCGCAGCGGACGCACCATCTGGGTGTGACACACGTGGCAGCCTTCGCGGATATAGATATCGCGCCCTTCCAGCTCAACCGCGCCCAGCGGTTTCAGACCGGCAATAGGCTCATTGTTATTGGTGGTGAAGAACTGGGGAACGATTTCCACCAGGGCACCGAAGCTGATCGCTACAACGATCAGCACCATCATCAGGCCGATGTTCTTTTCTACGATGTCATGATTTTTCACGATCGTTTCCCCTTAAGCATTCTTCGCGATCGGCAGGTTTTCATCGTGACGCACTTCGCCTTCCTTCGGCTCGTCGGTGACGGTGCGGAATACGTTGTACGCCATCAGGAACATACCGGTGAGGAAGAAGGCACCGCCCAACCAGCGAACGATGTAGCCCGGGTGGCTGGCGATCACGCTCTCCACAAAGCTGTAGGTCAGAGTGCCGTCGGCGTTGAAGGCGCGCCACATCAAACCCTGGGTAATACCGTTCACCCACATCGCCGCGATGTACAGAACGGTGCCCACGGTAGCGAGCCAGAAATGCGCATTGATCAGCTTGACGCTGTACATTTCCTTGCGACCCCAGAGGACCGGCACCAGGTGATACAGGGCGCCGATGGAGATCATGGCAACCCAACCGAGCGCGCCAGAGTGCACGTGACCAATGGTCCAGTCGGTATTGTGCGACAGCGCATTCACGGTCTTGATGGACATCATCGGGCCTTCGAACGTGGACATGCCGTAGAACGACAGGGAAACCACCAGGAAGCGCAGGGTCGGATCGGTACGCAGTTTGTGCCAGGCACCGGACAAGGTCATGATGCCGTTGATCATGCCACCCCAGGAAGGCGCCAGCAGGATTACGGACATGATCATCGCCAGGCTCTGGGTCCAGTCCGGCAGTGCGGAGTAGTGCAGGTGGTGGCCACCGGCCCACACGTAAATGGAGATCAACGCCCAGAAATGCACGATGGACAGCTGGTAAGAATATACCGGGCGACCCGCCTGCTTGGGCACGAAGTAGTACATGATGCCGAGGAAGGCCGCGGTCAGGAAGAAACCAACTGCGTTGTGGCCATACCACCACTGAATCATCGCATCCTTGGTTCCAGAATAGATGGAGTAGGACTTGAACGGCGCAACCGGAACTTCCAGGTTGTTGACGATGTGCAACGCGGCAATGGTGATGATGTAGGCACCAAAGAACCAGTTGGCAACGTAAATGTGGGAGGTACGGCGCTTGACGATGGTGCCAAAGAACACGATGGCATAGGCAATCCACACCAGCGCGATCAGAATATCAATCGGCCACTCCAGCTCCGCGTACTCCTTACTGGAGGTGTAACCCAGCGGCAGGGTAATCGCGGCGGCAATGATGACCACCTGCCAGCCCCAGAAGGTAAATGGAATCAGCCAGCCACCCCACAGGCGGGTCTGACAGGTGCGCTGAACCACATAGTAGGAAGTCGCAAACAGCACACTGCCGCCAAACGCGAAAATCACCGCATTGGTGTGCAGCGGACGCAGACGACCAAAGTGGGTGAAGGGCTGCCACAGGTCATTCAGCGCGGGCCAGGCCAGCTGAGCGGCGATCAGGACGCCCACGCCCATACCAAAAATACCCCAGACCACCGACATGATGGTGAACTGGCGCACAATGTTGTAGTCATAGTCCGGCAGCTTGCCGGCCTCTGCCACTGTAGTCGTCATTGTGTTACTTCCGTTGCTTTTAGAGATTCGTTTCCGTCAAACGCGGGGCATACGCCAACTTCGCCAACAAGGGGCGGTACACCCTTCACGGTAGACCGGATGGGCACAGGAACGACGATTTAAACGCTGTAATCGCCGCTCCCGGCTGATTTAGATCAAGTCTCTGCCTTTACCTGCCGCAATTCGCAGTCGCAGGGCGTTCAATTTGATGAAGCCCTCGGCATCTTTCTGATCGTAGGCGCCAGCATCGTCTTCGAAGGTGGCAATTTTCTCGTCGAACAGGCTGTCTTCGGAGCGGCGGCCCACCGCCGACACACTGCCTTTGTACAGTTTCAGGCGTACTTCACCGTTCACCACTGACTGGGACTGGTCGATTGCCGCCTGCAGCATTTCGCGCTCGGGGGACCACCAGTAACCGTTGTAAATCAGCTTTGCGTAGCGCGGCATCAGCTCGTCTTTCAGGTGCGCGACTTCGCGATCCAGAGTAATGGATTCGATGGCGCGGTGTGCCTTCATCATGATGGTGCCGCCGGGCGTTTCGTAGCAGCCGCGGGACTTCATGCCCACATAGCGGTTTTCCACGATATCCAGACGGCCGATACCGTTGGCGCCACCGAGCTTGTTGAGTTTCTCCAGCAGGGTTGCCGGGCTCATGCGCTCGCCGTCGATGGCAACCGGGTCGCCATTCTCGTATTGCAGGGTGATATAAGTGGGCTTGTCCGGTGCGGACTCCGGGCTGACACTCCAGCGCCACATATCTTCTTCCGCTTCCGCCCAGGGCTCCTCGAGCACACCGCCTTCATAGGAGATATGCAGCAGGTTGGCATCCATGGAGTACGGTGACTTTTTCTTCTTGTTGGAAAAGTCCACAGGAATCTTGTGCTGTTCGCAGTATTCCATCAGTTTTTCGCGGGAGTTCAGGTCCCACTCTCGCCAGGGGGCGATGACCTGGATACCCGGTTTCAGCGCGTAGGCGCCCAGCTCGAAACGCACCTGGTCATTACCCTTGCCGGTGGCACCGTGCGAGATGGCATCCGCCCCGGTTTCATTGGCGATTTCGATCAGGCGTTTGGCAATCAGAGGACGCGCGATAGAAGTACCCAGCAGGTACTCACCTTCGTATATGGTGTTGGCGCGGAACATGGGGAAGACAAAATCGCGCACGAACTCTTCGCGCAGATCGTCGATGTAGATCTCTTTTACGCCCAGGGCCTCCGCTTTGGCGCGTGCAGGCTCCACTTCCTCACCCTGACCGATATCGGCGGTAAAGGTCACAACCTCACACCCATAGGTATCCTGCAACCAGCGTACGATCACTGAAGTATCGAGCCCGCCGGAATATGCCAATACCACCTTATCGATCTTGCTCATTACTATCCTCTGTATAGTGGGCCCGTGCTTTCGGGCTGTGCCTTCACTACAGGTACACCGCCGCCTTACCGGGGCGTTGCACCTGTGAATTGTTTCAAACTGGGGGGGATTATTTTTGGATGTGTGCCCAGGAACTGCGGGTAGGCCGCCTTTTTTCGGGGCGCGATTGTAGCGCCTAGAACGGCATACGACTAGCACCAGACGGCCAGCCGAATGATTGCGCAAAAAGCAGCCCGCCAACCTGTCTACTTTACATTCAATCTGGTGAGAAATGAGACATTCGCGGCAGTTTTCGCAATTTTTTGGCGCTTCGGGTAGCATCGGCGCCGCGATCAATCCGGGAGGAGATATTCGGTGGAGCCCAAACCACAAATTACGCTGCGTAAACCAGACGACTGGCACATCCATTTGCGCGATGGCGCAGCACTGACACGCACGGTGGGCGATGCCGCAGACCAGTTTCAACGGGCAATCATCATGCCCAACCTGGTACCGCCAGTCATCACCGCCGATGATGCCCTCGCGTATAAAGGGCGCATCGAAGCTGCCATCCCGGAAGGCAATCCGTTTACCCCGCTGATGGTGATCTACCTGACGGACAACACGACCCCGGAAGTGGTGCAGCAGGCCCATGCAGCAGGCGTAGTTGCCGCCAAGCTCTACCCGGCCGGCGCCACTACCAACTCCGATTCCGGCGTCACCGATATCGCCAATATCTACCCGGCACTGGAAGCCATGCAGTCCTGCGGCATGAAATTGCTGCTGCACGGAGAAGTCACCACCAGTGACATCGATATTTTCGACCGCGAGCGAGTGTTTATCGAGAATATTCTGGGCCCGGTTGTCGACGACTTCCCTACCCTGAAAATCGTACTCGAACATATCACCACATCCCACGCCGTCGAGTTTGTCAGCCAGGCCCGCGAAGGGATCGCCGCGACGATTACCGCGCACCACCTGCTGTACAATCGCAACCATATGCTGGTGGGTGGCATTCGCCCTCATTACTACTGCCTGCCCATTCTCAAGCGCAACTCACATCAGACAGCGCTGATTGAGGCGGCCACCAGCGGCGACCCCAAGTTTTTCCTCGGCACAGATTCCGCCCCACATATCCAGGGGAAGAAGGAGACGTCCTGTGGCTGCGCCGGTTGCTATACCGCCTTCAGCGCCATCGAGCTCTACGCGGAAGCCTTCGAGCGCGCGGGTAAACTGGACAAGCTCGAGGGCTTCGCCAGTGACTTCGGCCCGGACTTCTACGGCCTGCCGCGCAATACCGATACCATTACCCTGGTGCGCGAGCCCTGGACCCTGCCGACCGGATTGCAGATGGGCGACGACGCCCTGATCCCGCTGGCCGCCGGCGAAACTTTGAACTGGCGTCGGGTATAATCCCCGCATCGGCCAGCCGCCTTTGAATTGATTGAGATTTCAGGATTCCCGTGACCCCAGCAGAAACGCCGAACGGCCCCAAAAGTCTTCTGGCCCAGCGCTTCCGCGGCTTTCTGCCGGTGGTGCTGGATCTGGAAACCGCGGGCTTCAACGCCCGCACCGACGCCCTGCTGGAAGTGTCGGCGGTGATCCTGAATATGGATGAGGAGGGCACCCTCTACCCCGAGGAAACCCACAGCTTTCATATCGAACCGTTTGAAGGGGCCAATATTGAGCAGTCCGCCCTGGATTTTATCGGCGTGGACCTGGACTCCCCGGATCGCGATGCCTGGCCAGAGGAGATAGCCCTGCCGGAGCTGTTTCGCCAGATCCGCCGCGCCATCAAAAATCACAGCTGTACCCGCGCCATTATGGTGGCGCACAATGCGCATTTTGACCTGGGCTTCATCAATGCCGCCGTGGCCCGCTGCGGCCTGAAGCGAAACCCATTTCACCCCTTCTCCTGTATGGACACCGCCACCCTGGCGGGGCTGGCCTACGGTCAGACCGTCCTGGCCAAAGCCTGCCAGACCGCCGGCATGGCCTTTGATAACAGCGCGGCCCACTCCGCCGAATACGATGCGGAGAAAACCGCCGAGCTGTTCTGCGGCATCGTCAATCGCTGGCGTGACCTGGGCGGCTGGCCGCTGGCATCCGCTGCGGACGACTCGCAGGCAGAAGACGAAGACGCGGAATAACCTACCTCCCTGCATACGACTTAGGTCGCATATTCACCGTTTCGGCCCCTCGCTAGGCTGGGGTTGCTTCCAATAAAAATAACGGTGAAAGCGATGAAACTTTTCGAGCAGCGCAAGCTCCTGGGCGCAGGCCTGGGTCTATCTATATTGCTGGGTGCGGCAGCGGCAGACGCCGGCAGCTGGCAACAGAACGTCGCCATCGGCGGCTTCAACAAGGTCCATATTTACACCCCGGATTCCACCTCCCCCATTGGCGATGGCAAGTCGTTACTGGTGGTACTGCACGGGTGTACCCAATCCATCGATGCCTACCTGAGTGCAAATCTGGAACAGGCCGCAGAAGAATACGGCATGGTAGTGGCGGTACCCGATGCCATGAACAAGGCCGGTTTCAGCTGCTGGTCCTACTGGCAGGGCACCCGCTCACGTACCGCCGGTGACTACAAAAACCTGGTCAACCTGGCAAATACCATGAGTGGCGACGCCAACCGCAATATCGACCCCAATCAGGTGTATATCGCCGGCCTCTCCTCCGGCGCAGCGTTTGCCAACACCACCGCGTGTATCGCACCGGACGTGTTTGCAGGCATGGGGATCAGTGCCGGGCCAAGCATAGGCACCAGCTCCAGCGGCGCCATTGGCAGCTGTGAAACCGCCAACGTGACCAGCCGTTGTAATTCCTACGCCGGTAGCTATGCCAGCCATTTCGGCACACAGATCGCGTCTATCGCTCACGGTACCAACGACACGACCGTGGACGACTGCTACAACACACAAAACGCCGAGGGCATGGCTGGCGTCTACGAGGTGGGTCAGCTCCCGGGTACCAATACCTACAGTGAAGGCAATCGAAGCGCGACCGAGACTCTTTGGCAGGATGGACGCGTGTCCATGCTGTGGCTGAACGGCGTGGACCACTCCTGGTCCGGCGGCCAGGGCGCGAGCGGCAGCTACATCAGCGGTGCGGGCATTAACTACGCCAGCTACCTGGGTCAGTACTTCGCAGACCATAACAAGCGCGTAGACCGCAACAGCGGCCCGGTAATCAGTGACATCAATGTCAGCACCAGTGGCGGCCAGGTACTGGTCAGTGGCACCGCGACCGATGCGGAAGGCAGCGTGCAAAGCGTTGACGCCACTTTTGTTGGCGGCACCAGCAGTTCAGTGAGTGGAGGCACCGACGCCAGCGGTTTTTTTTCGCTGACCAGCCCGGCACTGGCGGACGGTCTCTACGAAATAACCGTAACCGCTACAGACAATGAAGGTGCCATCGGGGAGCCCTATGTATCGACCGTGCGCGTGGGACCGGAACCGCCAGCGACCGCACCGGAGCTCAGCAACCTCAGCGCCGAGGTGGCCGGCCAATGCGTTTCCGTAAGCGGTACCGTGGTAGACCAGAACCAGGACCTGGAGAGTGTCACCATTGCATTCAGCAATGGCAGTGTTACCGCCACTGTTGTCGGGACCGAGTTCAGCGGAGAGAAATGTAATTTACCGGGCGGCTCCGGCTCCGCGTCTGTCACTGCGACGGATATGACAGGTTTGAGCAGTAGCGCCAGCGTGAGTTTCGTTGCTGATGCCGGGGTCACAGCAACTCTGGACCAGCACATTGCCGCAGGTCGCCTCGACTACACCAACTACGCCAATTGCTACCTGGAGTACAGCACTGCCAGTTTCCGTCTGGACGAATTTTCAGTCGGGGGCGGCCAGTGCCAGTGGCGTGATACCGATGCGTCATGTACCGGTCCACAGGTCGCCTGTTCCGGTGGCGGAAGCTCCAGCGGAGGTAGTTCCGGTGGCAGTAGCTCCAGCAGCTCGAGCAGTAGCTCGGGTGGCAGCAGCTCGGGCGGAAGCAGCGGTGGCGGCGAGACCTGTACCGAACACGCCACTTACAACTACTACCAGAAGACCGCCGGCCGCGCCTACAGTACCGGCAACCCCATGGCCCCGAACTACTTTGCCCAGGGGACCGATGAGCCAATGACAGGCTCTACCTGGGGCCTGAATACCCTTCACAGCAATGACGGCAGCAATTGGTCTGTTGGCGCCTGCCCCTGACACGCCCTGCATTTCCTACCTTTAAAAACGGAAAAGGCCTGAAAAATCAGGCCTTTTCCGTTTCAGCCAGTAAAAGTTGCCCTGTCGAAATACTGCCCCCCGGCACCAGGCAAGTGCGCGCATAGCGTGGCGGGTGATTTTTTGCACAAAATGCGGTATTATCTGCCGTTCATGCATAAAAGTGGACAGAATTGTGGCTAAAAAAGCATCCAGCGCCAGCAAACGCGGTAAGGAAACTGTTTCTACAGAATCGCGCGAAGCCATCGAAGCTCAGATTCAGGCGTTCCTCGCCAGTGGCGGAGAGATCGAGCAAGTACCCAAGGGTGTCAGCGGCCAAACCAATACATCTGGCCCCAAACACATCACCCTGGGCAAAAAGCCCCGCGCCTGATTCCTCAAGCGCGGCTGTAGTACTGCTGTACTACAGATAGTGACTGACAAGCCGGCCAGGTAGCCTCATCGAGATAGCCTGAAACCCCTTCAGTCACAGCAAGACCAGATATAAAAAGGCGGGAAATTCCCGCCTTTTTTGTGCCTGCCGTTTGGCTACGGCTACTTACCAAATAGATTTGCCCAATAGATCAGGGCATTTCGTCCAGCTCTGCCCCTTCCTTCACCGGCGGCATCAGGTCTTCCTTGGTGGTATTCATCGCCATCAGGATATTGGCGGCCACGTATACGGAAGAGAAGGTACCGATCACCACACCCACAATCAGCGCCAGGGAGAAGTTGTGAATCAGCTCGCCACCGAAGAATTGCAGTGCCCATAGCACCAGCAAGGTGGTGAAAGAGGTCATAAAGGTACGGCTCAGGGTCTGGCTCATGGAGATATTAATCACCTCCGCCGGATCCGCCTGGCGCACCTTGCGGAAATTCTCCCGCACCCGGTCGTACACCACGATGGTGTCGTTAATGGAATAACCGATCACCGCGAGCACCGCGGCGAGCACCGTCAGATCGAAATCCAGGCGCAGGATGGCAAAGAAACCCAGCACGATGATCACGTCGTGAATCAAGGCCACTACCGCACCCACGGCAAACTTGTACTGAAAACGCAGGGCTACATAGCCCATCACTACGGCCAGGGCGAACAGCATGCCCAGACCACCGTCGTCACGCAGCTCCTCACCGATCTGCGGGCCGACCATTTCCACCCGGCGCAGGTCAATACGGCCATCACTGTGCTGGCGCAATGCACCGACAACCTTATCGCCAATGGAGTTGGTCGCTTCTGCGTCGCGAGCGTTCTGCTGAGCCTGCTGCTCCGCAACTTCCGGCGGCAGCTTGATCAGCAGTTCACTGTCGGAACCGAAGTTCACAACCGCGGCGCCCTCAAAACCAGCCTGCTCCAGCTGGCTGCGCACATCTTCAATTTTCGGAGCTTTTTCATAGCCCACTTCGATCTGGGTACCACCGGTAAAATCCAGGCCCAGTTTCAGGCCGTTCATTGCCAGCGCGATAATCGAGGCGGCAACCAGGGCGAGCGAGAATGCAGCGGCAACTTTACGCCAGCGCATAAAGTCGTACACACGCTTGCCCATATATTCGGTGATCTTGCCGTTTTCTTCTTTGGTATTACTACTCATCACCCTTCCCTCAAATCCAGAGTTTCTGAACACGGCGGCCGCCGTAGAACAGGTTGATCAATGCACGGGTGCCCATGATGGCGCTGAACATGGACGTCAGGATGCCGATAGACAGGGTGACCGCGAAGCCCTGTACCGGGCCGGAGCCAATGGCGTACAGGATTACCGCCACAATCAGGGTGGTGATGTTGGCGTCGACAATGGCACTATAGGCGTTGTCGAAGCCCGCATTGATTGCAGATTGCGGCGGCAAGCCATTGCGCAACTCCTCCCGTATTCGCGAGAAGATCAGAACGTTCGCATCCACCGCCATACCGATGGTCAATACCATACCCGCAATACCCGGCAGGGTAAGTGTCGCGCCGAGAATGGACATGACGGCAACCAGCAGAACCAGGTTGGCCGCCAGCGCAATGTTCGCCGCCAGGCCAAACACCCGGTAGAAAAGCAGCATACAGATAACAACCGCCAACAGGCCGATCTGTACCGAGGTCAGACCCACCTTGATGTTATCCGCACCCAAAGACGGGCCGATCACGCGCTCTTCCACGAAATACATGGGAGCCGCCAATGCACCGGAGCGCAGCAGCAGCGCGAGTTCCTGGGCTTCTGCCGGGCTGCCCAGACCAGTGGTACGGAACTGGCGACCGAGAGGGCTCTGAACCGTGGCCAGGCTAATGATCTTTTTGTCATCGGTGCGCTTTTGCACAACGATTTCGTTGCCGTCTGCGTCAATCTGGGTCTCCGGCGTGAACCGGCTCTCCACAAATAGGGTACCCATACGACGACCAACATTTTTCCAGGTCGCACGGTGCATCAGTTCACCACCGCGGGAATCCAGGGTGATGTTTACCTGCGGGAAACCGCTCTCGTCGTAGCCGACACGCGCATCGGTCACGCGCTCACCGGAAATGATGATTTTACGTTCCAGCCAGGCTCCGCCGTAGGCGGCACGCTCCTGCTCGTTGCGGTACTCGAAATACTCTTTAGTGGTCACCAGAGCATCCTGCTTGGCTTCCATACGGTATTCCAGGTTTGCGGTTTTACCGATGATCCGCTTGGCTTCCGCGGTGTCCTGAACACCCGGCAGCTCCACCACAATGCGATTGCGCCCCTGGCGCTGCACGATGGGCTCGGCAACACCCAGCTCATTCACCCGGTTGCGCAGCGTGGTCAGGTTCTGGGTAACCGCATAGTCTTCCAGCTGTTTGATTTCCTGGTCAGCGAGGGTTGCACGAATTTCCAGATTGCTGCCGCCACCGCTCTCGGTCAGCTGCAATGTCGGAAATTCACTGCGCAGGGTACGCATGCCCAGGGTGCGCAGGTCTTCACTGCGGAATTTGGCCACGATTTCACGATCGTCTTCCAGCTCAACACTGCGGTAGCGCGCCTTGGCCGCGCGCAGTTTGGACTTCACGTCGGAGACGTAGCCTTCCATATTGGTTTTGACGATGGAGTTGGTGTCCACTTCCATCAGAAAGTGCACACCGCCCGCCAGGTCGAGACCGAGCTTCATCGGGCTTGCGCCCATATTCATCAGCCACTCCGGTGTGGTGGGCGCCAGGTTCAGGGCTACCACGTATTCGCTGTGGCCGAGGGCTTCCTGAATCGCGCGCTTGGCGGGCAGCTGTTCTTCATTCGATTTGAGGCGCAACAGAATCGATTTGTCCTGTACTTCGCCCCCGAAGTATTCGATACCCGCTTCATCCAGAGCCTTTTGCGCCTCATTGAGCACATTTTGATCAATTTTCAGAGCGCTGGATTGGCCGGATACCTGTACGGCAGGATCAGGTGGATACAAATTCGGCGCTGCATACAACAGCCCCAATCCGACGACGATCAGAATCAGGAGATATTTCCAGATAGGGAAGCGATTCATGCTGTTCTCATTGTTGGGCTGGCCCGTTTGTACAGGCGCAGTACGGGCACATTTTTTTGGTAACTGACGATATGCGGACGCCACGGCCCGATTACAAGCCGCGAGGCGTACCGATCAGAATTGGGAGCTGATTATACGGGGATAGACAGGTGGCACAAATCACCACCCGACGGCTCAGCTCAGTGGGGGAACCTCACGTCCCAAACCCTCGTAAAAAGTCGCCACATAGTCTTCCAGAGCCCCTTCGGCAATGGCGTCCCGCAGTCGTTGCATCAAGCGCTGATAGTGACGCAGGTTGTGGATGGTGTTCAGCTGTGAGCCGAGGATTTCCCCACATTTGTCCAGATGGTGCAGGTAACTGCGGGAGAAGTTCTCACAGGTGTAACAATCGCACCCCTCTTCCAGAGGTCCGGTGTCATGGCGGTGTTTGGCATTGCGAATTTTCACCACACCGGCAAACGTAAACAGGTGGCCATTGCGGGCATTGCGGGTAGGCATGACACAGTCAAACATATCCACACCACGGCGCACGCCTTCCACCAGATCTTCCGGCTTACCCACACCCATCAGGTAGCGAGGCTTGTCCGCTGGCATCTGGTGCGCGAGATGATCCAGCACCTTGATCATCTCCTCCTTCGGCTCACCAACAGAAAGACCACCAATTGCATAGCCGTCAAAGCCAATGTCGGTAAGCCCGGCCAGGGATACATCACGCAACTCGGGATACATCCCGCCCTGCACAATGCCAAACAACGCAGAGGGGTTGTCCCCGTGCGCATCTTTCGAGCGCTTGGCCCAGCGAAGGGAGAGCTCCATGGACTTCCGCGCTTCGTCGGGCGTCGCCGGATAAGGCGTGCACTCGTCAAAAATCATCACCACGTCGGAACCCAGGTCCCGCTGTACCTGCATCGACTCCTCAGGGCCGACAAAAACGGGGCTACCATCGACCGGGGATTTGAAAGAAACCCCCTCCTCGCTGATTTTTCGCATCTGCCCCAGGCTGAACACCTGAAAGCCGCCGGAATCCGTGAGAATCGGCCCCTGCCACTGCATGAAGTCGTGCAGCGTGCCGTGGGCCTTGATCACTTCAGTACCCGGGCGCAACATCAGATGGAAGGTGTTACCGAGAATAATATGGGCACCGATCCCCTCCACATCGCGCGGCAGCATTCCTTTGACCGTCCCGTATGTACCTACGGGCATAAACGCCGGTGTTTCCACCACGCCGCGAGGGAAATGCAGCCGTCCACGACGGGCTTTGCCATCGGTGGTATCCAGCTCAAACTTCATAAAACATTCGCGGCTCAAGGTCTTCTCCTCGCTCAAAACGGATTCGCTTTTCTATCTCTAATTGGGGTGGCTATTTATCGATTGCCAACTTCTGCGGGATCTACCGAAGGGTTGCGCTCAATCAACATCGCATCACCGTAGCTGAAAAAGCGGTATTTCTGTTGCACAGCCTCTGCATAGGCGTTCATGGCATTGCGATACCCTGCAAATGCGCTTACCAGCATCAGTAGAGTGGATTCCGGCAAGTGGAAATTGGTAATCAGGCGATCCACTACCCGGTACTCATAGCCCGGATAAATGAAAATTTCCGTCTCACCCTGGGTTGGCTTCAGGGTTCCTGTTGCCGCGGCACTTTCCAGCGCACGAACACTGGTCGTTCCCACCGCAACGACCCTGCCCCCGCGGGCGCGACAGGCTGCTACCGCATCGCAAACTTCCCCAGAGACATCGAGAATTTCGCTGTGCATTTTGTGTGTGTTGATGTCGTCCACACGCACTGGCTGGAAAGTGCCGGCGCCCACATGCAACGTAACAAACGCAGTTTCCACACCCTTGTCCCGCAGGGACTGAATCATCTCATCGTCAAAATGCAGGCCCGCGGTGGGCGCGGCTACGGCGCCTGCATTGCGGTTATATACGGTCTGATAGCGCTCTTTATCTGCATCCGTATCGGCACGATCAATATAGGGTGGCAACGGCATATGACCCTGCCGCTCCAGTACCGGTAGCACTCCCTCGGCCGGGAATTCAAGCTCAAACAGCGCATCGTGACGCTCAACCATCAACAGGGCCGTATCGTCTTCCAGCAGGATTTCACTGCCAGGCTTGGGTGATTTACTGGAACGAATATGCGCCAGAGCGCGACGCTCATCCAGCACCCGCTCGATCAGTATCTCCAGCTTCCCACCACTCGCTTTACGCCCAAACAGGCGTGCAGGGATAACCCGGGTGTCATTGAACACCAGTAGATCACCGGGCTCGATCAGGTCCAGGATATCGACAAATTGACGGTGCTCCACGTTGCCGGTCACCCCGTCCAGGCACAACAAACGGCTGCCACGGCGCTCTGCGGTGGGTGCCTTGGCAATCAGCGATTCCGGTAAATCAAAGTAAAAGTCCTGGCGTTGCATCACATCAGTCTAGGCATTAATGAATCGGTCGCGAAGAGTAACGGAAAGCACTTCTGAAAGCACTTCTGAAAGCGCCCTGCCGCCAATTCTGCAGCCAAATCTGGTTGACCCAACAACGCCCATCGCTATAATCATCGTCCTTTCCAGCCGACACTGACGTCGGTGGATGGATCTGCCAGAGTGGTGAAATTGGTAGACACAGGGGATTCAAAATCCCCCGCCCTTAAAAGCGTGCCGGTTCGAGTCCGGCCTCTGGTACCAAACAAAAAAGCCCTGATTGCTCGCGCAATCAGGGCTTTTTTGTTTGGTACTGGGGGCTGGTTGAGAAACGGCACTCGGTTCGACCAACTGCACCAGCAGTTGGGACGCCGCCAGGCGCCCGCAGGGGCACATCGGCGCAGCCGATGTGATCAGTCCGGCCTCGGGCAGGTGGCAGCGGAGCTAGTTAGACCCGCCATTCCAATCCCCGTACATTTTCGAAATGCTTGCACGACATCAAACAGGCTCCGACATAAGAGAGCAGGTCATCGGTAGGCAGTAGCGTTCGGTCAGGTGGAGCAGTGAACCTGAGCAACGATGACCTACACTGGGTGTCGAGCTGCGCTCGCCATCGCTGCGCGACGCCCGTAGGGCGCCCCTGCCTTCGCACCTTCGGTGCATGGGCGGTCACATGGCAGCGCTTTGCGCTGCGAGGTAGTGGCAGTAATTCATCGTATCCTAAATACAAAAAAGGCCACCCCAAATGGGGTGGCCTTTTTTGTATTTAGAAGCCTGACGATGACCTACTCTCACATGGGGAATCCCCACACTACCATCGGCGATGTTGCGTTTCACT
>NZ_JBSWXV010000015.1:0-21108 GCF_056160765.1 Microbulbifer sp. ABE4_465
GCGCTGGCGGAAAACGTCATCGATGTGGTGGCGGATAACCAACAGCAGTTAATTCAACAATTGCCAAATCGTGAAATCGTATTGAACGGGAGCAAGCAGCAGATTGCCGGCAGCATCGCCGAGCTACCGGTCGTTGCGTACGAGCCCGATTGGCGCAATGAGCTGTTGTCTCTGATCACCAACCCCCAGGTGGCCTACATCCTGCTGCTAATCGGCATATACGGCCTGATCTTCGAAGGCTATAGCCCCGGCGCCATCGTGCCCGGCGTGGTCGGAGTCATCTGTTTGCTGCTGGCGTTTTACGCGCTGCAGGTTTTGCCAATCAACTACGCGGGGCTTGCGCTCATCATTGTGGGGGCGCTGTTAATTGCCGCGGAGCTGTTCGTACCGAGCTTTGGCGCATTGGGTATTGGTGGCGTCGTCGCTCTGGTCATCGGCTCGGTGCTGTTGATCGACAGCGACGTGCCGGGCATGCGGGTATCCAAGGCGCTGATTGGTTCCATTGCCGCAGTCAGCGGACTGGGATTGCTTGGCTTGTTGTACGCGGTCGGTCACAGTCTGCGTCAACCCAAGGTGGCGGCGAACAAGGCGATGGTGGGACGTACCGCGGTAGTGATCGAAATAGAGCCGGAGGTTTTAGTAAAGATCGACGGTGAAATCTGGCGGGCCCGCTGCGACAACCTGTTGACCGAAGGGCAGCTGGTGACGGTCACCGCCGAACACGGATTGATTTTGCAGGTTCAACCGGAATAAGCCATTTATTAGGCGAAAAGGGAGCATTCTTATGGTCAGTTACTTTGCCAGCCTGCTGATTCTGGCGGTCGTACTGCTAATCATGTACGCGATTCGAATCCTGCGGGAATACGAGCGTGCGGTGGTGTTCTTTCTCGGCCGCTTCCAGGCGGTCAAGGGCCCGGGGTTGATCATTATCATCCCGGTACTCCAGACCATGGAACGGGTGGACCTGCGTGTGGTGGTGATGGATGTGCCCACTCAGGATGTAATAAGCCGGGATAACGTGTCGGTCAAAGTGAACGCGGTGGTGTACTACCGGGTAATCGATCCACAGTCGGCGATCATCAATGTGGAAAACTATCACGAGGCGGTAAGCCAGTTATCCCAAACCACCATGCGCTCGGTGCTGGGCAAGCACGAGCTGGATGAAATGCTGTCCGAACGCGACAAGCTCAATGTGGATATCCAGAAAATCCTCGATGAGCAGACCGACGCCTGGGGTGTAAAGGTCACCAATGTGGAAATCAAACACATCGACCTGGATGAAAGCATGATCCGCGCGATTGCGCGTCAGGCAGAGGCGGAGCGTTCGCGCCGGGCGAAGGTAATTCATGCGGAAGGTGAAGCGCAGGCGGCGGTAAAATTGACCGAGGCGGCCGACCAGCTTTCCAAGAACTCGAATGCGATCACCCTGCGCTATATGCAGACGCTGATTGATATTGCCGGGGAGCAGAATTCTACGATTGTGTTCCCGCTACCGATGGACCTGATCAAACCGCTACTGAATAGTGGGAAAGTAGTCGAATAGCCGGAATGCCAGTCATCTTTCAGCGTTTGATTGTACTGATTGATGCCCGGCGATTGGCATCAGTGCGACTCCCGTGAGACTACATCAGCTGAGCCTCCTACCAGGAAGTCCAGGTCGGCGCCCTTGTCTGCCTGCAGCACCGTATCCACGTACAGTTTCGCGTAGCCGCGCTGGTAGGTGGGAGCGGGTGTATTGTTGTTCCACTCCACAAGACGGGCCTGCAGCTCCGCGTCGGAGATTTTCAGATTCAGGCTGCGGGCTTCGCCGTTGAATTCAATCAGGTCGCCACTCTGAACCACGGCCAGTGGCCCGCCGGCGCTGGCTTCCGGTGCCACGTGCAGGATTACAGAGCCAAACGCGGTGCCACTCATGCGCGCGTCGGAAATACGCAGCATGTCTTTGAACCCTTTTTCCAGGAGCTTTTTCGGTAGCGCCATATTGCCCACTTCCGGCATGCCCGGATAACCCTTGGGGCCGCAGCCTTTCAGCACCATGATGCAGTGCTCGTCGATATCCAGCTCTGGCAGATCCTTGCGTGCGTGGTAATCCTCAATGGATTCGAACACCACGGCGCGGCCGGTGTGTTTCAGTAATTCCGGTGACGCGGCATTGGGTTTGATGATTGCCCCCTGGGGGCAGAGATTGCCGCGCAGCACCCAGATACCGGAGTTTTCCTTTACCGGGTTGTCGATATCGCGGATTACTTCGTCGTCGTAGCACTCGGCGTTTTCAACTTGCTCGCCGAGGGTTATTCCGCTGACAGTCGCCGCGTTCAAATCCAGATGGCTGCCGATTTTTTTCATCACCGCGGGTAGGCCGCCGGCGTAGTGATAGTCCTCCATCAGGAAGCGCCCCGAGGGCATCAGGTCCACCAGCAGTGGCAGGTCGCGGCTGTAGCGGTCGAAATCTTCCAGCTGCAGATAAATTTCCAATCGGCCCGCCAGTGCCAGCAGGTGCATCACGGAATTGGTGGAACCGCCCACCGCGGAGTTCACCTTGATGGCGTTGATCAGGGAATCCCTGGTAACGATGTCCTTCATGCGCACATCGTCGCGTACCAGGCGCACGATTTCGCGACCACTCATATGTGCCATGGCCTGGCGGCGGGCGTCCACCGCGGGTATGGAGCCGTTGTAAGGCAGGCTCAGGCCCATGGCTTCCACCAGGTTGGATACGGTGGAGGCAGTACCCATGGTCATGCACACGCCGCGGGAGCGGGACATACCGCTCTCTGCGGCAATAAAGTCTTCCTGGCTCATTTCTCCGGCGCGCACCGCTTCAGAGAATTTCCACACGTCGGTGCCGGAGCCGATATCCCGGCCGCGGAACTTGCCGTTCAGCATGGGACCGGAGGAGACAACGATGGTAGGCAAATTGACGCTGGCGGCGCCCATCAGCTGGCCCGGGGTGGTCTTGTCGCAGCCACCCAGCAGCACTACGCCGTCGATGGGATTGCCGCGGATGGATTCTTCCACGTCCATGGCCAGCAGATTGCGGAACAGCATGGCGGTGGGGCGCATCTGGGTTTCACCGAGGCTGGTAACCGGGAACTCCAGAGGTACTCCACCGACCTCCCAGATACCGCGTTTTACATATTCGGCGATTTCCCGCAGACCGGAATTACAGGGAGTGATTTCAGACCAGGTGTTGCAGATGCCGATGATGGGGCGACCGTCGAACACGTGGTCCGGGTAGCCCTGGGCTTTCATCCACGAGCGGTGGATAAAACCGTCCTTGTCCGACTTGCCGTAGCTCTGCTGGCTGCGGCGGGAGGGCTTGGGTTTGCTCTTCATTCACGTGTTACTCGTCGCTGCTTGTTCTGTCCGAAGTGCTTACGCTGGCTGGCGTGGCCAGGAAGCCGCCATACTTTTTCGACTACATAACTGTGACGGATGAGAGGGCGAAAACTGGCGATTTCAGTTCCGGCGCCAGTTTCGCCGTGCGTGGTCTGTACTTTGCCGGGAGCAATTTGGGCATAGATCGGTTGCTGAATTATTTTTGCAGCAGGCGCTTGAACAGGTTTGCCGTGGACCCGTCCCACGCCTCTGGGACGCCATGCTCCATGGCGTCGTGGACACCATTGCCAAGCACTTTGCCAAGCTCCACACCCCACTGATCAAACGGGTTGATATCCAGCAGGCAGCCAAAGGTGAACACCTTGTGCTCGTAGAGCGCCAGCAGACTGCCCAGGTGGAACGGATCGAGCCTTTCCAGAATCAGCGTGTTGCTCGGGCGGTTGCCGGGAACCACCTTGTGCGGAGCCAGCTGGTGAACCTCTTTGTGGGTGTGCCCGGAGGCTTCCAGCTCCCTGCGCGCTTCCGCGAGGGACTTGCCCTTGAGTAGTGCCTGGCTCTGGCTCAGGCAGCAGGACAGCAGCCACTGGTGCTGTTCCTTCAGCTCTGAGGTCGGTTCCTTGATGGCCACGAAATCTGCCGGAATCATATCCGTGCCCTGGTGCAGCAACTGATGGAATGAGTGCTGGCCATTGCTGCCCTCGGCACCCCAGATCACAGCGCCGCTCGCATAGGGCAACGGTTGGCCGTCACGGGTGACGCTCTTGCCGAGGCTCTCCATATCCAGTTGCTGCAGCCACGCCGGGAACTTGGCCAGGCGCTGGGCGTAGGGAAGCACTGCGAGGCTGCCTGCGCTCCAGCACTGGCGGTACCAGAAATGGATCAGTGCCATTAGCACCGGCAGGTTCTGTGCAAACTCCGCCTCGGCAAAGTGGCGGTCCATGGCATTGGCACCTTCCAACAGCTCGCTGTACACCTCAAACCCGCAGGCCAGGGCGACAGGCAACCCGATGGCGGACCAGAGTGAGTAGCGGCCACCGACCCAGTCCCACATGGGGAAAATATTCTGTGCGGCGATGCCGAAGTCCTGGGCCGCGACGATATTGCTGCTCACCGCGACAAAGTGCTTTTCCAGATCGGACTCTGCACACCCGGCGTCGAGCACCCACTGGCGTGCTGAAAGGGCGTTCTGGCGGGTTTCGAGGGTGGAGAAGGACTTGGAGGCGACGATGAACAGAGTCTCGTCAGCGGGCAGGGGAGCAATGGTATCGCTCAGGTCGGCGCCATCGATATTTGCCACAAAGTGTACGGTCAGCTCCGGGTTGTGCCAGGGGCGCAGTGCCTCCCATACCATGCGCGGGCCCAGGTCGGAGCCGCCGATACCGATATTGACCACATGGCGAATACGCTTGCCACTGAACCCGGTCCAGGCGCCGCTGTGGATTTGTTCAACGAACCTGGCCATCTGCACGCGGCAATCCGCTACCGCCTGCTCGTGCTCTGTCTGCGGCTCGCCCTGAAAGCGCAGTGCGGTGTGCAGTGCCGGGCGGTGCTCGGTGTTGTTGATATTTGTGCCGGAGAGCAACGCGTCAATTCGCTGTTTCAGTTGCGCGGTATCGGCGTACGCCAGCAGCTTTTGCAGTGTGTCCGGGCTCAACAGGTTCTTGCTGTAGTCCAGGTAGATTCCGGCAGCTTCCGCGCTGAACGCGGTTGCCCGCTCAGGACTAGAGGCAAACAGGTCGCGCAGAGACCAGCGGTTTTTATCCTTGTGCTGTTGCAGGGAAGTGATGGCGGCAGACAGAGGTAGAGCATCCATGGTCAAAATTTCTTCGCTGAATAATTTCTGAGTTCGGCAGGAAAGCTGCTGATATTAGCGACAAACGGCCTACGCGACCAGAGTGAGGTGATCCTGTAATGGTTGTGCAAATCAGATACAGGAACGTAGCAAGATTCTACAAAAATGGGGTGAAACTGGCTTGGAAGGTAGCAGGGAATACCGGGGTAGGATGTGAAGCGATGGTGACGCTCGGGAGCCGCTGGTGGTGAAATGAAAGTTACGTGGGAAAATTTTGTGGGGTCCAGAATGCAAAATGCCGCTTCGAAAAGCGGCATTTGCATGAACCTGTCAGAGAGTGATTATTTAACCACTTTCATACAGCGAACATTATCGGATGCCATCCAGCAATCCGCGTCCGCAGGACAAGCCATGGAAGTCGGAATTTGCTCTGATCCTGGAGGGCAGGCGGCCGGCATCGGAGCCGGTGCACAACAACCTGCGAGGACCAGTGCACAAATAATTCCGGTTAAGTACTTGGCTGGAGTGAAATTCATCCCCTAACTCCTTTCCGTTGATGTTAGTCAATAGCATAGACAATAAAACGTCACCTGTTTGGTGTGCTTTGTAAAAATCTTTTCTACAAACATACCGCCCAATGGAGTGTAATAGGCGCGCGGTTAAAATAGCCGCCACAGGTGAATTCAGGATAAAAACGCCGCCAGTTTGTCGTCCCAGTGGGCCTGAATTTAAAGGGTTAAACGCCAAATTACGTTTAACAGCCACACTGCATCATTGCAGAGTGGGTATTATTTTTTTTCAGTAAAGTGAAAAAGAATTTTTTTTCCTTCGTTGCCGCCAGTTTGCGCAGAAGGCGGCGCCAGAAAATTCAAAACGTGATGAAATTCACCGGAGCACTGAGGTTGAATTGCGCGCATTTTTCATGCGCGCGAGGAAATTGAAAGAGAGTGAGGTGGAAGAAGAGGGTGCGTTTGGCCGATTTATGGGTCGCCAACGCTCGCAGGAATCAGGTGCCCGACTGGAGAAAACGCCCGAAGGACACGGCAACAGATTCCTGTCTCTCCGGGTCTCGGAGCACGCCCAGCAACACATTGCGCAGTTGGGGAAGGAAGAGCAAGTCGGTCAGCAGGAGATTGAAGGTCTCCTGGGGCTGACTGGCACTGAGCCGTTCCAGCCAACTCCTGGCCAGCGCGGGTAGCGCGAGATCTTTGCTGCAGCGGCTGCCTATGGCTGCAAGTACTTCCGGCTGAGTCGCGGACCCGGCGGGGTTGTCTTCCAGTATCCAGGATAAAAACTGCTGCCGCATACCCCTGGCGGGGCTGTGGGAGATACCGCGAATGACTGCGATCACCAGATTGAAATCCGGTGTGTCCGATTCCAGGGATTGTCTTGCGCGGGCGATCAACGGCTCCACCAGTTGATGGTCCACGGCCTCGCTTTCCAGGCACTGGCACAGGGAAATCAGGGCGGGGGCGGCAAAACGCGGCAGATTTGCCGCCAGGTTTGCCTGCTCTTTATCCCAGCGCACGGCCAGATCTGCCAGACCTTGTAGAGCCAGTTGCTCCCAGGGAAATGCCGCGGGATCTTTGGCATAGGCCTTGGCGGCCGGGAAGTGATCGCTGGCAGCCCGCTGCAGTACCCTCGCGGCCTTGGCGTGAAACACTGCGCGCTTGTCCGCCGCCGGCGTAAACATCAGGCCGCTGTTTTCCAATGCCTGTTGCAGCGCTTTGGCTGGGGCGCCGCCACTGCGCGCTGGCGAGTGAGACGGATCCAGGGCCTGCTGAAGCTCACGCAAAAAGCGGTCGCGAATCGGCAGCAGCAATTTTCCCTGCTCATCCAGTGGCAGTCTGAGGAACCATACCGCCGGCTCTGCGGCACTTTCGCTGTCAGCGTTTACCGGTGTCAGAAGCAGGCCGCACCAGGCCTGGCGAAGATAGGGGTGGGGCCAGGGGGTGGCGCCCTCTTCAAAACTCAGCGCATCTCGTTTTGAAATGGGGCGCACACGGCGCCCCAGGTCAAACCAGCGCAGATCAAAATCCGCATCGGTAATCAGGTCGGTTAATGTGTTGGCCATTGGATACTTCAGGCTTTTTCTGCATCTTGTAGGGGTTGCTGCACGCCCAGGGGCATCTGCTTGAAGTGCAACCAGCCATAGGCAATGGCGAGCAGCGGACAGATGATATTGAACAGGGCGAAGGGCGCGTAAGTGAAAGTGGCAATGCCGAGGGTGGCACTCATATAGGCGCCACAGGTATTCCACGGAATCAGTACAGAGGTAATGGTGCCGGAGTCTTCCAGGGTGCGCGACAGGTTCAGGCCGTGCAGGCCCTTGCCTTCAAATGCCTCGCGGAACATGCGCCCGGGAATGATGATGGCCATGTACTGGTCACCGGCGGCTGCGTTCATGCCGAAGCAGGTAAGGACGGTGGAGGTGATCAGGCCGCCCACGGTTTTTACCCCGGACAGCGCCCAGTTGACGATTCGCTCGAGGAAGCCGGCGCGCTCCATCACGCCACCAAACGCCATGGCGGAAATAATCAGCCAGATTGTGTTGAGCATGCTGCTCATTCCGCCCTTGGAAAGCAGAGAGGCGACGGCTTCATTACTGGAGGTGGATTTATAGCCGTCGAACAGGCTGTGCCAGGCGCCTTTCAACAGGTTGAGAGTGCCTTCTCCCCCGGCCAGTTGGCGTGTGGCATTGGGCTCGAAGATCATTGCGATCAGGCAGCCCACCAGTGACCCGATGATCAGTGTCGGGTAAGCGGGTACTTTCTTCCACGCCATCGCCAGCAGCAGCACCAGGGGCAGCATGCTCACGATCGAAATGCTGAACTCATCTTGCAGGGCGCCAAGCAGTGTCTGGATGTCCTCTGCGGAGGCGTGGCCGGTATTGGAGCTGAGGCCGATCACCGCGAAAATGATCAGGGCGATGGTGAAAGCGGGGATGGTGGTCCACAGCATATGGCGGATATGCAGGAACAGGTCGTTGGAGGTTACCGCGGCGGCCACATTGGTGGTGTCAGATAGCGGCGACATTTTGTCGCCGAAATAGGCGCCGGAGATCACCGCACCGGCGGTAATCGCCGGGTTCAGGCCGAGCGCCGCAGCGATCCCCATCAGCGCCACACCCAGGGTGCCCGCGGTGGTCCAGCTGGAGCCGATACTCAGACCGACAACCGCACAGATGATACAGCTGGCAGCGTAGAACCACTGGGGGGAGAGCAACTGCACTCCGTAGTAGATCATCGAGGGTACGGTGCCAGCGAGAATCCAGCTGCCGATCAGCGCACCGACTGCCAGCAGGATCAGGATGGCGCCGAACACCAGGCTCATGCCGTGCAGCATGCCGCCTTCCATTTCTTTCCAGGTGAAGCCATTTTTCATGCCCACCATTGCGGCCACGCCAGCACAGAGCAGCAGGGCAATCTGGTTGGGTCCGTACGATGAATCGGCGCCGTAGAAATATACGGACAGGGACAGCAGGGCGATCAGGATCAGGAGTGGGATCAGGGCATCCAGCAGGCTGGGTTTGCGGGAGTCGTGCTGCGACTCGCTGGAACTGGTGTGACTCAAGGTGGTCTCCTAGTGGCAAGCAGGGTACTGGCCGTCCGGCTTGTGACCGGGGCGCCAAGTCAGTTTCTTGTTATTGAAGCGGCCTATTCTCGGGGCCGGCTCCGCATATGTCTATAGTGGTGCCGGTGTGGCCGGTAGCGGCAAAATTTCTCCATTCGCCAGGTGTGTAACCTGTGAGTCGCGGCTGGCGCTGGCAGTTCTTCGCCGCATCCGGTATGTTCTGCGCCGGTTTCGCCCGGCTCTATCTCGATATTGCCCCGGTATTGCATCGGAGCGTATTTGCTGGGCCACAATAAGAATGAGCCAGAGCGTGGCGGGCCTGAATCTCGGCGCGCTGAAGTTGGCAGGTAGCACTACTCCATATGAATGCGAGAAATATCGACCCCAGTCAGTTTGATGAAATCCGCCCGTACCGCGATGATGAAGCGCGCGCCGCGCTGCGTCGCCTGGTAGAAGACCCGGAAATGTCCCGGGTAGTGGCCCATTTCCTGCTCCCCGGCGCCGCAAGCAAGCTGGAGCGTCCGCTTGCGTGGCTGGTGCGCCAGTTTGTGCGCTTCGAATTCCGCAACGCCCACAATATTCGGGGCGTGCAGGAGGTCATCGCCAAGTATCTGGAAAAGGCGGTCAATCGCACCAGCTGTGGCCTTTCTATCTCGGGCCTGGATACGTTGCCGCGGGACCGCGCCTGCTTGTTTGTCAGCAATCACCGGGACATTGCCATGGATCCTGCGCTGGCGATTCTCGCCATGTTCAAGGAAGGGCATGAGACTTCCCGTATTGCCATCGGCGACAATCTCCTCTCCAAGCAGTTTGCCGCGGATATCATGAAGCTCAACAAGTGTTTTGTGGTGAAGCGCAGCTCCGGTAGCCGCCGCGAAAAACTGACCGCGGCCACGACCCTGTCAAAATACATCCATCACTCCATCGTCAACGACAACGAGCACGTGTGGATCGCCCAGCGGGCCGGCCGCGCCAAAGACGGCCTGGACCGCACCAACCCCGCACTGGCGGCAATGTTTGCCATGGCCAAGCCCAAGGAGCAGCCTTTTGCGGAGTTCTGGCGCGAGCTGCATATCGTGCCCCTGTCAATCTCCTATGAGTGGGACCCCTGTGACCGCTACAAGGCCCGTGAGTTGTACATCAAGGAGCACCAGGACGAGTACCAGAAGGAAGCCCATGAAGATCTCGGCAGCATCGGCAAGGGTGTGGTCGGCAAGAAGGGCCATGTCCATGCGGCCTTCGGTACCCCGATTGAAGGGGATTTCAATGACGTGGGTTCACTGGCGGACGAGATCGATCGCCAGATTATCGGAAACTATGTGCTGCATCCGACCAACCTGATCGCTTACCAGATGATCTACGGGGAGGCGCCTCAGGTACCGGTGGGCTATCCCCCCAAGCCCTGGCACCCGGATGAGCACCAGGAGATCCGCGAGCAATTCGAACAGCGTATGGCTGCTATCGATGAGCGCTGGCGGGACAAGGCCATCCAGGGCTACGCCAACCCGGTGGTTTCGCGGCTCGCTTTCGAGCAGTGAGCGGAATCCTGATTGGCGCAATCCTAAGCAAGCATGGATAATGCCCGGCTGATTTACTCCTTTAGTGCAGGTTCAGTCGGTCCCCAGTGCTCAGCGATAAAGACAAAGAATCCATCCAGAACGCCTATCGTCAGTTTCTCAGCGGCCGCGAGCTGAAAGCCCGCTACGGCCAGAAACTGATGATTGCAGCGATCGCCCGCGCCCTCGGCGGCATCGAGCGCAATGGCGCCGGTGAGCGGGACCACGGCAAGACCGACGGCCAGCATATCTGCGTGGTGGAGGCGGGCACCGGTACCGGTAAAACCGTCTCCTACCTGCTGGCGGCCATCCCCATGGCCATCGCCCACGACAAAACCTTGGTTGTCTCCACCGCTACCGTGGCCCTGCAGGAGCAGATCATCCTCAAGGATCTGCCGGAGCTGGTGCGTCATTCTGGCCTCAAGTTTGATGTGGCCCTGGCCAAGGGCCGCGGGCGCTACCTGTGCCTGTCCAAGCTCGATCAGCTACTCACCGAACTCACCTCCAGCGGTGTCGGTGCCTCCCTTGCCTTGTACGAGGACGAAAAGCCCCAGGTGGACGAGGCGGGCGTCAAACTGTATCGGGAGATGGCCGATGAGTTGGCCAGTGGCCGCTGGGATGGCGACCGCGATAACTGGAAAGACACATTGGAAGGGGAAGACTGGAGCCGGGTGACCACCGACCACCGCCAGTGCAGCGGCCGTCGCTGTCCCCACGTCAGCAGCTGCAGCTTCTTCCGCGCCCGCGAAAGCCTGGGCAAAAGCCGCGTCATCGTCGCCAATCACGATCTGTTACTGGCAGACCTTGCCCTGGGCGGCGGCGCCATTCTGCCGGCACCGGAAGATTCCATCTATGTGCTCGACGAGGCCCACCACCTGCCGGACAAGGCGCTCAATCACTTTGCCCACCACAGCCGCGTGGGAGCCACCACCGGCTGGCTGGACCAGGCCAACAAAAATCTGAGCCAGTTGCTGGGCGAGATTGGCGATGGCGGCGAGCTGGACCGCGCCGGAGAAGAGCTGCCCGCGCTGTTCACGTCCGCCAAACAGAAAATGGAAATGGCCTGGCCGCTCATTGAAGACCTGTGTGAATTCGAGGAAGAGCGCGGCCGCGGCGGCCAGCAGTCCCGCAGTGCCCGCTTCCGCTTTGAGGGCGGTGTGGTACCGGAATCCCTGCAGCAACTCGCGGATCAATTGCGCGAGGACTTCGACGAGATGGAGGCGCTGCTGGGCAAAATGGTGCAGGTGGCCCAGCGCATGATGGAAGACGCCCACAGCCCGGTGCCCATAGTCGATCTGGAGCGCTGGTACCCGGTACTCGGCGGCTGGCACGGCCGCGCCGAGGCGAACCTGCAACTGTGGGCCAATTATTCAAGGGAAGACCAGGGCTCTGTGCCCCAGGCGCGCTGGATCACCCTGGTGGACTGGGGTGGTTCTTTCGATTTTGAAGTGTGCAGCTCACCGATTCTCGCCGGCAAAACCCTGGAATACAGCCTGTGGCGCCGCTGCTATGGCGCGGTGCTGACCTCTGCCACGCTCACCGCGCTGGGTCGCTTTGATCGCCTGAAAATGCGCGCCGGCACGCCGGACAATGCCAGTTACGAAATCGTACCCAGCCCGTTTGATTTCTCCCGCGCGGAACTGCGTGTACCCAGGGACGCCGTGGAGGCCAACAACGCCGACCTGCACACCAACGCGGTAATCGAGGCGCTTCCGGAGTTACTGGATGGAGATAAAGAGGGTGGCGCCCTGGTGTTATTCGCCTCCCGCCGGCAGATGGAAACCGTCTACGAGTCCCTGCCCGGCACCTGGCGCAACCGTATTTTGATGCAGGGGGTACAGTCTCGCCAGCAATTGCTGGACAGCCATAAAAAGAGTATCGACAAGGGCGGTCGCAGTGTGTTGTTTGGCCTCGCCAGTTTTGCGGAAGGCCTCGATTTACCCGGCGATTACTGCCGTCATGTGATTATTGCCAAGTTGCCATTCGCAGTGCCGGATGACCCTATCGAGGCCGCCCTGGCGGAGTGGATTGAAGCCAAGGGCGGGAATCCCTTCATGCAGATCACCGTGCCGGATGCCGCGCTCAAGCTGGTACAGGCGTGCGGTCGCCTGCTGCGTACCGAGCAGGACAGCGGCACTATTACCCTGCTGGACCGCCGTATTGTTACTAAACGCTATGGCCGTGCCATGCTGGACTCGCTGCCGCCGTTTCGGCGTGCTGTGAACTAGCCCCATTTAGATACATAGTTGTAGTTAGATAGTTGCCTGATATGAAATCCATCTATTCGGATATCGCCACCCTGTTGCTCGAAATAGAAGCCGAGCTGCGTGCACTCGGCCTGTGGGAAGAAACCCCGCCCAGCGCCGAGGCCCTGGCCAGCACCCAGCCATTCTGCGTGGATACCCTGACATTTCCCCAGTGGCTGCAGTTCGTATTTCTCGCGCGCATGAGCCATCTGGTGGAGTTTGAGCAGCCATTGCCAGAGCAGTGCGGTATTGCGCCCATGGCCGAGGAGTATTTCCGTGGTGGCAGTCTGTCGGGTGTGACCCTAGTCGCCAAACTGACAGAAATAGACGAGCGTCTGGTGCGAGGCTGACCAGCACACATTTCACGGTGGTGGCGATTGTCGCTTGATTCGTTGTGACCACTTGGTACCATCGCGTCTCGTCGATTGCCGGCTACCCTTTCCTTAATCTGTGCGCCCTAACCCGCGAAAAGGGTGATTGGGCCCCCGGTGCAGTTGTGAAGTGGATAAGGTAATATCCGGGCTTTGCAAAATTCGGGGTGCAAGGAGCACCCGGTGTTATACCGCCAGGATTACTTGATAACAGTGCAAAGGGCCGACCCCGCGCCCTAAGGTAGTAATAAGAACAGATGCGGTTTTTGCCTTCTATTTCCCTGTTGCTGCTTGTTCAGCTGCTAGCCGGTTGTGAGACGCTGCTCCCGTCAGAGCCCGCCTTACCGGAAACACCCAATGTGTTCGAAGAAACACCGCCTCCCCAGGGGACTCCCGATGCGTCAGGGCAGTGCCCGCCGGTGGAGGCTGTGGTGTGCGCCGAACCCGAGGTCAAAGTGGTGGAACGGGTAATCGAGCGCAAGTTCGAGAAAATCGTCGAAGTACCCGTTGCCAAAGACAAGCTGGTCCTCGGCTCGGAAGAGTATTTTGTGGTTGAGCCCGGTGGCCTGCGCCTGAAGGCGCTGGTGGATACCGGTGCAGCGACCTGCTCACTGAGCGTGCTGGAGATGACGCCTTTCGAGCGTGATGGCAGCGACTGGGTGCGTTTCAACCTTTCAGACGGCGGTGATGCGGAGCCGGTAAAGATCGAATTGCCGATCAAGCGCCACGTGCGCGTCGCGCGGCCCGGGTTTGATCGCCAGCGTCGCCCCATCGTCAACATGAGTCTGACCATTGGTGAAGTTACCCACATGGTGGAGGTGAACCTGGTGGAGCGTGGAGAGTTTGAATTCCCGCTGTTGGTGGGGCGCAATTTTCTGAAGGATGCCGCAGTGGTTGATGTGAGCCGCAAGCTGGTTCAGGGAAACGGTGTGGCGCCGGAGGTTGGTAAATAACCCATGGTTGCTGACGGGTAACCCCGGAAATGTGGCGCGGTTACTGGCAGAACTTGCGGTAATCGGCAAAATACGCGGCCAAAAGCTGCAATTCATTTTGAAACGGGGAATGGCGAATGTCGCCACGGGCTCAGGTCTATATTCTCGCCGCGATACTCGCTCTTATGGGTGCCGGCCTCACTATCTATAAAAATGTCGAACTGGGCTTCCCGCTGTTGCCCGGTGAATACCGCACCGTGTGGACCATTGAGGCCAAAGTGCGTTTTACAGCCGACGGCGGCCCCGCCAAGGCCGCGCTGACCCTGCCGCGGGAGCAGCGCAATATGGAAGTGCTGGGGGAAACCTTCAGCTCCTCCGGTTACGGCTTCAATATTATCAGCGAAGACGACGAGTATCGTGCGGTCTGGGCCAAGCGCCAGGCCAGCGGTGTACAGTCGTTGTTCTACCAGCTGGATGTACACCAGACGCCCGGCGCTGCACTGGAGCAGCCACTGGATCTGAGCACTCAGGTCGTGAAACCGCTCCTCGGTGCCCGTGAACAGGAAGCGGTGCGTCAGGCGATTTATTCTCTGGTGGGGTCCGCCCGCGAGCGCTCCTCCGACACCAGTACCTTTACCTCGGAACTGCTTACGGCGCTGAGCGATAACCGCAATCAGGATCGCAACCTGATCTTCGGCTATTACAAGGACCGCTCTTTCGTCGATGTCGCCCTGCTGGTGCTGTCTGCGGCCGATATCCCTGCACACCGTATTCGCGGACTGTATCTGGAAGACGATCGTCGCCGTCTGGATCCGGAAGACCTGCTGGAAATTTTTGATGGCAAGCGCTGGGTGGTCTTTGAGCCCCAGAGCGGCTCACCGGGTGTGCCAAAAAACTTCTTTATCTGGCAGCGCGGTGGCAAAAGCCTGCTGGATGTAGAGGGTGGCCGGAATTCCGGTGTGACCTTCTCGGTAATCTCCAACGATGTTCCCGCCCGCGATGTGGCCATGCTGAGCACCAGCCAGGAAAAAGAAGCCCTGGTGGACTTCTCCATCTACAGCCTGCCGATCGAGCAGCAGAGTATCTTCAAACTGATCCTGCTGGTGCCGGTGGGCGCTTTGGTGGTTGTTCTGTTACGAGTATTTGTGGGCCTGCGTACCTCCGGCACCTTTATGCCGGTGCTGCTGGCCATCGCCTTTATTGAAACCCAGCTGTTTACCGGTCTTGCGATTTTCGTATTGATCCTGATCCTCGGCCTGTGGATTCGCTTCTATCTCAGCAGGCTCAACCTGCTCCTTGTGGCGAGGATCGCCGCCGTGGTGGTCACGGTGGTGATATTGATGGGGGCCATCAGTGTGGTGAGTTACAAGCTCGGTATCGAGCAGGCGCTGACGGTGACCTTCTTCCCGATGATCATTCTCGCCTGGACCATCGAGCGTATGTCCATCGTGTGGGAAGAAGATGGGCCTTATGAGGTGGTGGTGCAGGCAGGTGGCAGTTTGCTGGTAGCGGTGATTGCCTGGTGGGTGATGACCAACCGCTATATCGAGCACTGGACTTTCAACTTCCCAGAGCTGTTGCTGGTATTGCTGGGCTTTATCATGATCGTCGGTAACTACACCGGTTATCGGCTCGGTGAACTGGCGCGGTTCCGCCAGCTGGTGCGCTGATGCATCTGCCGTCTATCTTTCGCGGTGGCCTGGTCTCGCCCTTTGCGCTGAGGAAGCTCGGCATACTGGGCATGAACGCGCGCAATGTGCATTACATTGCGCGGTACAACGATCGCGATAAATACCCCATTGTCGACGACAAGCTCAACACCAAGCGCCAGGCCAAGCGCTACCGGATTCCTGTCCCGGAACTGATTGCCGCCTTCGAGACCCAGCCCAGCCGCAAGCGGGTAATGGAAGTCATCGAGCCGCTGGAAAAGTTCGTGATCAAGCCGGCGCGCGGCTCCGGCGGCAAGGGGATTCTGGTGATTGTGGGGCGTGACGGGGAAGACTACTTAAAACCCTCTGGCAATAAAGTTACCACGCTGGATATCCAGCGCCACGTGAGCAATATCCACAGCGGCCTTTACAGCCTCGGCGGCAAGCCCGACCGGGTGATGATCGAGGCCCTGGTGGATTTCGACCCTATCTTCGACAAATACTCGTTTGAGGGTGTGCCGGATATCCGTGTGATCGTATTCCGCGGCTACCCGGTAATGGCCATGCTCCGTTGCTCTACCCACGACTCCGACGGCAAGGCCAATCTGCACCAGGGCGCAGTGGGGGTGGGCGTCGATCTCGCTACCGGCAAGGCCTCCCACGCGGTGCAGCGGGGGATGCGGGTGGAGATTCATCCGGATACCCAGATGCCCTTCGCCGATCTGGAGGTGCCGGACTGGAAAGAGCTGGTGCGTCTGGCGGCCAGCTGCTACGAAATGACCGGGCTTGGCTACCTCGGCTGCGATATCGTGCTGGACCGCAAACGCGGACCGCTGCTGCTGGAAGCCAATGCGCGTCCCGGGCTCGCGATTCAGATTGCCAATGGTGTCGGATTGCGCACGCGCCTGGAACATATCGAGGATATGGACCTGGAGCAGCTGGAAAAAAATGTGGATGAGCGCGTAGCGTATTCGATGGACTATTTCGCGGCTAAGCCCTTAGCCCTATAAAAAGCCCTTAGCGCTATAACAAGCCTTTAGCTTGATGGCAGGCCTTTAGCCTAAAGACGTCATACCGGCGAGAGCCGGTATCCAGTACTGAGTTTGGGCACCGTGCAATTCTGGATCCCGGCGCAAGGCCGGGATGACGGGCGGGAATATACATGGCCCATGGAAATGCCTACAAAACATTCCACATGGGCCTTTCGGTGGAATAACCGATCCGGTTACAGATTCTTCAGCGATTCCAACTGCTCAACAAAGCGCGCGCGAGTGCTCTCCAGATCCGCCAGTCGCTGCTTCTCCTTGTTCACAACCGCTTCCGGTGCCTTGTCCACAAAGTTCGGGTTCTGCAGCTTGCCGGCAACCTGTTTCAGGTCTTTGTCCAGCTTGTCCAGCTCCTTCTGAACCCGCGCACTTTCCGCTTCCACATCGATCAGGCCGGCCATGGGTACCAGCAATTCCAGCTCGCCCACAAAGGCGGTAGAGGAGGCCGGTGCTTCGGCGCCTTTTGCCAGCCAGTCGATGGATTCCAGGCTTGCCAGTTTGGTGAGCAGGCTGCGGGTCTGCTTCAGCAGGTCTTCATCGTGGTCGGAGCCGCCGCGCAGGATCAGCGGGATCTTCTTCGCCGGCGAAATATTCATTTCACCGCGAATATTGCGCACGCCTTCGATCACGCCTTTCAGCCACGCAATGGCCGCTTCGGCATTCTCGTCCACGCGGTGCTCGTTGGCCTCCGGGTACGGCTGCAACATGATGGTGTCGCCGGCCTTGCCTGCCAGGTCTTTCACCCGCTGCCAGATTTCCTCGGTAATAAACGGCATCAGCGGGTGCGCCAGGCGCAGGATGGTTTCCAGTACGCGGATCAGGGTGCGGCGTGTGCCTTTCTTGATCGCGTCGCTGGCGTTGTCGTCCCACAGGACCGGCTTGGACAGCTCCAGGTACCAGCTGCAGTACTCACTCCACACAAAGTCATACAGGGCCTGGGAAGCCAGGTCGAAGCGGTAGCTTTCAACAGCTTCTTTTACGGCAATTTCGGTGCGCTGCAGCTGGGAAATGATCCAGCGGTCGGCGATGCTCAGCTCGAAATCTTCGCTGCCATCCTGGCCGCAGTCGTGGCCGTCGCAGTTCTGCAGTACGTAGCGGGAAGCGTTCCAAATCTTGTTGCAGAAGTTGCGGAAGCCTTCGATACGGCCCACATCGAACTTGATATCGCGGCCGGTAGAGGCCAGTGAGTAGTAGGTGTAGCGCAGGGCGTCGGTACCGTAGGCGGCGAGGCCTTCGGGGAATTCCTTGCGGGTCTGCTTTTCAATTTTTTTCGCGTCTTTGGGGTTCATGAGCCCGTAAGTACGCTTGGCCACCAGGCTTTCCAGGTCGATACCGTCGATCAGGTCGATGGGGTCCAGTACGTTGCCCTTGGATTTGGACATCTTCTGGCCTTGGCCGTCACGCACCAGCCCGTGTACGTACACGGTTTTGAACGGTACTTCTTTCTTGAAGTAGAGGGTCAGCATCATCATGCGCGCGACCCAGAAGAAGATGATGTCGAAGCCAGTTACCAGTACCGAGGTCGGGTGGAACGCCGCCAGTTCCGGGGTTTCTTCCGGCCAGCCCAAAGTGCCGAAGGTCCACAGGCCCGAGGAGAACCAGGTGTCGAGCACGTCTTCGTCCTGGCGCAGTTCGATATCGCCGAGGTTGTATTTCTCGCGCACGTCTTCTTCCGAGCGGCCCACATAGACCTTGCCGTCGTTGTCGTACCACGCCGGGATGCGGTGGCCCCACCACAGCTGACGGGAGATACACCAGTCCTGAATGTCGCGCATCCAGGAGAAGTACATGTTCTCGTAATTCTTCGGCACGAACTCCACGTCACCGTCTTCCACCACCTTGATGGCTTCGTCTGCCAGAGGCTGGGTTTTCACATACCACTGATCGGTGAGCCAGGGTTCGATCACCACGCCGGAGCGGTCGCCGCGGGGCACTTTCAAAGTGTGCGGTTCAATTTTTTCCAGCAGGCCCAGAGCATCCAGATCTTCCACCACCTGTTTGCGCGCGGCAAAGCGCTCCATGCCCTGGTATTTTTCCGGCACGTTTTCATTCAGGTTGGCATCCTGGTCCAGAATGTTGATCACTTCCAGATCGTGGCGCTGGCCCATTTCGTAGTCGTTGAAATCGTGCGCCGGGGTGATCTTTACGCAGCCGGTGCCGAATTCCAGGTCCACGTAATCGTCTGCAATGATCGGGATTTCACGATTGGCCAGGGGCAGGGTGATTGTCTTGCCGATCAGGTGCTTGTAGCGCTCGTCTTCCGGGTGCACCGCCACGGCGGTATCGCCGAGCATGGTTTCCGGACGGGTGGTGGCAACCACAAGGTGGCCGGAGCCGTCGGTCAGCGGGTAGCGGAAGTGCCACAAGCTGCCCTGTTCTTCCTCATTCAGTACTTCCAGATCGGAAATCGCGGTGTGCAGTTTCGGATCCCAGTTCACCAGGCGCTTGCCGCGGTAGATGAGGTCGTCTTCGTACAGGCGGATAAACACTTCCTGCACCGCCTTGTAGAAGCCGTCGTCCATGGTGAAGCGCTCGCGGGACCAGTCCGGGCTGGCACCCAGGCGACGCAGTTGGCGGGTGATATTTCCGCCGGATTCTTCCTTCCACTCCCACACTTTTTCGATGAACTTGTCGCGGCCCAGCTCGTGGCGATTTTTGCCTTCCGCACTCAACAGACGCTCCACCACCATCTGGGTGGCGATACCGGCGTGGTCGGTGCCCACCTGCCACAGGGTGTTATCGCCCTTCATGCGGTGGTAGCGGATCAACGCATCCATGATGGATTCCTGGAAACCGTGGCCCATATGCAGGCTGCCGGTCACGTTGGGCGGCGGAATCATGATGGAGTAGGGGGCGGCCTGGGTGTCGCCGGAGGGCTTGAAATAGCCGTTCTCTTCCCAGGTTTTGTACCACTGTTGTTCGATGGCGTTGGGCTGGTATGTCTTGTCCATGCGCGGGGGAATGCCTTGCGTTGTATGGGCTGGCCGCCCGGTCACAATCGGTTCCGGGGGCAGTGAATAAATAAAAGGGGCGGAATTATACCGCTGGGGTCGGGGAGGGCAAAAGTGTAGTGCAACCACGCACTCCGAAAGTCCGGATTTGGTGGGCGAAGGTTCAATCGTCTTGCGGATAGATCTCGTTGACCAGTGCGGTGATATTGGCGCGCAGCTGCCGTTCCAGCTCGGGCAGCTGCTCGGCCATCAGCTGTTCAATCAGCTTGTCACGGATCCCGGGCTCTTCGTCCGCTTCGGCGTCCTTGTTATCTCCGGTTTCAGGTTCGGGCTCCGGAGCGGCCACCGCGGGTTCCGCGTCCGGTTTCGGGATACGACCGCCGGTCAGGCGCGCGCGGATATGAGGCGGCAGAAACGGGTTCTCCGAGGCCGCGCGGGCGAGAGCGGGCTGGGAGGAATGTGCCTTCTCCGGCGGTTTTGTGTCAGCCGCAGACTCTTTATCCGCCGGTTTTTGCCCTCGTTCGACCGTGGAAGTCGGTGCTTTTGTCGCTTGTCCGGAAGGTGCTTGAGGGGACTCCTGCTGAGGCACCTGCTGGCGTGGTGCATCAAACAGGCCTGGTTGGAATTCTTCTTTGAGGTCAGTATTTGAACCGCGGACTTCGCTCTGCTCGGGCTCCGGTTTCTCTTTGACTTGCTCGTTTGCCCCGGCAGTCGTGTGCTCGGGCATGGTGGCCAGTGCGCGCGGAAGATCCTGAAGCGGGCGCAAAAGCTCCCGGTCTGCATCGCTGAGGGTCGGGGCGTAGTCGTCGGTCAGCTCTTCATCAATGGGGCTGAACAGAATGGGCAGGTCGGCCTCTTCCAGTGGGCGCGGTGGCGCAAGCGGAGCGCGGGGTTCCCGCGCAGCGGGTGCGGAATTTGGAGCAGTGTCATTGCTTCCTGGGCTCGCGACCTGATCTAGCAGAGGAATATCCGCTTCCATATCACTGCCGAGCAGCTCGTGCAGTGAGCTCAGTTCACTTAGCAATTCGTGGGGCGGCTGACCGTGGCGGTGTTTTCTATTCTTCTTTCGGCCGGACATGGCACTTGGCTCGGGCTCTGATCAAATGGCGATTTTATGGGATTGTAACGGATATCCCCTGTCGCGGAAGTGACTGTATCGCGTTCTTGAGCGGGCGAGGGAGTCTGGGTGCTGGCAGACGATTTCTGCAAGGCGGTCGAATTGGCTGAACCAGCCGGGTACTTCTGTACAAAGGTTGATCAGCAGCCCGTGATGCTGGCCGGGGTCTTCGCCGCTGTTGATTTCGATGGCGGCCTGCTGATCCAGGTTTTGCGGGGCGTGGGGCAGGAAACTGTCTTCCCTGAAGGTCCACAGCAGCTCATCAAATTGCTTGGCCTGTTGCTCGTTATCCACAGCAATCAGTACCCGCAAACCACTACGGAACGCTTTCTCGGCCAGGCGGCAGGCAAAGTTCTGGATCTCGTCGGGATTCTCTGAGGCCAAAACATAGAAGTCGATACGGGTCATCTTCAACGCACAATCGGTCGATGCGAAGCCGTCGCTGCCCGGTAAACCCTTGCGAGACCTTCAAAAACAGGATGTTTTTGCAGAGCCCCCAGGGATGGGTTCACGGCGTGTCTCGCAAGGGTTTACCG
>NZ_JBSWXV010000016.1:0-16227 GCF_056160765.1 Microbulbifer sp. ABE4_465
AGCGGTCAGGGTGGTTTTACCGTGGTCAACGTGACCGATGGTGCCCACGTTTACGTGGGGCTTGGAACGTTCAAACTTTTCTTTTCCCATTTTCAGGATCCTCTAACTTAAAAGTTTTAAAGGGACTAAAGCTTAAGCTTTGTTCTTGGCAATAATTTCGTCAGCGACGTTTTTCGGCGCTTCCGCGTACTTCAGGAATTCCATGGTGTAGGTCGCACGGCCCTGGGTCGCAGAACGCAGGTCAGTGGCGTAACCGAACATTTCGGCCAGCGGCACTTCCGCGTTTACAACTTTACCGGAGGTGCTGTCTTCCATGCCCTGGATCAGGCCGCGACGACGGTTCAGGTCGCCAACAACGTCACCCATGTTCTCTTCCGGAGTAACCACTTCCACTTTCATCATCGGCTCGAGCAGTACCGCACCGCCGACTTGTGCCAGCTTCTTGGTTGCCATGGAACCGGCGATTTTGAACGCCATTTCGTTGGAGTCCACATCGTGGAAGGAGCCGTCGTACAGGGTAGCCTTCAGGCCCAGCAGCGGGTAGCCAGCCAGAACACCGTTCTGCATCTGCTCTTCGATACCTTTCTGTACCGCCGGGATGTATTCCTTCGGTACCACACCACCCACGATGGCGTTTTCGAATTCCAGACCTTCCTGGGACTCGTCTTCTGCCGGCTCGAATTTCACCCAAACGTGACCGTACTGACCGCGACCACCGGACTGACGAACGAACTTGCCTTCGATCTCAGAGGTGTTGCGGATAGTTTCACGATAGGCCACCTGCGGCTTACCGATGTTGGCTTCCACGTTGAATTCGCGACGCATACGGTCAACGATGATATCCAGGTGCAGCTCACCCATACCGGAGATGATGGTCTGGCCAGTCTCTTCGTCGGTCTTCACGCGGAAAGACGGGTCTTCCTGAGCCAGCTTGCCCAGAGCGATACCCATTTTTTCCTGGTCCGGCTTGGACTTCGGCTCAACCGCTACAGAGATTACCGGCTCCGGGAACTCCATTCGCTCGAGAACGATCTTGGCGTCTTCGGCACACAGGGTGTCACCAGTGGTCACATCTTTCAGGCCGATAGCCGCGGCGATGTCACCTGCCAGTACTTCTTTGATTTCTTTACGGTCGTTGGAGTGCATCTGCACCATACGGCCGACACGCTCTTTCTTCTCCTTCACGGAGTTGTATACCGCGGTGCCGCTTTCCAGCTTACCGGAGTACACACGGAAGAAAGTCAGGGTACCAACGAAGGGGTCGGTCGCAATTTTGAAAGCCAGAGCAGCGAAAGGCGCGTCGTCGTTCGCTTCACGGGTCTCAACGGTCTCGGCCTTGTCCAGCAGAGTACCTTCGATCGCTTTCACCTGGTTCGGCGCCGGCAGGTATTCGATTACCGCGTCCAGCATGGCCTGCACGCCCTTGTTCTTGAACGCAGAGCCGCCCAGAACCGGTACGATTTCATTGGCCAGGGTACGCTGACGGATAGCTGCCTTGATTTCTTCTTCGGACAGCTCACCTTCTTCCAGGTACTTTTCCATCAGTTCGTCGGTCGCTTCCGCAGCCGCTTCGACCAGGAATTCGCGCATCTCTTCGCACTCGTCCTGCATGTCAGCCGGGATGTCGGCGTAGTCGAAAGTCATACCCATGTCTTCTTCGTTCCACAGGATGGCTTTCATTTTTACCAGGTCGACAACGCCCTTGAACTCATCTTCGGAGCCAATGGTCATCTGCAGCGGTACTGCAGTGGCGTTCAGACGGGTTTTCAGCTGGCCTACAACCTTGCGGAAGTCTGCACCGGCGCGGTCCATTTTGTTGACGAATACCATGCGCGGTACTTCGTACTTGTTGGCCTGGCGCCATACAGTTTCGGTCTGCGGCTGAACGCCGGAGGAACCACACAGTACAACTACGGCACCGTCGAGAACACGCAGGGAACGCTCTACTTCAATGGTGAAGTCAACGTGTCCGGGAGTGTCGATGATGTTTACGCGGTGCTGCGGAAACTGCTGCTGCATGCCAGCCCAGAAACAGGTGGTTGCGGCGGAGGTAATGGTGATACCGCGCTCTTGTTCCTGCTCCATCCAGTCCATGGTGGCTGCGCCTTCGTGCACCTCACCAATTTTGTGGGACAGACCGGTGTAGAACAGTACGCGCTCGGTAGTCGTGGTTTTACCGGCGTCTACGTGGGCGCAGATACCGATATTGCGATAGCGTTCGATAGGCGTTTTACGTGCCACAGTTGTATCCTCGATATAACGGCAAAAGGCAGCGCGGAGTTTTACCTTCCTTGCTGCCTTTCGGTTTTAATTTCCGATGGAAATAATCATCAGACTTAGAAGCGTCACTATCTTAGAAACGATAGTGGGAGAACGCTTTGTTGGCTTCCGCCATACGGTGCACGTCTTCACGCTTCTTGACCGCGCCGCCCTTGTTCTGGGAAGCATCGATCATTTCATTGGCCAGACGCTGGGCCATAGACTTCTCACCGCGCTTACGGGAGAAATCTACCAGCCAGCGCATTGCCAGCGCGGTACGACGTGCCGGACGCACTTCTACCGGTACCTGATAGGTAGCACCACCAACACGACGGGACTTTACTTCCACCATCGGGGCGATGTTTTCCAGGGACTCTTCAAAAATTTCAATCGGATCTTTGTTCAGCTTTTCTGAAACCAGATCCAGTGCACCGTAAACGATGCTCTCTGCCACGGACTTCTTACCAGAGATCATGACATGGTTCATGAACTTGGCCAGGGTCACGTTCCCAAACTTGGGATCGGGCAGCACTTCGCGCTTGGCGACTACTCGTCTTCTTGGCATGGGATTGCCTCTCTTCAGGGTTACTCTGAGATGCCGCCGCACTAACTAACAAATAGTAAATACAACTCGGCGAGCTCAGCCTTACTCCGGTTATTCGTTAAACCGAAACGCAATGTTGTCTAGGGCAATTAAGCCTTAGGACGCTTGGCACCGTACTTGGAACGGCCCTGCTTGCGATCGTTTACGCCGGCACAGTCAAGTGCACCGCGTACAGTGTGATAGCGCACACCCGGCAAGTCTTTTACACGACCGCCGCGAATCAGTACCACGCTGTGCTCCTGCAGGTTGTGGCCTTCACCGCCGATGTACGAAGTTACTTCGAAACCGTTGGTCAGGCGCACACGACAAACTTTACGCAGTGCGGAGTTCGGCTTCTTCGGTGTAGTGGTATACACACGAGTACAAACTCCACGGCGCTGCGGGCAAGCTTGCAGTGCAGGCACGTCGCTTTTTTCAACTTTGCGTTTTCTCGGCTTACGAACCAACTGGTTGATCGTTGCCATTAAAAATCACTCCAAAAATAAAACGCCCCCACCATGAACAGCAGTGAGGGCCTATCGTCAGTGCGCGATATGCCGCCGAACCGAAGGTCGCCCTTCACGTTCAACAAACAATCGCACCCCATTAGCGGGGGCCGCATTCTATAAACGTGGCCACCCCGAGTCAACCACCTGCCGAAGTAAACACTCACATCGGCAGGCGACTGCGATCCGGAACAGACCGGTCAGCTGCTGAAACAGCGAACCAACCGGTCAGACTACTCCGTTCTGTAGACCTTATTCCCCGGAAGATTTCAGGGCTTCGGTCAGCGCGGCTTCCACCTCTTCTGCAGAAGGACCTTCGGCAAAGCCGGTGGTCAACTGCTGGGTGCGGCGGCGCTTGCGCTCGGTGTGGTAGGCAAGACCGGTACCGGCCGGGATCAGACGCCCAACTACCACGTTTTCTTTCAGGCCGCGCAGACTGTCTTCCTTGCCGGTAACTGCCGCTTCGGTCAGTACGCGGGTGGTCTCCTGGAAGGAGGCCGCAGACAGGAAGGACTCGGTGGCCAGGGACGCTTTGGTGATACCCAGCAGCAGACGCTCGAACTGAGCCGGCTGCTTGCCTTCGGCACGCAGACGCTCGTTCTCTTCCACCACGCGCTGGTATTCCACCTGGTCGCCCTTGATGAACTCGGAGTCGCCCATCTCGAGGATTTCAACTTTACGCAGCATCTGACGCACGATGGTCTCGATGTGCTTATCGTTGATGCCTACACCCTGGAGGCGGTAAACCTCCTGGATCTCGTTAGTGATGTAGCGCGCCAGCTCTTCCACGCCCTTCAAGCGCAGAATGTCGTGCGGGTTGGACGGGCCATCGGAGATAACCTCGCCCTTCTCTACGGTTTCACCTTCGAACACGGTCAGCTGACGGTGCTTCGGAATCAGTACTTCGTAGTGATCCTTGCCGTTGGCCAGCGGCTTGCCGTCTTTCGGGGTGATCTGCAGACGTACCTTGCCTTTGGTCTCTTTACCGAAGGAAACAGTACCGGAGATCTCCGCCAGGATGGACGGCTCTTTCGGCTTACGGGCTTCGAACAGGTCGGCAACTCGCGGCAGACCACCGGTGATGTCCTTGGTACCGCCAGATTCCTGCGGGATACGTGCAACGATATCGCCCACGTTTACCTTGTCGCTGTCCTTCAGGCTCAAAATCGCCCGCGGCGGCAGCGCGTAGTGCGCCGGCGCGTTGGAGTTGGCCAGGGTCAGCTCTTCACCATTTTCATCAACCAGCGTCACCGCCGGACGCAGGTCTTTACCCGCTGCCGGACGCTCTGCCGGGTCAATCACTTCGATTGAAGACAAACCGGTGATTTCGTCGGTCTGCTTGCGAATGGACAGGCCATCTTCCATACCGGACAGTTTCACCCAACCGGCAACCTCGGTGATGATCGGGTGGGTGTGCGGATCCCATTTGGCCACGATCTGGCCACCATCAATGCTGGAGCCTTCGTCAACGGTGATTACAGCACCGTACGGCAGCTTGTAACGCTCGCGCTCGCGACCAGCGGGATCTGCCACGGCCAGCTCACCGGAACGGGAAACCGCCACCAGGTTGCCACCTTCGGTTTTCACAGTCTTCAGATTGTGCAGACGCACGGTGCCTGGCTGCTTGACCTGAATACTGTCCGCCGCAGAGGCACGGCTCGCCGCACCACCGATGTGGAAGGTACGCATGGTCAGCTGGGTGCCCGGCTCACCGATGGACTGGGCCGCCACAACACCCACGGACTCACCTGGGTTGGCGCGGTGACCACGGGCCAGATCACGGCCGTAACACTGGGCACAGATGCCGTGTGCGGTCTCACAGGTAATCGCGGAGCGCACGATTACTTCGTCGATCCCCATACCTTCGATACGCTCGACCCAGGCTTCGTCGATCATGGTGCCAGCCGGAACCGCGATTTCTTCACTGCCAGGCTTGATCACGTCACGCGCAACCACACGACCGAGGATACGGTCACCCAGGGATTCGATGACGTCACCGCCTTCGATCACCGGTGCCATGGTCAGACCATCGTCGGTACCACAATCGATCTCGGTGATTACCACGTCCTGGGCTACGTCTACCAGGCGACGGGTCAGGTAACCGGAGTTCGCGGTTTTCAGTGCGGTATCCGCCAGACCTTTACGCGCACCGTGGGTCGAGATGAAGTACTGCAGTACGCTCAGACCTTCGCGGAAGTTCGCGGTAATGGCGTTCTCGATAATGGAACCGTCCGGACGCGCCATCAGACCACGCATACCGGCCAGCTGACGAATCTGCGCCTCACTACCCCGTGCGCCAGAGTCGGCGTACATGTATACGGAGTTGAAGGAATCCTGCTCGGTCTCATTACCTTCGCGATCGATCACCGGCTCTTTCTTGATACCGGCCATCATCGCCTGGGTCACCTTGTCGTTGGTACGGGACCAAACGTCGATGACCTTGTTATATTTCTCGCCCGCGGTTACCAGACCGGACGCGAACTGGGTTTCGATCTCTTTCACTTCCTCTTCCGCAGAAGCGATCAGGTCGGCCTTGGCCGCCGGGATCTCGAAGTCGTTCACACCGATGGAGGAACCGGACTTGGTGGAGAAATCGAAACCGGTGTACATCAGCTGGTCAGCAAAGATGACGGTCGCCTTCAGGCCCACGTTGCGGTAGCACTCGTTCAGAACGCGGGAGATCGCCTTCTTCTTCATCGGCTGGTTCACGTGTTCGAAGGGCAGCCCTTCCGGCACGATGTTCCACAGCAGTGCGCGACCAACGGTTGTGTCGTACACAGTGCGGGTAACCTGCTTCTCGCCGTCTTCACCGATGGAAGTCTCGTCGATACGCACCTTGATCTTCGCCTGCAGGCCAACCTGCTTGGCGTAGAAGGCGCGACTCACTTCCTTGATATCGGAGAAGAACATGCCTTCGCCTTTATCGTTCACACGCTCACGGGTCATCCAGTACAGACCCAGTACCACGTCCTGAGACGGTACGATAATCGGCTCACCGTTGGCGGGCGACAGGATGTTGTTGGTGGACATCATCAGCGCGCGGGATTCCAGCTGCGCTTCGATGGTCAGCGGTACGTGTACCGCCATCTGGTCACCGTCGAAGTCGGCGTTGTACGCCGCACACACCAGCGGGTGCAGCTGGATCGCTTTACCTTCAATCAGTACCGGTTCGAACGCCTGGATACCCAGACGGTGCAGGGTCGGTGCACGGTTCAGCAGTACCGGGTGCTCGCGAATCACTTCGTCGAGGATGTCCCATACCACCGCCTCTTCGCGCTCGACCATTTTCTTGGCCGCCTTGATGGTGGTGGCCAGGCCGCGGGCTTCCAGCTTGCCGAAAATGAACGGCTTGAACAGCTCGAGGGCCATTTTCTTCGGCAGACCACACTGGTGCAGACGCAGGGTCGGACCAACCACGATCACGGAACGACCGGAGTAGTCCACACGCTTACCCAGCAGGTTCTGACGGAAACGACCCTGCTTACCCTTGATCATGTCGGCCAGGGATTTCAGCGGGCGCTTGTTGGAACCGGTGATGGCGCGACCGCGACGGCCGTTATCCAGCAGTGCGTCCACAGACTCCTGCAGCATGCGCTTTTCGTTGCGCACGATGATGTCCGGCGCGTTCAGCTCGAGCAGGCGCTTCAGACGGTTGTTACGGTTGATCACGCGACGGTACAGGTCGTTCAGGTCGGAGGTCGCGAAGCGGCCACCGTCTAGGGGTACCAGCGGGCGCAGATCCGGCGGCAGTACCGGCAGTGCCTGCATGATCATCCACTCCGGCTTGTTGCCGGACTTGTAGAAGGCTTCCAGCAGCTTCAGGCGCTTGGACAGCTTCTTGATCTTGGTTTCGGAGTTGGTCGCCGGGATCTCTTCGCGCAGACGCTGGATCTCGGACGGCAGCTCGATGTCATTCATCAGCTCCTGGATGGCTTCTGCACCCATTTTCGCTTCGAACTCATCGGCGAACTCTTCCATCGCCTCGAAGTACTGCTCGTCGTTCAGCAGCTGGCCGCGCTCCAGGGTAGTCATACCCGGGTCGGTCACCACGTAGGATTCGAAGTACAGCACGCGCTCGATATCACGCAGGGTCATATCCAGCAGCAGGCCGATACGGGACGGCAGGGATTTCAGGAACCAGATGTGCGCAACCGGGCTCGCCAGTTCGATGTGGCCCATGCGCTCACGGCGCACTTTCGCCTTGGTGACTTCAACGCCGCACTTTTCACAGATGATGCCGCGGTGCTTCATGCGCTTGTACTTACCGCACAGGCACTCGTAGTCCTTTACCGGGCCAAAAATCTTGGCACAGAACAGGCCTTCGCGCTCCGGCTTGAAGGTACGGTAGTTGATGGTCTCCGGCTTTTTCACTTCGCCGTAGGACCAGGAGCGAATCATGTCCGGCGAAGCCAGACCGATACGGATAGCGTCAAATTCTTCGAGCTGATCCTGGGCTTTCACCAGGTTTAACAAATCTTTCAAGGCCTTTCCTCCACTAGGGGGTAGTCATTCCGGCCAACTGCCTCTGGGGCCGGAAGTGCCGGTGGTGGTGATTCCCGATCGCCGCCACCGGCCTCTGTCTACTAAATCCGATTAATACCAGTGTTACTCGTTTTCCAGCTCGAAGTTCATACCCAGCGAGCGGATTTCCTTGACCAGTACGTTGAAGGATTCGGGCATGCCCGGCTCCATGCGGTGGTCGCCATCCACGATGTTTTTGTACATCTTGGTACGACCTTCCACGTCATCGGATTTGACCGTGAGCATTTCCTGCAGGGTGTAAGCGGCACCGTAAGCTTCCAGTGCCCACACCTCCATCTCACCGAAGCGCTGACCACCGAACTGCGCCTTACCACCCAGCGGCTGCTGGGTAACCAGGCTGTAGGAACCAGTAGAACGCGCGTGCATCTTGTCGTCTACCAGGTGGTTCAGCTTCAGCATGTACATGTAGCCCACGGTTACCGGACGCTCGAAAGAGTCACCGGTACGGCCGTCGTACAGCGTGATCTGGCCGGAATCCGGGATGTCCGCCAGACGCAGCAGCTTCTTGATTTCAGGCTCAGCGGCACCGTCGAATACCGGAGTCGCCATGGGTACACCGCGACGCAGGTTTTCGGACATGGCCAGAACTTCTTCATCAGACAGCTCGTTCAGATCTTCGAAACGACCGCCGGTGGAGTTGTAGACCTCTTCCAGGAATCCGCGAATCTTCGCTGCTTCCTGTTTCTCCTTGACCATGCGATCGATCTTCACACCCAGACCTTTCGCCGCCATACCCAGGTGCATTTCCAGAACCTGACCGACGTTCATACGAGACGGTACACCCAGCGGGTTCAGAACCACGTCTACCGGCTCGCCGTTTTCGTCGTACGGCATGTCTTCCACAGGTTTGATCACGGAGATCACACCTTTGTTACCGTGGCGACCGGCCATCTTGTCACCGGGCTGGATGCGACGCTTGATCGCCAGGTAAACCTTGACGATTTTCAGCACGCCCGGCGCCAGGTCGTCGCCGGATTCCAGTTTTTTCTTCTTGTCTTCAAACTGCTCGTCGAGCAGCTTGCGGCGCTCTTTGAGCTGGGCTTCGGCTTTTTCCAGCTGCTCGTTCAGGCTGTCTTCGCTCATGCGCAGCTTGAACCAGTCTTCACGCGGCAGGCCGGCGAGGATTTCAGCGTTCAGTACGTCGCCTTTCTTGACGCCCTTACCGCCGGCAACGGATTGTCCGTCCAGTGCAGCCGCCAGACGCTCGAAGGTTGCACCTTCAACGATGCGGTACTCTTCGTTCAGGTCCTTGCGCACTTCGTCCAGCTGGGCTTTCTCGATGGCGAGAGAGCGCTGGTCTTTCTGCAGACCGTCGCGGGTGAAGACCTGTACGTCGATCACGGTACCGCGGGTGCCGGAAGGCGCACGCAGGGAAGTGTCTTTAACGTCAGACGCCTTCTCACCGAAGATCGCACGCAGCAGTTTTTCTTCCGGAGTCAGCTGGGCTTCGCCTTTCGGAGTCACCTTACCAACCAGGATGTCGCCAGCGCCCACTTCGGCACCGATGTACACGATGCCGGACTCGTCCAGTTTGTTCAGCGCAGATTCGCCCACGTTGGGGATATCCGCGGTGATTTCTTCGCTACCCAGTTTGGTATCACGGGCAATACAGGTCAGTTCCTGAATGTGGATGGTGGTGAAGCGGTCTTCCTGAACCACGCGCTCGGATACGAGGATGGAGTCCTCGAAGTTGTAGCCGTTCCACGGCATGAACGCGATGCGCATGTTCTGCCCCAGAGCCAGCTCACCCAGGTCAACGGACGGGCCGTCGGCCAGGATGTCACCGCGGGCAACCACGTCGCCGGTCTTCACGATCGGGCGCTGGTTGATGCAGGTGTTCTGGTTGGAACGGGTGTACTTGGTGAGACCGTACAGATCCACACCCGCATCACCGGCTTCCACTTCTTCGTCGCGTACGCGTACAACCACACGGCTGGCGTCAACACGCTCGATCACACCGCCGCGCTTCGCCACGATACAGACACCGGAGTCGCGCGCTACAGTGCGCTCCATGCCGGTACCTACCAGCGGCTTTTCAGCGCGCAGGGTCGGAACCGCCTGACGCTGCATGTTCGATCCCATCAATGCGCGGTTGGCGTCATCGTGTTCCAGGAACGGAATCATTGCCGCAGCAACGGACACTACCTGACGGGCGGACACATCCATGTACTGGATTTCGTCCGGGGTCTTCAGGGTAAATTCGTACTGGTGACGCACGCTCACCAGGTCATCGGTAAAGCGACCGTTTTCATCTACCGCTGCAGAAGCCTGTGCAACCACGTAGTTGGCTTCGTTAATTGCAGACAGGTATTCGATCTGGTCAGTTACCTGACCGTCGACAACCTTGCGGTACGGGCTTTCCAGGAAGCCGTAGTGGTTGGCACGGGCATAGGTCGCCAGGGAGTTGATCAGACCAATGTTCGGTCCTTCCGGCGTCTCAATCGGACATACGCGGCCGTAGTGGGTCGGGTGCACGTCGCGCACCTCGAAGCCCGCACGCTCGCGGGTCAGACCACCCGGACCAAGCGCGGATACACGGCGCTTGTGGGTAACTTCCGACAGCGGGTTGTTCTGGTCCATAAACTGGGACAGCTGGGAGGAACCGAAGAATTCCTTCACCGCAGCGGCCACCGGCTTGGCATTGATCAGGTCCTGCGGCATCAGTCCTTCGGACTCCGCCATGGACAGACGCTCTTTTACCGCGCGCTCTACACGTACCAGACCCACGCGGAACTGGTTCTCGGCCATCTCGCCCACGGAGCGCACACGACGGTTACCCAGGTGATCGATATCGTCCACCATGCCGCGGCCGTTGCGGATCTCGATCAGGGTTTTCAGAACATCGACGATGTCGTCTTTGCTCAGGGTACCCTGGCCAGTCTCGTCTTCGCGGTTCAGGCGGCGATTGAACTTCATGCGGCCAACCGCAGACAGGTCATAGCGCTCGTCGGAGAAGAACAGGTTTTCGAACAGAGACTCCGCAGACTCTTTGGTAGGCGGCTCGCCCGGGCGCATCATGCGGTAGATTTCTACCAGCGCTTCCAGCTCGGTGCGGGAAGGATCGGCACGCAGGGTATCGGAGATGAACGGACCACAGTCCAGGTCATTGGTGTACAGCGTCTCGATATTCTTGACGTTGAGGACGCGCAGCTTAGTGATCACTTCTTCGGTGATCTCCGCGTTCGCCTCTACAACCACTTCACCGGTGGAGTCATCGATCACATCGTGTGCAAGTACGCGGCCGTACAAGTAAGAGATCGGCGCTTCCAGCTTCTCCACACCGGCTTTTTCCAGCTGGCGAATATGGCGCGGGGTAACACGGCGGCCTTCCTCTACGATCACCTTGCCCTTGCCGTCCTTGATATCAAAGGAGGCAACGTCACCGCGCAGGCGGGACGGGATAAGGTCGAGGCTGACGGTTTCGTCTTCCAGGGTGAACTTGCTGGTTTCGAAGAACATTTCCAGCATTTCCTGGGAGCTGTACCCCAGGGCGCGCAGCAGAATGGTGGCCGGCAGCTTACGACGACGGTCGATACGTACGTAGACCAGGTCTTTCGGATCGAATTCGAAATCCAGCCAGGAACCACGGTAAGGAATTACTCGCGCGGCGTACAACAGTTTACCGGAGGAGTGGGTCTTGCCTTTGTCGTGATCGAAGAATACACCCGGGGAGCGGTGCAGCTGGGACACGATTACGCGCTCGGTACCGTTAATAACGAAGGTACCGTTTTCAGTCATGAGCGGGATTTCGCCCATGTACACTTCTTGTTCCTTGATGTCCTTGATGGACTTATTCGCGGATTCTTTATCGTAAATAATCAGGCGAACACGTACACGCAGCGGACAGGCGTAGGTCACGCCGCGCAGGGTACATTCCTTGACATCAAAGGCAGGTTTGCCGAGTGTGTAGCTCACATACTCCAGAGCAGCGTTGCCAGAGTAGCTGACAATCGGAAATACAGACTTGAACGCAGCCTGCAGGCCGATATCCAGGCGCTCATCCGGGCGCGTGTCGGCCTGAGTAAATTTGCGATACGAGTCCAGCTGTATCGCAAGCAGGAAAGGCACGTCCATGACCTTAGGCAGTTTGCCAAAATCCTTGCGGATACGTTTTTTCTCAGTGTATGAGTAAGCCATTCATATTCCCCAGCTTGATCGGTGACAAGACTTCATCAGAACTGCGGTCAGATTTCTGACGATACGCAGTCCATCCGGGCGAGAAGTCTCTGCACATTGCGCTACGCTTATGGAAGTGACCAAAAAACGTACCACCCTGAGCGCAAACTTCTCGGTTTGTTTGCCGCTCGCAGTCTGAAACTTCCTTCGCCTGTGGCGCAAAAAAGCCCCATGCCGCAAACGGCAAAAAGGCCGGCGGACAAAAGTCCACCAGCCTTTCCGCCAGTTGCTAACTTAAGCAGCGACTGGCGGTAATGTGTAAAACCGAATTACTTCAGTTCTACAGTAGCGCCGGCTTCTTCCAGCTGCTTCTTCGCTTCCTCGGCTTCGTCCTTGGTAGCGCCTTCTTTGATCGGGCTCGGAGCACCGTCTACCAGTGCCTTGGCTTCTTTCAGGCCCAGACCGGTGATGCCGCGAACAGCCTTGATCACGTTTACTTTCTTGTCGCCAGCGCTTGCCAGAACTACGTCGAAAGAGTCTTTCTCTTCTGCAGCAGCTTCGCCGCCAGCAGCGCCACCAGCAACAACAGCAGCAGCTGCGGTTACGCCGAATTTCTCTTCCATAGCTTCGATCAGCTCAACAACGTCCTTAACGGACATTTCGGCGATCGCATTGATGATATCTTCTTTAGTCAGAGACATGAGTTAGTACCTGATTTCGTGTGAGCAGGAAACTGCTCGTAATTTCTTTAAAAGTGGAGAACTGCGATTTCGCTTTAGCGAAATAATTACGCAGCTTCCTGCTCTTTCTGGTCGCGAACGGCCGCAATAGTGCGAACCAGTTTGCCAGCAGACGCTTCTTTCATGCAGCTCATCAGCTTAGCGATTGCTTCATCGTAAGTCGGCAGGCTTGCCAACAGTGCGATGTCAGTCGCTACGCCTTCGAAGGCGGCACCTTTCAGTTCCAGCTTTTCATTATCTTTCGCGAACGCCTTAAGGATGCGCGCGCCGGCACCCGGGTGTTCGTTGGAGAAAGCAATAATGCTGGGACCGACGAAGTTCTCAATGAGACATTCGAATTCGGTACCGGCCAGAGCGCGACGCGCCAGAGTATTGCGGACGACTTTCAACCAAACGCCGTTCTCGCGAGCCTCTTTACGCAGGGCAGTCATGTCATTCACGGTTACGCCACGGGAATCCGCAACAACCGCAGACAGAGCACCCTCAGCAGCCTGCTGGACTTCCGCGACAATCGCTTTCTTGTCTACGAGTCCAATAGCCATAGTGTCACTCCTGGATTTGAAAAAAGATCGGGACATCATGAACCCGATCCGTTCCCGGTGTACGAGCGAAGCGGTTAACTTCGCTCAAGCTCAAATCCAGTAAAAATACTGGTTTGGGCACACCGTCTGCGTAGGCTCACTCTCTTCGGTTATTAACACCTAGCGGCCAAACCTGGCCAGAGAGTGGATTAAGCGGGGGCATTTAAACCTCAAACACCCGCCGCACCTACGGTCTTTGACGGCCCGCGCTCATGCCAAAGCAATCAGCGGACCCCAAAGTTCTTTTTACTGAACGCAGTGAATCCCGCAGGAATTACTTAACGTCCAGAGATGCCTGATCCAGAGTCAGACCCGGGCCCATGGTGGTGCTCAGGGTGATCTTTTTCAGGTACACGCCTTTCGCGGAAGCCGGCTTGGCCTTTTTCAGGTCAGCAACCAGCGCTTCCAGGTTCTCTTTCAGAGACTGGGCGTCAAAACTCACTTTACCGATACCGCCGTGGATGATGCCGCCTTTGTCAGCGCGGAAACGCACCTGACCAGCTTTGGCATTCTTAACCGCAGTCGCAACGTCTGGAGTTACGGTGCCGGTTTTCGGGTTCGGCATCAGGCCGCGCGGGCCGAGGATCTGGCCCAGCTGACCCACAACGCGCATGGCGTCCGGGGAAGCCACAACCACGTCGAAATCCATCTTGCCAGCTTTCACTTCTGCAGCCAGCTCGTCCATGCCTACGATGTCGGCGCCAGCTTCTTTAGCGGCGTCGGCATTGGCACCCTGGGTGAATACGGCAACGCGTACTTCTTTACCGGTACCGTGCGGCAGGGTGGTCGCACCGCGAACAGCCTGGTCGGATTTACGCGGATCGATACCCAGATTGATGGCAGCATCAACGGTTTCGGCGAATTTAACGTTGGAGAACTCTTTCAGCAGCGCGACTGCTTCTTCAATACCGTAAGCCTTGCCAGCTTCCAGTTTTTCAGCCATTGCGCGCTGACGCTTGGTCAATTTAGCCACTTACAGACCCTCCACTTCGATACCGGCACTGCGCGCAGAACCCGCGATGGTGCGCACCGCTGCGTCCATATCGGAAGCAGTCAGGTCAGCTTTTTTCATTTCCACGATTTCTTCGATCTGAGCGCGGGTCACTTTACCAACTTTGTCGGTGTTCGGACGGCCGGAACCGCTCTTGATCTTGGCAGCCTTGCGCAGCAGTACTGCGGCGGGCGGAGACTTCATGATGAAGGTGAAGGAGCGATCGCTGTATACAGAGATCACAACCGGCACCGGCAGGCCCGGCTCCAGACCTTGAGTCTGTGCGTTGAACGCTTTACAGAACTCCATGATGTTCACACCGTGCTGACCCAGTGCAGGGCCGACGGGGGGGCTCGGGTTGGCCTGACCGGCCTTTACTTGCAGCTTGATGTAAGCTTCGATTTTCTTAGCCATTACAGCTTCCTCTTTAACTGGGTACTAGCGCCTGCGCTGTACACTTATACAAACGTGCAACGCTCAGCTCCCCTGTTTGCCCTGAACCAGACAGCCGAAACAGGCATACCGGGATTTCAGGGACGCGAAAGCCCCCTTCCGCACATAGCGAAAGAGGGCCGAATCCTTTCAGCTCGAACTCAGCTCTTTTCTACCTGGCCGAATTCCAGCTCTACCGGTGTGGAGCGTCCGAAGATCAACACCGCCACCCGCAGGCGACTCTTCTCGTAGTTGACCTCTTCAACCACACCGTTGAAGTCATTAAACGGACCATCGATAACGCGCACCATTTCGCCCGGCTCGAACAGCGTCTTGGGCTTGGGCTTGTCGACAGAGTCGTCGATGCGATTCAGGATCGCCTGCGCTTCGCGGTCGGTAATCGGGGCCGGCTTATCCGCCTTGCCACCGATAAAGCCCAGCACACGCGGGGTCTCTTTGACCAGGTGCCAGGTGTCGTCGTTCAGCTCCATTTCCACCAGCACGTAACCGGGGAAAAACTTGCGCTCACTTTTGCGCTTCTGGCCGGCACGCATTTCCACCACTTCCTCGGTGGGAACCAGAACCTCACCGAAGAGGTGATCCATCTCGTGCAGCTCAATGCGCTCCTTGAGCGTGTTTTTTACACGCTTTTCATAGCCGGAGTAGGCCTGAACCACATACCAATGCTTTGCCATGGATTAACCTTTAGCCAATGATCTTGGAAGCAATCCAGCCGAGACCGGAATCCAATGCCCACAGAATGACTGCCATCAGCAGCACAAACACCACCACAATCAGAGTGGTCTGGGTCGCTTCCTGGCGGGTCGGCCATACTACGCGGCGCACCTCATTCTGTGCTTCCCGAAGCAGATTCCAGAAGGCACTACCCTTCTCGGTCTGCACCGCAACAAATACTGCCGCCAGACAAAGCACAACAATTGCCAGCACACGATACAGCAGGGGAATTTCGGCGTAGTAGGAATTGCCGGCAACCGCAGCGCCTACCAACAGCGCCACCAGCAGCCACTTGAGGCCGTCAAGACGAAAGGTTTTCGCCTCTACTTTAGCGTTCATACAAAGAAGCCTTTAGCGCGCCCCAATACCGCAAGGCGCCTTTATTGCCAACGACCACAAAGAGCGACAGCAGTACAGGATAGCCCAACTGCAGGCCCCTTGCGGGCATCTGAAAGTTGGCAGGCCAGGAGGGACTCGAACCCCCAACAGCCGGTTTTGGAGACCGGTGCTCTACCAATTGAACTACTGGCCTGGAACACTTCCGGAAGCAGACAGCGCCACCCCGGAAAAAATGAGGGGCGGATCATACCATCCAACCCCACATTTGCAAGCGCGACCGCCAATTCATTTGACGGCCACACAATACATCGCTTACTCGATGATCTTGGCTACAACACCAGCACCAACGGTACGGCCACCTTCACGGATCGCGAAGCGCAGGCCTTCTTCCATGGCGATCGGG
>NZ_JBSWXV010000017.1:0-8985 GCF_056160765.1 Microbulbifer sp. ABE4_465
CCGACGCGGATGCCGACGCGGATGCCGACGCGGATGCCGACGCGGATGCCGACGCGGATGCCGACGCGGATGCCGACGCGGATGCCGACGCAGATGCTGACGCCGATGCCGATGCCGATGCCGATGCCGATGCCGACGCGGATGCCGACGCCGATGCCGACGCGGATGCCGACGCCGATGCCGACGCGGACGCCGATGCGGATGCCGATGCAGATTCGGATGCGGACGGCGATGACGACGACGATGATGACGACGACGACGACGACGACGACGATGATGACGACGACGACGACGACGACGACGACGACGACGACGACGACGACGATGATGACGACGACGACGACGACGACGACGACGATGACGATGACGATGACGATGATGACGACGACGACGACGACGACGACGACGATGATGACGATGATGACGACGATGACGACGATGACGGCATCAATTCAGTCATTGGCTTTGATGGCGAGATACCTTACGTCGCGTTTCGACTGGAAGGCGAAGGCGGTGTTGACATCGGGTCAAGCACCTTGGCTTCTGGCACGTTAGAAGCAGGTGCAACGAACTTCGCTACAACCCATCTGCCACCTCTAAGTGGCTCGGTTGGTGGCTCTATGAATCCTGATACTATCGATCTGACTGATCTGAGTCACGGTCAGGATTCTCAGAACCAAGCTGTGCCGGGCTCAGCCATGACGGCGCCTCTTGATGAACTCCTTGACAGTGAGCTAAGTGGTAGCAGCCATGACCATGATCCTCTGGATGTGGAGGCGTTGGAGGCGTTAATTGAGGCGAAGATCGAGCACATTCTGGAGTACACCCTGGAACTGATGTTGGGTGGTAAGGGAGATGATTGTGGATGTCATGACTCGCATCATTCTGGTGAGAGTGAACCACCACCGACCCTGGAAGAGCTTCTGAGCGACTACATACAAGGTGATCACCTCCCTGGTACTGGGATGAGTGAATTGCTTGGTGAGGCACTCTCGGAGCATCTCTCACTAGCTGTCGGTCCGGAAATGTCGCCTCCGGAGGCGGATGATCCAACTCAGGATTTGTGGCAGCAGGGCGGTACTTACGAGTTCTAGTAAGTCTCGCTGAATTTGCCTGTCAATTGGGGCGCCACAAGCACCGGGCTAAAAGCCCGGTGCTTTTTTATTGAGCTAAACTTTATGCGGCAATAGGAATAATTTCCCGCATTGGACCTTTGGGTCACGGAATCGCCAGGAAGCGATTCGGGTGCGGCACAAAAAAGTGAATAAATGTGAGCCAGCGATACGATCACCGCAAGCTAAGGATGGCTGAGCGTCGTAATGCCCGCCAGTCCAGTATTCTCAAACTCTTATTCATAACCGGCTTGAATGTGGTTGCGCCACTTTCAATGGCGGATAGCGCGAGAGATCTTCAGTCTGAGTCGATAAGCCCAAGCCAGTTGCAGGGTGAAGTCGGCGCCAGCCCGCTATTTTCTGCACAACCGTTAAACCCTGCGATTTCCTCCAGTAGTGCCACTATTCAGGTCGGCATGTCAAATGCAGTGCAGCAGGCCGTAGGCTGGCACCCGGCCATTGGTCAGAGCGTTGGTGAGCTACATCGGCAGCAGGAAAATATACGTGCGGCGCGTGCTGGGTACTTCCCTCAAGTAAGTGTTGGGGTTGTGGGAGGTTATGAAACGGAAAACGAGGGGAATGGCGACGGTCATGCGGTTCAGTTGTACGTATCGCAAGTCATTTATGATTTTGGAAAAATTTCCGGGAGTGTGGACGCAGCAACGGCCGGCGCTCGTGCTTCACAAGCCCGTGTTTTACAACAGATCGATACTATTGCTCGCGACACGGCGCAAGCCGCCATCGAAGTTCTGCGTTATCAGGCTCTGGTGGAATCTGCAGATGCACAAGTGGAAGGGGTCTCGGCAATTTCCAATCTGGTGACCATGCGTAATCAGCGTGGTGCCAGTTCCCGCTCTGATGTACTTCAAGCGCAAGCGCGAATTGAATCGGCGCGCGCTAACCGACAACAGACGATCGCCCAGCTGAACCGATGGCGCAGTGTATTGCAGAATCTGATGGGTATAGAGCAACCGGTAGTACTGAATAATGGGGTTCCCCAATCGATCGTAAACGGCTGCGCGGTAGATCCTCTTCAAGCGAATACCGCGCCCGCTGTACTGATAGCCGAAGCCGAACGCGCAGAAGCTGTCGCCCAACTGAAAGAAGCTCGGGCGCGTTCGTGGCCAACATTATCGTTAGATGGCAGTGTTAATAGTTACCTCGATCAAGAGTATGTAGATGTCAATGCGCTAAATGACCATGAAAGTGCAATATTCCTGAATTTATCCATGCCCATATACCAGGGTGGGAGATTGTACGCGAACCGTGATGCGGCAAACTTCGCAATGCGTTCCGCCGAGGCCGCCAAAGATACCGCTCGCCTCGCGGTAGCAAGAGATCTTCGTATCGCGCAAAGCCAGAGCGTGGGACTGGAACGGAGCCTAAATATTCTCGACACCCGCCTCAACGCGATCGAGGAAACCCGAGACTTGTACCGGAAGCAGTATTCTGCCTTGGGAACCAGAACGTTGGTTGAACTACTCAACTCCGAAGAGGAAGTGCAGCAGGCGCGTATCGAAAAGAGCAATACTCAATATGACCTATATAGTCTACAAGTTGACTGCCTATATACCGTTGGCGAGATTCGTGGTGCATTCAATCTTGATGGTCGGCAGATACAAGGTGTAGAGATCCTGCCTTGATAATAATCTTTCTGAAAATCAATTATCAGGTAGTGGCTGTGCGAAGATGGATGTCAGTAATATGAATAGTTCCGATAAGTTGGATATGGATTATACGCCCTGGCTTTCGGCGGTACTCTCTGTTGCAAAGTATTACCGATTGGACTTTTCTGCGGAGAACGTTCGCATTGCAGGAAACTGGAGCGGTGAAGAATCCACGGAAAGCGTGATTCGCAGTATGGCCAGGCAAGCTGGATTGGTAGCGCGGTTTACCAAGTTTAATGAAAGTATGCTGTCTCCCTGGCGTTTGCCGCTTGTGGTGCAGTTAAAGGGAGGGCAGGTAGGCGTAGTTCAGGCCATTGATGGCGATGGTAAAGTTGCTATCACCTTTAGCGGTGACGAGGGGGCAACTACATCTGTCCGGTCGGCTGTGTTGACGCGCGAAGTGACTTCCCTAGTGGTGTTGCGCCCATCAAATAATGTTTCTGATGTCCGGGTTGACGACTACATCAAGCCGCCGGAAAAGCACTGGTTTCGCTCAATCATCTTGAGAGACCTGAAACCATATGGCCATGTGGTTATTGCGACTACCGCCGCAAATATACTCGCTCTCGCCGGAATTCTGTTTTCCAAGCAGGTTTACGACCGCGTAATTCCCGCCGAGTCAATGCCTACGTTGTATGTACTGTTTATTGGCGTTGTAATTGCAATTCTGTTTAGTTTTATTCTGCAAGTGACGCGGATTAAAATTACGGATTTATTGGGTAAACGGGCAGATATTCGCGTTTCCGATCTGGTGTATGGACATGCAGTTAGATTGCGTAATAGTGCCAAGCCAAAATCTACCGGTGTTTTCATTTCGCAAATAAAAGAGTTAGAACGGGTTCGCGAGATGGTAACCTCGACGACCATTCTCGCTCTGGCTGACTTCCCATTTTTCTTTTTGTTTTTGTTTGTTATGTGGTATGTGGCGGGTCCGCTTGCGCTGGTTCCCCTTGGTGCACTGGTGCTACTAATTGTTCCCGGCCTACTTGCTCAGAAAAAGCTTTCTAACCTCGTAGCAGAGGCTAATCGCGAATCGGCCCTCCGAAATGCCATGTTGGTGGAAACTATTCAAGGTATGGAAGATATCAAGGCGCTACAAGCCGAGCAGAGATTTCAGCAGCAATGGAATCATTACAACGCGGTCACTTCTGAGGCGAACTTGAACCTGCGAAATTTGATAGGCCGCCTAACGACCTGGACGCAAAACATACAAACTTCAGTGTTTGCTGTAGTTGTCTTGATTGGCGCGCCCATGGTTATGGCCGGTGATATGACAACCGGTTCTCTAGTGGCGGCTTCAATTCTGGGTTCTCGGATGATGGCGCCGATGTCGCAGATCACACAGGTGCTGAGTCGGTGGCAGCAAGCGAAGTATGCATTAAAAGGTCTGGATCAGATCATGCAACTTCCGGTGGACCACCCTCAAGGTAGTAAGCGCGTACATATTCCTAATATTTCTGGAAACTACGCCTTAACACAGGCCGCATTTAAATACAGTGTAGATTGTGCACTGCCCGCCCTTACCGTATCGAAACTCAATATTCAGGCGGGCGAGAAAATTGCGGTGTTGGGGCGGAACGGCGCCGGCAAGTCGACGTTGCTACAGGGTTTGTCGGGGATGCTAGAGGCAAGTAGTGGTGAAATCACGCTGGAAAATGTCAGCCTTGCACATATTGACCCGGCAGATACTCGAAGAGATATTGGAATTCTGACACAAAATTCAAGCTTGTTTCACGGTACCCTCCGGGAAAATATTACGCTCGGCGCGCCGGGTGCAACGGATCGGGAGATTGTTGCGGCGCTGGATATGTCCGGGGCGCTGGAGTTCGTACGCAAGCTTTCTAAAGGATTGGACCACACAGTACTAGAGGGAGGGCTAGGAATGTCTGGGGGGCAGCGCCAATCGTTATTGTTAGCGCGCCTTTTCATTCGTGATCCAAGTGTTGTGCTTTTAGATGAGCCTACCGCGTCACTGGACGACATGACTGAGAAGCGATTTATTGCAAAGCTTCAAAAATGGGCGATCGGTCGCACGCTGATCATTGCAACGCACCGCAGCAGTACATTGCAGTTAGCGGATCGTATTCTCGTTGTTGAAAATGGTGATCTCATTCTCGATGCACCAAAAGCAGATGCGCTGAATCGTTTGTCGCAAGCCTCCTCCCGGGGAGCGCGTACTAAGGAGGTGGTAAGTTAATGAGTGCAGACAACAAATCCTCCAGGGGAAATCTTGCGGCGGACGCAGGTGGCGATCAGGGAATGATCCCGCCGGCAACGTCGATAGGTAGTGTTGATAACAAAGCAAACAGTGCAAGTAGCGTCGCGATTCTAGAGGCAGACTTTCAGAATGCCGGGGCACATTTTAATGCGGAGCTTGATGATGCTCGGTTGACGAAGTCAACTCGTATCGTCTGGATATTTCTACTGCTCTTGGTCTCTCTGATTTCCTGGTCATACTTTGCGGAAGTTGATGAGGTTTCAAGGGGTAGTGGCAAGGTAGTTCCAACATCAAGAGCCCAGATTATTCAGTCTTTGGAAGGCGGGATTCTCGCAGACCTTAAGGTAATGGAAGGCGATATTGTTGAAAAAGGCCAGGTAATCGCTCAACTCGATCCGACCAAAATTCGATCAAATGTCAATGAGAGTGAGGCGCGATTTCGAGCCGCGCTAGCCAGCGCCGCGCGGTTAAGTGCCGAGGTAAGTGGAGGAAAACTGGAATTCCCCGACGAGCTCCTTGGGTATGAGAGCTTGATCGCAAAAGAGCGAAAGCTATATGCCATACGCCAAAATGGGCTATCGGATGCACTTGAAAGCCTGCAAGAAGCTTTGAGCCTGGTTAAGAGCGAGCTGAAAATAACCAAAGATCTTGTTGAATCAGGAGCAGCGAGTAGTGTGGAAGTGCTCAGACTCAGTCGTCAGAGATCAGAACTCGAGCTCAAAATCAAAGAAGCTAAATCTGAATATATGGTGCAGGCGAGGGAAGAGCTTTCTAGTGTCAGTGCCGAAGTCGAGGCCTTGCGTTCTATCATTGAGGGAAGGTCAGATTCGCTAACGAGGCTCACATTGAAATCTCCCGTACGCGGAATCGTAAAGGATATTGCGGTAACGACTATTGGTGGTGTGATTCCCCCAAATGGACATCTTATGGATATTGTTCCTTTGGATGATCGGCTTTTGGTCGAGGCAAAAATCTCCCCTCGCGATATTGCCTATATACACCCGGGGCAGAGTGCGAAAGTTAAAATAACAGCCTACGACTATTCGATTTTTGGTGGCCTGGACGGGAAGGTCGTGACTATATCCCCCGATACCATTCAAGATGAGAATAAACCCGACGAATACTATTATCATGTGACGATTCTTACTGACGCCCCAGCGCTAATTAACAAGTCAGGAAAGAAGTTCCCTATAGTTCCCGGGATGATCGCATCTGTTGATATAAAAACAGGAGCAAAAACTATTTTCGACTATCTTGTTAAACCAATAAATCAAGCTGGAGAAGCTCTTCGAGAGCGGTAGAGTTATAGTTTTACTGTCATTTTTTTCGTTTTCGGGGATGCGCTCACGGGACTTTGTCTCTGCTTCGTCTCCATTTAAAGATTTCTGTCGGGCAGTAATGTTTCCCAAAACGATCGCTTTGCGATATCTCTATTCTAAATCGGCACTCAAGTAAATTGAGCTTCGGGTGCCGTTAACGCCGATCTGATGTATTAAGTGTCAATCGTTCGACCTGCCAGTTTTCCCATCTAATTATTTACTAGTCTGTTAGAAATCTGACTTTGCGGTACAGAGTTTCTGGTGTTGCCCGCTAAAAATGTGCATTGAGCTCGCTGTCGATTTTTACAAAGAAACAGTTTCAGACGTAGCTTTCGGTTTCGCAGTACTTAGGCTATTTCGAAAAATAATGTTCCTAAGCTAGGTGATGAATATGAAGGTGCAGGTAGTCGCGAAATCCAGTGGCATAGTAGAGGAATTTGAGGGTTCAACCTTGGCATTGAATGAGCCAGGGGTGGTCAAATTGTCTTTGGCCGAAGATGAGATACAAACATATGTTCGGTCCGGAAACGACCTGATCGTGCAATTGGCGTCAGGGGAAATCGTAACGATTCTAGGGTTCTTTTCGTTAGATAAAGATGACGTTAGAAGTGACCTTTTTCTAAAAGACCCGGAAACCGACGATGTGCTACTCGCACATTTCGGTGATGAGGGCGCATTTCTTTCGACTTCACTTGTGAGCAGCAGTGCAGATCTGGTTGGCGTAGTTCCAGCGAGTCAACAGGTTTGCCCCTGGGTTTGGGCCGCATTGTCGGCGATTGGTATTGCCGCTATTGCTGACGCGGTCGATGATGACGACGATGACAGAAGCAATGGTGAAGGAAGGGAACGTAGAGATACCTTCGAGCCGTTCAGACCGACCACCTTTTCTGCGCCGCCTCCTGTAGATAGCCCACCCGCCGTCGACGGCCCAACACCCGTAGATCCACCCCCGCCGCCTCCCGAAGGTGATGCTGATGCCGATTCAGATGCGGACGCAGATGCCGACGCTGATGCGGATGCGGATGCGGATGCTGACGCAGATGCAGATGCAGATGCCGACACGGATGCCGATGCTGACGCAGATGCCGATGCCGATGCCGATGCCGATGCCGATGCCGATGCCGATGCCGATACGGATGCGGACGCCGATGCGGATGCCGACGCAGATGCCGACGCAGATGCCGACGCAGATGCCGATGCCGATGCGGATGCCGATGCCGACGCCGACGCCGACGCCGATGCCGACGCCGATGCCGATGCCGATGCCGATGCGGATGCGGACGCCGATGCCGATGCGGATGCGGACGCCGATGCGGACGCCGATGCGGATGCCGACGCAGATGCCGACTCTGATGCGGATGCCGACGCAGATGCCGACGCTGATGCGGACGCAGATGCCGACGCCGACGCCGATGCCGACGCGGATGCGGATGCCGACGCGGATGCAGATGCCGACGCAGATGCAGATGCCGATGCGGATGCGGATGCGGACGCCGATGCGGACGCCGACGCCGACGCCGACGCCGACGCCGACGCCGATGCCGATGCCGATGCCGATGCGGATGCTGATGCCGACGCCGACGCCGATGCCGACGCCGATGCCGATGCCGATGCCGATGCCGATGCGGATGCCGACGCTGATGCAGATGCTGACGCTGATGCAGATGCCGATGCGGATGCGGATGCCGACGCTGATGCGGACGCAGATGCCGACGCAGATGCCGACGCAGATGCCGACGCAGATGCCGACGCCGATGCCGACGCTGATGCGGACGCAGATGCCGACGCCGACGCCGATGCCGACGCGGATGCAGATGCCGACGCAGATGCAGATGCCGATGCGGATGCGGATGCGGACGCCGACGCTGATGCCGACGCTGATGCCGACGCCGACGCCGACGCCGACGCCGATGCCGATGCCGATGCCGACGCTGATGCGGATGCCGATGCCGATGCCGATGCAGATGCCGATGCAGATGCCGATGCGGATGCCGACGCCGATGCCGACGCTGATGCAGATGCTGACGCTGATGCAGATGCGGATGCTGACGCCGACGCCGACGCCGACGCCGACGCCGACGCCGACGCCGACGCCGACGCCGACGCCGACGCCGATGCGGACGCCGATGCGGATGCCGACGCGGATGCTGACGCTGACGCTGACGCTGACGCCGACGCCGACGCCGACGCCGATGCCGACGCGGATGCGGACGCCGATGCGGATGCGGACGCCGATGCGGATGCCGACGCCGATGCCGACGCGGATGCAGATGCCGATGCCGACGCTGATGCCGATGCCGATGCCGATGCCGATGCCGATGCCGATGCCGATGCCGATGCCGATGCTGACGCGGATGCAGATGCCGACGCGGATGCCGACGCAGATGCCGATGCCGACGCAGATGCCGATGCCGATGCGGATGCGGACGCCGATGCGGATGCCGACGCCGACGCTGATGCCGATGCCGATGCCGATGCCGATGCTGACGCGGATGCAGATGCAGATGCAGATGCAGATGCCGACGCGGATGCTGATGCAGATGCCGATGCCGATGCCGATGCCGATGCCGATGCCGACGCCGACGCCGATGCAGACGCCGATGCAGACGCCGACGCGGATGCGGACGCTGATGCGGACTTCGAGCTAATCGACGTAAACGATGATGCAG
>NZ_JBSWXV010000018.1:0-5435 GCF_056160765.1 Microbulbifer sp. ABE4_465
GCGGTATTGATTTTGTCGGCTTCTCATCACTTGCCGCCAACGGTGCCGGACTCCAGGGCACAGCGACCGGCAGTGACACCTTTACGGTGAGTGGTGCAGACAATGTCACCGTTACGGACTACACCGCGACCTTTAGTGGCCTGAATGGTATCGCCGGCAACGGCGGTACCGACGCCCTCAATGCCGGCGCCGTATCCCTGACGGGCAATTCGAACGAAGTCACTGCCCACGGGATTACCGCAACCGGAATCAAAAACGTTGCCAGTGCCAATGTCACCGGCAGTACCGGCAGCGATGCCTTTCTCGTTACCGGCACAAACACTCTCAGTGTTTTGGAGATGTTGTTTAGTGATGTTGATCGGGTAACCGCAGGTGCTACCAGCAACAGTGCCACTGGCGCCGCTGCTGCTGCCTGGTCACTGCAGGGTTCCGATACCGTTGCCAACAGCGGTATTGATTTCGTTGGCTTCTCGTCACTTGCCGCCAACGGTGCCGGTCTGCAGGGCACAGCGACCGGCAGCGACACCTTCACGGTGAGTGGTGCAGACAATGTCACCGTAACGGACTACACCGCGACCTTTAGTGGCCTGAATGGTATCGCCGGAAGCGGCGGTACCGATACCCTCAATGCCGGCAGCGTATCCCTGACAGGTAATTCGAATGAAGTTACGGCCCACGGGATTACCGCAACCGGAATCAAGAACGTTGCCAGTGCCAATGTCACCGGTAGTGCTGGCAGCGATGCCTTCCTTGTTACCGGCACGAACACTCTCAGTGTTTTGGGGATGCTATTAACCAATGTGGGGTCGGTTACCGCTGGTGGCGTGGGCAATAGCGCAACGGGCGCTTCCGGTGTTAACTGGTTGCTGCAGGATACGGATACGGCGCGCAATAGCGAGATAGACTTTAACGGCTTCTCCAGCCTTGTCGCAAGCAACGCCGCCCTCACCGGCACCGCGAATGATGAAACCTTTACCTTGAGCGGCAGTGCTTCAGCCATCGCGGTTGGTTATGAAGGCATGACGTTCACCGGCCTGACCGGCGTCAACGCCGGCGAATCCGAAACCGGCAGAACCACATCTACCTCCGGTAATCACCTGTTCACCACCGGCTATACCGGCACGCTCGAACTTACGGGTACCGACAAACAAATCGGTCTCAGCGATACCTTTACCTTTACCAATATCGATACCGCGGTGATTGCGGATCTCGACGGCACCAGTGGCGATGATACGTTTACGGTCACTGATAGCGGAGCTATCACCACTGCCGATATGGCGATTTCCGGGTTGTCGACCGTCGTCGGTGGTGAGGGGAAAGATATCCTGGATGCCGATGGCACCGCGCAGCTGCTGGATGAAACGGTTGACGGTGAGACGGTGAAGTATGCGCAAAACGCCGGCATCAAGTTTTACGATATCGATAAAATTCTAGCGGCGTTGCTCGAAGGTGACGACGGGGATAATCATCTCGCGTTTACCGCGGAAGGTGTGGTGACACTGGATGGAGTTGAGCTTGGTGGGTCCACCGATGTCGACGCAAAAGGCGGCACCGATACGGTTACCGGTTTCAGTGGGGATAACTGGCTGATCACGGGGGAGAGCAGTGCAGAAAACCACGGTGTTGCCTTCCAAAACGTAGAAATCCTCAAAACCGTTAACGCCAACCTTCTGGGGACCGCCGGTGCCGATAACTTTACATTGAACAGTGACGGCACTGTCTCCATCGGCGAGCTCACCGTGCACGATATGACGGAAGTACTCGGCAATGGCGGACTGGATTCCCTGACTGCCAGTGCCTTCTCCGATGGTCTCAGCCTCTCCAGTACCTCAGGCAAGCTGAGCGCAAACGATTTGCTGTTTTCCGGTATCCAGAGCGCAACCGTAGGCACCCTGACCGGCACCGATGGCGACGATCTGTTTGAGTGGGCCGACAACGATGTGCTGAGCGTAGGAAGCTTCACCTTTAATGCCGTAACCACACTTCACGGCGCCGGTGGTGCAGATACCTTTACCAGTGTCGGTAGTGATGGCTGGAAACTCGCGGCGGGGGCTGTATCGGTTACTCACGGCGGTCTGACACTCAATACCATTGAAACCTTCGGTGGCGGCTCCGGAATTGTTACCGGCAATGGTGCGGGTCACGATTTCACCGTGACCGGTAGCAACGCCTTCTCGGTAGCCTCCCTGAAATTTACCGATATCTCTCAGGTAAACGCAGGTGCGGGTAGTGATGATGTCACCACCGTAGGTCTAGTTACCCTGGCGGGTGCCTCGGGCGCGTTTGCCACTAGTGGCATCGACTTTACCGGTATCGATTCCGCAACTGCGTCCGCGCTGAATGGTTCAGCAGGCGCTGACATTTTCGTAATGTCTGGCAGCGGTGCGCTTTCCGTATTCGATATCGTATTTGATGGGCTGACCAGCGTGGCCGCCGCCGGCGGTGACGACCAAGTGACTTCCCGTGCTGGCGTGGACTATCAGCTGGCCGCGGATAACAGTGTCTCTCACGATGGTATTCAGTTTACCGGTGTTGAGCTGTTCAACGGTAGTGGCGCTGCACTCAGTGTGAGCGGCCAGGAGACGGCGCAGATTGCCGCAAGCGGCAGCGTCGCATCTGGCGCAGCCACTTTTAATGGCCTCAGCAGCATGGCGCTGCAAGATGCGGCTATCGATCTGGTGGCTTTGGATGGCGTGACGCTTTCCGGCAGCAACGCGGTCAGCAGTGGCGGCATTGCGGTTACCGGTGTTTCTACCGTGTCTCGCACCAATACATTTACCGGTTCGGCAGGGGACGATGTGCTTACTGCTCAGGGTAATAACACCCTGGTGGCTGGCGGCATCGTGTTCAGTGATGTGAACAGTGTGGCCGGTGGCGCAGGTAAAGATAGCGTGATTGGGCAGGCGAGCGATGACTGGACACTGCAGGGCGCTGCGGGCTCTCTGGCACATGCAGGTATGCAGTTTACTCAGGTGGAAAGCGCCAGTGCAGGTAGCGGTCATGTAGCGGGCAATGCCACGGCAACAACATTTAATGTAAACGGTAGTAGTGCAGTGGAAGCCGATGGCATCGCCTTCAGTGATGTACAGAGCGTGGCCGCAGGGCAGGGCAGCGATACCGTATCCACCACTGCCGGAGAGCGCTGGGTTCTGGGGGCGCAAAGCGGCAGTGCATCCGTTGCCGATATCGCCTTTACCGGAATCGAGCAGGTGACCACCAATGCCGCGATTGTGGATGGCTCGCAAAATAGCATTACCGAGAGCTACACCCTGAGTGCCGACAGTAGTACGTTGTCGGTACTGGATATCCTGTTTGATAACGTGGCTGAAGTCTTCTCTGGCGAGGAGGACGGCAACCAGGTGGCCAGTGCTGCAGAGAGCTGGCAGCTTGGCACTGAGGGTACGGTGTCCGCCAATGGCGTTGTGTTCCATGATTTGGATCAGGTGCTGGCGGAAAATGCCGGTTTGATTGGCAGCAGTGCCAATGAGCAGTTTGTGCTTGCCGGTAGTGAGGGCGAGTTGAGCGCCCAGGGTATCGCGTTTACCGGTATCCGCTCGGTCGCTGGCAACGGCGGCGCCGACCAGATTATCGGAACCGATGGCAATGAAACCTTTGAACTGGGTGCCAGTGGCGATATCCGTGTTGCCGCCATCGACTTTAGCGGTGTGGCTTCAGTGGATGCCCGCGATGGCGACGACCGTGTCAGCGGTGGCAATGGCCAGTGGACTTCCGCAACGGAGAATTCTGCGCTGGTTGATGGCAGTGCGGTGGCCCAGCTGGAAAGCATCTCGGTGCTGTTTGAAAACCTGGAGCGGGTGGCGGATACCGGCGCTTACAGCGGTCCGAACCTTGCCGCCGACTATCTCCTCTCCGGCCCGTCTGAATTGACCATTGGTGGTGTACAGTTTGGCGCTGTGCAGTCCATAGCAGCGGGCAGTGACGCCGATACTCTTTATGGTATGGATGCAGCCCTCTCCTGGGCCCTGGGCGACAGCGCGAGCACCGTGGGCGATGAGCAGTTCTCCGTATCCTTTACCGGTTTTGAAAATCTGGTGGCCGGTGCAGGGGCAGATACCTTCCATATGGATGGCGGTACTTTTGATTCGGTGGATACCGGGGCAGGTGCCGATATTGTTTATATGAGCGGTACTTTGCTGGACAGTTTGTTGCTGGGTGATGGCGACGACCTGGTGCAATTGCTCGCCGGTGCGCAGCCGACCGTGTTGTCGGCCGGTGCTGGCAGTGACCGCCTGGAAGTCTTCCTGGCCTCGCAAACCTGGGATATTACCGGTGATTCCACCGCGCAGAACAAGGTGGGTAACTTTGGCTTCAGCGGTTTCGAGCAGCTGGCCGATACCACCGGTGGCCTTAACCTCGTGTCCAGTCAGCAACTCGACTTCACTACCGATGGCAGTGAGGCCGGAGTGAATTTCTCTGCGGCGGGCATGGCGCTGGAATACGATCCTGCCGGCGACCTTACGCTCACCAGTAGTAGTCGCGAAACCATTGGTGGTTCACTGAAAGCGCAAAATGCGGTGTTGAACCTGGCCGGTGATTTGGATATCGAGAGTGATTTGGGTTCCCTGAGCCTGAGCTCTGGCGGTGCGGACGTTGATGTCTCCATCGTTGCCCAGGACGATCTGCATATCGACCAGATCAACGCCGGTCGTGGCAGCGTGTCCTTGGCCAGCGCCGGCTTCGGTCTGCTGACGGCGGAAACCTTCGGTGAAACCCATATCACCGCGGGCACCATCCAGCTGGGTTCTCAGCTGCAACGCTGGGGCAATATCGGTACCGAGATCAATCCGTTGCGGATGGATGCCAGCCAGTCGGTGGATATTGTGGCGCTCAGTTACTTCGAGCCCGCCTTCGTCGGCCAGCAACCCACCTTCACCGCTACTGGTGATCAGCTTGAGTCCGTAGCTGGTGCTCAGACCGCGCAGGGCCTCAAATCCGCGATCCAGAACCCGGTGGATGATATCGCCCAGCTGGATCCGGGTATCTTCAGTGAGGTAACCCCGTACAGTCTGGGTATCGACGCCCTGAATCTCCCGGAGGTGCAGTTGCACGGCGGTGAGCTGCAGCCTTTGGGTGGCTCGGATGACGACGAAGAAGAGCAGGAAGAGAGCGCGAAGGTGGAAGATGATTCGGTTGAAGGCGCAGTGCTGGAAAGCGCCATGCTGGAACCGCTGCCCATGGTCGTTGGTGGCCGCTAAGTGAATTGGCCCGGGGCATCTTCTGGCGCCCCGGCTGATTTATCTGGCTTGTCCCGCCTATCTGGTTCCGGTGAGCTGCGCATCCTGCAAAACAAAAAGGCCGACTCGTGAGAGTCGGCCTTTTTGCGTAAAGATGGTGCCCAGGAGAAGACTTGAACTTCCACGACCGTAAGGCCACTAGCACCTGAAGCTAGCGCGTCTACCAATTCCGCCACCTGG
>NZ_JBSWXV010000020.1:0-1750 GCF_056160765.1 Microbulbifer sp. ABE4_465
TCGTTAGTAACCATCTCTGTTGTATGGTCAAGCCGCACGGGCAATTAGTACTGGTTAGCTCAACGCCTCACAACGCTTCCACACCCAGCCTATCAACGTGGTAGTCTTCCACGGCCCTTCAGGACTCTCAAGGAGTCAGGGAGATCTCATCTTGAAGGAGGCTTCCCGCTTAGATGCTTTCAGCGGTTATCCCGTCCGAACATAGCTACCGGGCAATGCCACTGGCGTGACAACCCGAACACCAGAGGTTCGTTCACTCCGGTCCTCTCGTACTAGGAGCAACTCTTCTCAAATCTCCAACGCCCACGGCAGATAGGGACCGAACTGTCTCACGACGTTCTAAACCCAGCTCGCGTACCACTTTAAATGGCGAACAGCCATACCCTTGGGACCGGCTTCAGCCCCAGGATGTGATGAGCCGACATCGAGGTGCCAAACACCGCCGTCGATGTGAACTCTTGGGCGGTATCAGCCTGTTATCCCCGGAGTACCTTTTATCCGTTGAGCGATGGCCCTTCCATACAGAACCACCGGATCACTATGACCTACTTTCGTACCTGCTCGTCATGTCTGACTCGCAGTCAAGCGCACTTATACCATTATGCTCATTGCATGATTTCCGACCATGCTGAGTGCACCTTCGTACTCCTCCGTTACTCTTTGGGAGGAGACCGCCCCAGTCAAACTACCCACCATACACTGTCCTCGATCCAGATAATGGACCAGAGTTAGAACCTCAAACATACCAGGGTGGTATTTCAAGGATGGCTCCACTGCAACTGGCGTCACAGTTTCAAAGCCTCCCACCTATCCTACACAAATAGGCTCAAAGTTCAGTGCAAAGCTGTAGTAAAGGTTCACGGGGTCTTTCCGTCTAGCCGCGGGTACACTGCATCTTAACAGCGATTTCAATTTCACTGAGTCTCTGGTGGAGACAGCGTGGCCATCGTTACGCCATTCGTGCAGGTCGGAACTTACCCGACAAGGAATTTCGCTACCTTAGGACCGTTATAGTTACGGCCGCCGTTTACCGGGGCTTCGATCAAGAGCTTCGCATAAGCTAACCCCATCAATTAACCTTCCGGCACCGGGCAGGCGTCACACCCTATACGTCCACTTACGTGTTTGCAGAGTGCTATGTTTTTAATAAACAGTCGCAGCCACCTGGTCACTTCGACCGGCCTCAGCTTAGGGAGCAAGTCCCATCACCAAAACCGGCGTACCTTCTCCCGAAGTTACGGTACCATTTTGCCTAGTTCCTTCACCAGAGTTCTCTCAAGCGCCTTGGTATTCTCTACCTGACCACCTGTGTCGGTTTAGAGTACGGTTCGCAATTGCCTGAAGCTTAGAAGTTTTTCCTGGAAGCAGGGCATCAACCACTTCACTTACCGAGGTAAGCTTCGTCATCAATTCTCAGCCTTAGGGACCCGGATTTGCCTAAGTCCCCAGCCTACAACCTTAAACATGGACAACCAATCGCCATGCTGGCCTAGCCTTCTCCGTCACTCCATCGCAGCAATTGCAAGTACAGGAATATTAACCTGTTTCCCATCGACTACGGCTTTCGCCCTCGCCTTAGGGGCCGACTAACCCTGTCCCGATTAGCGTTGGACAGGAACCCTTGGTCTTCCGGCGGGGAGGTTTTTCACCCCCCTTGTCGTTACTCATGTCAGCATTCGCACTTGTGATACCTCCAGCAAACCTCACAGTTCACCTTCAGCGGCTTACACAACGCTCCTCTACCATGCTC
>NZ_JBSWXV010000021.1:0-1674 GCF_056160765.1 Microbulbifer sp. ABE4_465
TTGATACCCCTGTCCATTTTCATAATGCGAGGGTTGTTGTAGAGGAGGGGGCCCATATTGGGGCGCCGATAACAGGCTCTCGTTACGATGACGTCTATATCAAAGCTGAAGGCGACTTCACAGTAGCCAATAATGAATTAGTGGTTGATGGCTTTACTTTAGAGCTGCCGCAAGATTATAGCTTCGAGTCCATCAGAGTTCAGAACCAGGGGAAGATTACCACTCCCTATGCTTCTGAAACTTATATCTCTAGTATTACTTTAAGCGCTACGGATTTTTACATTAGCTCTAATTCATATATTGATGTAAGCAATAGAGGGCGTCGTCCAAATACCGGCGAACACTGGAAGTCAGGCGGTAGTTATGGGGGCTTGGGTGGTATGGATCCCTCATCGGGTGCTTCCGCTCCAATATTTGGCTCCTATGAGGCGCCGACTGACTTTGGCGTGGGTGGATTCGGGATAGATGAAACCGTTCAAGGTAGCCGCGGGGGCGGTGCTATTAAGTTAGTGGCCAGTAACCGATTTGAAGTGTACGGCGATATCCTGGCCAACGGTAACTACTCTCGCGACGTAGGTGGCGGTAGTGGCGGATCTATCTGGATTGAAGCTTCTGAAATTATTGGTAATGGTTACACCAAGATCGAAGCGTCAGGTGGGTATGGTTATTATGCTGCTTCTGGCGGTGGTGGCCGAATTGCCCTGTACTACGATTCGCTCAGTGGCTTTGATCCAGTTAGCTATGTGCATGCCATGGCGGGCCCGGGCACAAGTGGTGTCACTGCGTACGGTGGGCCAGGCACAGTCTACTTATATGATCGTTCATTGCCGTTAAACAATGGAAGGCTACAGGTCACAAATAGGAGTGAGAGCAGCTCTTACTTGCCATTCCGTATTGGTGAGTATTTTGATACCCCTGTCCATTTTCATAATGCGAGGGTTGTTGTAGAGGAGGGGGCCCATATTGGGGCGCCGATAACAGGCTCTCGTTACGATGATGTCTATATCAAAGCTGAAGGCGACTTCACAGTAGCCAATAATGAATTAGTGGTTGATGGTTTTACTTTAGAGCTGCCGCAAGATTATAGCTTCGAGTCCATCAGAGTTCAGAACCAGGGGAAGATTACCACTCCTTATGCTTCTGAAACTTATATCTCTGGTATTACTTTAAGCGCTACGGATTTTTACATTAGCTCTAATTCATATATTGATGTAAGCAATAGAGGGCGTCGCCCTAATACCGGCGAACACTGGAAGTCAGGCGGTAGTTATGGGGGCTTGGGTGGTATGGATCCCTTATCGGGTGCTTCCGCTCCAATATTTGGCTCCTATGAAGCGCCGACTGACTTTGGCGTGGGTGGGTTCGGGATAGATGAAACCGTTCAAGGTAGCCGCGGTGGTGGCGCCATTAAGTTAGTGGCCAGTAACCGATTTGAAGTGTACGGCGATATCCTGGCTAACGGTAACTACTCTCGCGACGTAGGTGGCGGTAGTGGCGGATCTATCTGGATTGAAGCTTCTGAAATTATTGGTAATGGTTACACCAAGATCGAAGCGTCGGGTGGCTATGGTAATTATGCTGCCTCTGGCGGTGGTGGCCGAATTGCCCTGTACTACGATTCGCTCAGTGGCTTTGATCCAGTTAGCTATGTGCATGCCATGGCGGGCCCGGGCA
>NZ_JBSWXV010000022.1:0-1376 GCF_056160765.1 Microbulbifer sp. ABE4_465
AAGAGCATCCGCAGCTTCGGTTATCAGTTTGAGCCCCGGTATATCTTCCGCGCGGGCCGACTCGACTAGTGAGCTATTACGCTTTCTTTAAAGGATGGCTGCTTCTAAGCCAACCTCCTAGCTGTCTGGGCCTTCCCACATCGTTTCCCACTTAACTGATATTTGGGACCTTAGCTGGCGGTCTGGGTTGTTTCCCTTTTCACGACGGACGTTAGCACCCGCCGTGTGTCTCCCGCGATTGCACTCCACGGTATTCGGAGTTTGCATGGGGTTGGTAAGTCGGGATGACCCCCTAGCCCAAACAGTGCTCTACCCCCGTGGGTGAGACGCGAGGCGCTACCTAAATAGCTTTCGAGGAGAACCAGCTATCTCCCGGCTTGATTAGCCTTTCACTCCGATCCACAGGTCATCTCCTAATTTTTCAACATTAGTGAGTTCGGTCCTCCAATTGATGTTACTCAATCTTCAACCTGCCCATGGATAGATCGCCGGGTTTCGGGTCTATTGCCTGCAACTAAACGCCCTATTAAGACTCGATTTCTCTACGGCTCCCCTATGCGGTTAACCTTGCTACAGACAATAAGTCGCTGACCCATTATACAAAAGGTACGCAGTCACCCCGAAGGGCTCCTACTGCTTGTACGTATACGGTTTCAGGTTCTATTTCACTCCCCTCTCCGGGGTTCTTTTCGCCTTTCCCTCACGGTACTGGTTCACTATCGGTCAGCTGGGAGTATTTAGCCTTGGAGGATGGTCCCCCCATGTTCAGTCAAGATAACACGTGTCCCGACCTACTCGATTTCACTAAATGTGCCTTTTCGTGTACGGGGCTATCACCCTGTATCGCGGAACTTTCCAGATCCTTCCACTAAGACATAAATAGCTTAAGGGCTAATCCCCTTTCGCTCGCCGCTACTCAGGGAATCTCGGTTGATTTCTTTTCCTCCGGGTACTTAGATGTTTCAGTTCCCCGGGTTCGCCTCCCTAACCTATGTATTCAGTTAGGGATACTCCTAAAAGGAGTGGGTTTCCCCATTCGGACATCCTAGGATCAAAGCTTGTGTGCCAGCTCCCCTAGACTTTTCGCAGGCTCCTACGTCCTTCATCGCCTCCAGCTGCCAAGGCATCCACCGTATACGCTTAGTCGCTTGACCATACAACACAAACGACTACTAACGACTTTGTGCTTCCCCAAATCGCCTTATGCGGCGTTGCTGCTCCTTACTCAGTCGGTCACGTACTAATGTACGCTCCCTTCTTCGTTCGTCGCGCGCCTTGCCTAAGACAATTTGGCTTCGCACAACCTTATCGAAGGGTATTCAATAAGGTTTCCGGATTTGTGTGCTTGAGAGACACACATTTCTATTGATGTTGAG
>NZ_JBSWXV010000023.1:0-719 GCF_056160765.1 Microbulbifer sp. ABE4_465
ATGCCGCAGACCCGTGAGCACATCCTGCTGTCTCGTCAGGTAGGTGTACCTTACATCGTTGTATTCCTGAACAAAGCAGACCTGCTGGCAGAAGACTGTGGCGGCGTAGGCTCTGAAGAATACGCAGAGATGCTGGAACTGGTAGAGATGGAGCTGCGCGAGCTGCTGGATCAATACGAATTCCCGGGTGACGACACTCCGATCATCGCTGGTTCTGCCCTGATGGCCCTGAACGGCGAAGACGACAACGAGCTGGGCACCAGCGCTGTTAAGAAGCTGGTAGAAACCCTGGACGAGTACATCCCGGAGCCAGAGCGCGCTGTAGACCAGCCGTTCCTGATGCCGATCGAAGACGTATTCTCCATCTCTGGTCGCGGTACCGTAGTAACTGGCCGTGTAGAGCGTGGCATCATCAACACTGGTGACGAAATCCAGATCGTTGGTATCAAAGAAACCACTTCTACCACCTGTACCGGTGTTGAAATGTTCCGCAAGCTGCTCGACGAAGGTCGTGCGGGTGAGAACATCGGCGCCCTGCTGCGTGGCACCAAGCGTGACGAAGTTGAGCGTGGTCAGGTACTGGCTAAGCCGGGCTCCATCACCCCGCACACCAAGTTCGAAGGTGAGGTTTACATCCTGTCCAAGGACGAAGGTGGCCGTCACACCCCGTTCTTCAAAGGCTACCGTCCGCAGTTCTACTTCCGTACCACCGACGTAAC
>NZ_JBSWXV010000024.1:0-608 GCF_056160765.1 Microbulbifer sp. ABE4_465
AAAGGCATCGCTGCCGGTACTGCCGGTGACATTGGCACTGGCAACGTTTTTGATTCCGGTTGCGGTAATCCCGTGGGCAGTGACTTCGTTCAAATTGCCCGTCAGGGATACGGCGCTGGTATTGAGGGTGTCGGTACCGCCGTTGCCGATGATTCCTGTTAGGTTTCCGAATTCAAAAGCTGATCCGTCTACCAAAACTCTACCGCCCTCGAGAACAGTAAAAACATCAGCACCAGCAGTTCCTGTCAGGCCCGCATTACTTGCTTCAATAGCTTCCACTTCATCAAAATCAATGCCAGCAAATGTAATCACGCTAGACTGAGGTATAGTGAGCTCTTCGCCATCGGGAGCCCGAACAACATCACCGCCACTTGCTCCACCTAGAACAGATTCCATTCCCACATATTTAAAAACGCTACTCTTTTCAATCTCGCCATCGGCATCAAGGAGATCGACGGACACTTCGGAACCGGTGACACTAAATCTTTCATTGGAGACCCCACCTAAAAGATTTCCTCCATTCGTGTCAATCACCTCTACATCACTAAAAATAATATTTGAAAAACTAACTGTTTCATCAAAAACCACTGAGAGGTCGGTGGCGGAGG
>NZ_JBSWXV010000025.1:0-606 GCF_056160765.1 Microbulbifer sp. ABE4_465
CAGCAACGGTGCCACCGGTGCGTCCGGTGCTGCCTGGTCACTGCAGGGTTCCGATACCGTTGCCAACAGCGGTATTGATTTTGTCGGCTTCTCATCACTTGCCGCCAACGGTGCCGGCCTCCAGGGCACAGCGACCGGCAGTGACACCTTCACGGTAAATGGCGCAGACAATGTCACCGTCACGGACTACTCCGCGACCTTTAAAAGCCTGAATGGCATCGCCGGAAGCGGCGGTACCGATACGCTTAATGCCGGTACCGTATCCCTTACTGGAACTTCGAACGAAGTCACGGTGCACGGGATTACCGCAACCGGTATCAGAAACGTTGCCAGTGCCAATGTCACCGGCAGTACCGGCAGCGATGCCTTCCTTGTTACCGGAACGAACACCCTCAGTGTTTTGGAGATGCTGTTTAGTGATGTTGATCAGGTAACCGCCGGTGCCGTCAGCAACGGTGCCACCGGTGCGTCCGGTGCTGCCTGGTCACTGCAGGGTTCCGATACCGTTGCCAACAGCGGTATTGATTTTGTCGGCTTCTCATCACTTGCCGCCAACGGTGCCGGACTCCAGGGCACAGCGACCGGCAGTGACACCTTTACGGTGAG
>NZ_JBSWXV010000026.1:0-470 GCF_056160765.1 Microbulbifer sp. ABE4_465
GCGGTATTGATTTTGTCGGCTTCTCATCACTTGCCGCCAACGGTGCCGGACTCCAGGGCACAGCGACCGGCAGTGACACCTTTACGGTGAGCGGTGCAGACAATGTCACCGTTACGGACTACACCGCGACCTTAAGTGGCCTGAATGGCATCGCCGGCAACGGCGGTACCGATACGCTCAATGCCGGCACCGTTTCCCTGACAGGCACATCGAATGTAGTCACTGCGCATGGGATTACCGCAACCGGCATCAAAAATGTTGCCAGTGCCAATGTCACTGGCAGTACCGGCAGCGATGCCTTCCTGGTTACCGGTACTAACACCCTCAGTGTTTTGGAGATGCTGTTTAGTGATGTTGATCAGGTAACCGCCGGTGCCGCCAGCAACGGTGCCACCGGTGCGTCCGGTGCTGCCTGGTCACTGCAGGGTTCCGATACCGTTGCCAACAGCGGTATTGATTTTGTCGGCTTC
>NZ_JBSWXV010000027.1:0-418 GCF_056160765.1 Microbulbifer sp. ABE4_465
GGGATGCGCATTTTACACATCCAATCTGCTGAAGCAAGTGCTTTTTGCAGACTTCTTTGAAGCGCGAAACCGTTATAAATCAACGCTTTCCAACACCTCGATCACCCTTTGGATGACCCCTCCAGCAGCGCTGAAGGCTTAAGAAGGACGCGCATTATATGGCGCCAATCTCGTTTGGCAAGCTGTTTCTCAAAGCTTTTTCAGGGCTGGGAATCGGCGATTGATCGACCTGATTCTCAGCACTGGAGGACTGCCTGGAGCCCTGGGCGGCGTTACAAAATGAACGCTCTCACTTATAAGTAAAAGGCCCAGCCGCGTAAGCGACTGGGCCTTTTGAATTAAAACCTGACGATGACCTACTCTCACATGGGGAATCCCCACACTACCATCGGCGATGTTGCGTTTCACTTCTGAGTTC
>NZ_JBSWXV010000028.1:0-378 GCF_056160765.1 Microbulbifer sp. ABE4_465
ACAAGGTAGCCCTAGGGGAACCTGGGGCTGGATCACCTCCTTAATCGAAGTCGACCTAACTTCGTAAGTGCTCACACATATTGCTTGATCGGACTGATGATGTTGGTCAGTTAGTGACAGTGCAGATTTATCTCACCATCTCTAAATATTCCAAATCAGAAGTCAGAAACCTGATTTCTTGTCAAACGATAAGAGTTCAGCTTTCTGATTTTTACATCAGATGTTCTTTAACAAGGTAAAACATTTTGTAGTAATACACTGCAAGGCGAGGTTGAGTACTAACAATACTCAACATCAATAGAAATGTGTGTCTCTCAAGCACACAAATCCGGAAACCTTATTGAATACCCTTCGATAAGGTTGTGCGAAGCCAAATTG
>NZ_JBSWXV010000029.1:0-370 GCF_056160765.1 Microbulbifer sp. ABE4_465
GCGTTTCACTTCTGAGTTCGGCAAGGGATCAGGTGGTTCCACAACTCTATTGTCGTCAGGCAAACTGGCTTGGGTTGGCTTGGTCTTATGGGCTCTATGCCCGGCGCTGCCATTTGATTGTTCGTTTGCCTTTGTGTTCGCCTGCAAGCAGGCTCCTACATCAACAATCAACCCAAATAAGTCGGTAAAACATTCTGTAGTAATACACCGCAAGTCGATGCTCTTACGAGCTCAATCTGCGCGTCTCTTCATGCTGGCAATTTCTTGCTCACAATCCAATCGTTAGTAACCATCTCTGTTGTATGGTCAAGCCGCACGGGCAATTAGTACTGGTTAGCTCAACGCCTCACAACGCTTCCACACCCAGCCT
>NZ_JBSWXV010000030.1:0-323 GCF_056160765.1 Microbulbifer sp. ABE4_465
CGTGACTCGGCGCTTTCGAATCCCTTGCATAGCAGGCTATGCTGCGGGCTCCGAAAACACCAATTCACGAAATTTACCACTCTGGTAACGCAGAGATTTTTTCGATTGGCAAGGCGCGCGACGAGCGATCGAGGGAGCGTACTCAAGTACGTGACCGAGAGAGTGAGGAGCAGCAACGCAGCCAAGCGGAAAAAGATCAAGTTAGCATGGGGCTATAGCTCAGCTGGGAGAGCGCTTGGTTTGCATCCAAGAGGTCTGCGGTTCGATCCCGCATAGCTCCACCACTTCCCGACACACATTAGAACTCAGAAACCTGATTTCTT
>NZ_JBSWXV010000031.1:0-293 GCF_056160765.1 Microbulbifer sp. ABE4_465
ATCAACATCACTAAACAGCATCTCCAAAACACTGAGGGTGTTCGTTCCGGTAACAAGGAAGGCATCGCTGCCGGTACTGCCGGTGACATTGTCACTGGCAACGTTTTTGATTCCGGTTGCGGTAATCCCGTGGGCAGTGACTTCGTTCGAGGTTCCAGTAAGGGATACGGTGCCGGCATTGAGGGTGTCGGTACCGCCGTTGCCGGCGATACCATTCAGGCCACTAAAGGTCGCGGTGTAGTCCGTTACGGTGACATTGTCTGCACCACTCACCGTGAAGGTGTCGCTGCCGG
>NZ_JBSWXV010000032.1:0-283 GCF_056160765.1 Microbulbifer sp. ABE4_465
ACAAGGTAGCCCTAGGGGAACCTGGGGCTGGATCACCTCCTTAATCGAAGTCGACCTAACTTCGTAAGTGCTCACACATATTGCTTGATCGAACTGATGATGTTGTGTCAGTGATGCCCGTTGGGCGGGTCAGTGCCCCGTTTGGTTCGGGTGTCGTTTTAAACTCCGACATTTTCTCTTCTGAGAAATGTTCAAGTTTATAGGCCTGTAGCTCAGCTGGTTAGAGCGCACCCCTGATAAGGGTGAGGTCGGCAGTTCAAGTCTGCCCAGGCCTACCAAAATT
>NZ_JBSWXV010000033.1:0-255 GCF_056160765.1 Microbulbifer sp. ABE4_465
CCTGCAGCAATAGAATTGGCCCCACCATTACCGAGCACTTGACCAAGTCCGGTGTAGCTAAACGAGCTGCTATCTGTGACCTGACCATCGGTATCAAGGAGATCGACGGACACATCAGAACCACTGACACTGAATTTCTCATTGGCACCTCCACCTAAGAGATCCCCGCCATTCGTGTCAATCACCTCTACATCACTAAAAATAATATTTGAAAAACTAACTGTTTCATCAAAAACCACTGAGAGGTCGGTGGCG
>NZ_JBSWXV010000034.1:0-227 GCF_056160765.1 Microbulbifer sp. ABE4_465
ATTTCTATTGATGTTGAGCATTGTTAGTACTCAACCTCGCCTTGCAGTGTATTACTACAAAATGTTTTACCTTGTTAAAGAGCATCTGATGTAAAAATCAGAAAGCTGAACTCTTATCGTGCGATAAGAAATCAGTTTTCTGACTTCTGATTTGGAATATTTAGAGATGGTGAGATAAATCTGCACTGTCACTAACTGACCAACATCATCAGTCCGATCAAGCAATA
>NZ_JBSWXV010000035.1:0-216 GCF_056160765.1 Microbulbifer sp. ABE4_465
CGCTTGGTTTGCATCCAAGAGGTCTGCGGTTCGATCCCGCATAGCTCCACCACTTCCCGACACACATTAGAACTCAGAAACCTGATTTCTTATCAAGCGATAAGAGTTCAGCTTTCTGATTTTTGCATCAGATGCTCTTTAACAAGGTAAAACATTTTGTAGTAATACACTGCAAGGCGAGGTTGAGTACTAACAATGCTCAACATCAATAGAAAT
>NZ_JBSWXV010000036.1:0-208 GCF_056160765.1 Microbulbifer sp. ABE4_465
GTCATACCGGCGAAGGCCGGTATCCAGGGAAGCGAAGCTCCGCACTCCGAGCCATCTGGATCCCGGATCAAGTCCGGGATGACACGCTCCCGTCATGGCACAGACTCCTGTCATACCGGCGAAGGCCGGTATCCAGGGAAGCGAAGCTCCGCACTCCGAGCCATCTGGATCCCGGATCAAGTCCGGGATGACACGCTCCCGTCATGGC